>JAFQKI010000005.1 GCA_017396945.1 Muribaculaceae bacterium | reverse complement strand
TTTACTCGTCGAGGATGTCTGACTACAGAAGAGACATTTTACGTTGATAAATTAGACCGACCTTATCCCGCGTTATCTCACCAACGATGAAGCGACAAGTTTACCCATAACTGTCTCTCATCCCCCGATAAGCTTACACATTACATCAGAGATGTGTGAGATTTGCCGCGATTGCTTATTCTTTTTGCTCACAATTAAAAATGAAGCATTGTGCGTTAAATATGTTGTATAATTAAAAACTGTATCTTATGAATTGTTATGGGATAGTTTTTTTGTGGTGTGTTATGGATTGTGGATTAAATGTTGTAAATTTGTAGTCTGAAAAATTTTATTGAGACTTCTAAAAATCAGATAACTTACATGGAAAAGAAATTTAAACGCACTCTTGTGACTACTGCGTTGCCATACGCTAATGGTCCGGTTCATATTGGTCACCTTGCCGGGGTATATGTGCCTGCCGATATTTATACTCGTTATCTTCGTTTGTGTGGCGAGGATGTGGTGATGATCGGTGGTAGCGATGAACATGGCGTGCCCATCACAATAAAAGCTAAGGCAGAGGGTGTAACCCCTCAAGATATTGTGGATCGTTATCACAATATAATAAAAGATGCGTTTGAAGAATTTGGTATCAAGTTTGACGTGTATTCTCGTACAACATCGCAGATGCATCGTGAAACAGCGAGCGAGTTTTTCCGCCGTTTATATGATAAGGGGGAATTTGTAGAGAAAAGCTCAATGCAACTCTATGATGAGCAAGCTAATCAATTTCTTGCCGATCGTTATGTGACCGGTGAGTGTCCTCATTGCCACAATGAACGTGCATACGGAGACCAATGTGAGGCGTGTGGCACATCACTTAATGCCACCGATTTGATTAATCCCAAGAGCGCGATAACCGGCAATACTCCTGTGTTGCGCGAAACCAAGCACTGGTATCTGCCGCTTGACAAGTGGGAACCAAAGTTGCGTCAATGGATACTTGAAGACCACAAAGAGTGGAAAACCAACGTATATGGTCAATGTAAATCATGGCTAGACATGGGGTTACAACCTCGTGCGGTGAGCCGCGATTTAGATTGGGGTGTACCTGTTCCTGTTGAAGGTGCCGATGGCAAAGTGCTTTATGTGTGGTTTGATGCTCCTATTGGTTATATTTCAAATACTAAGGAGATACTTCCCGATAGTTGGGAAAAGTATTGGAAAGATCAAGAAAGCCGTATAATCAACTTTATCGGCAAAGATAATATCGTGTTCCATTGCATTGTGTTCCCTGCGATGCTTAGTGCATACGGCGATGGTTATCAGTTGCCTGACAATGTGCCTGCCAATGAGTTCTTGAACCTTGAAGGTGATAAAATCTCAACATCACGCAATTGGGCAGTGTGGTTGCATGAGTATTTGAAAGATATGCCCGGCAAGCAAGATGTATTGCGCTATGTATTGACTGCAAACGCTCCTGAAACAAAGGATAATGATTTCACATGGAAAGATTTCCAAGCTCGCAACAATAGTGAGTTGGTGGCTATACTTGGAAATTTTGTCAATCGTGCGATTGTATTAACTCATAAATACTTTGATGGTAAATTGCCTGTTGCCGGAGAATTGCAAACAATCGATGTTGACGCATATAAAGAACTCGCTGAAATAAAAGCGTCGTTAAGCGCAAATCTCGACACATTCCATTTCCGTGAAGCGTTGAAAGATGCGATGAACATTGCTCGTCTTGGCAATAAGTATTTGCAAGAGACCGAGCCTTGGAAGTTGGCAAAAACCGATATGGCACGAGTTGAAACAATTCTTAATGTCGCAATCCAATTGTGTGCCAATATCGCAGTGGCATTTGAACCATTCTTGCCATTTATGTCGGCTAAGTTGGCTAAGATGCTCGGTATAGAAAAGATGAGTTGGGATCAACTCGGCTCACAAGAAATAGTTGTTGCCGGCACTCAACTTGGAGTAGCAGAATTGTTGTTTGAAAAGATTGAAGATGAGACAATCCAAGCTCAGATCGATCGTTTGCAACGCACAAAAGAGGAAAACAAAGTGAAAAGTTTCCAACCTGCACCACAACAACCCGATGTAGAGTTTGACACGTTTATGAAAATGGATATTCGTGTCGGCACAGTGCTTGAATGTCAAAAAGTGCCTAAAGCCGATAAACTGTTGCAATTCTTGATTGATGACGGAATGGAAAAACGTACTATCGTTTCGGGTATTGCAAAATACTATCAACCTGAAGATCTTATCGGGAAGCAAGTTTGTTTCGTTGCCAACTTTGCACCTCGCAAGTTGAAAGGTGTTATGTCGCAAGGCATGATTCTCTCGGCTGAGAATGCCGATGGCTCATTGGTAGTAATCGGACCTACCGCACCGGTTGTCCCAGGCGCACAAGTAAAATAATTTAGCAAAGAAATAGATATATGTCAGCTCAAAACGTCAAGCCTCGCATATTGATAATTTACACAGGTGGAACTATCGGGATGATTGAAAATCCTGATACCCACTCATTGCAACCATTTGATTTTACTCACTTGATTGATAATGTGCCTAAAATCAAGATGCTTGATTATGAGATTGACAACATACAGTTTAATCCACCTATCGATTCGAGTGACATGAGTCCTCGTCATTGGGTGGAAATCGCTCGACATATTGAGGAAAATTTTGACCGTTTCGATGGTTTTGTGGTGCTTCACGGCACCGATACAATGGCTTATACAGCCTCGGCATTGTCGTTTATGCTTGAAAATCTTCACAAACCGGTGATAATCACCGGGTCGCAGTTGCCTATAGGTGAGGTGCGAACCGACGGTGAAGAAAATCTGATAACCGCATTGCAAGTTGCCGCGGCAACTGATAGCACCGGAGAACCTATTGTTCAAGAGGTTGCAATACTTTTTGAGAACTATCTATGGCGCGGAAATCGTGCGACCAAAATGAGTGCCGATAACTTCAATGCGTTTAAGAGCAATAATTATCCTCCTTTGGCGCGAATAGGGCTTGATATTCATTTTAATGACGAAGCATTGTGGCGAGTTCAAGCCAAGCGACCGTTGAATGTGCAGTATAATTTAGACCCTAATGTGATGATTGTAGATTTAAATCCCGGCATTACAGAGGGAATATTGCGTCATCAATTGGCAACACCCGATATTAAAGGGGTTGTTTTGAAAACATTTGGTTCGGGTAATGCGCCAACGGCACAATGGTTTACCGACGCTGTGAGAGAAGCGGTTGAGCGAGGCATCGTGATCTTGAATGTGACACAGTGTGTCAATGGTGGAGTTCATGCCCGATTGTATGCGGCGGGCGACCAATTGGCATCGACCGGAGTTGTTTCAGGTCATGACATTACAAGTGAAGCGGCTATTACAAAGATGATGTACTTGTTTGGCTTAGGCTTGTCGGTTAGAGAGGTTCGCCGATATTTAGAGTGTTCCCTCTGTGGAGAGGTCACACTCTAAACAAGCGTTTTCTATATTTGCGTTTTTATCCTTGTCCTTGAGATTTATATTGAATGCGTGGTGCAGTAGCCGGGTGGGCTGTAGCATTGACGCGACGGCGATATGTCTTGCCCTGAGATGTTATATAGAGGCAGTTGTCCTCAAATGAGAATGCTTCTACCGAGGTGGCTACAGGGTAGGGCAGAATCGCTCTTACACGTCCGTTGTGGTCACACACTTGTATCCCGATTTCGGTAGCGACAAACAGATTGCCGTCAGAAGCATATATCATGCCTATGATTTGCTGATCGCGGTGTAGTGGGTTGTGTATCCAATAAAATTGTTGACCATTGGATTTTGCGCCGTCGGCAGCAACGGTGTAGCTGACAAGCCAATCAGAGTCGGGCTCGGTTTCGGTAAAGACTTTTCCGTCGGGAGATAGCGCAGAAATCCCGGAAGTGGTAGCGGGAAGGGTGTCGCATGCTTCAACCCAATTTTCACCGGGGATGAGCAGAGCGGTGAGCATGTTGTTTTGTGATATCCCGGTTTTTACTCTCTCAGGATAACCTTGCCAGAGGTAGCGCATAGCTTCGGGGAAAATTTTAGAACCGTTTTTGATGCTGTGGTTACCGTCGTCCCAAACCGTTTTCAGTTCGTAACCGGCAAATTCAAGAGCCGAGGCGGTCAATAGATTTTGTTCATACCAATGTCCGAACAATGGATTCCACGCGTCTTGACTTCCGTCGTGCAGAAACACCCTGATAGGGCGTGGCTCGGTTTTGCGTATGAGAGCCGGAAGTTCGTTGCCACCACGCATGGCGACAAATGTGCCACAAGTAGAATATATGCGACTGAAGAGGTCGGGACGCCAAAATGTAGTGTTAAACGAGGCGATACCGCTACTGCTTGCGCCTGAAATCGCACGGTCGTTGGCATCTTTAGAAATCAAGATAGGTAATCCGTCGGGTGTCTTGTGGGTTTCAACAGCGGGGAGCAATTCGCTTTCGATAAAGTGTGCAAACTTGCCGTCGGTGCGGTCAAACTCGTTGCTGCGATTGTAGCGAATGACCGAGCCGTCATTGTCGGTGATTACACCGGGTTGAACAAATACCCCTATCATTACCGGGATTTCTCCCGAAGCAATCAGGGTATCCATTACGGCAGTAGCATTGTATAAGATGCCGTCAAGACCGAGATATAGGCATGCGGGGCGCGATGCGTCATATTGTTGCGGAATATAGATTTTATATTCGCGCACTGTGCCGGGATATATGTCGGAATTCCAAAGGGTATCGGTGATTACAGTGCCTTTGGGGATAGATGCACTTGCCGTGATAAATGTGAGAAGAAGCGCAAGGGATTTTAGAAATCGTTTCATGATAAGTGGGGTGTTTTATTATTGTTTGTTTGATTTGTCAAAAAGTAACTCCGTCGATGTTCTCAAGACGGGTTGCGACACGCTCGCGGTTGTCGGCTCGTGTGGTGACGGTCATTTCGCAGGCGTTGTCAAATGTTTGCGAAATGATTTTTATTTCAGGGTCTTTGACTACTTTCATCACATCGTTCATCGACAGATAGGGAAATGTAAATGTTATTTCAGCCATGTCGTGACACTCGATAATCTCCCCCGCCGTGATGGCTTCGCGTGCAGCCTCGCGATAGGCGACGATGAGTCCCGAAGTGCCGAGTTTTATTCCTCCGAAGTATCTCACGACGATAATCACGATGTTGGTGAGATTGAAAGAGTTGATTTGCCCAAGAATCGGTTTTCCGGCAGTGCCACTCGGCTCGCCATTGTCGTTACTGAGAAACTCGGTGCGTGCCGACCCTATCATATACGCCCAACAGACGTGTCGAGCGTCAAAATACTCCTTTTGGTATTTTGCTATGACCTCTTTGGCCTCGGCTGCCGATGTTACCGGCACTGCAAAGGCAAGAAACTTACTCATTTTCTCTTTGTAAATTCCTTCGGCGGGAGCGTTTAATGTATAGAACGTGTCAGCCATATCTTGTTTCTGATATACAAAGATAAAGAATTTAATTCAAAATTAGAGCGCAAAGGTGTGTTGATAGGGCGATTTTGCGTGATAATTATGAAAAATAGGAGTAAAAATAGGTTTGTGTTGTAAAAGATTAGGTAAAAAGGTTATTATATAGTGTGATTTGAGTATATTTGTAGAATTAATTACAAAAAAGAATAATCTGCTAATACTAAAATCACTATGTCAGAATCAGAAAAGGAACGGCATCTGCAAGATGGTCTGATATTAAACAATCGCTATAAGATATTGCGCTTTCTCTCATCGGGAGGTTTCGGGAACACCTATGAGGCAGAGGATCTTGACGAGGGTAGCCATGTGGCGATTAAGGAATTGTTTATCTCCGGGATTTGCAAGCGCGAGAGTGACGACCGCCAAGTGTCGATTTCGGTTGCCGAAAATCGAGCGCTCTTTCGCAAGCAGAAAGAAAAATTCCGCAAAGAGGCAGCACGCTTGCGCGCGATAAATCATCCAGGTGTGGTAAAAGTGAGCGACGAGTTTGAGGAGAACGGAACCGCTTATTATGTCATGGACTATGTACGCGGTAAGTCTCTTGACGATATGTTGCGTGACGGTCAACTCAATGAAAAAAAGTCGGTGCAATATATCAAGCAGGTATTGTCGGCGATAGAGGCGGTTCATGATGCAGGGATACTGCACCTTGACATCAAGCCGAGCAATGTGATGATCAATGAGAACAATAAGGCGATAGTAATCGACTTTGGCGCGAGCAAGCAGTTGGAGACGGTCGATGGCAAGTCGTTGTCGCTCTCTACCGGCATCGCGTGTACGCCGGGCTATGCCCCGATAGAGCAGATGTCGGGCAAACGAGACTTGATGGGACGTCACACCGACATCTATGCCATTGGTGCCACTTTGTATAAATTGATAACCGGCATTACGCCACCCGATCCGAGCGAGATTGCCGTTACCGGCAGTCTGCCTGATTTTAAGGCGTCGCCGGAGGTTGTCGCTGTGGTAAAAGCATCGGTTCAGAACAACTTTAACGCCCGTCCCCAATCTATTGCAGATTTTCGTGCCATCCTCAATGGCGGCGGAGGTGGCGTTACTCCGCCCGGTCCTGGACCACAGCCGAGTCTGACTCCTAATCCCGGTGGCACCATTTCGATAGAAGAGGCGCGAGAGCGAGAAAAACGCCGTCGCAGTCGCGTGTTGCTTGTAGTGTCGTTGATAGGGGTATTTATTTTAGCGGGGTTATTGACATGGTTGTTTAAGAATGGCAACATCTTCGGCGGTAGCTCAGATGACATTAGTTCAACTTCGGCGGACACAGTTAAACAAATTGACAGCGTTCTGGTTTCCGAGGCTCCGGTTGTTCCTATAGTTCCTGAAGTCGAGGTGGTCGATGCGAGTGTAGATGATGGCTATTCAGTTGCTTATTCCGAGGCATTGAACATGTATAATCAGAAGAAATACAATGATTGTAAACAGCTTTGTCAGTCAATGCTTAATAGTTATCCGAGTCATCGCAATGAAATCAATGCGTTGATATCCAAATGTGATAGCGCGATTTCAGCAGCCGAGCAGGCAGCCGCGTCGTCTCGCTTGCCCGACAAGGCTGTTGATCTCGGACTCTCTGTCTATTGGGCAGACCGCAATGTTGGGGCATCTTCTCCCGGTGATTACGGCGGATATTACGCCTGGGGTGAGACTTCCACCAAGAGCGATTATCGTTGGAGCACATACACTCATTGCGATGGGAATTGGGACAATTATCATAATATCGGCTCAAATATCGCCGGCACACGTTATGATGTCGCTCGTCAGAAATGGGGAGGCGGATGGAAGCTACCTACCAAGGCGCAGTGGGAGGAACTCGAAAACAGATGCACATGGACATGGACTACAGAGGGTGGCCATAGCGGTTATAAGGTTACGGGCCCTAATGGTAACTCTATCTTCTTGCCCGCTGCGGGCTTACGCGGCGGTACGTCGTCCTTCAGCGTGGGTAGCGAAGGCAGCTACTGGAGTTCTACGCTCGACGAGAGCGATACCGACCACGCATGGGGCTTGTACTTCATTAGTGGCAATCACAACATGTGCAGCTACGGCCGCGACTTCGGTCTCACGGTGCGCCCGGTCACAGAAAAATAAGCGGAGCAGATATTCCCCCTCTAAGTTAGAGGGGGTGGCTCATAGAGCCGGGGGCGTGTGTAAAGCAATATAATAGGAGGTAGTATGAAACGAACACATAATTTGTCATCAAGCAAAGAAATCAGGCGTCAGTTGCGTAGTAATAGTACCGCAGCCGAGGCTGTGTTGTGGACAGCATTAAAGTCACGGAAATTAGACGGATTTCAATGGCGTAGGCAATTTTCAATTGGGGATTATGTTCTTGATTTCTATTGTCCAAAGACCGGATTATGTGTAGAATTGGATGGCGCAGCACATTATACAGCGGTTGGTTTCGAAGCAGATGCTCAACGCACACGGTATTTATCAGAGAATCACGGCATAACAGTCCTGCGATTAGAGAATAGAGAGTTGTGGTCAAGCCCTGAAATGGTATTAGCATTAATAAAAGAGACTCAAGAACATCTTTGTAAAGATAAAATAGGACACACTCCACCGCCCTCCGGGCACCTCCCCTAACTTAGGGGAGGAGTTCACTTGCTACGACCGCACTGTCTGCTCAACAATGTGACATAGCCGTGTATTCCCCCTCTAAGTTAGAGGGGGTGGCTCGTAGAGCCGGGGGCGTGTGTAAAGCGATATAAATTTTAAGTGTTGGGGGATTTACGGTCGAAGAAAGGATTTTTTGATGATGCAGAAATTGCGATTGCAAACGTTTGTGTGCAGTCGGGGAGTAGGTTGAGGCGTTGAGCCGCAAGTCCGGCAGAGAATAATACGCGAGTATCAAGGCGCAAGTCGGCGGCAGTAGCGCAAGCCGAGCCGATTGCGATGCCCACATCAATAGAGTTTATTGCGCAAGGGACACCGTTGGGCTTGTCAGTACAAGTAGAGTAGCCACAATGAGCGCAGTTAAGTCCATGAGGAAGTTGGTGAGTGCCAATAATAATCACACATTCAGCCTGACGGATGTTTTCGGCATCACGTAAGAAAAATTTCATGCCGTGTTCCTCTACCATAGCGACCATCTTGTCGGACAAAACAATAAGGTCGTCACCCTCGATGAGAGCAATTTCTATGATATCAACACCTTTGGCTTTTGGGGCAGTGCGAGCCGCTGTCATTATTTGACGAGCCGCCGCGAGCAGATGCTCGTGGCGGCTATCACGTTCGTTTAGAATCATTTTGTCAGAGTATAATTGGTAATGATTTTTTAGATAATCAACATTGCGTCGCCATAGGCACCAAAGCGGTATTCTTCTTTGATAGCGGTTTGGTAGGCGTCCATAATGAGTTCGTATCCCCCGAATGCCGATACCATCATCAACATAGTAGAGTAGGGCATGTGGAAGTTGGAAACGAGAGCGTCGGTTACATTGAACTCATAAGGTGGGAAGATGAATTTGTTGGTCCACCCTGAGAATGTTTTCATGTGTCCGCCCATGCTCACTGCGCTCGCGATGCCGCGGAGAACCGATGTGCCGATAGCGCAAACACGCTTTTCGGCATCTTTAATCGCGTTGACGCGGTCAACGAGTTCTTGGGTTACTTCCATCTCTTCAGAGTCCATGCGGTGTTTGGTGAGGTCTTCAACGTCGATTTCACGGAAGTTGCCAAGTCCGCTGTGAACAGTGAGAAATCCTTGCTCGATACCTTTGATTTCCATGCGTTTGAGCAATTCACGGCTGAAGTGCATACCGGCAGCGGGAGCAACAACAGCGCCTTCGTTGCGAGCAAAGATACATTGATAGCGGTCGGCGTCGTCTTCGACCGGAGCTCGCTTGATGTATTCGGGTAGCGGAGTCATACCGAGGCGGAAGAGTGCGGCTTTAAATTCCTCGTGGCTACCGTCGTAGAGGAAACGGAGGGTGCGACCGCGAGAAGTAGTGTTGTCGATAACTTCGGCAACGATTGACTCATCTTCGTCAAAATAGAGCTTGTTGCCGATGCGTATTTTGCGTGCAGGCTCAACAAGAACGTCCCAAAGTTTGTGCTCAACATTGAGCTCGCGAAGCAAAAACACCTCGATGCGTGCGCCGGTTTTTTCTTTGTTGCCGTCGAGACGGGCGGGGAAAACTTTAGTGTCATTAAAAATGAAGATGTCGCCTTCGTCAAAATAGTTTATTATTTCTTTGAACACACGGTGCTCTATTTCACCCGATTTGCGGTTTACGACCATAAGTCGAGACTCGTCGCGAATGTTGGCTGGTTCTTGAGCGATGAGCTCTTCGGGTAGTTTGAATTTGAATTGAGATAACTTCATGATTAATGTATATGTGAAATGTTTTTATTATTATTCGTTTGAGTTGTCGATGTTGTCGGGCATTATGATTTCTACCCGGTTGATGAGTTCAACCGCTTGATCGACCGATAGACAATCGTTAACCGAAATGTCGCCAACGCGAGTGCGTCGGAGTGCTGTCAAGTGTCCGCCAGAGTTGAGAGCCTCGCCGATGTCGCGAGCAAGAGCGCGAATGTAGGTGCCTTTGCTGCAAACGACGCGTATAGTGATGCTTTGTTGAGAGTATTCAAGCAATTCAATCTCATCAATAACAAGAATTTTGGCTTTGAGGTTAACCTCTTTGCCTTTGCGAGCTATTTTGTAGGCACGCTTGCCATCTATTTTGCAAGCCGAGAAAGCCGGTGGCACTTGTTCGATGCGTCCGGTGAATTTTTTCAGAGTCTCTTCAACAAGTTCACAAGTGATGTGGTCGGTGGGGAAAGTCTCATCAATCTCGGTTTCAAGGTCGAAAGATGGGGTAGTCGCACCAAGAGCTATGGTTGCCACATATTCTTTGACGTGGGCTTGCAACTCGTCAATGCGTTTGGTGGCGCGTCCGGTGCAAACAATCATCACACCTGTGGCGAGAGGGTCGAGAGTGCCGGCATGGCCAACTTTCATTTTTTTCAATCCGAGTCGGCGCAATAACGCACCCCTGACTCTCTTGACAGCGTCAAAAGATGACCAATGCAATGGTTTATCAATATATAGTATTTCGCCTTCTAAGGGATTGAACATTGTCGGTAAAAAGTATAATGAGATATGTTTTTAACTTATTTGGAGATTCATTCCGCAAGCAAGCATGATGAGGATTGCCGCTCCGATGACGATGCGATACCACCCAAATGCTTTAAACCCATGTCGAGAGACAAAGTTGATAAAGAATTTTATGGCGAGAAGCGCGACGATAAATGCAACGATATTTCCAATAATGAGCGTATCAAGGTTGTCGGTGATGAGTTGTGTGCCACCAACTTTGACGAGCTTGTAAACTTTATAGACGGTGGCTCCTAACATGGTGGGAACGGCAAGGAAGAAAGAAAATTCGGCTGCCGCTTTGCGAGTGAGTTTTTGTGACATACCACCCACGATTGTCGCCATAGAGCGAGAAACACCGGGAATCATTGAGATGCATTGGAACAATCCTACCATAAAGGCGCGTTTCTCGGTCAGTTTGGTGTTTTCACTGCCTTTGTTGAAAATTTTATCGCAAAACAGCATGAAAATCCCACCGATAACGAGGGTTATTGCCACAACCTCGACTTTCTCAAGCATGGCATCGATGGCATCGCTAAATAGCAATCCAAAGATGGCAGCGGGTAGAAACGCAATGAAGAGTTTCCAATAGAAGTCGTATTTAATCAATAGGGCTTTCCAACCTGAAACACCTTCGGGAACTTTGCCGAGTTGAAAGAAGCGTTTCCAATAGAGCCACACAACCGATAGAATAGCCCCAAATTGAATGATGAAAGTGAATGCTTTGACATAGTCGGTGCTTTCAACTCCAAGAATGTTTTGGGTAATAATCATGTGACCGGTTGAAGAAACCGGAAGAAACTCGGTGAGTCCCTCGATGATTGCGATAATTATTGCGTCAATAACATCCATCGATTATTCCTCTTTTTTCTTGCGTGGACGATAGATGATGCCAAATCCCATAAAAATAAAGCCGAGGAAAGCTAAAGTTGGTCCGACGATGATGCGACGAGTGCTGAAAATATCGGGGTTGAACTTTTCAGGTGTTGAACTGTCGCCAAGCATGAGTAAGAAACCAACAATAATCATCAATCCGGCAATGCCCATGAGAATGAAATTTATTTTGTCCAAGGGAAATGGAGTTGTCGGTTCTTGAACCGGCTCGGTTTGTGCCGATTTGTTGGCTGTTTGAGATTTAACAGTGGTTTTGTTATTATTTTTCATTATAATAATTATTATTAGAATTTCTTATTTAAACATTTCATCGTAGCTGCTACGCAGATATTTGTTGGTCGCAAATGTAGCGGCAATCGCGCAGATTAAAATGCCGACAATAATCAACCCGATAAACACGCAGGCGATCAATTCGTAGCCGATAAAAGAGATGAATTGCACGCCGATAGAGTTGAGGTAGTAGATGATGCCCGACATGAGCAGAATTGCTATTATTGAGGCGATAATGCCGTTTATGATGCTGTTTGTGACAAACGGACGGCGAATGAACCCGGCTGTAGCTCCAACGAGTTTCATCGTGTGGATGATGAAACGGCGGGAATAGATGGTAAGTCGCACGGTGTTGTTAATCAGAACGAATGAGATTATCAATAGCGCAACCGCCACAATGGTTAATACTATTATGAGGTTGTCAATGCCGGAGTTTACCGAGTCAACAACCTCGGTATTGGTGTGGATAGTGGCAACCGATTTGTTGGTGGCAAAAACAGATTTTATTTTTTCAAGGCTGTCGCGGTTGGCATAGTCGGGTTTTACTTTGATGTCAAACTCGCTGCGATAGGGGTTGACGTCTAAAACGTCCATTATTTCCTCTCCAAGATGTTCCTTTTCTTCATTTAGAATATCTTCGGCCGACTTGAATGAGTAACTGCTGAGGTAAGGCGCGTTTTTGATGGACTGCTCTAACGCGTTTATCTCATCGGAATAGGCGTCGTTATTTATCTCGATAACCATACCCATGCTTTCCTTGATGTCGTTAGTAATAGAACGGGCTGTGATACTGAGTATGGCGACAATTCCCAAAATCAGCAATACCATAGCAACGCTGATGGTTGAGGTGAGTTGTGCGCTAAAAGTGGATATTCCGGAACGATGTTTTTTCTCCATAAATTTTGTTAATGATAACGTAGTTATCTATATTAAGTTGCAAAATTAATACATTCAAGAGGCGTTGTCAAGAGTTTTTGAGCGTGAATCATGATTTTTTTGTAACTTTGTGGCGAATTTTACGAAAAATAAGACTTTGGAGCATAGAACCCGACGACATATAGTGATATCATTGTTGATGTTTGCCTTGTTTGTGTCATATCAAGCAGGTATAACACTCTTTGTCCACTCTCACAATGTAGGTGGTTCAATTGTTGCCCACTCTCACCCATATAGTGGCGGATCTCACACCCACTCCGGGGCAGAGTATGTGGCAATACACAATCTGTCATCATTCCAAAGCGGAGAAATTGAAAGTGAAGAAACCATAACGGTTTATCGTCAGGTAATAGATGAAATCACTATACTGACTGATGAAAACCGAAACAGATACACCGATAAGCAGATAATAAGTCTGCGTGCACCTCCTTGTTTTTGCTGAGAAAACACACACTGAATTGAACCCTTTGTCTATATATGTGTGTAATAATGATTTATCAATTTCAGTAAAAACAATAATAATTAATGAAGAAATATATTTTGACACTTGCTACAGTGGTGGCAAGCGTGTCGGCTATGTATGCGCAGCAACATAGCCATGAGAATTGTGGTGTGGAGCATAATCATGGTCATCAACATGATCATCATAGCCATAGTCATGGGAATGTAATAGTCGGTCGCGTAATTGATATGGAGGCTGATGATGTAATACCTTTTGCGACAGTGTCAATCGTTGAAACTGGAATGGCGCAATCTGCCAATATCGATGGCGCATTTGAATTTGCGGGTTTGGATGTCGGAAAATACACTGTGAGAGCGCAGGCGGTAGGTTACATTACAATAGAAGAACCTGTGGAAGTGACAGCCGAGAGTGCAGCAATGATAGATTTGCGCATGGAGGTTGACGGAATGTTGATCGGAGAAGTCGTAGTGTCGGCGAGCCGCAATGAGGTAAAACGCAGTGAAGCTCCGGTAGTTGTAAGCATATTGAATGAAAAATTATTTGAGCGAACCAACTCGACCGACCTTGCACGTTCATTAAATTTTCAGTCAGGTTTGCGTGTCGAAAACAACTGCCAAAACTGTGCTTTCCCGCAGGTGCGCATCAATGGTCTTGAAGGTCCATATTCACAAGTGTTGATTAACAGCCGTCCGGTAGTCAGTGCCTTGTCGGGAGTGTATGCCTTGGAACAAATACCGGTAAATATGATTGACCGTATCGAGGTTGTGCGTGGTGGTGGCTCTGCATTGTTTGGCGCAAACGCAGTGGGTGGAACAATCAATATTATCACCAAAGATCCTATAAACAACTCATTTAGCGTGGGCTCAACTATATCAAATATGAATGGCGATGCATGGGAGGAGGTAGTTAATGCCAATGCATCGTTGGTTTCTAAAAACAATGTATATGGGTTGGCAGTTTATGAAACATTCCGCAATCGCAGTCCCTATGATGCCAATGGTGATGGATTTTCAGAAGTTGGCAAACTTAATTTGAATTCATTTGGTCTTAACGGGTATTATCGCCCAACACATTTCAGCCGCATTAATCTTGAATATCACACAACCAATGAATTCCGTCGTGGAGGTGATAACTTTGACCTCGAGCCATTTCAAACCGAAATTACCGAGCAAACAAAACACATAATCAATAGCGGTGGCGTGAGCTACGACCATGCTTGGATGGAGTGGAAACATCGTATGTCGATATATGCATCGGTGCAAGATATAGACCGAAACAGCTATTATGGCGCGCAGCAAAATCCCGATGCCTATGGTAAAACCGATGATATAACTTGGGTGTTGGGTGGAACTTATACCGGTAGCTATGATAAAGTGATATTCTCACCGGCAGTCTTCACCGCCGGGCTTGAATACCAAAGCAACTCAATGCATGATGTAATGGTGGGTTATAATCGAGATATGAAGCAAGATGTGAGAATTTTTGGCGCGTTTGTGCAAAATGAGTGGAAGATGAATAAGTTCACGTTGCTTGCCGGATTGCGTCTTGATAATCACAACTTAATTGATAACCCTATATTAAGTCCGCGAGTCAACTTGATGTATCGACCTACCGACAAATTCCAAGCTCGCGCCACATGGTCAACAGGTTTCCGCGCTCCACAAGCCTATGACGAGGATTTGCACATTACAGCAGTAGGAGGTGAGGGGACTTTGATACAACTTGCCGATGGTCTCGACCCTGAGCGGTCAAATAGTTTCAGCGGGTCAATTGATTGGACCGGGTCGTTTGGCGCTTGGCAAGCCAACTTGTTGGTTGAAGGATTTTACACCACGCTCAACGATGTGTTTGTGCTTGAAGACTTGGGACATGATGAATATGGCAACGCTTTGAAAGAGCGTCGCAATGGTAGTGGAGCGCATGTATATGGGGCTAATGTGGATTTCAGGATGGCACATGGAAAAGATATCTCGTTGCAACTTGGCATGACATGGCAACGCAGCTTGTATAAAGAAGCGGAACAATGGAGTGAGGATCCCTCAGTGGCTCCAACCAAAAACATGATGCGCACGCCAAATCTGTATGGTTACTTCACATTGTCGGGATCTCCGTTCAAGAACTTTGATTGGTCCTTGTCGGGAGTTTATACAGGTAAGATGTATGTGCCTCATTATGCACCGGCTCCGGAGGATATTCCGGTTGATTATCCGTTCTCATATATTACTCATGATGAGTTGGTTCATACGCCTGATTTCTTTGATTTTAATGTGAAATTCAGTTATACAATTAATCTGCGAGATAACTTGAATGTGCAGTTTAATGCGGGGGTGCAAAATATCTTCAACGAGTTTCAAGAAGACCTTGATTCGGGAGGTTTCCGTGACTCAGGATATTTCTATGGGCCTACTGCTCCGCGTACCTATTTTGCCGGTGTGAAATTCAGCCTATAAGAGGCTTGTATTATACGAAATAAAATGATGAGGATAATGTGTCGTGATGACATGTTATCCTTGTCGTTTTTATCGGAGTTTGTTGCGGTTGAAGTGGCTGGCGGTGTGGTAGAAAAAGGCGATTGCGCCTATTATACACACCGCTGTTGCCATTAGATATGCATCGTGGTAGCTTGTGCGCTCGGCAACTGCGCCACCTATAAGCACGCCGATGCCAAGTCCTAAATCCCAAGAAGTGAGATAAGTGGAATTGGCAGTGCCACGGCGATTATTGTGAGCCATGTTGATGAAAACGGCTTGGAATGATGGGCACATGGCTCCATAGCCAGCACCGAGAACAAGGGCTGATAGATAAAAACCGGTGACATTGCGCCAAAATGCAAACATGGTAAAGCCTATGATTGTGATTACCATACCTGTGCCAATGTTGAGCGTCAGGCGGTTGCGTTTTACCCATTGGGCTGAGAAAATGCGTGCCGAGATAAGTCCGATTGCGAGTAGAGAAAAGAATAATCCGCTACCGCCATTAATGCCAACCTCATCCTTGCCATAAATCGCAAGATAGGTTGAGAGAATGCCATAGGCGAATGAGAAAAATATCACCATGAGGCACTCCGGAGAAGCGTTGGTGAGGATAAAGCGGTCAAGCGAAATCGGTTGCTTGTTTTTAATCGTATCTTTTTTAGGAGCTTTTACAGATGCGTTGCATAACAACCCTATGGCTGCCGCAATAAGAGAGATGGTGAAGATAACATCGGCATTGATGTGGTGGTCATAGAGATACATGGAAATTGAAGGTCCGATAGCCATAGCGAGGTTGTTGCTTACACCATAATAGCCAATCCCCTCGTTGCGCCGAGATGAGGGAAGTACGTCGATTGCCATAGTGCTGTTGGCAACGGTGACTGCTCCAAACGCTACTCCATGAGCGCTACGAATTATCGCAAACAGTAGCAAAGTGCCGGCAAGGATATAGCCGGCAAAAAAGATGAAAAAGGCAAAGTAGCATATCAGCAAAACCGGTTTGCGAGGAAAACTATCGACAATAAAACCACCAAATGGTCGAATTAATAAAGCAGCAATCGTATATCCTGAAAGTATTATGCCAATCGTTTGCTTGTCGGTCGCAAATGAGTCTCGTAGATATAGAGGTAACATGGGTAATAGGAGATAAAATGCAAAGAACAGCAGAAAATTTGCCGCACACACTGCTATATAGTTCCTATTCCAAAGAACCTCTTTCATTGGTGAGATACGTTTTTGAGGGAAGACTATGCGAGTTCGCTTATAAGTGTAGCTGATGACGCATCAATAACTTTGACTTTCACGATGTCTCCTACTCGATAATTGCCACGAGGGAACACAAGGGTCTTGTTTTGCTGGTTGCGTCCAACAAATTGCTCTTTGCTACGTTTAGACACCCCTTCGACAAGTACGTCAAAAGTTTTGCCGATGTCACGGCGATTAGAAGCAAGAGACAACTCGTTTTGTAATGCAATCATTCGGTTAAGACGATCGATTTTCACATCCTCAGGGACGTTGTCGGGCATCTGCTTTGAGGCGAGAGTGCCGGGACGTTCAGAGTATTTGAACATAAATGATGCGTCAAACCCAACTTCGCGCATGAGATCAAGGGTGAGTTGGAAATCTTCTTCGCTTTCGTTGTAAAAACCGGTGAACATATCGGTAGAGATGCCACAATCGGGTATGGCACGGCGAATTGCTGCTATGCGGTCGAGATACCACTCGCGAGTGTATTTGCGGTTCATGCTTTTTAGCACCGAGTTGCTTCCTGATTGAACCGGCAAGTGAATATGATTGCAGATGTTGGGATATTTAGCGATAACGGCAATTATCTCATCGCTCATATCTTTGGGGTGGGAGGTTGTGAAACGCACACGCATATCAGGCGCAGCCTCGGCAACCATTGAAAGTAATGACGCGAAATCGGTGTGTGTACCATCTTCAGCCACAAAGTTGTAGCTGTTGACATTTTGACCTAATAGAGTAACCTCTTTGAACCCTTTTGACCGAAGGTCTTCAAGTTCGTTGAGAATGCTTTGTGCCTCTCGACTGCGTTCACGACCACGAGTATATGGAACGATGCAATAAGAGCAGAAATTGTTACATCCGCGCATGATGCTTATAAATCCGCTTACGCGATTGCCTGTGATGCGCGAGGGGATAACATCTCGGTAGGTCTCGGTCGTACTTAGTTCTACGTTTATGGCTTTTTCTCCATTTTCAACCGATGCAAAAAGATTAGGCAAATCAAGATAAGAGTCGGGTCCGGCAACAAGGTCAACGCCATAATCGTTGATGAGGGTGTCTTTGACGCGCTCAGCCATGCACCCGATTACGCCCACAATCAAGCGTGAAGCTTTATGCTTGCGACGTAATGAGGCAAAATAATTCAATCGAGAGATGATTTTTTGCTCGGCATTGTCGCGAATTGAGCAGGTGTTGAGCAATACTGCGTCGGCATCTTCAATGTTGTCAACTGTTTCATATCCGGCCATACCCATAATGGCTGCAACAACTTCACTATCGGCAACATTCATTTGGCAACCATAGGTCTCGATAAATAATTTCTTATCGAGAGTCGGAGTATCTTGATTTGTGGCGTTTTTTGACATAATGACCAAAAACTATCTATAATAAACCTAAGTTTTAACGATTAAAAGTGATAAAAAACTTTGTAATTACAATCAGAATTACCTAATTTTGTGCAAAATTACTAAAAGAGTGGATACCTCAAAAATAATTATAGGTATTTTAATAATCGGAGGTCTGATTATTAAGGAGATTCTTAAAGACGTGAAGAGCCGAAAAACTCAATCTGCGTCTGAAAGACCGGTATATACTCCTGAAGAGATAATACAGGCTCAACCTGTCTCTCCGAAATATAAAACTGAAAATAAGCCATCGCCGGCAAAACGATCGGCACCACCTATTTCAATAATTAGAGAAGAGGGTGCGCGAATTGTTGCAGATGAAGTCGAAGATGTTGCAACTATTCCGTCAGCAATAGAAAATCCTGAAATTGTAGCGCAAAATGAAGCAGAAGAATTGGAAAGATGGCGTAGAGCAATGATAGATAGTGAGATATTTAAAACAAAATTTTAACATAACAATAAAATAAAACATCACATCAATGGCAATCCCATTTATTTCGGCGCAAGAAGCGGCCGAACATATAAAGAATGGTGACAACGTTGGCTTTTCGGGCTTTACCGCGTCAGGTACACCCAAAGTTGTGACCGAAGCTCTTGCTGAAAGGGCTATTAAAGAACACGAAAATGGTCGTGAGTTTAAAATTAATATGTTTACAGGTGCATCAACCAATGATCACGTTGATGGTGCGCTTGCTCGAGCAAATGCAATCAATATGCGCACTCCTTATCAAAGCAGTGCCGACTTGCGTAAACGCTTGAATGCTCACGATGCTCACTATTTTGATCTTCACTTGTCGGAACTCGCTCAAAAAATGCGTTATGGTTTCTTTGGTGATCTTGATGTGGCTATTATTGAAGCTGCCGATATTAATGACAATGGTGAGATTATATTGGGTACCGGTATGGGAATCTCTCCCACAATTGCAAAAATGGCAAAGAAAGTAATCGTGGAGTTGAACGATGCTATACCACAAACTATACGTGGTCTTCATGATGTGTATCTTCCTGCCGATCCTCCATATCGTCGTGAAATTCCTATTTATAGCGCGAGTGACCGCATTGGTTCGCCGATTCTTTTGGTTGACCCTGCAAAAATTGTGGGTATCGTTAAGACTTCAGCCAAAGATGGAGTGAAAGGTTTTGCCGATCTTGACGAAGTTACAATGCGCATCGGGGCAAATGTGTGTGAATTTTTGCTTCGTGAGTTGCGTGCCGGTCGCATACCTAAAACATTCTTGCCAATGCAGTCGGGTGTAGGTAATGTTGCAAACGCAGTGCTTCATGGACTTGGTGAAAGTGCTGAAATACCTCAATTTGAAATGTACACCGAAGTTATTCAAGACTCGGTTGTGGATTTGATGTTAAAAGGAAAATGCAAATTTGCCAGCACATGTTCATTGACATTCTCTGATGACGCAATGGATAAAGTGTTTAGCAATATGGAATTTTTCCATGATAAAATACTTATTCGCCCAGGAGAGATCTCAAACAATCCTGAAATTGTACGTCGCTTAGGTCTTATTACAATGAATACAGCACTTGAGGCAGATATTTTTGGAAATATCAACTCTACTCATGTGCTTGGAACCAAGATGATGAATGGTATTGGTGGTTCGGGCGACTTTACTCGAAACGCTTATCTCTCAATTTTTAGTTGTCCGTCAGTTACCAAGGGTGGCTTGATTAGTAATATCGTGCCAATGGTATCTCACCTTGACCACAGTGAACACTCTGTGGATGTTCTTATCACCGATCAAGGTATCGCCGATCTCAGAGGTAAAGATCCTGTTCAACGTGCTGAAACAGTAATTGAAAACTGTGTAAATCCCGAATACAAACAATTGCTTTGGGATTATCTGAAACTTGGTAAAGGTGGTCAAACTCCGCACACTCTCAATGCCGCGCTCGCATTCCACACCGAATTTGCGGCATCAGGAGATATGCGCAACACCGATTGGTCTAAATTTGCATAATTGTAAAAACTACTATAGTGAGGGTGTGTTATGTTGTATTGACACACCCTCATGATTTTTAAATGGCAGATAAAAATTATACCAAACACTCATTTAGAATAGCGCAATTGTGTTATATCATAATTGTATTAATTGCGTTGTGGATGTTGCCGGGTGCCGAAGTGTGGAGCACTTGTGGCGCAATGATTGCGGTGTGGTTGTGTGTGTCTGTTATATATCGCTATACTCCTTGGTATTCAAATAAGGGAAGGTGGATATTGCTTGTAGCCTCAACTCTGTTATCAGTTGGAGTGATAGCAAATGTGCATTATTTTACGGTTGCATTAGGAGGAACAACGGAACTGCCGGTTCTAAACAATCCGGATGCTCATCGTTATTATTATGATGCGTTGGCAAGCGTGGGGCATCCTGTCGGAGTATTTTCGCCATTAAAACAGCATGGATATGGATTATTAATATCTTGGTTGTGGCGTATTACCGGAATTACGATTGTGTCTCCTTTGGTGGTAAATATGATGGCGATATTGTTGTGTATCATAGTGAGTGGAGGCATTACTTGGCAAGTCTTGCGGAATTGCGGTAATAGAACGTCTCAATCTACTATCGCAATGTCGTTGACAGCTGTGGTGTGTTATTATCTAAATTCCGGCACATTGTTGTTGAAAGAAGCAGGTGTGTGTTTCGCTATGGTATTGGTCGCATTGAGTTTCACCGGAATATATGCCACTCCTAAAACGTTGCGCAATAAAGTTTTGTTATGGATAGGTTTTGGAGTAGGGTGTATATTGCTTGCATTTATGCGACATACTTATTTATTGATGATACCGATAGGAGTTATTCTAATGATGAGGCGGAATAGACAAAGTGTGGCAACGGGTGTAATAATGGCTATAACAGGCGTTGCAATAATGGTCGTTTGCGCCCAATTAACAGAAGAACCGAGTGTGGTTGGGCTTCCGCAAGGCGCGATACAAGGAATAACAGTAAAAACCTCATTTTTTTATGACCATGCGCAACATCGGGCTTATAATGATATAGTCGCGGGATATTTTGATTTCCCGATATGGAAAAGATTGTTATACTTGCCTATGAGTGCGGTAGTGCAATATCTTGTCCCATTTCCATGGAATTTTGCGCGTGATATGGGATTTGGATATACATTGGCTTATGCTCATGTAGCTTATCCATGGTATGCGGTAGGTGGATTGGTATTGTATTATTTGTTTGTGGGTTGGCGAAAGTCTCCACGCATATTAATCCGTATGTCATTGTGTGGTGTTGTGTTATGGTTAATTCCGGCTTATCTGTTTGCCGGAACCGTTTCTCGATATGGGTTGCCGATGTTACCGATGCTTGTGCCGTCGGCGGTTTATGTTGTCGCATGTTGCCGGCATAGCCGTATGTTTCGGTGGTGGTGTGTTGGATATATAGTTTTACTTGTGTTAACTTTGGTTGTGGCTTACAATCTACAACAGTCTGCAATGTGATGATATGAAAATAACTATAATTACAGCTACTCGCAATAATGAAGCGACGATAAAAAACACGATTGAGAGTGTCTTGTCGCAAACTCATGGTGATGTGGAGCATATCATTATAGATGGCGCAAGTACCGATGGTTCATTATCAATCATAAAAGATTATGCAGAGCGGTATCCCGACAAGATAAAGTATATTAGTGAACCTGATGCCGGTGTTTATAATGCGATAAATAAGGGAATAAGAATGGCATCGGGAGATGTCGTTGGATGTCTTCATGGTAATGACCGATTTACGTCAAATAATGTGCTTGCCGAGGTGGCAATGGCAATGAATGACGAAGCGGTGAGAATGGTATATGGAGATATTCATTATGTCAAGTCCGGAAGTGATAAGTGTGTGCGATATTATTCTGCATCTGATTTTACTCCGGAAATGTTGCGCCGAGGTATCGCACCTCCACATCCGTCATTATATCTTCGCAGAGAGATGTTTGAACAATATGGGTTATATACTGAGAAATATCTGATATGTGGTGACTTTGAGATGTTTGTGCGCCTTATGCTTGAAAATGGGGTAGAGGGATACTATCTTCCCATTGATATGGTTGCAATGACAACAGGCGGATTATCAACCCAACTATATCATCGCTTAATAACCAATAATCGTGAAAAATATCAGGTGTTAAAAGAAAAATCGATTAAAATTAGCTGTTTTTCGCTTTTAAAGCGGTATCTTTGCATATTGAAAAATAACAGGTCTAAAAACTGAGAGCTATCACACCTCAAAAATTAAAATCGGTATTAATAACAGGCGCACATGGATTTCTTGGGCGTTACCTTTGTCATGAGTTTGCTGATTGTGATGTTACTACATTGGGATTGAATCCGTTTAATAATTATGAATGTGATTTGGCTACTCGAATTCCGCAATTCGACCGACAATTTGATCTGGTGGTTCATGCTGCGGGTGATATACGTCCGGAAAAATCAATGTCGGTGAATTATGAGGGTACGCGTAATCTTTGTGTCGCATTAGAAACGGCACCGCCTCAACAATTGGTGTATATCTCATCGGTTCAGGTTTATGGAAAGACTCAAGGCGAAAATTATGACGAAACAATTAAACCTGCACCCATTACGGATTATGGGAAATCAAAATTTGAGGCAGAGAAGTTTTTGAAGGAATGGTGTGTAACGCATAATGTAACGTTGAGCATATTACGCCCACCAATGATAATAGGTACCGGTATGAAAGGAACATTGCGTGCAATGGTAAATGGTATCTATCGTGGGTATTATCGTCATATTAAAGGGTGTGATGCACGTCGCAGTATTATTCATGCTGTTGATGTCGCATCTGCGGTAAAGAGAATTGCGCCGGTGGGCGGAACATTTAATATAACCGATCGAGATAATCCTACTGTACACAATCTTGCAGAGGCGTTGGCTTATCGCATGGGCAACAAACGCATATATGTGGTCTCACTTAAAAAAGCGCGTATGCTTGCGTGGTTTGGAGATAAATTTTCATTTATGCCATTCTCAAGTCAGCAATTGTCTCAACTGACAGAAACACTCACATTTAATTCTGATGCAATCTCTCGTGTAATAGATTGGCAACCACACGGCGTAACCAATTATCTCCGCACTCACAACTACGATGAAAATAGTTTGTGATATAATGTTTATTAATTGACTTTGTGAAATGATAAATTATTGCTAAATTTGCAAGACAAATAGAACATTAATATATTTGTGGAAAAACTTTTGAGATATCTTATTTCCATTCTAATTGCGGTTGCGTTTATTAGAGGAATAGACAAGCCGGGATCTGTTTCAGTTGAGGATTCTGTTGAAAGTTTAGCATCTGATGAGATTGCATATTATACTGATTTTTCGACATCAGAAATTAACACAGATTTATTCTTACCGCGTCAAGCATCATCCACTAATGTTTTAAGAGTACAAAGTACAACAAAACGGACTTCGAATGTCCATAGAAATAATTTTGAATTTGTAAATAGTGGTACACAGATTAATTTAAGTGCCAAGCATTTTGTACAAAAAAAATCTCTAATAAGTCATACTCAGTTTATCAAGCCTGCTCATCGATTGATCAGTTTTGGTAAACTTATCATTTAGCGTATTGTAATATAAAGTTGTCGGCGACATCTTCATTGTCTATTAGGATGTCGCTAGTATTGCTGTGTGTAGGCAATCAAAATAACACATTGTATTAATGATAAATTATACATGGTGAAAATTTAATTACAAACTAAATTGACTAAAGATGGATTTTTTTCAGATATTTACACTTTTAGGAGCCTTAGGTATGTTCCTTTATGGAATGAATCTAATGAGCTCAGGATTACAAAAAACATCGGGAGATAAACTTCGAGGCTTTCTGTCAGCAATGACATCAAACCCTTTTAAAGGGATGCTAACCGGACTTGGGATTACGTCAATAATTCAATCCTCATCAGCTACGACCGTTATGGTTGTGAGTTTTGTTAACGCCGGTCTTTTATCTTTGGCTCAGGCCATTGGGGTTATAATGGGGGCAAATATCGGTACGACAGTAACTGCATGGCTTGTATCATGGCTTGGATTTAAAGCCGATATTTCAATTCTTGCGGTTCCGTTGATGTTGTTTGGTTTCTTATTCTCCAATTCTAAGAAAAATCAGAGACAAAATATCGGAGAACTTATAGTGGGGTTCTGTCTTTTATTCCTTGGGCTTTCATTTATGAAAGAGTCGGTGCCCGATTTGAATGAAACTCCACAGGTTTTAGAGTTTGTGAAAACATGGTCAAGCTATGGATTTGGTTCGGTATTGGTCTTCCTTGCGTTTGGTACAGTTTTGACATTAGTGCTTCAATCATCATCGGCAACAATGGCGATTACGCTCATTATGCTCAGTATGGGGTGGATTCCATTTGATATGGCATGTGCGATGGTTTTGGGTGAAAATATCGGAACAACAATTACTGCCAATATCGCCGCCGCTGTCGGAAACACACAGGCAAAACGGGCAGCGATGTCACATACATTATTTAACGTGTTTGGGGTAATATGGGCATTGATTTTGTTTAAACCATTTCTTGCATTAGTCGGGAGTGTGATAGAGCTATTTGGCTTGCCAAATCCTTCTGCTGAAGATTTTGTTGTGAGTAATCCCAATTCTGCCAATGGGGTTGCTGCGTTATATGGTTTGTCAATGTTGCATACGTTGTTTAATACAATTAATACGTTTATACTTATTTGGTTTACTAAATACATCGAGAAAGCAGTTGTGTGGATAATAAAAACGCCTAAAAATCAAGAAAATGAGGCGTTTAGGTTAAAATATATCTCAGCCGGTCCACTTGCAACTCCGGAACTCGCAACCGAGCAGGCATATAATGAAATTATTCATTTTGCTCAAATCTCAAGGAATGGCCTTGGTTATGCCAAGGAGGCAATTGGGGAAAATAATTCAGATAAGTTTGAGGAACTCAGGCTTAAATTGGTTAAATATGAAGAAATCTCAGACAGGATACAATGTGAAATAGCGGCATTCCTTAATTCTGTGTCGGCAGGGGACATTAGTGAAGAAACTTCTGTAAAAATTAAGGCAATGTATAAGATAATCGGAGAGTTGGAGTCTCTTGGTGATTCGGGAGAGTCAATCAGCCGTATTCTTTCAAGAAGAAATATCCATAAGAAAACTTTTGACTTGGAGACAATTAAGAACCTTGAAGAAATGGCTGATGCGGTGCGTGATGCCTACGATGCTATGATTTCCAATCTTGTCGCAGCTCATAAAGGGGTGCTTGTTGAAATATCTAACGCATATAATGCCGAAGATCGCATAAACGAACTGAGAAATAATCTTAGGGATGCGGAGATTGAGGATATAGAAGATAATAGTAAAAATTACCAAACAAGTGTTTACTATATGGATATAGTGAATGAATTTGAGCGAATGGGAGACTTTATAATTAATATCAATCAGGATCTCGAAAGAGCATTTGTGCATAAGTAGTCAATAGTATTTATTCGAGTAAGAATTCTGTAATGGCGGTTGTGATAACTGTTATTACAGAATTTTTTATATTAAAGCATTTCCCATAGTTTGAATAATTTTTTGTAACTTTATCGCTTGTAATTGTAAATCTCAGGAAAATATGAGAAATATATCAATAATGAAAGCATTGATGTGTGTGGCGTTATTGTGTGGAGGTGTAACATCTTTTGCGGAGATACCGGTAAATTATGATGCCTCATTTATCGGAAGCCTTGGGTCAAAAGATCTCGCGCCATATTATATATCATCAAATAATCATGGCATTTTAACTCAAGGAGATAATGCGTTACTTCGAGGAATGGCATGGAAACCACTTGATACAAGGCGTCGTTTCAGTTATGGTTTTGGCGTGGACTTTTTAACCGGATATAGCAACTCTATCGCTTACAGCAAGTACAACGCCATGTCGATGAGTTTAACCGACAACAATAATCAACACCCCGCCCGCATCTGGCTGCAACAACTATATGGTGAAGTGAAATATCGTGGAGTTTTTGTCACTGCCGGTATGAAGCAGCACACATCAAAGTTGCTCAACAGCGACTTGTCAAGTGGCGACCTCATAGAGAGTGGCAATGCCCGACCGATACCTGAGCTGCGAGCCGGATTTATTGATTTTCAAGATATACCATTCACCAACGGCTGGGTACAAATCTCAGGAGAAATATCATATGGTAAATTTACCGACAACGATTGGGTTAAGAATCATTACAACTATTACAACAACCATATTTCCACCGGACAATGGTACACCTATAAACGAGCATATTTTCGTACTAATCCCGATAAACCATTTTCGGTAACATTTGGAGCGCAAGCCGCGGGACAATTTGGTGGGACAACCGAATGGTATCAAAATGGGCGAGTATATCGCACGGAGACACGTTCGGCAAATCTTGGAGATATGTTTGAGATGTTTATCCCGAAACTGAGTGATAAAGAAGGATTTGTTGCCGGAAATCATTTGGGAAGCTGGGACTTGATTGCTCGCTATCGATTAAAAAATGATGATGAGATAAAAGCATATTTTCAATGGCCATGGGAGGATGGCTCCGGTATTGGAAAGCAAAATGGTTTTGATGGTTTATGGGGTATAGAATATAAAAGTGCAAACCCTGCATTAGTTAATGGCGCAGTAATTGAGTATCTTGATTTTACTAATCAATCTGGCCCAATACATTGGGCACCGGGTGATTATCCCGGAACGACTTTGACAGCGCAAGCTACCGGAAGGGACGATTATTACAATAATGCATATTATAATTCATATAGCAACTATGGAATGGCTATCGGCTCTCCGTTCATGCGCTCGCCCATTTATAATCTGGATGGCTATCCTGCATTTGTGGACAATAAAGTGCGTGGATTTCATGTGGGCATTAGCGGAAATATATTAAAACCGCTTGATTATCGCTTTTTGGCGAGCTATCGTAAAAGTTGGGGAAGTGCATCAATCCCACGATTACATGCTGTAGAGGCTACCTCATTAATGTTGGAAGCCGGTTATAAAGTTGCAAAAGTTCCGGGTTTAAATCTCAAAGCTCAAGTGGCAATGGATTTTGGGAAACTTTATGGCAACAATTTTGGGGCATGTGTAACAATCAGTTATAACGGACTTCTTAAAATCGGGAAAAAATGAAAACGATAAAAATCATATTCTGTCTTCTTGTAATTTTTATCATATTACCATCATGCACTCGCAATGATGGTAATATCGGAGACTATTTTGGTCGATGGAAGTTGGAAAAGATAACATTGGATGGAGATGTTAGAGTGTACAAGTATAATAACATCTTTTGGAGTTTCCAATCTTCAATAATAGAGATGGATGAGGTTAATGAGTTATATCATAGTAAGATCAGCCATTATGGTTCATGGTTTGTCGAAGATGATTCATTGGTGCTTGATTTTGGACATTGTGATAATGATAGTGAGCCTGGTAAAAATGAATATGCTCCGATAAGTGGAATGTTTTTAGAAAATGGAATAAATATGCTTGATGTTATTTTATTATCAGGCTCTGAAATGCATCTAAGATACGACAAAGGGGAGTATGTAGTTGATTACTATCTTATTAAGTGGAATTGATTAAATTGGATAGATAATGGAAAAATGTCTAAGATGGCTTGAAACGTTATGGCAAACTTTTCTCAGTGTAGTGAAAATTTTGCTTCAATCAAAATGGAACACCTCATTACCTACGCAATTTAGTAATAATGAAGAGTTGGTGATATTAGCAAACGGACCGTCGTTAAATTCTACGGTGCAAAATTCCAATGATTTCATTTGCGATAAAACTTTACTTGCAGTAAACTTTGCGGTGACATCTCCGATGTTTGAACAGCTAAAGCCTGAATTATATCTTATTGCCGATCCTTTATTTTGGATTGTCCCAGAAAAACGTGAACAGTTGTTTGGCACGCTTGCCGAGAAAACTACTTGGGAGATGACTCTTTTTGTTCCTTGTAGAGCGCTTAAAGATAAAATGTGGCAACCATTAATTGCCAAAAATCAAAACATTAAATTGTGTATCTATAATACTACTCCTATTGAGGGATTTAAGTTTTTTTGTAATTTTATATTTAAGAGAGGCTATGGGGTGCCACGCCCTCATAATGTGTTAATCCCCTCAATTGCAATTGGACTTAGATTGCCATTTAAACGCATTTATCTTGCCGGTGCTGATCATTCTTGGTTACCTGAGGTAACGGTTACTGATGATAATGTTGTGTTGATGCATCAAAAGCATTTTTATGATCAGAATAAGTCTAAGTCAGAAACAGTTAAGCAAGAGAACTTGAAAAGTGCTCGATTACACACGATACTATATCACATGTATGTAGCATTTAAATCATATTTCGTCTTAAAAGATTTTGCTGATACCCAAGATAAAGAAGTGATAAACATAACGCCAAATAGTTTTATTGATGCATTTAAACGCATGAAAGTATGAACGACGGAATTATAATACAGGCAAGGACCGGTTCTACTCGCTTGCCCAATAAAATACTATTGCCATTCTATGGGGATAAATCTATTTTAGATGTCATTATCGAAGGAATAAGAAGTGAATGTGCCGATAAGCTAATTGTTCTTGCGACAACCGACGCTGTTCAAGATAACATACTTGAGCAATATGCACTCAAGAATAATATAGTCTGTTACCGAGGTAGCGAAGACAACGTGCTTGATCGATTTATCAATGCTGCAAAAGAGAATAATTTAGCCCGATTTGTCAGGGTGTGTTCCGATAATCCATTTTTGAGGGTTGATACGTTTAACAATTTATTTGAAGCCCATGATGAGTTGAAATGTGATTATGTAGCGTATGGCTTTGCGGATGGACGACCGACGATAAAATCGCATCTGGGATTGTTCTCAGAATTAACTACGTTAGATGCTCTTCAACGAGTTGCGCAATTAACCTCCGAGAAATTATATATTGAGCATGTGACAATATATTTATATACTCATTTAACGCAGTTCTCAATAAAATTGCTAAATTTGCCATTGGAATTGGAAGAACGTACTGATTTGAGGCTAACGCTTGATACAATGGATGATTTTAAATTATTGCAAGAAATCTATGCCAAGTATGTGGAAACAGATAAATCTATAGAAGCGTTGCTAAGACTCATTGATGCCAATCCCGGCTATAAAATTTTAATGAGACAAAATATAAAATGCAACGAAAAATAAACTATACAATATCTAAATAAAAGGGATTTATGAAAAGTACTTATATAATAGGTGAAATAGGACAAAACCATAATGGTTCGGTTGATATAGCAAAAGTTATTGTTGATTTGGTATCTCGTCCGGTTAGAGATGAAGCATTTGGACTTGAGTTAAAACCAATGGATGCGGTGAAAATGACAAAACGTGATTTGTCAGAGGAATTGACCGATTCTCAAATGAATCGTCCCTATGATTCTCCACATTCATTTGGTCGCACCTATGGAGAGCACCGAGCTGTGTTGGAACTTGATAACGATGCACATTATGATGTTTATAAACATGCCAAATCCAAAGGACTTGATTTTGTTGAAACACTATGTTCTCTCGGTTGCTTGTCAATGTTGAAGTTGTTTACGCCCGACAAACTCAAGGTCGCAAGTCGCGACTTGACAAATTTGCCATTACTTGCCGCAATGGCAGAGACAAAGATCCCTATTATTCTATCTACCGGAATGGCAGGCAAAAAGGAACTTGATGATGCGCTTGATGTAATAACTCGTTATCATAGCGATATTGCGATACTACATTGCGTGTCTCAATACCCGACACACCCCGATAATTTAAATCTGAAATCAATAGCCTATTTGAAGAAACATTATGGTCAATATCCGATAGGCTTTTCTGATCATACTATTGGCATTTCCGCTCCTATCGTTGCCGTTGGAATGGGTGCTGAGATTATTGAAAAACATATTACCATTGATCGTAACATGAAAGGTACCGACCAACAAGGCTCGTTGGGACCTGATGGCGTAAATCGCATGATTAGAGATATTCGTATCGCTGAACGTTGGATGGGAACTGAAGATATATATATTGACCCTGCAGTAGCATCAGCCAAAGTTAAATTAGAACGTTCGATAGCATCTAAAAAAACGTTGCATCCCGGCGATACAATCACCGAAGAAGATATACATTTGTTAAGCCCGGGAGATGGTATCAAATGGGTTGACAAAAATTTAGTTGTCGGTCACAAGGTAATTGCGGAGATCCCCGCTAATGAGATTATATATCCCAATTTGATAGACTAATCTCATGTTACCAAAACTTGTTATTACCGACATTGACGGCGTTTGGACCGATGGGGGAATGTACTATACCTCTGAGGGAGATGTCATGAAGCGATTCTCGGTCAAAGATGGTTGGGGAGTGGCATTTTTACACCAGTTGAATATCCCTATCGCAATTATGACCGGTGAGAACACGATGATTGTAAAACGTCGAGCCGAGAAACTGAAAATCGACTATTGTTATCTTGGTGTAAAAGATAAAGTTGAAACAGCGAGTCAACTCTGCAATGAGCTTGGTATAACATTACAAGATGTTGCTTTTATAGGTGATGATATTAACGACTTAAAGTTGTTAAAATTAGTTGGTTTCAGTGCTTCTCCCCAAAATACCCCCGAATATATCAAGCGTGAGGTTAATTACGTCTGTTTATTAGGTGGTGGATATGGAGCTTTTCGAGAATTTGTGGAAAAAATTCTTGCAGACAATAACTTGTTGGACACAGCAATTACGAACATATTAGAAGGAGAATGCGATAAGAACCGATACAATCGTGAATATACTCCGGAAATGATTTTGGAGTTGGACGAGAATGAGATATTTGTGTTTGGCAGCAACTTAGCCGGTCAACATGGTGGTAGAGCGGCTCGTATAGCATACAATAAATTTGGTGCTGTTTGGGGAGTAGGAGTTGGGTTGCAAGGGCAATGCTACGCAATTCCGACTATGCAAGGTGGAGTTGAAACAATACTGCCTTATGTTGACGAATTTGTAGAATTTGCCAAATCTCGTCCCGATTTAAAGTTTCTTGTAACGCGCATAGGTTGTGGCATTGCGGGATTTAAAGATGAGACGATTGCCAAATTGTTTTGTCGGGCTGTTAATGTTCCCAACATTATTCTTCCCGAAAGTTTTGTTCGGTATATAAATCAAATTTCGTAATGTATCGTTGGTAAATTAACTAAGGTGAGTGACGGCGAGAGTAAGCACGCTAATTGTTGTCGTTGGCGAGACTTTATGAATAGCTTCACAACAAGCAAGTAGTGTTGCTCCGGTGGTGACAACATCGTCAACAACAAGCACATGTTTGCTTTCAAGTTGCTCGGGTGCTGTTACTGCATAAATGTTTTGTGCATTTTTCCAGCGTGCATAGCTGCTTTTGCGGGTTTGTGTTGAGTGGCCACGTTTGGCGATGAGATTTTTTCCAATTTCAATTCCCGTCACATTTTTGATGCCTTGAGCAATCGCCTCACTTTGATTATATCCTCGGCGCAGACGCTTAATCCAATGCATAGGAACCGGAAGGATAATATCAATATCATTAAAAAAACCTGAGTTTGATATCTCTTGAGCGTATCTTGATGCTAATAGACGAGCGATAATTGGTCGATTGTGATATTTTGCGTTAAGAATTAGATTAGAATATGAGCTGTCTTTGTAATAGTAAAAATATCCGGCAGCTTTATCAATCGGAGCGTGTCCGGCAAGCCGTTGATGTATAATGTTAAATTGTTCATTGTGCATATTGGCGCGAGGTAAATCCAGAGAGCAATGCAGGCACATAATGTCTTCCCCTTTGGCTAATGAGTATCCGCACACTTCACATACCTTTGGATATATCATTCTCATCAAATCATTGCTCCATTCACTTAATCTTTCCATAGCACACCGCTTTTTATAATTTCTGAAACTAATGAAATTTCAAATCCGCGAGACACACCAAAACGAAACAACTTTGTCTTGCCTTCATAGCTGTTTGCATTACTAATCATTTGAGATTTGTGTCGAAGTAACTCAATTAAGGTGTGCTTATATTCCTCTTCATCGATATCTACGATAGCATTGGTTATTAATTCTCGGCTTATGCGCTTTGCTGCAAGTCCTTGCGTGATTTTCAGTTTGCCCCATTTGCTAAATCTGAATTTGTCACGGCAATAAGCCATAGCAAATCGTTGATCATCTACATATCGTAAATTTTTCAAATGGTTAATGATTTTTGTAGCTGTGTCTTCCGAAATTTGCCATGAGGATAGCTTTTGCCTTAGCTCGTAAGTGCACCTTTCGCCACGAGCGCATAAGGACTCCAGTTTGAGAACCGCCTGCTGGGGTGTTACCTCTTTTTTTGCCATTATTACCTGATTATTTTCGCTTTAGCAAAGCGATTGCGACCTTGCATATCTTTAATAATTTCAATCTCGGCAAATCCCGACTTCTTGAGCATATCTCTCAGCTCAGTGGCAAAAAGTGGATTGATTTCAAAGTATAGTCGTCCGTCGTTTGTCAATGCAGTTTGGGCAAATTGAGCAATCGCTCGATAAAATCGTAAGGGGTCATTGTTGGGGACGAATAACGCTCCTGCCGGTTCATAATCAAGCACATTGCGTTCCATTTGAGATTTTTCGTCATCAATAATATATGGAGGATTGCTGACGATTATGTTATATCTCGCATTTTCTTGAGGCATTGATAAGGCATCTTCTTGTCTAAACGCAATTTTTACTCGCAAAATTTCTGCATTTTTACTTGCAACTTCAAGAGCGTTGGCAGAAATATCAACCGCATTGACTATAGGAAATTTCAACGCTCTCGCAAGAGATATGGCAATGCACCCCGAGCCGGTGCCAATGTCAAGAATGGTTAAGTCACTTTGTTTATTCTCATTTATTATAATGTCAACCAATTCTTGAGTCTCGGGACGTGGAATTAACGTTGCAGGTGTAACAATAAATTTGTGACCGCCAAAATGGGTAAACCCCAATATATATTGCAATGGTTCATCATTTAAAAGTCGTTGAACGATTGCCTCGACTTTGGAAATGATAAAATCACTCAACTCATCATCGCGACGCATAACCAAGTCAACGGCAGAATAACCTTTGAGATAGTCAAATATGTCACGAATCATCCACGAAATCTCTCGATTGTCATATTTCGTAGTGAGTTTTTCTTTAATAAATGTCAATACTTGATGAAGCGTCATGGCTTGACAAAGTTACATAATTAATCCGAATTTACGTCTGTATGCTAAATAAAATGACATAAAATGGTGAATATATATCAATTATGTCTCTAAGATAGTTGAATTATAAATTATTTTTACTACCTTTGCACCGAAATTTTAACCTTCTTAATTCTAAGACTAAATTGTTTAATAAAAATTCTATTAGAGAAAATGAACGCAGAAACTATTGGTACATGGGCTGGTCTTATTTGGAATGCCCTCAATGAAGCAGATGTTTTAGGTAGCAAGCAAATTAAAAAAGTAACCAAACTTAAAGACAAAGAACTTTATGCGGCAATCGGTTGGTTGGCTCGCGAAGGTAAATTGAACATTGAAGAAAGCGAAGATGGAAAAGAACTTACTCTTTCGCTTGTGAAATAATTTCAATGATACTTAATAAACAAAGGGTAATCGTTTCATAGCGATTACCCTTTGTTTATTAATGCAAAAAATAACGTTAATTTTTGTGGTGGTTTTGAAAATGTACTATCTTTGCATCAGAAAAACAATAATTTAATAAGGTAGATTTTATGAAACAGGACATGATTGTGATCCTTGATTTAGGAAGTCACGAAAATACAGTAGTGGCACGAGCAATTCGCGCGCTCGGAGTTTACAGCGAAATTTATCCCCATGACATTACGGTTGATGAGCTTAAGGCTTTGCCAAATGTTAAGGGGATTATTATTAATGGAGGTCCAAACAATGTAATCGATGGGGTTGCCATTGATGTAAATCCGGAGATTTACAATGCCGGAGTTCCCATTATGGCTGCCGGTCATGACAAAGCGTTATGTGATGTGAAATTGCCTCAATTCAATGATGATGTTGACGCAATCAAAGATGCGGTCAAGTCATTTGTATTTGATACTTGTAAGGCTGAAGCCAATTGGAATATGACCAACTTTGTAAATGACCAGATTGAACTTGTGCGTCGTCAAGTTGGAGATAAGAAAGTCCTTCTTGCTCTTTCTGGTGGGGTTGATAGCTCTGTCGTTGCGGCATTGTTGCTCAAAGCTATTGGTGACAATTTGGTGTGTGTGCATGTTAACCATGGTCTGATGCGCAAAGGTGAGTCTGAGAACGTGATTGAGGTGTTCCGCAATCAACTTTGTGCCAATTTAATTTATGTTGATGCTACTGAACGTTTCCTTGGCAAACTTGAAGGGGTTGCTGATCCTGAAGAAAAACGTAAAATTATCGGTAGCGAGTTTATCCGCGTCTTTGAAGAAGAAGCGCGTAAACTTGATGGTATCGACTTCCTTGGACAAGGTACTATATATCCCGACATAGTGGAAAGTGGTACAAAAACAGCTAAAATGGTGAAATCTCACCATAATGTTGGCGGTCTTCCCGAAGACCTTCAATTTGAACTCGTTGAACCATTGAAACAATTGTTTAAAGATGAGGTGCGTGCATGTGGCGTTGAACTTGGCTTGCCATATGAAATGGTTTATCGTCAACCATTCCCCGGTCCCGGTCTTGGAGTGCGTTGTCTTGGCGCAATCACTCGTGACCGTCTTGAGGCTGTTCGTGAATCAGATGCTATTCTTCGCGAGGAATTTGCAATTGCGGGTCTTGACAAAACAGTGTGGCAATACTTTACAATTGTACCCGATTTCAAATCAGTAGGTGTACGAGATAATGCACGTTCGTATGATTGGCCTGTAATCATCCGTGCGGTTAATACTGTTGACGCAATGACAGCAACAATCGAGGAAATCGATTGGGCGATTTTGAAAAAAATTACTGACCGCATTCTTAAAGAAGTGCCTTGTGTCAATCGCGTATGCTACGACATGTCGCCAAAACCCTCTGCTACCATTGAGTGGGAATAAATTTTAAATAAGGATATAAAAATAAGCACCGCAGGCATTTGTGAAAAATGGCCTGCGGTGCTGTTTTATTGACGTTTTGCTATAATATGTGTGTTAATCGACGAGACTTAAAAAATATGTTTAATAACATATTTGTAAAAATGTATGATTATTTTATATACCTTTGTAAGCAGAATAATAGTCTTATAGTAATTTTAATTTTTATAACATGAAAAAAATGCTACTTTGTTTGGCTGTAGCAACGGCTTTTATTGCCAATGCACAGCAGTTTGAAGTTGTTTCGCTTCAACGTGTGAACACAGGCGCAAAAACCGAGGCTTATCATCCCCGATTTATGCCCGATGGAAACCTTTTGGTTTCAGAAGAAAATTACGATGGCTTAGGCATCGTGAATGTAAAAACCGGTACATATACCAATTTGACTAACATGCGTAGTGCTGGTTACTATCCTGTAGTGAGTGAAGATGGAAAAACAATCGTTGTTCGTGAGAAGAACGAAGATTTGACCGTTGACCTCTATTCTATCAATGTGCCAAATCGTTCAGTTACAACTTTGGCGACTAATCTTGATCACATCAATCAAGTAAATCTCTCTAATGGCAAGTTAACTTATGCAACAATGAGCCAAACTGTGACTCGCCAAGTGTCAAACTCAATATCTTCACGTCTTGAACGTAAAGTGCTTGTAACCGAAGAAGACCTTAAAATCGTGGTTTATCGTAATGGTAAGCGCACTGTTCTTGACCCCTTAGCCGGTCAATTTGATGGTGTTGAGTCTCAATATAGCTGGACAAGTCTTTCTCCTAACGGACAAAAAATTCTTTTTGGATGTGCCGATTATGCGTTTGTGTGCAACCTTGATGGTTCAGGCTTGGTAAATCTTGGTGCATTGCGTGCTCCGGCATGGCGTGGCAACACTCATGTCGTAGGTATGCTTGACACCGACGATGGCTACTTCTTTACAAATAGCGATATCGTGATTGTTAAAGCCGATGGTACGGGTTATCAACAACTCACTACCCCATCTTCTGAGATTAAAATGTATCCTTCAGTTTCTGCCGATGGAAACCAAATCGCTTTCCACACTCTTGAAGGTAAAATTTATATTATGACAATTAAAGAGAAATAAGCGATGAAAAAAATTTGTTCATTATTAATAATGTTGCTTTGCGTAGGCGTTAGCGCATCGGCATTCTCTAAAACTAAATTATATGTAAACCCAGGTCATGGTGGTTATACTTCTAACGACCGTCAAACATCAATGCCTTCTGTTAACGGTGTGAAACTTCCTGTTGGCGATAATGGCTATAATAAGAGCAACTGTTTCTGGGAGTCATCAGGTAACACTTATCGTGCTCTTGGTATCAAGTATTTTTGGACAAAGCGTGTGAATAGCAATATCAAATTGTCTCGTTCGTCAAACACTCAAGATGGCGACTTGTCATTGTCAACAATCGCATCAAATTCCAATTCTTACGGCGGTTACTTCATGTCGCTTCACACCAATGCAGGTAATGCAAGTGCCAACTATATGATTGTGATGTATAGTGCTACGTCAAGCTCTAATCCCTCAGGTGAACGTGTTTCAGGTTCTAAGAAAATGGCTACTGCCGCGGCAAAATGGCACGATGCTGTAAACTTGACAAGCGAAACCTATGACACTCCACGTGCGATGACAGACCGCTCTTTCTATGGCGGTTCTTCACTTGGTGTACTCCGCACCAACAATGCACCCGGTTACTTGGCAGAATCATGGTTCCATGACTATCGTCCCGAAGCGTTCCGCATGTGTAGCGAAGGTTACAACTACTTCCTCGCTTGGCAGTTGATGCGTGCTTATCTTGAATCTCCGGCATATAGTGGCATTCAAATTTATCCTATCATCGTCGGTGATATCCGCGACCTTTCTAAGTCTTGCGGTTACACAAGCTATACAACTCGTGGCCGTGACAAATATCTTGCTATAAACGGTGCGACAGTGACGTTGAAAAACGTTGCTACAGGTGGTACAAAAACCTATACAACTGACCAATTCAACAACGGTTTCTATACATTCTATGACTGTGTATATGGAGCGACATACGAAATCACTGTTTCAAAAGCCGGTTATAAAGATGTGACTAAAACTATTACAGTAGGAACTACCGACACTCAACACAAACTCAATTTTGACCTTGAAGAAGGAACAAACTCAGGAATTACTGTATCTCCAACATCGGTTGACTTTGGTGAAATCACTGCTGAGACAACTGCGACAAAATCGGTTACTGTTAAAGGTACCGACTTGTCTTCAACAATAGCTGTCTCTTCAAGTAACACTACTGAGTTTGCTATTAGCGCGACTTCTCTTGCTAAAACAGGTGGTACATTGACTATTACCTACAAACCATCTGCGGCCGGTAGTCACTCTACTACTATTACATTGACAAGTGGCTCTCACAAGAAAACTCTTGTTGTAAGTGGTTCTGCTAAGAATCCTCCTTTGACTTTCACTGAAGTTTGGAACTTCTCTGAAACTTCCGGTAAAGCTCCTTCAACCGGAGCCAATTGGGCTAGTGATAAGGCTTCAATACGTAACTTTGCGTTTGGTGCCGGTAAACTTTATGTAGTTAGCGCATCTGAAGGTAAAATTTACATTGTTAAGGCTCAAACAGGTGAAAAACTTGGTGAACTTGATATGACCGGTGTTGCTGGTGGTGCATTAAACGTTGTAGATGTTAATTATGTAGATGGTAAAATCATAGCTTGTAACATCGCTACAAATGCTGAAGCGACCAATACCCTTAAAGTTTATGTTTGGGACAACGACAAGGCTACTCCCCGCGTACTTCTTGAAACTACCAATATCGGTGGAACAGTGCGTCTTGGTGATACATTCAATCTCCAAGGAGATTTGACCAATGGTGCTCTTTTCTTCGCTGAAGGTAAAGCCGATACCGATACCAAAGTCGTTTCTTATACAATTACTAATGGTATAGCTTCAACAACTCCAACAGTGCTTACTGTTACCGACGATGGTACAACCGGAGTTCAATTCGGTCTTTCTCCTCGTGTAATCCCCGAAGCCAATGGCAAATTCTGGTGTGTAGGCCAAAACTTCTATCCTACATTGTTTGACCCCGAAGGTATCATGGAGGCTTCTCTCAATGCCGAAGCTCTCAATAATGAATGTGCAGGTAACACTTTCAAAGCGTTTACATTCAAAGGTACTACCTATGGTCTTGCTACTACCTATGAACCAAATTCAACTTCGTCAGAACGTCTCCGTAAAGGTCGCATAGTACTTCTTGATGGTTCTGCCGGTTGGGCTGCAGCATCAAATGTTGGTGAATATCCATCTGCCGGTCTCGGTACAACTCGCAACACATCTATGTCATCTGGCGTTGAAGTTGCTGTAAACGGAACTGCCGGTGTTGAAATGTGGGTACTTGTTCACAACCAAGGTATCGCATATTACAAACATGGTACTGCTCCTACTTACACATATACTGATCCTACTGATCCTTATGTATCGGCAAGTGTTTCTGCTTTGTCATTCAACACAACTGAAGGTTATGATGATGCTAAATCTTTGACAATCTCAGGTGAACGTTTGACAGGAAATATCAATCTTGCTTTGTCGGGTAGCAATGCTAACCAATTTAAATTGTCAACTACCTCAATTGCTCAATCATCAGGTAAAGCGTCTGCGACAGTAACTGTAACTTACGATCCGACTGCAATCGGTTCTCACACTGCGACTTTGACTATCACTTCTGATGGTGCGGTAGCTCAATCTGTTGCGCTCTCAGGTACATGTTCGGCAAATACCGTCTTCAACGACAACGTTACTGCTCTTGAAGAAGTTTGGAATTACTCACAAGTTTCTAATAAAACCGCTGATTGGGTAAGCTATGGCACTCAAGTAAACAATGATATCGCAGTAGCCAACGGCAAACTCTATGCCGTATATCGTGTTGACAATTCCAACAACCAAATCTATGTGGTTGACGCATAT
>JAFQKI010000004.1 GCA_017396945.1 Muribaculaceae bacterium | reverse complement strand
GAGGGCTCCACCTCTTCCCATTCCGAACAGAGAAGTTAAACCTCACCGCGCCGATGGTACTGCGAAAGTGGGAGAGTAGGTCACCGCCCCCTCTACAGAAGCGAAGCCCGACTGACAACCTCAGCCGGGCTTCTTTGTTTTTTAGAAAATCCCCTCCCCAATCATATCAACGCTATTACACTCCGGAAAAAAGTTGTAACTTCGCGTTGATAAAAGAAATTGTAATGACTCGATATAATGTAACATCTGATTTAGCGTCTGACTATATTCACAATGGTGAGATATCAGCAACGATAGAATATGCTAAAGCCAATGCCAAGAATAATAGTTTGATAAATGACGTTTTATTAAAAGCGGCAGAGGGCGGAGGATTGTCTCATCGTGAGGCAATGTTGTTGTTGGAGACCGACGAATGGGATGTGTGGGATAGAATATACTCTTTGGCGAGAGAAATTAAGCAACGCATTTATGGCAATCGCATTGTAATGTTTGCTCCGCTGTATCTCTCAAACTATTGTGTGAATGGATGTGTGTATTGCCCTTATCATGCTAAAAATAAAGTTATTCCGCGTCGTAAACTTTCGCAAGAAGAGATACGTCGAGAGGTGATGGCTTTGCAAGATATGGGGCATAAACGACTTGCGTTGGAAGCAGGTGAACACCCTGTGCAAAATCCTATAGAGTATATTTTAGAGTCAATTGATACGATATATTCTATTCGTCATAAAAATGGTGCGATACGTCGCGTGAATGTGAATGTGGCGGCAACTTCGGTAGAAAATTATCGGTTGTTGCGCAATGCCGGCATTGGTACATATATTTTGTTTCAAGAGACATATCATCGTGATACTTATGAGCGCTTGCATCCGTCCGGACCAAAAAGTGATTGGTCTTATCATACAGAAGCAATGGATCGTGCTATGCAAGGAGGTATTGATGATGTGGGGATAGGTGCATTATTTGGGTTATACGACTATCGGTATGATTTTGTCGGGTTGTTGATGCATGCCGAGCATCTTGAGAAGGTGTATGGTGTAGGTCCCCATACGATAAGCGTGCCTCGCATCCGTCCGGCAGATGATATTAATCCGGCTGATTTCCCTTATGCTGTAGCTGATGATGTGTTCCGTAAAATTGTTGCGGTGCTGCGATTGGCTGTGCCTTATACCGGTATGATTATTTCTACTCGTGAGTCTCGACAATGTCGAGAGCAAGTGCTTGATGTGGGTGTCTCGCAACTGAGTGGCGGTTCTCGCACAACGGTTGGTGGATATGCTGATAGTATAGGCGTAGAAGATAAGTCGGCTCAATTTGATATTTCGGATAATCGTACACTTGATGAAATCGTAGGTTGGCTATTGTCGTTAGGTTATATTCCAAGTTTCTGTACCGCATGTTATCGCGAAGGGCGTACCGGAGATAGGTTTATGTCTCTTGCTAAGACCGGTCAAATTGGAAATTGTTGTGCGCCAAACGCATTGATGACTCTGCAAGAGTATCTTCAAGATTATGCTTCACCACAAGTCTCGGAACTTGGCAAGAGGGCTATCGCTTCTGAATTAAATATGATTCCATCTGATAGGACGCGCGAAATTACTCGACAGCGATTAGATGATATTTTAAATGGAAAACGTGATTTTAGATTTTAATATATGATAGCGACGTCGGAACGTATTCATATTGCGCTTTTTGGACGATGCAATAGTGGAAAGTCGTCATTATTTAATGCGTTGGCAGGGCAGGAGTTCGTGATTGTTTCTGAGCTGGCGGGAACAACAACCGATCCTGTGTCGAAAGCAATTGAATTGCCCGGTATTGGAGCGTCGGTGTTGATTGACACAGCGGGGTTGGATGACAATTCTGAATTGGGGCGGATGAGAGTGCTTCAAACTCAGCGTGTGTTGGATAAAACTGATATAGCGATATTGTTGTTTACGCCTGATGGCGATTTCTCTATTGAAATCGAACTACTTGAAGAATTAAAATTGCGAGAAATACCGGTTCTTCTGGTTGTCTCTAAGGCAGAATTGATAATTGATGATGCTATTAGAAATCATATAAGTAGTGTTTGTGGCGAGGCACCATTGTTGGTGAGCGCTAAAACATTGGTTGGTGTTGACAATTTGATTGAATCGATTGCTCAAAAATGCGTTAAAGAGGAACGATTGATTACCGATGGTGTTTGTAATGCGGGTGATTTGGTGCTTTTGGTAATGCCTCAAGATACTCAAGCACCTAAAGGAAGATTGATAAAGCCCCAAGTAGAAGTGTTGCGCGAGTTGCTTGATAGAGGTTGTCGAGCGATGTGTTGTACCACTGATGGTTTGTCGGCTGCACTTGCTTCATTGTCGTCTCCTCCCAAATTGATAATAACTGATTCTCAGGCCTTTTCAGAAGTGTCGAAATTGAAGCCTGATGAAACAGTGTTAACTTCGTTTTCAATTCTATTTGCTCGATACAAAGGGGATATTGATTTGTTTAGAGAGGGGGCTGCGGTGTTGAATAAACTTACGCAATCATCGAGGGTACTTATAGCTGAAGCGTGTACACATGTGCCTCAACACGAGGATATAGGGCGAGTGAAACTTCCACGTTTGTTGCGACAAAAAATAGGGGAAGGATTGTCGATTGATATTGTTGGTGGAGCCGATTTCCCCGATGATTTATCACAATATGATTTGGTTATACATTGTGGGGCTTGCATGTTTACGCGACGACATGTAATGAGTCGTGTGGCGAGAGTGCAAAAACAAGGAGTTCCTATCACAAACTATGGTATAGCACTTGCAGTCTTGAAAAATGTAGATTTATAATAAAATTGGTTGTTTAAAAATAATAAATGAGTTTTGTTCTTGTAACAAGAATGTAACATTGTGGCGCGCTCAAAATATGGTCAATTGCAATGTAAATAGGGCAAAATGCGACAATATCGAGCCCTTTTAGCACACTTTAAGGAACTTTGCGCATCGGAAATTTTATCAATTGAAATAAAATTGCGAACTTTGCAACCGCAAACTATGATTGTATTAAAACAATTTATTAATTAAATATTTATCATTATGTCAGAAATTGCATCTCGTGTAAAGGCTATCATCGTTGACAAACTTGGTGTTGACGAAAATCAAGTAACTGAAACTGCTGTATTCACTACCGACCTCGGTGCTGACAGCCTTGATACTGTTGAACTTATCATGGAATTTGAAAAGGAATTTGGTATTACTATTCCCGATGATCAAGCTGAAAAAATCGGTACTGTAGGTGACGCTATCGCTTACATCGAAGCTAACAAGTAATCATCGCTTTTCAGAACATTTCCATCAATCATTAAATTATTTCATGGAATTAAAAAGAGTTGTCGTAACAGGTCTTGGTGCCATTACTCCGCTTGGTAATGATGTAGCTTCTACATGGAACGCTGCGCTTAATGGAGAGAGTGGAGCAGGTCCTATTACTCATTTTGATTGCTCTAAATTTAAGACTCAATTTGCTTGCGAAGTAAAGAATTTTGACGCTAACGCTCATTTCGATCGCAAGAAACTTCGTACGCTTGACTTGTATGCTCAATATGCAATTGTGGCAGCTACTCAAGCTGTAGAAGATGCCGGTCTTGATGGCGAGGAAATCAACAAGGATCGTGTAGGTGTTATTGTCGCTGCCGGTATTGGCGGTCTTCACACTTTTGAAGAAGAAGCCGGTTACTATGCAGTGAACGAAGCTAACGGTCCCAAATACAATCCGTTTTTCATTCCTAAGATGATTGCCGATATTGCGTCGGGTCACATCTCAATGCAATATGGATTTCACGGTCCCAACTATGGTACCGTGTCGGCTTGTGCATCATCCAACAACTCAATCATAGACGCATTCAACCTCATCCGTCTTGGCAAAGCCAATGCGATTGTGACAGGTGGTGCCGAAGCGGCGATTTTCCCTGCTGGAGTTGGCGGATTTAACTCAATGCACGCACTCTCTACTCGTAACGATGAGCCGGCAACGGCATCACGTCCATTTAGCGCATCGCGCGATGGTTTTGTTATGGGAGAGGGTTCAGTAGTCCTCATTCTTGAGGAACTTGAGCATGCGAAAGCTCGTGGAGCAAAAATCTACGCAGAAATCGTAGGTGGCGGACTTTCTGCCGATGCTTATCATCTTACAGCTACTCACCCCGAAGGTCTTGGTGCAATCCTCGCAATGAAGAATGCGCTTGAAGATGCTGAAATCGGTCCTGAAAGCATTGATTATGTCAATGCTCATGGTACATCAACTCCTGTTGGTGATGTTTCGGAAGTGAAAGCTATCAAGGAAGTATTTGGCGAACATGCCTACAAGCTCAACATCAGTTCTACAAAATCAATGACTGGTCACTTGCTTGGTGCTGCTGGTGCGGTAGAGGCTCTTTTCAGCGTGAAAGCGGTGCAAGAAGATGTGGTTCCTCCCACAATTAATCATGCACCAGAGGATATGGACGAGAATATCGACTACAACCTCAACTTCACATTTGATAAGGCTCAAAAACGTACAGTCAACTATGCATTGTCTAATGTATTTGGTTTTGGAGGACACAATGCTTCACTTATTGTGAAAAAATACGCTGAATAAAACGTTTTTGGCGTAAACGATACTTCGGCGGGCAATCAAAACTGATTGCCCGCTTTTATTATTTGGAAATAAGCATAATTATTTGCATGGTAAAAGATTTGCGTTAAGATGAAACAATAAAGGCTGTGTCGTTAACACAGCCTTTATTGTTTTTGCTATTAAGGCAAACTTATTTTACTTTGTCGTTAAGTTCAGCACCAGCTTTGAATTTCACAGCTTTGCGAGCGGGAATTTCGATTTTTTCTTTAGTGCGGGGGTTGATACCTGTGCGTGCACCTTTTTCAGAAACTGCGAAAGTTCCGAAACCGAGGAGCGCAACTTTGTCACCATTAGCAAGTGCACCACCGATAGCTTCGATAGCTGCGTCAAGCGCACCTTTAGCTTGTACTTTAGTTAAGTTTGCTTTTTCAGCAATAGCATTGATAAGCTCTGTTTTGTTCATAATTTGAAATGATTAATTAGATTTGTGGTATTCTTGCACAAATATAAAACGAAAAAATGAAAAAGCAACAATGTTTTTCAAAAAAAATGCCAAAAATGTAACATAAATGTCTATAAAGGAGCATAAAACGGAGAAAAACAATAGTTTTTTGTAATTTTGTAGTTGATTTATTGTTATAAATTTAAGTCAGATATCAGAAGTATATAGATAATAGATATTTATGAACTCATCTAATTCATTTTTCAGTAATATACCGGTTGTTACTAAAAACCTGATAATAATCAATGTTATTATATGGTTGGCTTCGGTTGTATTGCCTTCACACAATGGCATCGATTTGGTGCGTTATGGGGGATTGCATTACATAACCTCGCCATATTTTAATCCGGCGCAAGTGATAACATACATGTTCTTGCATGGTGGTTTTGTGCATTTATTCTTTAATATGTTTGCGCTATTCATGTTTGGTATCACACTTGAGAGAGTATTGGGACCAAAGCGATTTTTGTTTTATTACATATCGTGTGGAATAGGAGCGGCTTTAATACAACTTGGTGTATATGCAATAATGATTAATCATTGGTCACAATATCTAACAGAACCTGAAGTAATGTTGCAATATATCAATGATAATGGAGCGGAGGCAATTAGTCACAGGATGAATTTTATTGACCCATATATGGCAAAGATAAATGCATTAATAAATGTTCCGACAGTTGGAGCGTCGGGTGCGACATACGGCGTTTTGCTGGCGTTTGGTGTTATTTTCCCCAATCGTCCGATATATCTGATGTTTATTCCGATTCCTATCAAGGCAAAATGGTTTGTTATGGGGTATGGCACGCTTGAGTTGCTTGAGGGATTATACAATAGCGGGGATGGTATTGCCCACTTCGCACATCTTGGAGGTATGCTCTTTGGGTTGATAATGATTCTTTATTGGAAACGTAAAGGGATGTTTAATGGCTATTATTGATACAGTAAAACATAAATGGCGTGTTAGCACTATGTTGATGAGACTTATTTATGTCAACATTGCGGTGTTTTTGGTGATACGTATTGGGGCTATTGTGTGCATGTTTGCCGGAGTATCGGAGCTTGTATGGTTAAGGTGGTTTGAGTTGCCGTCCATGCCTCAATGGTTGTGCGACACTCCTTGGACAGTAGTGACATATATGTTTTCACATTTTGATGTGTTGCATATATTGTTTAATATGCTTTGGCTGTATTGGTTTGGCACGGTGTTTATGTTAACCGGTACTCAAAAGCAAGTATTTGCATTATATTTATATGGTGGGATTGGAGGTGCGTTGTTATATCTGCTTGCGTTTAATACACTGCCGGCATTCGCCGGACAGGCATCGTTGCTTATTGGTGCATCGGCATCAGTAATCGCCATTGTTGTTGCAACGGCAGTAATTCATCCTGAATATCGTATGGGATTGTTGTTTATTGGCAGTGTGTCTCTTAAATGGATTGCGATAATTACTCTTGGATTATTTATGCTTGGGCTTACCGGCAATAATGCGGGAGGGCATGTGGCTCATGTTGGTGGAGCTGTTGTTGGATTGATATATGGTCTATGCTTCAAAAATGGGCGAGATATTACTAAACCATTTAATAAATTAATCGATCGCATGGTTGTGGCTTTTTCAGGTGGAGTCAGAGTTAAGAGACCTAAAGCTAAGCGTTTTACTAAATCGCACAAAAAACAACAAACTGAGACAGCACAAAAACAATCTCAAGATAAAAGGCAAAAAGATATAAACGCGACTCCCGAAGATCAAGCCGCGTTAAATGCAATCCTTGATAAGATAAAGAAGTCTGGATATAGCGCTTTGACCGCCGATGAGAAACGCCGATTGTTTGAAGTAAGCAAACGCATTAAATAGAGACGGAAAGGGTAATGAATTTGAGTTCGGGATATAAAATAAAGTTGGCTTGCGGTATAGCTATTAATGTTGCTATTGTAATGATGGCGATATTTACCGGATATGGCGGTTGTATCAATCCCGACACCATGCCACTTGCCGGAGTTGCGGCAATGACATTCCCGTTGTGGTTCCTGTTGTTGATTTTTATTCTTGTCTTGGATTTGTGGCTATGTCGTCGTCTCGCGATTGTCGCCGGTATTGGAGTGTTGGCGACTCTTAGTCCGTTTTTGACATTTTTCCCGATAAATGTCCCTCATGGAGAGTTGACCAAAGAAGAGTTATCTCGGTCGTTTACGGTGTTAACATATAATGTGTATGATTTTATTGCGGTAGATGGAGAATATCCCGACAAGACCAATCGCACTCTATCGTATATCATTGATGCCGATGCCGATATTGTGTGTCTTCAAGAGTGTGAATACCTGTCTCCATTGCCGAGATGGGGCGTTTATCGTCCACAAATCGATTCAATAAAACAGATGTATCCCTATATATTGATTGACACTGCAGGGCAATCTATTTTTTCAAAATATCCGGTGAAGAAGATGTCGTTGGATATTGCAGATAATGATGTAGATGATATGGCCGGTTTCTCAATTGAGATTGAGGGACGCGAGTTAAGCGTCTATAATCTGCATTTGCAGTCAATCGGATTGACGGTAGATGATAAAGAGTTGTATAAAGAATTGACCGGATTGAAAACCGAGAATAATGTGCATCGCATCAAGTCACAATTGTTGGCGAAATTATCGGCGGCAAATAAGCTGAGAGCGCGTCAGGCGCGTCAAGTGAGGACTTATATAGATGATGACAAGTGTGAAAATGTGATAGTGTGTGGAGATTTTAATGATGTTTCGGGTTGCTATGCGATAAGAGAAATATCAGGAGGTGAGATGACCGATGCTTATGCCGAGTGTGCTTTTGGTCCGACAATCACCTATAACACCAATCGTTTTTATTTTCGCATTGATCATGTATTGTATAAAGGAAATTTTGAAGCGGTGAAAATAGAGCGTGGCGATGTAAATTCGTCAGATCACTATCCGTTGTTGACAACATTCCTTTGGACCGATGATTAAACCATTTGCATTAATTGGCATCATATAATTTATAAATTAAAAATAATAACTATACTAACCTGAATTTATGAAACGACATTTATTAACCATTGCCACGTGTGCGGTTATCGCAACGGCATCAATACAAGTAAATGCAGTGCAAAACGACAATGTAAATCCATTTTTGGTGGAATATGCTACTGAGTTTGAGATCCCACCATTTGATCAAATCAAAACTGAGCACTATCTTCCTGCTTTAGTAGCCGGCATTGAAGAACAAAACAGAGAGATTGAAGCAATAGTAAACAATCCCGAAGAGCCGACTTTTGAGAATACTATTCTTGCTCTTGACAACTCGGGACAAACAATCAACAAAGTCGCGTATGTTTTCTTTGCGTTGACGGAGTCAATGTCGTCTCCCGAATTGCAGAAAGTCGATGAGGAATTTACTCCTCTCCTGACAAAACATAGTGATGAAATATCAATGAATGACAAACTTTTTGAACGCATCAAAAAAGTTTATGATGGACGTGCAAACCATAATTACACCACTGCACAACTTCGTCTCATTGAAGATAAATATAAATCGTTTACTCGTAATGGCGCGCTTCTTGATGCCGAAAAGAAAGAGGAATTGAAAAACCTCAACACTGAGCTTGCTAATCTTTACCTTCAATTCAATAAAAATCTTTTAAGTGCGACCAACGCTTTTGAACTTGTTGTTGAAGACCCAATCAAACTTCTCGGACTCCCCGCGTCAAGCATTGCCGTTGCCGCAGAAGAGGCTAAAATAAGAGGGAAAGAGGGTAAATGGGTTTTCACACTCCATGCTCCAAGCCGATTGCCATTGTTGCAATATGCTCAAAATCGCGAGTTGCGTCAACAAATGTATGAAGGTTATATCAATCTCGCTACCGAAGGCGAGAATGATAACCGTCCAATTATCAACAGAATTATGCAAGTGCGCACCAAAAAAGCAGCACTTCTTGGTTTTGACAACTATGCCGCTTACATGACCGACAAGGTTATGGCTAAGACTCCCCAAGCCGCTAAGGAGCTTTTGATGAAAATCTGGGAGCCTGCGATTAAGAAAGTTGAAGAAGAGGTCGCTGAGATGCAATCGGTGGTTAAAGAAGAAGGCTTCGACTTTGAAATCGCTCCATGGGACTACTATTACTATGCCGAAAAGGTGCGTCAAAAGAAATATGCTCTTGATGAAGATGAAGTGCGTCAATACTTTGCTGTTGACAACGTGGTAAAGGGTATTTTTGCTATGGCTGAACGTCTTTATGGTATCACATTCCGTGAATTGCCTGATGCGCCTAAATACCACCCCGAAGTGAAAGTGTATGAAGTCCTTGACCGAGACGGCAAACATGTTTCAGTATTCATGACCGACTATTTCCCCCGCGAATCAAAGCGCCAAGGCGCATGGATGAGTGAGTTTAAAGGCTCTTACATTGATGAAAATGGCAACTCTATCCGTCCTATCATCTATAATGTGGGAAACTTTACTAAACCCACAGCTGAAACTCCGTCGCTCCTCACTCTTGACGAAGTTGAAACCGCGTTCCATGAATTTGGTCATGGTCTCCACGGCATGTTGACTCGTGCTCAATATCGTGGACAAGCCGGAACAAATGTTGACCGCGATTTCGTTGAGCTTCCCTCTCAAATTCATGAACATTGGGCTCTCGCTCCCGAATTGCTTCAGGTTTATGCTCTCCATTACCAAACCGGTGAAGTGATGCCCGCAGAGCTTATCAAAAAGTTGCAAGACGCATCTACTCACAACCAAGGTTTTGCTACTACCGAACTTGCGGGTGCTGCATTGCTCGACCTTTATTGGAACTCAACCAACTTCGACGGCGATGTTGATGTTGCGGAATTTGAGGCAAAAGTTGCTCAAGAATTGAACATGCCCGAGGAAGTGCAATTCCGTTATCGCAGTACCTACTTCAAACATATTTTCGGTAGCGATGGTTACGCTGCAGGATATTATACCTATCTATGGGCAGAGGTACTTGATGCCGACGGCTTTGAATTATTTGTGCAAAACGGAATTTTTGACCCCGCAACAGCTAAGTCATTCCTCGAAAACATTCTTGAACCCGGTGGAAGTGAAGATCCCATGAAGCTATATATCCAATTCCGTGGTCAAGAACCTAACCCCGATGCCCTCCTCCGCAACCGCGGTCTCTTGAAATAATACAATACAGAAATAAACCACAAACCGCGCTCATAATCAAATGGGCGCGGTTTTGATAATTAAAAAAGATGATTGCTCCAATTATATTTATATGTATGATATTGAGTGTCGCGGTAATTGTAGTTATCAAACACATTAAAGATCAAAAATTAATAGCTACTGCTACCGACCTTAGTCGGGGAACACCTTCAGAACGCAAACTCATTTTGAAATTATTGAAATATGGTATATCGCCAAAAGCGATTTTTCACGATGCTTATTTCCCCAAGAGTTGCGGAGAATATACTCAGGCTGATGTAGTAGTCCCTACAAAGGCGGGTATAATAGTGTTTGAGGTTAAGGATTACAGCGGTTGGATATTTGGCAGAGGGCATCATCAGTATTGGACTCAGGTACTTGCTTATGGAGAGGAAAAATATCGTTTTTATAATCCTGTAAAACAAAATGAGGGGCACATTGTTAATATCAAAAGATTATTGCCTCAGTTTGCCAATGTTCCGTTTTATTCCGTGATTGTGTTTTATGGAAATTGCGAATTGAAAAACGTGAGTAGTATCCCTGAGGATACAATAATAATCTATCCGTCACAAATCAAGTCAACGTTAAATTATATATTAAACAGCAATCCTTTGGCTCAATATGCCGATAAACGCGAGATTTTGGATTTGTTTAAAAAGGCGGTAGAGAATGGTGATGATGTGGGAATTGTAAATTCTCATATTGCAAAAATGCGCCAACGTTATCCCGATGTGTCGGCTGATTACGCATCTTTGCGGATTATTAGACGGTTTGTGAAGATGATGTTTAGATATAATAGACGTCGATATTGGTAGGTTGTTGGGGAATTTTGTAAATTTGTAGTCGGAATTAGAAATAGAGAAACTAAGATGAAAGTTTTTAGAGTTTTGACATGGTTGCTTGTCGCATTGGTGGGAACAGTATCAGTCTCATCATGTGGCGGGAAGTCGGATAGTAGCAAGCCTGTTGTGACAGTCAGTATTGAGCCACAGCGGTATCTGCTTGAAAAAATTGTGGGCGACAGCATTGAGATAAATGTGCTTCTTGCCGATGGCACAAATCCTGAAACGTTTAACCCGTCAATGGAGACGATGAAACAGATTGCTAAGAGTGACGCTTATTTCAGTATCGGCTTGCTTGGATTTGAGCCTTCGTTGATAGAGAAGTTGAAGAGCAACAATCCGGATTTAAATGTTGTGGATACTTCAAGTGGGATTGTATTGATTTCGGGCGGATGCTCAGGTCATGGCGAGGGGTATGATCCCCATGTATGGAGCTCGGCTCGCAATGCAAAGGTTATCGCCCGCACTATGTATGAGGAAATACTGAAGATTGACCCCGATAATAAGGCGTTTTATGAGCAAAATTATAACACGTTATTGGGTGAACTTGACGGGCTTGACGCTTATGCTGTTGAGAAATTGAGCGGAAAAACAGGGTGTGCGTTTGTTGTATGGCATCCGTCGTTAAGCTATTTTGCCGATGATTATGGTTTGCATCAAATCAGTGTCGGGCAAGAAGGTAAAGAACAGTCTATGGAGCATTTGCGCCATTGTATTGAAGAGGTGGCAGAGCATGGAGCGCAAGTAGGTTTCGTTCAGAAGGAATTTGATGCAAAAGCTCGCTCGGTGATGGAGAATGATATGAAACTCAGTTGTGTTGATGTCAATCTGCTGAGCTATGATTGGGATACAGAAATGCGAAAAGTAATCGATGCAATTGCCGAAAAATAAAATAATCACGCTTGAGGGGGTGTCGATGTCGTGGGATGAGCGCGTGGCACTGAGGGATATTAACTTTACGGTTAATAGCGGTGATTTCATTGCGATAACCGGTCCCAATGGCGGTGGCAAAACAACCTTGCTCAAGTTGATATTGAAACTGCTGAAGCCTACAATCGGGAGCGTCACATATTTCAAAGATGGAGTAGCGGTAGATAAATTACACATTGGATATTTGCCTCAAAAAAATCACATCGATAGCAGTTTCCCGATAAGTGTTGAGCAAGTTATCGCATCGGGACTGATTGGTGTAAAAGGAATAACCAAAGAGGAGAAACACGAGCTTGTTGTCGAGACAATAGCCCTGATGGGGTTGGAAAATCATCGTCGCAACTCTATTGGCGAGTTGTCGGGAGGACAGTTACAACGCACGTTGCTTGGTCGCGCAATAATTTCTCGTCCTGAGATTGTTGTGCTTGATGAGCCGTTAAGCTATGTGGATAAGCGGTTTGAGTCACATATCTATGAGATAGTTTCGCAACTTGCCAAGCATACAACGATATTGCTTGTTTCACACGAAATGACAAAAATAGCCACAATGGCAAACCGTCATCTTATTATTGATCAAGAGTTGCATGAGTGTACTGCGGCACATCATTATCGATATATAAGCACAGAATGTAAATAAATTGTGCCGGAGCTATTGCACAACTCAAAAATAATGTCTACCTTTGCATCGCTAAATCACTGAGGTGGTAATATGGCATTCGGGGTGTAGCGCAGGCCGGTTAGCGCACCTGCTTTGGGAGCAGGGGGTCGAAGGTTCGAATCCTTTCACCCCGACAGAAAAAAGAGAACGCTTTTAAGGTGTTCTCTTTTTTTGTCTAATAAGCTTGACACATTACTATATAAGAGTGGAAATATAAAAACGCCCTTGATGAAATTTATTCATCAAGGGCGTTAATCTTTATAGCATTTAGACGTGATGTCTATTTTTTTTGTGTTGTGTTATAGCTTGTAGGTTCCTTCTACGAGTTTACCCATTGACCACACGCCACAAAGTTCGAGATCTTTGTCAAAGATCATGATGTCGGCGTCTTTGCCTTTTTCAAGAGAGCCTTTGCGGTCAAATACGTTCATGATTTTAGCGGGAGATTCAGAAACCATGCGGAACGCGTCGCCTACAGGAATTTCGGCTTTGTGAACCAACGTGCGCACCAAACGATCCATTGTCGCGATACTTCCGGCAATAGCTGAGCGGTCGGCGAGCTTGCACACACCATCTTCCACGATCACGCGAGGGTCAAATGCGGTGTCGCTGTCGCTTGCGGCGCATGCGAGTGCGTCGGTGATGGCGCAAGTGCGTTCGACACCTTTGATTTTGTAAACCATGCGCAACATCACAGGGGGAACGTGTATGCCGTCGGCAACAAGTTCTACGGTCATGTCGTCGTGAAGATAGATACTTTCGATTGTGCCTTCATATTTATATTCGCGGCGTTTGTGTACGCCGGGCATTGCGTTGTAGAAGTGGGTAGCGTGGGTGAAACCGGCTTCAAACCCTGCGTGAACGTCGTCATATTCGGCTTGAGTGTGTGCTATAGAGGCGAGTACACCTTTAGAAGTGATGTATTTTGCAAATTCAATAGCCCCTGGAAGTTCGGGAGCGGAGTCCCAACGCTTGATACATTTCCATTTCTCAATGATGGGTTCATATTCGGCGGGATCGGGATCCTTGATGTTTTCGGGAAGTTGACCACCTGCCATCGCCATGTTGAGGTAGTGACCTTCGAGGTGAAGACCGAGGATAGGGGTGTTGGGGTCTTCTTCCATTATTTTGGTACAAGCCTCAGCCGCTGCTTCAATCATGGGAACGGTTGAAGATGAGAGGGTGGGGAATATACTTGTGGTGCCATGCTTGAGGTGAGCGTTAACCGCAACTTTGAATGCTTCTTCTGTGCCTTCCATGAAGTCGCGACCGCCACCGCCATGAACGTGGATTTCTACACCACCGGGGGCTACATAATTGCCTTTGGCATCGATGATTTCAGCACCGGCGATGGGTAAACTATTGTTAGACACTTCGAGGATTTTGGTTCCTTCTATTACAACCGAACCATTTTCAATCCAACCTTGAGGAGTTAAAACCTTTGCGTTTACAATTTGAGTTAACATAAGATATAAGTACTTGGATTTTGTTTTGTTATTAATTTGACACAAAGTTACTAAATTTATTTATTAAAAGTAAAATTAGGCGATATGATTAACCTATCGCGTGATAATTTTTTTTAATTATGAGATGGTTGTAGCCTTGGATTGGTGGTCGCCACGGGAGTAGTCGATGTGGTAGCCGATTGTGGCGAGTTCGGCTGATAGCCGGTTGAGGCATTCGGCGGCTTCGGTTCCTGATGATTTTTTGTTGTCGTAGATGTCATATTTTGGGCGTACCGATGCCGGCGATAGGTTGGGCATTATGACGTTGGCGCCGGAGAGTATGCCGGCTGTGTGTCCGTCGGGGGATAAGGTGTTGAGTGCGGTAGTCGCCGGTATCAGTGCGTCTGGGTGCATCAGTCTTGCTATTGCGATGAGTTTCAGCGTCAGGTAGATGTCGCCGGGCCGGTGGTCGGCATACGGGGTGTGGCGATGAGGGATAAAGGGACCTATGCCTATCATGTGTGGGCAGAGCCACTGCATTAGTTGCAGGTCGGCGATGAGGTGGTCGGTAGTTTGTCCCGGTGTGCCTATCATCATCCCCATGCCTGTTTGGTAGCCTATGCTGATGAGGTTTTTGATACAATCTATGCGATTGTCGAGCGACATTTCGCGAGGATGCAGTTGGTTATACAAATCGGTGTCGGCGGCTTCGTGACGCAACAGGTAGCGGGATGCTCCGGCTTGAAATAATCGTCGGTAGGAATTGTCGCTGCGTTCGCCGAGTGATAGGGTAATGGCTGCGTCGTTCCAACGGCGGTGTATCTCGGCAATCAGAGGTACAAGGCGGTTGTCGGTTAACGATGGATCTTCACCTCCTTGCAACACGAAGGTGCGCAAGCCTTGTCGGTAGCCGAAGTCGCAGCATCCCAAAATTTCGTCGTCGGTGAGCCGGTAGCGCATGGCTTGGCGGTTGTCGCGTCGCAATCCGCAATATAGGCAGTTGTTGTGGCAGTGGCTACTGATTTCAATCAGTCCGCGAACGAAAATGCCTTGTCCGAATTGCCGGCGGGCAACGGACGAGGCATTATCTCTTAACAGGTTGAGCGTCTCGGCGGAGTCGTCGGTCAGCAACACCCGATATTCATCGGCGGTGAGTTGCCGATTGTCGGTCAGACGCTTGACCAGTGATTTCATTCTTCTGTATTAAGAACCGATTTACGACTCTTAAGCGCTTCTACAAATAGTTTGCGACCGGCGTCATAGGCGGTGTGCATGCTTGGACCGGATATGCAACCACCCTCGCAAGCCATCACTTCAAGGAACTGAGCAGGCGCTTTGCCCGACTTGCCTATGGCACGGAGCAATGCGACGGTCTTTTTGTCGAGGTTGGAGATTTGTTGATTGGTAAATTCAAACTCGCCATTGACATGGGCAGCGACGGCTGCCGTTACTCCACCGTTTTGGGCAAATCCGTGAGCCTCGCGGGCAACGGTAATGGGGAGTTTATACACTTTGTCCTCGTCAAGAGCGATTTCCATCCCTTCAAATATGGCTTGCAACTCCTCAAAGGTCATTACATAGTCAACCATGTCATCGCGACGAGCTTCCTTGCGTTTGGCGATACATGGACCGATAAACACGACCTTGGCGTCGGGATATTGCTCGCGAACAATTTCGGCTGTGTAATACATCGGTGAGCGGGTGCTTGAGATGTATTTTTTCAATTCTGGAGCGTGCTTTTTGGCCATTTCCATGTATGACGGACAGCAAGATGTTGTCATGAACGCTTGTCCCTCTTCGAGTTTCTCTTTGAGTTCGGCACTCTCCCTCTCGGTTGTTACTACTGCGCCACGAGCCACTTCTACGACATCGGCAAATCCGATTTCCTTGATTGAGTTGTAGATGAACTCGGCTGGTGCTTTATATTGTGAAAGGATGGCGGGTGCGATCATTGCCACGACTTTCTCGCCACGGCGGATGCTTTGCAACACGTCAAACACTTGTGAGATTTCAAATATCGCGCCAAACGGACAACTGTTGAGGCATTTGCCACAGTAGATGCATTTTGTCTCGTCGATGTGTTCTACACCATATTCATCTTTAGTGATTGCGCCTACAGGACAGGCTTCCTCACATGGAATGGGAATGTGTACGACAGCGTGATAAGGGCAACTGTTGAAACATTTGCCGCAACTGATACATTTTGATTGGTTGATGCGCCCTTGGCTTGTCTCGGAGTCAAACTCGATAGCGTCTTTGGGACAGTTGAGTGAGCAGGCGCGAGCGACGCAACCACGACAAAGGTTGGTGATTTGATAGTTGGTACGCACACAAGATGAACATGCTTCATCTACTACACACATTATATTGTCGCGGGTCTTTTCCCTGGTTAATGCTCGGCGGGCATATTCCGATAGCGAAGTCAATTCGTCCTCTTCGTCGCTCATGTCAAATCCCATCAAAGGGAGAGCTTTATATTTCCACACCGCACGCTCTTTGTGCACGCAACAGCGGCCAAGCACATGAGACTTGCGGGGACTTAATTCGATGGGGAGGCGGTCGATTTTCTCAATCAACTCGTTTTCGTTCCATAATTTGATGAGTCGGGTCAACAGGCGTTGACGCACAATCATCACATTGTTTCTTATTGCCATATAATTATATTGCTATTTCGGGCGCAAAGTTACGGATAATTACCCATTTTTTGAAACAAAACACAGATTTGTTTGTTCCTATTTTAATACAATGTGTTATATTTGTACAGAATAAAATTGAGTATTATGGAAGTAAAAGAAAAAGTATTACAAGTGATGAAGGACGCCGGCGAACCATTGAATGCCGGTAAAATCGCCGAAATTAGTGGGCTTGATCGTAAGGAGATTGATAAAGCGATGAAGCAACTGAAAGAGGAGGGCGCAATTGTGTCGCCGGTGCGTTGCAAGTGGACTCCGGCAAAGTAAGTGATTAAAAATGTTATGAGATAATAGCGGCAATTCAACAAAAGTTGTCGCTATTTTTTTAGGGTAACTTAAAAATCCAAAACGAACTTTCCTGAATGATTAATGTAATTATTAATCCGTAGAATTGATGGAAATTTCCATATTGTCTGAGATTTTTTTGGAAAAATGCGATTTTTTGGGTGTAAATTGTTTGGAAAAATGCAAAAAACATGGTATTTGCATTCATGAGTAGAGGGCGGATGCGTTTTTGACGCTAATGTGAGGCGGTGATGAGTGATGAATGTTGTACAGATTATGCTGTGATTTGTTATTTGGCTCTAAGTTGCCAGAAGGCGACGGCTGCCGCGGCTGCTACGTTGAGTGAATCGACATTGTGGCTCATGGGGATGCGCACGACATAGTCGGCTGTCGAGATTGTGTCGTGTGATAGTCCGTCCCCCTCTGTACCCATGACGATGGCAAGGCGTGGAATGGAGGTCAACGTTTCGTCGTCGATAGAGATGGAATTGTCGGTCAATGCCATTGCCGCGGTCTTAAATCCATGCCGATTGAGCGATGATACAGGCTCGTTGAGCCATGTCCACGGTACGAGAAACACCGATCCCATCGATACTCTCACGGAGCGACGATTGAGCGGGTCACACGAGGTGGGGGTGAGCAACACGGCATCGATGCCAAGAGCCGCGGCAGATCGGAATATCGCTCCGATGTTGGTAGTATCGACCACGCCGTCAATCACAACGATGCGTCGGGCATCGTGGCAAACATCCTCCACACTGCGTTCCGGGGGGCGATGCATCGCACACAAAACGCCGCGAGTCAAAGTGTAGCCGGTGAGAGTGGCAAGCATTTGTCGGTCGCCGGTATATATGGGAATGTTGCCACAACGAGTGATAATGTCGGCGGCATCGCCGGTGATGTGCTTGCGCTCGCAAAGGAGTGATATCGGTTTGTACCCCGCGTTTAGTGCGACGTTGATGACCTTGGGACTCTCTGCGATGAATATACCCTTTGTCGGGTCTAAACGATTGCGTAGTTGCGCCTCAGTGAGCGTGGCATACAATTCCGTTCCGGGATGCTCCAATGATGTGATTTCTATAATGGGCATAAAGAGTGTTTTAGTTGAGGGGTTGCATTTTGTAGCCGAGGCGGGTGAGTTGGATTGCGGCTCCGATGCGGTACATGACTTTGCACGCGCGGGCAAAGATATGAAATGCCATTGGTGTCTGTGGGTCGATCTGCTCACGGCGAATGAGCGTGACAGCCGTCTCGCCACAACGGCGTGTCATTGCCTCGATTTGCAACGCCTCGTCGCCGGTGAGGGTCAGTCCTAAGATGTCGCGCACGATATGTTCGTCCATGTCGTCAAAGCCCTGCTCGCCATAAAACATGCGATATTCAGCCTTTGACATCGTTTCCCAATCGGCATCCCAACCCATTGCGACAGCCATACCTATGTAGGCAGCCCAAGCGACCGATACGGTGGGGTAGTCGCGTATCTGCTCGACGGCGTCAACCATGTATTCGGGTGCGAGTCGTCGCCACATCTCGTCGATGTCGTCTGACGCGGGCAACACATCGCAACCGGGCAACATTTTGTATCTGATGCAGAGATTGGTCAATTCTTTCTCTAATTTATCTTCAAAGCGGTCTAAAATATATGTATCAATCATTGTTGTGAGGTTTTCTATGGCAAAGATACAGATTATTTTTTGTTGTCAAATAATGATTCTTTCAGAATGACATATTTATTCCGATTCTTACCGGACTTTGCCTAATGGGCAAAACACGGCTATCAGTTAATCATTGCTTCGCAAAACATTCCCGCTGATTTTAAGAGAGAATGTACCGCAATCCATAAACCTACACATTTTTCAGTCTCCTCTTGTTTGCGGAGCAAATAGGGGGAGTGGCTCGGAGAGCCGAGGGGGTCTGAACAACTATTGTTCCACAATGCGTTTTGACCAACTATGGGTTATCGGTTAATTTTTGTTTCACAAAACAGGGTAGAATAAGGAAGGTTTTATCATTTATTATTCAAGGGCAACATTCCATGCCGAAGGCATGATATCGCATATTAACCGGTCGCAAGTGTGCGACAGTGAACGCCACGACCGGAAATCCACAACAAAAACCGCATTTGAAGAATGCCATTTCTATATTGTCTCATAGAACTGGCGCACTTCCACATCTTGCATTGTGAATTACGAAATATCAAGCCTTTGTACCTATCTCATATAGGAATTCAGGTGCCAAATCGGCTCCATTAGCCCATTCTATAGTAACACGAGTCAAGCCATATTGTATAAACTTATCAACATCCAGCAATTCGCCAAACACATCGCCTTTAAGGTATGGATATAAATCCACATTTTTTGAAATGCCATCGTTGAATGTCACACGCAAAGCATAATCCTTAATATAATCAACATCTACAACCCTCAACATAGTATTTTATTATTTTAATGGTTCGATTCTGTTTAATGGCTCTCCTCTTTGAGCTTTTTCCTATAGCGTAAGTATTTCCGCTTCATGAGCATCAATCCACTCATTGACTTTCGCGATTACCTTTGCCGGCGCTTGACCATCAACGACCCTATCAATAACACTGATAGAACACTCATAGTTCCCATAAGTGAAATGTATATGTGGAGGATTGTGATCTCTCCATTATAAACTGATTATAATTCCAAAAAAACGACAGATTCCCGGCATAATACAGAGATAATTAGTTTCAGAAAATTTATACAAGTTCCTTTCATTGCAAATGTAAAATATAAATTTATAACTTTATAATTTGCAAATTTTAGGAGGAAATAACGCAATCAGGGCTGCACCCATCGGTGCAGCCCTGATTGCGTTATCTGACGATGATTAATCGTTAGTTTTTGACAATTTTGACAGGTGGGAGATTGTTGACGCGGAGGAAGTAAACTCCGTCGGCAAGCGACTCTACGTCAAGTTGCATTGCGTTCTCTCCATTGCCTGCCGCGTTGAGAACTTCGGCACCCGCCTCATTGTAGAGAGCTACGGTTTCAATAGCTACTACCGATTGGATGTTAACCACTGAGTGAGCGGGGTTGGGGAACACTTTAAGCATGCCTGTCACCTCGGCCGACACAGCTTCCACACCGGTGATGATTAGGTCGCTGTCGGTTGTCTTTGATGCTTCTTCAGCTGTCACGAGTTTGGCGTTGGTTGAGGCATAGTTGGCAACGACATAGTAGGTCCATGTAGATGGATCGTTGGCAGTGGCGCGAGCTATTGATGAAGAGTGAGTGTAGTGACCCATTTCAACAGTGTGATACCACACGAGCGTGCTTTTATTAGGTGACGCTTCAGGCAATCCGGCATGCCAAGCGGCCTCGTTGGCGTTAAAGTCGTATGTGCCGGGGATAGAGTCCCAAAGCAGAGCCACGCCGTCAACGATGTTCTCGTTTTCGACACCATCCACCATAAGGTTGAAATCGGTGATTTGAACGGTTTCGCCGGTAGGCATCTTAGCATAAACCGAGTAATAGGATACAGGCTCGGTGGTTTCGGTCGGACGGTCAAAGTTGAGTTCCACACGATAAACGTCGTTGTCCCAGAGACCGCTGTGGATGTAAGCGTTCACATTTTCAACCACCGGAGGAGCAGGAGTATATTGATGGATATCTACCGCGTTGTTCTTGTCTGAGATATATTTATGTCCGTCAATATCTTCATAAGTCGCATAGATACGCGCTGTATAATTGAGATTATCATCAAGCAACTCAGTGCCGGCATAGTCGTAGCTATAATCATTGGTTCCTTCAACATGAGGAACTTCAACTTGATCAATTACCGCACCGGTATTATCGAGTATCTCAAGGTGATAAGAGACAAGACGATAAGTTGATTGATCTTCAACATAGTTATACTCAGCAGGTTTGCTCCATGTCACAAGGCCATCAAAGTGAGTGATATCGATAGGATTGTCACTTCCGTCACATTCATATCCGGTTGAAATATCAAGGGTTACCGGAGGATAGGGGAATTGAGTCAATGGATATAGACGATACTTGGCGATGCGGATACCGGGCACATATTGATAGATATATACACATGGTTTTTCCTGACCGTCGATGGTCCATGTTCCCTCTTCAGCAAATATCCAGTTACCATTGGCATTGGTTACCAATGCGTTTGAAGCCTCTGATTGCTCATATTGCCATACGGGGATTGTCATATTCAAGTCAGCTGTATTGATATCTGCCACATCGGTTTTTGACGCACGCATCACGATAAAGTCACCAAGGTTGCGTGAGAACTTAGACTGTGGAGAAATCATAAACAAGTCGTTATTAAATGCGATTGTTGTACCTCCCGATGTATTTGTACGGCTGTTTACCTCTTGAATGGGTAGCACCATATCGCTTGTTGCTCCGGTAAAGTGTTCGTTAAGCACTTGCATATGGGCTTGAGAACGCAACAGTGCAACTACATCATCACGACCATCAACTGGATATACATAGTTTTCAGCTGATGTAAGCTGAAGCGTTTTGGTTTCATTAGTCCAATTTTTATATTCAGCTATATTATAATGTTCATGTCCTGAGTATGCTCCATTTACGATTTTAATGCGAGTTACATAAGTTGACCATGACGGAGATATATATACATACCCAGTTCCTGTTGCGATATTTCCTGTTGCAGAGTAGTAGTCTGAACGACCTCGTACCGACAAATATGTAGCATTATCAGTCCCTGTATCTGGAAGCATATCTCCTAACGCAAGGCTTTTCAAATCTACAGTTATAGGATTGGCGGTGTCGTATGACCCATCTGAGTTACGCTTAATAATCAAACCTGTTGTGATACGGCGATTAAATTGGTCATACATCCATGATGCCATTGGTGATGCACCGGTTGGAGCTGTAGCATCAATTGCTTCACGATTATTCTTGCGCACAAAGATATTACCCTCATCATCCATTGCAATACCTATGGTTGAGTTTACCTCTAATGTTATTAGCTTTTCCCAACCTGAACGAGGATCGGTAGCCGATACCTTATAAATTGTAGCATAGTTGCCCGTCAATGTCCTGTCTGCTGTATAATCAATTCCATTACCACTATCATAGTGGGCTGTTTCGGCTCGTTGAATGATATACCAATAACCCTTATAATAAGCTCCTTGACGATAGTTGTTCATATCATAAAGATCTTTATTGAGAGTTTCATCGGTAATCATACTTGCAGTAGCGGTTTCGCCCTCTTGTGGTATTTCGTAGTTGTAAATATTCTCTACTGCATATTTTGTGTAGGTCATATTACGCGCCGATACATTGAAGTCCCACGGAGCACTTGTCATAACTATGGCAGGCTCGCCATCGATTGTTCCATCAATGGTATAAACGCCCTTCACTTCATAATAGTGAGATCCCTCAACAACTTCGGTTTCAATATGGGCAAATGCAACAATCTTGCGTTTTGATACCTGCACACCATCGCGCCATACTTCATAATAAGTGGGAGTAGAAGCCGCTGACGGAGCGGTCCAATACACTTGCACATTGTTATATCCATCAAATGTCGCCACATAGTTAATAACCGGTATCACGGGGGAAACCTTAGCAATTGTTACCGATGCGCCCAAGCCGGTTTTCTCTTCCATGCCTGAGAATAATGGCACTACAGTATAGGTTGTCTTGGCGGTAACGCTACCAAAGTTATATGAAGTTAATGCAGCATCAACCTCTACATAATTGCCGTTGCTTATGTCACCGGTGTAAATCTTGTAACCCGCCAATGTAGTGTTTACAAAAGCGGCCTCATCGGGTGCAGTCCAGGTTAATGTGTTGGTTTGTGTTGATGTCTCGGCATCCCAGGCAATTGCACCTTTAAGGTTAGTCACAGGTGCGCCTTGCTTATCAACCACAGGTACTGCGATTGATGCACTATAAGTATCGGTTTCGGCTATGCCGTCAAATATGGGAACTACCTTATAAGTCACAGCAGTTGTAACTTGACGAGAGTCAGTCCATGAAGTTGCCGATGCGTCGGCTGTGTCGATAAGTGTGCTACCATCATAAATATTATAGCTCGAAAGTGTTGTGTTGCTATAGCCGGTAGGTGCGGTCCATGTCAATGTGTTGGTCTGATAACCGCCTGCCTTATCATATTCTCGGCTATAACCCAAGTTGGTCACCTTTGCCCCGGTCTTTTGAATTTCAGTAGCAGTCATGGTCCATTTTCCTGCACCTTGTCCAGGAACAAGTACATAAATACTTGCTGTATTACCAGATACTCTTACATCGATAGCATGACGAGTATTAGATGTTGAAGACGCAGAGCTGAAAGGCGAAAAAGTGTGTAATACTTTACCATCAGTTACGTCATATAATGTAACAACTGTTGTCGCCGATGAGTATGCAAGGATTTCATGACCAGCCAAAACAAACATTGCCGCACCTGAACCTGATACTGCTTTTACACCTAATTTAGTCCAAGTGATAGTTGTTTGATCTCCTGAAATGACCCCTTTATAAAAGTTTTGCCCTGAGATATCCAACAATACTCCATTGTCGGAATATTGCATTATTCGAGAGATATTATTTCCTATTGAGGTCAATTCTGATGGAAATTTATATTGGCGTTTTGATGTAACAGTAGCGTTACTCGTTGTGGTAATACGTTCAATACCTACATATGTATTTGATTGATTTCCAGGGATAAACCAAAGGTATCCGGTGCCATTTGCAACGTCTCCATAAGCTGACATCTTATCGGCACGTCCGGATATTGGCGTAGAAGTAAAATTAATTGGCTCTTTACTTCCGGCAACAGGATTTGTATGCGATAAGTTATCACTGCTCGGATTGGATGTGTAATAGGCTGCCGCTCGTGGCGGATTTGACCATGAGAGACCAGAAGGAGCTCCTGCACGTCGGGTTGCAGCAATAAAAGTTCCCTTAGAGTCAGATGCACAAGCCGGACCTAAATAATAATAACTACCCGAAGTTGCATAAGGAAATGCATAGGAGCCTGATCCTCCCGAGAATGCAACAACTTTGCTGCTTGAGAATTTCAACCCCTTAGTATAATAAGTTGAATACATTCCTACACCGTCACTACTAACCGCAGGCAATGTATAAATGTCATCTCCGGAAACTGCAATACAATAATATCTTCCCGAATAGGTGGTTTCGGCTTGACTCCAAGCCTTTGTTGGCGCGCTAAACGTATATTCAGCGGCTGTGGCTGTCTTTGGGACAAGCCATGCTAATGCGGTTAGAAGCATTAGACTTGTGATTCTTTTGATTTTCATAACGTAGATGTTTAAAGTATTATTAATTTATTTTTATTTCACACTTGTGTTTCATGGGATTGGTCGGCAAAATCACCGATTTCACCCAAAATGTCGCCATATCATCCTCCACGTTAACCGCATGAGCATGGATATAGTTACACTTAATTCACAAAAGTAGCAAATTTTAAAACATAACAACCCAAAATCGCAACCAAACTTTCGTTAAAAATCCATAAATGTGGGGGGCAACAAAAACCGCATTTGAAGAATGTCATTTCGATATAGTCTCATGTGACATTTTAGGCGATGCGCGAATTAGCACACACTTTGTAGCGGCACTTCGTGACGCTTGATCCTTGCCCTCTCACCTTATGGTCGGAGCGAAGCCGACAGGCGAGTGAGACCATAGGTTATGATTGTCTCGTGACCATCCGGTCACGTTACCCCCCGAATTGGCTTTTGCCAACTCTCGCAAAAAAATTGACCGACAGACTCCCTCCCGGCTACGCCGTACTCCCTCTAACTTAGAGGGAGATTGCACCGGTTAATCTCCTTTAATCAACACATTTTTCCACTCTCCCCTTGTTTGCGCAGCAAATAGGGGGAGAGTGGAAAAATAGGGTTTTGTTTTGTGGTGTTGAACATTTTACTTAAATTTGTGGTATAACTAAATATCATCCAAGACTTTTTTCAGATGGACAGATTAAGAAAAGTTCATTTTGCGGTAATGGCGATTGAGGCTAGCGCAAAAAAACAAAACATGACAGGTGCGCAGATGTATAAGCGTCTGAAACGACAAAATCTTATAAGTCGTCGGCTTTTCAAACATTATGAGTTGTTGCACACTCAGAGTTTGGAATGGGTTGTCGATGACACAATAGAGGCATTACACAATCGCGAACAAAAAAACAGAAGAAGAGGAGGATGAGGCATGAGAGACGCTGTCTTGTGGCGCAAGCAAAGTCATGTGATTATGTTGCTTGCGGAAAGGTTGCAAATAGATGTAGAGCGTGCAATGGATTTGTATTATTCGACAAGGTTGTGCCAACAGTTATCAGACCCTAAGTTGGGACTTCAGTTAATGAGCGATTTATATATTGTAGAGAATATAATGGCTGAATTGTCGGCAATGCGGGGAGACTGCAATTAAATGTTATGAATAGGTTGGTGAGAGGGCTTTGCCTGTGGGTGGCGATGACGATGGTGTTGTCGGCGTGTCATGAGGTCGAGGAGTGGGAGAATGACCCGCGAGGGAATTTTGACGCGCTATGGACGGTGCTCGACGCGCATTATTGCTTCTTTGAGGAGAAAGGTGTGGATTGGGACAGCGTTTACGCTCGTTATAGCGTTCGCATCGATGACGAGATGACGAGCGCGCAATTGTTTGAAGTGTGTGCCGAGATGCTTGCTGAGTTGGAGGACGGACATGTAAACCTATCGTCGGCATCACAAACCTCATATTATCGTAAATGGTGGAGCGACTATCCGCAAAATTATGACGAACGATTGTGGCAAGAGCATTATTTTAATTTTAACTACTTGACGTCGGGTGGCATCAATTATGGCATTCTGCCTGAGAATATAGGATATATGCAATATGGCAGTTTCTCCAATAATATAGGCGAGGGCAATCTCGACGCGGTGTTGGCATATTTCGCCACTTGTCAGGGGTTGATTATCGACGTGCGCGACAATAGCGGAGGAAATCTGACCAATGTGGAAACGCTAGTAGCGCGGTTTATCTCAGAACGTCAACGTGCCGGGTATATATCACACAAAACCGGACCGGGACATGGGGATTTCTCAGAGCCGGAGCCGTTTTATTATGACCAGGCTGAACCGGGACGCATAGCGTGGCTGAAACCTGTAGTGGTGTTGACCAACCGTGGCACATTCAGCGCGGCAAACAATTTTGTGGCGATAATGAAGACGCTCCCCAATGTCAAAATCGTGGGGGATGTGACCGGTGGCGGAGGCGGGATGCCTTTCAACTCGGAGTTGCCCAATGGCTGGAGTATTCGTTTCTCGGCATGCCCGATTTTAGACCCTAATGGCGCGACAACCGAAACCGGAGTGTCACCGAGCGAAGGGTGCAAGGTGGATTTGGACCGGCAAGCGGCGTTGCAAGGTCACGACACAATAATAGATTTTGCGGTAGCTCTGCTTAAGAAGTAGGGATAATCTCACAACTAAATCGCTGAAATAATGAACCTTTATTGAGGATAAGTTGTTAATTATTTGTAGGTATAATTTTTTATACCTACATTTGCAATAAAACGAAAAAGTATAGTATGCCTACGATTTTTGAATTATTCGGACTCAGATTTTTCTTTTTCTCTGATGAGCATGCTCCAATTCATGTTCATGTGGTAAAAGGAGAGGATAACGCTAAAATTGCAATTGAACCGGAAATAACGTTGATTTACAACCATGGGTTGAAAGCCCAAGATGTAAAACGAGCATTGAAGCTTGCCGAGATGTATAAGGAGGAAATTATTGAAACATGGAATAAGTATCACAATGCGTAAAGATATGGAAGCAACCGAAAAAATACAAAATGTGTGGTTTGAAGATGAACGTATATATATGCGTTCAAATTTGGGCAATGTATATAGCCGACCATTGGAAGCGTTTCCAAGTTTAAAGGATGCCAATGAAAAGGAGCGTGAAAATTTTACGATTGAGATGCATGGGGTCGCGTTGAGATGGAAAGAGCTTGATGAGGATATACATATCTCGTCGTTTTATGATTGCACAGAGCCGGAACGTAACAATCCGGTTGCAACGCTATTTGCAATGTTCCCTCAATTGAATATCTCGGAAGTGGCAAAAATGATCGGGATACACAAGAGTCTGCTCTCACAATATATTTATGGCGTTAAAACTCCAAGTGATAAGCGGATGAATGAAATTAAATCGGCACTTCATTCACTTGGGATGAGGCTGATCTCAGCATCGGCTTAAGAAGTAGGGAAGATGTCGGAGAAGATGAGGTCAGTGGCTCCGAGGTTTTCTTTGATGTAGGAGCCGGCGATCTCTCCGCTTTGGCGGAGGCGGTCGGAGTTATTGACAAGCGAGTCGAGCAAAGATGTGAATTGCTCGCTGTCGCTGAACGTGAATGCACCACCTCTCGCGATCAAGTCTTTGGCTTCCTTGAATTTGTCGAATTTCGGGCCGAATATCACCGGCATGCCATAGACGGCGGCTTCGTTGATGTTGTGGATGCCCACGCCAAACCCACCGCCAATATATGCGATGTCGCCATAACGATAAATACTCGACAACACTCCGTAACAATCTACAATAATGCAATCGGCAGTGGCGGCTTCTTCGGGTGTCGCCACTGAGAGTCGGCACACTTTGCGGTTGCATTGGCTTTCAATCGCTTTGATGTGCTCCTCATTGACCTCGTGGGGTGCGATGATGAGTTTGATTTTATCGCAAATATTAAGATAGGGCAACAGAAATTTTTCGTCGGGTTGCCACGAACTGCCGGCAACGATAGTGAGAGGAGCGTTGCGGGTAAACGCCTCGGCTTGCGGAATGTCGCGGTTGCCAGCCATGATGTCGGTGACACGATCAAAGCGAGTGTCGCCGGCAATGGTAACGTTGGTGACGTTTACACTTGCCAATAGCTGTCGCGACTCGATGTCTTGCACATAGATGTGGGTGAAACAATCGAGAAGATCGCGAAACATCCCTCCCCACCACTTGAAAAATGATTGATCGGGGCGGAATATCGATGATATAATATAGGTGGGGACGCCACGTTTTTTGAGCTGTTGGAGGTAGTTGCCCCAAAACTCATATTTCACAAATATCGCCATGGCGGGATTCACGACGTCGAGAAATTCACGCACACGAGCCGGGGTGTCAAACGGCAAGTAGCACACGGCATCGACACCTCCATAGTTTTTGCGCACTTCATAGCCTGAAGGGGAAAAGAATGTGAGCAGAATTTTTAAGTCGTGACGCTCACGGCGTATCTTCTCGATGAGAGGGCGTCCTTGCTCAAACTCGCCGAGCGATGAGGCGTGAACCCAAATATAGGATGCGCCGGGGATAATCTCGCGACGCAGGTAGTCGATGGCGCGTTGTTGCCCATCGATCATCTTGCGCACCTTCTCGCTACGTGTTGCCGCGATTTTAGCCCCAAGATGGTATAACCTGATACCTATATTATATAAGAAATTCATTTGATGATGCGCTCGATACCGAGTTGGACGCGAGTGATTGTCTCTTCTTTTCCAATCATCTCGGTGATGTCAAACATGTGAGGTCCTTTGCACTCTCCTACAACAGTCAAGCGGAAAGCGTTCATGACATTACCCATGTGGTAGCCTTTGTCGGTGATCCAACCAAGCACAATCGCTTCGGTCGACGCACTTGAGAAGTCTTCGATATTTTTAAGCACTTCGATGAGTTCGCTCATCAATGCCGGAGTATCCTCTTTCCAGCGTTTTTTTACCGACTTCTCGTCATATTCGGTGGGTTGAACGAAGAAGAAGCGTGATTGTTCCCAAAGGTCTTTCACGAAGTTGACGCGACCTTTGACCATTTCAACGATGCGGGCAATCTGCTCATCGCTGAAGTCGGCGGGATTGATGCCGTTTTCGGCAAGAATGGGCTTGAACATTTCGGCAAGTTGAGTGTTGTCAACTTCTTGCAGATATTTGTGGTTGAACCATTTCCCTTTTTCAAAGTCAAATTTCGCGCCTGATTTAGAGCAATGGTCAAGAGAGAATTTCTCAATCAAGTCGGTCATTGACATGATTTCGGTGTCGTCGCCGGGGTTCCAGCCAAGTAGGGCAAGGAAGTTGACAACGGCTTGAGGGAGATAGCCGGCTTCACGATAGCCCGAAGATATTTCTCCGCTTTTGGGATCGTGCCATTCGAGGGGGAACACAGGGAAGCCGAGACGGTCGCCGTCGCGTTTGCTGAGTTTGCCTTTGCCGTCGGGCTTCAATAGCAATGGCAAGTGAACAAATTCGGGCATGGTTTCGGTCCACCCGAATGCCTCATATAGCAACACGTGGAGCGGAGCCGATGGCAGCCACTCTTCTCCACGGATGACATGGGAAACTTTCATCATGTGGTCGTCAACAATGTTGGCGAGATGGTATGTTGGCAGGTCGTCGGCACTTTTATATAGCACTTTGTCGTCGAGCACGTTGGAGTTGATTGTGACTTTGCCACGAATGAGATCGTTTACAACGACATCGCGTCCCGGCTCGATGAGGAAACGCACAACATATTTCTCGCCGGCGTCGATGAGGCGTTGCACTTCATCGGCGGGCATCGATAGGGAGTTGCGCATCGACATGCGGGTAGATGCGTCATATTGGAAGTTGGCGACTTCGGCGCGTTTTGCCTCAAGTTCTTCGGGAGTGTCAAACGCTATATAGGCTTTGCCATTGTCGAGAAGTGTTTTGACGTGTTGGCGGTAGATGTCGCGACGCTCGCTTTGCTTGTAAGGTCCGTATTCGCCACCTTGGCGCACGCCTTCGTCAATTTCAATGCCCAGCCAAGCAAGAGACTCGTTGATATAATCCTCTGCTCCGGGGACAAAACGTTGAGAATCGGTATCCTCAATGCGCAAAATCATTTTGCCTCCATGTTGACGGGCAAACAGATAATTATACAAGGCGGTGCGAACACCACCAATGTGTAGCGGCCCGGTGGGAGATGGGGCAAATCTTACTCTAACTTCTCTATTCATAGTTATATATATTCTTTAATTTACACGCAAAGTTACGCAAAACAATTCATACCGCCTAAAATTGTCTATTAAAATGCTGTTGAAAACGTCAGATAAAGTAGTCAAAAAGATAGTAAAATGGTGTGAAATTTTCCATTTTGGGAATAAAAATGGCTAAAAAGTTGTAAAATTGTCGCATAATTAAACTTTTAGCACTTATTTTGTTCTAAATAAGAAATTGCAAACCATTAATACTTGAAAACAATGAAAAGAATAATCAGAACAGTAGCAATAGCCCTAATATGTGGCTTGCTCGCAGCTCCCCAAATAGAGGCTCAAGGTCGCAGAAATAATAATGGTGGAAATCGTCCTTCATCATCGGCGTCGGCTCCCGGCAGAGGTCAAGGAAATCAAGGTAACAGACCATCGGCGGGAAATCGCCCGGCAGGAGGTCAAAACAATGGTCGCCCAACAGAGAATAGTCGTCCATCGGGTAATAATCGTCCCGATCGCCCCTCAAGCGGTAACCATAATCAAGGTGGCAACCACGCTCCGGGACGTCCGTCAAATGGAGGTCATCATAACCCAGGTGGTCAACCGGCTCCAGGTGGACATCATGCGCCCGGTCGTCCTGCTCCGGCACGCCCCAATCGTCCGCCGCATCATGAGTATCATCGTCCGACACCTCCTCCGACATTCCGCCCACATCATGGCTGTCCGGTCGTGAACGGAATACTTGGAATTACATTTGGAACAGCTTTGAACATATCGATAAATCAGTTGATGAACTCAGGTTACATTATCGACAGCTATGGCAATAATGTGGTTTACTTGAGAAATGTCAGAGAACAAGGGTATTACTGGAATGACGCGGCTCTATATTATGGCTCAGGCGGATTGATGGGCTCAGAGTTTTACTACACGACAAACTATTATGACATCGCACGTTACAACTCGCTATACAACTCGTTTGTGCGTCAATATGGCAGTCCGATAAATTATCAAGCGGTTAATAATGGATATGTGGCAACGTGGTTTGGCTATAACAATCAATATATATCATTGCAGTTTGCCCCGATATATGCGTCAAACGGACAATTAAGATATGTGACAACGCTTTCTTACGGCAAATAACAGAAACAGCTTATAATAAAGAACAACGCCGTGTCGGGTTAATCGACACGGCGTTGCGATTATATAGGATTGTTGATTTTATGCTTGACAAGTGCTGACTTTTTCAAGTACGGCAGCATCAACAACCGCAATGGTTGTGAGGTTGACAATGTCGCGCACGGGAGAGTCAACGGCGATGAAGTGGATAGGCTTGTTCAATCCCATCTGTATCGGACCGATAACCTCGCCAACCCCCATTTCAAGCATCATGCGATAGGCGGTTTTGGCGGCGGTGAGGTTGGGGAAGATGAGAGTGTTGACATCTTTGCCGTTGAGACGGTTGAACGGATAAGTTTTGTCGCGTAGCTCTTTGTTTAGTGCGTAATGAACTTGCATTTCACCATCAATGGGCAACTCAGGGTGTAGTTGTTGCATTTTTGCCACAACGTTGTGCACCATGTTACATTCGGCATTGTTGTCGGAACCGAAGTTGCTGTAAGACATCATCGCGATAACCGGGTCGTGAGCAAAATACTCAACTGAATGCTTGGTGAGTTGCGCGATGTCGAGCAAGGTTTCTTCATTTTTTATATTGTTTATCGCAGTGTCGGCAAGGAAGAATGTGCCTCGCTTGGTATTCATGATGTGCATTGTGGCAAAATGATTGTAGCAAGGACGTATCCCAACAACTTGTTTGGCAATCTCTCCGATTGCGTTTTTGCCTGAGTATGAACCTCCAATGAAAGCATCGGCTTCGCCGGTCTCAACCATCATCATGCCGAAGTAGTTGCGGTCAAACATCTTTTCAAGAGCTTCGGGATAGGTGACACCATCGCGTTGACGTTTGGCGGTAAATTGGGTTGCGTATCGGCTACGGCGTTCAGCCTCGCGGTCGTGGCGTAGGTTGACGATTTCCATACCTTCGATATTTAAGCCAAGTCGTTTCGCACGCTTTTCGATCATTTCCTCGTTACCTAACAAAATGGGAGTACATACACCTTCTTTTGCAGTGGATACAGCTGCACGAAGCATATTGTCGGTGTTAGCTTCAGAGAATACAACCCGCTTGGGATTGCCTTTGGCCAAATCGGTAAAGCGACGCATCAATTTGTTGTCAAGCCCCATCAATTGTCGCAATTTTTCATTGTAGGCATCCCAATCGGATATCGGACGAGTCGCCACGCCCGATTCCATTGCGCCACGAGCCACAGCCGGAGCCACGGTTGTGAGCAATCGAGGATCGAGAGGCTTTGGAAGAATATAATCTTTGCCAAATTGTAGGTTGGTCATGTTATAGGCCGCGTTTACAACCGATGGAACAGGTTGTTTGGCCAATGCCGCGATAGCGCGTACGGCGGCAAGTTTCATATCTTCGTTGATGGCTGTCGCTCCAGAGTCAAGCGCACCACGGAAGATGTATGGAAACCCGAGCACGTTGTTGATTTGGTTGGGATAGTCAGAACGTCCGGTGGCAAAAATGAGGTCGGGACGCGATGCGATCGCTTTGTCGTAGGCGATTTCAGGGTCGGGATTGGCAAGCGCAAACACAATGGGGTTGGGAGCCATTGATTGTACCATCTCAGGTGTTACAACATCTTTAACCGATAGTCCCAAGAATACATCGGCGCCTTTCATCGCTTCTTCAAGGGTGTCGATGTCGCGGTCGGTTGCAAACTCAAGTTTTTGAGCGTTGAGGTTTGTGCGCTTTTTGTTTAGCACGCCTTTACTATCGCACATTACCACATTTTCGGGCTTGATGCCTAACGCAATATACAAGCGAGTGCAAGAAACCGCTGCGGCGCCGGCTCCGTTTACAACAAGGCGAGCTTCTTCGATTTTCTTGCCTTGAAGTTCAAGAGCATTGAGCAAACCGGCAGCCGAGATGATTGCGGTGCCGTGTTGGTCGTCGTGCATCACGGGGATGCTTAACTCCTCTTTAAGACGACGTTCGATTTCAAAACATTCGGGTGCTTTGATGTCTTCAAGATTTATACCACCAAAAGTTGGTGCGATAGCTTTAACTACTTGAATGAATTTTTCGGGGTCTTTCTCATCAACTTCGATGTCAAAGCAGTCAAGTCCCGCAAAAATTTTAAACAATAGGGCTTTCCCCTCCATTACAGGTTTACCGGCAAGAGCTCCGATATCGCCCAATCCAAGTACCGCCGTACCATTGGATATTACAGCTACGAGGTTCCCTTTACTGGTATATTCGTAAGCGTCTTGTGGACGCTCTTCGATTTCAAGACATGGAAATGCTACGCCGGGGGAGTAGGCGAGTGCAAGATCATTCTGAGATGAATATGGTTTTGTGGGGTTTACTTCAATTTTCCCCGGTTTGCCCTCGCGATGATAGTCAAGAGCAAGTTCTTTGATTGATTTTGACATAAAACAAAAAGTGTTTAAACCTTAAGTACTTATTCTATATTATCCCTTTATTTTTTTAGAATGGCAAAGATAGTAAAAAAATTATAATGAGTAATTATTAATGGTAAAATAAAACCTTTTTGACTTATAGTTATATAACTTTTTTTGTCTAAAGTTTGTTTATTCGATAAATGGTTGTAACTTTGCATTACATTCCATTCATGTAAATGCGTCTTGCCTAAATAAGCGGAATGTGTGTAAGTGGTTACAAGGCAACGCTCAAATTCAATTCAAAAATTATTTCAATCCACCAATGTAGAGAGATTGTTCTCGATGCCTGAATTTGTTAGGACCGTGTGGAGTTGAGACATAACGTATAATTCCAGAACATATTTTTATGTATAACATTTCCGATCTCAACGCAATGAGCGAGAATGAGCTCAAAACGATTGCGGAATCTATGGGGCTGAAAAAGATTGACCCAACTCAAAAAGACGATTTAATTTATCGTATTCTTGACCAACAAGCTATTGTTATGGCTTCTACAACTGTAGTTGAGAAGAAACGTCGCGGTCCTAAGCCTAAAAAAGAAAAGGAAGTAACCGAAGAAAATAATAGCGAAGGTGAAAAAACTATAGCTACGCGTAAAAAGAAAAAACAATCTGATGAACAACCTACTCCTGTAGAAGAAGTAAAAGAGGAGGTTGCAAATAAAGAGGAGGTTGATGCCGCTTCTGCGCAAGAAACAGTTCAAGAAGCCGAAGTTGCGCCAAAGGAACGCCGTCGTCGTAACCGCATATCGGAAACCGCGACAGAAATTGTGGCTTCAAAAGAAAATCAGCTTACAAATGATACTGTGGTTTCTGAGGTAGAGAATGAAAAAGATGATTTTACAATGTTGCCTCCATTGCCCAAAGACGTTCCGGCTGAGGTAAAAGAAGAGGCGGTTGAGACTGCACAAAAAGAGGATAATGCCGAAAAGTCAACTAACAAAGTCGAAGAAGCTGTTAATGTTGAAGGGGCTGCAGATAAGGTAAACGAGCCACAAGCCATTAAACCAAAAGATTCTTCGTTTGGCTCATTCTTCCCTCGTGGTGAAGGTCGTCGTTTTGTTCCTCGCAGTCAGCGTGAAAAAGAAGAAGCTGCCGCCGCTGCTGCTCGTGCCGCCGCCACAGCTCCAATTATGATTGGTGAACCCGGACAGGAATCACAACAGCCACAGCAACAAAACAATCAAAACCAACAAGGGAAGCAATCAAAGAAACAGAAAAATCGCAATAATCAACAACAAAATAACCAAAATAATCAGAACAACCAACAGCAACAACGCAAACAGCCCGAAGAGCCAAAATATAACTTTGATGGCTTTATTGAGGCTACAGGAGTGCTTGAGGTTATGCCTGATGGATATGGGTTCCTACGTTCGAGTGACTATAACTATCTTTCTTCGCCCGATGATGTTTATGTGACACAATCTCAAATCAAGTTGCATGGGCTGAAAACCGGTGATGTCGTTGAATGCTCGATACGTCCTCCAAAGGAAGGTGAAAAATACTTCCCACTTAGTGCGGTAAAACGCATAAATGGTCGTATGCCCGAATTTATACGTGATCGTGTGCCTTTTGAACACCTCACGCCACTTTTTCCTGATGAGAAATTTGACCTCACAAGTGGTCGCACATGCAATCTTTCAACCAGAGTTGTGGATATGTTCTCACCAATCGGAAAAGGTCAACGTGGTCTTATCGTAGCACCACCCAAAACCGGTAAAACCATTTTGCTTAAAGATATCGCGAATGCTATTGCCGAAAATCATCCTGAGACCTACATTATGATATTGTTGATTGATGAGCGACCTGAGGAGGTGACCGATATGAGCCGTAGCGTAAACGCCGAAGTTATTGCCTCGACTTTTGATGAGCCGGCAGAACGTCATGTGAAAATCGCAAGCATTGTGCTTGAGAAAGCTAAACGCATGGTTGAATGTGGTCACGATGTTGTGATACTGCTCGACTCAATCACTCGTCTTGCTCGTGCCTATAACACGGTGTCGCCCGCATCGGGAAAGATACTTTCTGGTGGTGTTGACGCCAATGCATTGCAAAAACCAAAACGATTCTTTGGCGCGGCTCGCAATATAGAAGGTGGTGGCTCGCTCACAATCATAGCCACAGCGTTAACAGAGACCAGTTCTAAAATGGATGAGGTTATCTTTGAGGAATTTAAGGGAACCGGTAACATGGAATTGCAACTTGACCGCAAGTTGTCAAACAAACGCATCTTCCCGGCGGTTGATATCATGGCGTCAAGCACTCGTCGCGATGATTTGTTGTTGCGCACCGAAACTCTCAATCGCATGTGGATACTTCGTCGCTTTTTGTCTGACCGCAATTCTATTGAAGCAATGGAATTTATCAAAGATCGCATGGAGCGCACATCTGATAATGATGAACTCTTGCGTACAATGGGAGACTAAACCGAATGGCTGGAATACAGAAAACCAATGCGGCTCGATTGCTCGATAAGGCAAAAATTCCTTATGAGTTAATTCCTTATACGGTTGATGAAAACAACCTTGCCGCCGACCATGTAGCAGAGGAACTTGGTGAGGATATAAATCAGGTGTTTAAAACGCTTGTGCTACACGGCGATCGCAGTGGTTATTTTGTGTGTGTCATACCGGGAAATGCCGAAGTGGATTTGAAAAAAGCAGCGAAAGTAGCAGGCGCAAAGAAAGCCGATTTGATACCGATGAAAGAGTTGTTGCCATTGACCGGTTATATTAGGGGTGGCTGTACTTCTATCGGCATGAAAAAGGCGTTCCCCACATTTTTCCATAGCTCCGCACTTGACTTTGAACATATATTTGTGAGTGCCGGGGTGCGCGGATTGCAACTAAAAATAGCGCCGGAAGCTCTGATAAAATATGTCAGAGCCATGGTTGCCGATATAATCACAAGTAACAAAGATAACGATGAATAGTTTCGGGAAAATTTTCAGAGTGACTACATTTGGAGAGTCTCATGGTGTAGCGGTTGGTGGTGTTATTGACGGAATGCCGGCCGGAATAGAAATTGACCTCGACAAGGTGCAACAGGAATTGAACCGACGTCGTCCGGGGCAATCATCGATTGTTACATCTCGAGATGAGAAAGATCAAGTAAAAATACTTTCAGGCATTTTTGAGGGTAAAACCACCGGTACACCTATCGGTTTTATGGTTGAAAATGGAGATCAACACTCATCGGATTATGAAAATATCCGCAACACATTCCGCCCATCTCATGCCGATTTTACATATACCGCAAAGTATGGATTGCGAGATCATCGTGGAGGTGGTCGTTCATCGGCTCGCGAAACAATCTCGCGAGTTGTTGCCGGAGCATTTGCTCGTCAAGCGTTGGAACAGATTGGAGTAAAAATATATGCCTATACTTCGCAAGTCGGAAATTTGAGACTTGACAACGATTATACAAAATATGACGCGTCGATAATCGAAACTAACGATGTGCGTTGTCCCGATGAGACTATGGCGGTAAAAATGAGAGAACTCATTGAACAAGTAAAAGCCGATGGCGATACTATCGGAGGCGTTATAACCGGTGTGATAAAAGGTTGTCCCATAGGTCTTGGAGAGCCTGCATTTGACAAACTTCATGCTCAACTCGGTGCGGCAATGCTCAGTATAAATGCCGTTAAGGGATTTGAATATGGTATGGGTTTTGATGGCGTTGGTTGTAGAGGTAGCGAAATGTTGGATAAATTTGTTGCTACAACTGCCGGTCAAGTTAAGACGATAACAAATCATTCTGGAGGCATACAAGGTGGCATCTCAAATGGCGAAGATATCTATTTCCGTGTCGCGTTTAAACCGGTTGCAACTCTACTCAAAGAGGTTGAGACGATTGATAAAGACGGAAATCCTACGACATTAAAGGCAAAGGGACGTCACGACCCATGTGTGTTGCCGCGTGCTGTGCCTGTTGTAGAATCGATGGCTGCAATCGTTATACTTGACGCATATTTAGCTAATAAAACAACTCTTTTATAGGGTGCACCCTCTATGGCTGAGTTTTATAGAGATTTTTCCCAATTTCTCGCTTCCCATTTTGAGGGAAAGATGCAGAAACTTGCGGTAAATGCCGGCTTTAGTTGCCCAAATCGAGATGGCACTAAAGGGCGTGGCGGATGTACTTATTGCAATAATCAGACATTTAATCCGGGATATTGCGCTCCGACTCTTAGTGTAACTCAACAACTCGAAGAGGGAAAATCGTTTTTCGGAAAGAAATATCCCGATATGCGATATCTTGCTTATTTCCAAGCATACACAAATACACATGGAGATATTGACCGATTAATGGCTTTGTATGAAGAAGCACTATCGGTTGATAAGGTGGATGGCCTGATAATAGGCACTCGACCCGATTGTATGCCCGATGAATTGCTTCAACGTCTTAAAGAGTTACATCAACGTCACTGGGTTATGATTGAATATGGAGCAGAGACGTCTCATAATCTAACACTTGAACGCATAAATCGTTGCCACACTTGGGAGGATACCGTTGATGCCGTAATGCGGACTAAAGCATCCGGATTGCCCTGTGGCTTGCATTTTATTCTCGGGTTGCCTGGCGAAGATGAACCCATGATACTTGAAACCATTAATCGCGTTTCTCAGTTGCCAATAGATACTATCAAATTGCATCAACTTCAACTTGTGCGTGGAACTCGCATGGCGGTTGATGTGGAGCAAGGGTTATATGATGTGCCTCGCTATACAGTAGATGAATATATCGATCTTTGTTGCAAAATTATAAAACGTATATCTCCGTCAATTGCGATAGAACGTTTTGTGTCGCAATCTCCCGATGAATTGCTGATATCTCCTCGTTGGGGATTGAAAAACTATCAATTCACAAATCGCCTCCACAATCGATTGGCAAAAGGTTGAGAGTATTGGCATGAGTAATGCCATAAACTGAGTGGTGGATTTCTGTTGCGATTGATTGTAGTGGGGGATAATCATTAGATGAGGAGTATATCATCAGAGATAGCTTGACGGCAGGGAGTGTGGGGCTGTAAGGGGGTTGTGTGTAGTCAAAATCAGAGCAAAGTTGAAATCCTTGTCGTTGGTAAAACTCGATGCGTCGTCGCGCAATGGCTGATGTGTCAATCGGCTCTGCTTCAAGAATGATTGGTAGTTGTGGTTGAGAGTGTGTAAATGTTGAGATTGCTTGAGCACCGATTCCGTAGCCTCGTTTGTCGCTTACAATGGCAAAATGCTCAATATAAATAAAATCTGTGAATATCCACGACGTAATAAAGCCGGCAAACTCATTGTCGGCAAAAATCAGGGTTAGGTTGTAGCGATTATTAGTAGAGATTAGTCGCATGATGCTTTCCCATGGGCGACGCTCCTCGATTGGGAATGCTTCAAAATATAGTTGCTTGATTGAGTCAAGCAGTTCTCGATGGGTTGATATGTCGCTAAGAGTTATTTCCATAAGTGCTACAAATTTAGCAAAAAACGCGTATATAAAGTTAGGAGATAAAACAAATTTGGGTATTTTTGCGTAATCTAATAAAACACAAAATGGATAAAGCAATGATTAAAGAAGAGTTGTTAAATAACACCATACAATGGGCTCGTGAGGCAGGAAATGTTTTGCTTGGGTATTTTCGTGGAGAAAATCTTGAAATAGAGGCGAAATTTAATGATAGCGATATTGTGACGGTTGCCGATAAAGCATCGGAAAGAGTAATAATAAGTCACATAAAAGAAACTTATCCCGATCATGGAATTTTATCGGAAGAGTCGGGGGAGTCGCCAGACAATGGGGCGGGTTATCGTTGGATTATAGATCCACTTGATGGTACGACAAATTTCAGCTCCGGTTTGCCATCGTTTGCAGTTTCTATTGGTGTGGAATATAATGGAGAGATGGTGGTTGGAGTTGTTTATGCTCCATATCTTGACGAATTGTTTTGTGCGACAAAGGGTGGAGGTGCATTTCTCAATGGTCGAACGATATCTCCCAATCAAAACAATCAATTGTCGAAAGCGGTTGTCGCGACCGGTTTTCCGGTAGATAAAGATCGCACGGCTGATAATAATCTTGACAACGTTGGACGAGTCCTCCCTAAGGTGAGGGGCATGAGGCGTTTAGGTGCAGCGGCTATTGATTTGTGTTATGTCGCAGCCGGTTTTCTTGATGGGTATTGGGAGTTGAATTTACATGCGTGGGATGTGGCTGCGGGTGAGCTGATTGTGACCGAAGCTGGTGGTCGATATGAACAATTCAGACAAGACCGCAACGTGTCGGTCGTTGCGGCTTCTCAGGGCGTGTTTGACGCATTGCGTCAACTCATAAAGTAGTGTAATGTTATACTTTGTTGGCACGCTTGCGCTCAATCTCGTCAAGAATGATCTTGCGTAGGCGTATGTGGTGTGGTGTAACCTCCACATATTCATCTTCTTTGATGTATTCGAGTGCTTCTTCGAGACTGAATACAATGGGCGGGATGATGCGGGCTTTGTCGTCGGCGCCTGAAGCGCGCATGTTGGTCAATTTCTTAGATTTTGTTACATTGACCACAATGTCATTGTCTTTGGCGTTTTCACCAACAACTTGTCCGGCATATACCTCTTCTTGAGGGAAGATGAAGAAACGTCCGCGATCTTGGAGTTTGTCGATAGCATAGGCGTAGGCCGTACCTGCCTCCATGGCAATAAGCGAACCATTGGTGCGACGCTCGATGTCGCCTTTCCAAGGTTGGTATTCATGGAAACGATGAGCCATGATAGCTTCACCTGCCGATGCGGTCAATACGTTGTTGCGTAACCCGATGATGCCACGAGACGGAATGAGGAACTCCATGTGAATGCGGTCGTTTTGAGCTGTCATTGATACCATTTCACCTTTGCGACGTGTCACCATATCAATGATTTTGCTGGAGTATTCTTCTGTCACATTGATAGTTAGTAACTCAACCGGTTCGCATTTTTGACCATCGATTTCTTTGATGATAACTTGTGGTTGACCCACTTGAAGTTCATAACCTTCGCGACGCATTGTCTCAATCAATACAGAGAGGTGTAGCACACCGCGACCAAACACAGTCCATACATCTTCATGGTCGGCTTTGGTGACGCGTAAGGCTAAGTTGCGGTCAAGCTCTTTAGTCAAACGGTCGGCGATATGTCGAGATGTGACAAATTTGCCATCTTTGCCAAAGAATGGGCTATCGTTGATTGTGAAAGTCATTGACATGGTAGGCTCGTCAATGGCGATGCGAGGCAATGGCTCAGGGTTGTTGAAATCGGCGATGGTATCACCAATTTCAAAGCCTTCGATACCTACGAGTGCGCATATATCACCACTTTTTACCGATGAGACTTTTTTGCGTCCCATGCCTTCAAAGGTGTGAAGCTCTTTTATGCGTTGGCGTGCGATTGTGCCATCTTTTTTGCATAATGCAATATCCATTCCTTCGCGTATTTCTCCACGATGAACACGACCAATGGCAATGCGACCAACATAGCTTGAGTAATCGAGTGATGTAACAAGCATTTGTGCGTCTCCTTCAAGCACTTCCGGTTCCGGGATGTATTCAATAATGGCGTCAAGCAATGGTAAAATGTTGTCGGTTGGCTTTTGCCAATCGGTACTCATCCAACCTTGTTTTGCCGAGCCAAAAATTGTGGGGAAATCCAACTGTTCTTCAGTAGCGTTGAGGTTAAACATGAGGTCAAAAACCATTTCTTGAACCTCGTCGGGACGACAGTTGGGTTTATCAACTTTGTTAACTACCACTACTGGTTTAAGTCCCATTTGGATGGCTTTTTGCAACACAAAACGAGTTTGTGGCATCGGTCCTTCAAACGCGTCAACCAATAGCAAGCAGCCATCGGCCATGTTTAACACACGTTCAACTTCGCCACCGAAGTCGGCGTGTCCCGGGGTGTCAATGATGTTGATTTTGTATCCTTTATAATCGATAGAAACGTTTTTTGAAAGTATCGTGATGCCACGCTCGCGCTCCAAGTCGTTGTTGTCAAGTATTAATTCTCCGGCGTTTTGGTTTTCGCGGAAGAGGTTGCCGGCAAGTAACATTTTGTCAACGATAGTGGTTTTGCCGTGGTCAACGTGGGCGATAATTGCGATGTTTCTGATTTTTTGCATACGATAATTTCTTTTTTTCGTCCTTTTTTCGGAGTGCAAAGTTACAACATTTTTCAGAGAATACTGCCGATAAAATCTAAAAAAGATAGGGCGTAATAGATATGATTAATCAAATAATGGCGTAGATAGGTAGCGCTCGCCGGTGTCGGGAAGTAGGGCGACAATAGTTTTTCCTGCGTTTTCGGGAGATTTGGCAAGTTGCAACGCTGCATAAAAAGCAGCTCCGGAAGATATGCCAACAAGTAATCCTTCTTGCTGGACCAATTGTTTTGCTCCTTGGAACGCGTCTTCATCTGAAACTGTCATCACTTCATCAATAACATCGGCCGAATAGTTGGTTGGAATGAAATTAGCTCCGATGCCTTGGATTTTGTGAGGTGCGGCTGTGCCACCCGAAATAATTGGTGATGCCGCCGGTTCTACTGCTATGGCTTTAATCAGAGGATTGTGTCTTTTCAGACCTCTGGCTGTCCCGCAGACGGTTCCACCGGTTCCTACACCAGCGACAAAAATGTCAATTTTACCATCGGTATCTCTCCATATCTCCTCTGCGGTTGTAGTAACATGTATTGCGGGATTGGCAGGGTTGTCAAATTGTCCGATAATTATTGCTCCGGGATTTTCGTCTCGGAGTCGCTCTGCGCGTTTGATTGCTCCAGCCATGCCTTCTGTTCCCGGTGTGAGAATAATTGTAGCACCAAATGCTTTTAATAGTCGTTGGCGTTCAATGCTCATGGTTTCGGGCATGGTTAGGATAACTTTATACCCTTTGAGTGAGGCAATCCAAGCAAGTCCTACTCCGGTATTGCCACTTGTCGGTTCGATGATTAATGCGCCGGGAGAGAGCATGCCACGACTCTCGGCTTCTTCAATCATAGATAGTGCGGCTCGGTCTTTAACGCTACCTCCGGGATTGAATGCTTCGATTTTCACTATCAGGCGCGATTTTAAATTTTCGGCAGTCTCGATATTTGACAACTCAAGGAGTGGCGTGTTGCCTATGAGTTGGGTGAGATTGGTATATATTTGTCCCATATAAACCTTGTTTTAGTGTTGTATTATAACAACAAAATTATGTAGATTTAGTGAGTTTTGCAAATCGTAATTATTTTCACTAACTTTGCACAATAAAAATTAACCTTGAATTACAAAGTATTACGAAATGAATGTAGTTGATCGCTTCCTGACTTATGTGAAGTTTGACACCCAGAGTGATGAGTTGACTAATATGACACCATCTACCCCGGGGCAGATGATTTTTGCCGAAAAGCTTGAAGATGAACTTAAGCGTCTTGGCTTGAGGGATATAACTCTTGATGAAAACGGATATTTGATGGCGACATTACCAGGGAATGTCGATGGTAAAGTTCCCACAATCGGTTTTATTGCTCATCTTGACACATCTCCAGAAATGTCGGGACGTCATGTGAGACCGCGCATTGTAGAGAAGTATGACGGAGGCGTAATTACACTAAACGCAGAAAAGGGTATCGAATTGTCTCCCGACCAATTCCCTGAATTGATGCACTATGTGGGTCAGGATTTAATAGTAACCGACGGAAACACTCTTCTTGGTGCCGATGATAAAGCCGGTATCGCCGAAATAATCTCGGCGGTTGAATATCTTAAAGAGCATTCCGAAATCAAACATGGAGACATCCGCATCGCATTTAATCCCGATGAGGAAATCGGTCTTGGCGCTCATAAATTTGATGTAGAACGTTTTGGCGCAGATTGGGCTTACACAATGGATGGTGGTGAGATTGGCGAGCTTGAATATGAAAACTTCAATGCCGCAGTTGCCAAAGTGAAATTCAAAGGTCGCAATGTGCATCCGGGTTACGCAAAGCACAAAATGATAAACTCAATGCGTGTCGCCACTCAATTTGCGATAATGTTGCCTCGTTGGGAAACTCCGGAGCACACCGAAGGTTATGAAGGATTCTATCACTTGATTGGAATTGAAGGAACGGTGGAAGAGACAGTATTGACTTATATCATACGTGATCATGACCATGATAGATTTGAACGTCGCAAAAAAGAGTTTGAACACCTTACTCGCAAGATAAATAAGGAGTTCCCCGATTGTGCTTCTCTTGAATTGAAGGATCAATACTATAATATGCGTGAAAAAATCGAGCCGGTGATGCATGTTATCGATATTGCAGAACAAGCAATGCGTAATATAGATGTAACACCCAAAGTTGTCCCAATTCGTGGGGGGACAGATGGAGCGCAACTTTCATTCAAAGGGTTGCCATGCCCAAATATCTTTGCCGGCGGATTGAATTTCCACGGACGTTATGAGTTTGTACCTATCCCTTCAATGGAAAAGGCGATGCAAGTGATAATTGAAATCGCAAGACTTGTTGCAGAACAAAAATAAAACACTGATAGTCATAACCGGTCCGACAGGATCGGGGAAAACTGATTTATCGATAAAATTGGCACTCCGACTCGGGTGCCATATTTTATCGGCAGACTCTCGTCAACTTTATCGGGATTTACCTATTGGCACGGCTGCGCCAACAGCAGAGCAGTTGGCATTGGTTCCGCACCATTTTGTTGGGACTCTTGCTCTTGAGGATTATTATAGTGCGGCACAATATGAAGCTGATGTAATGGCTTTAATGCCTCAATTGTGGAAGGGAAATGACTATGTAATAATGTGTGGTGGGTCAATGATGTATATTGATGCTGTGACCAAAGGTATTGATGAATTGCCCACAATTACTCCCGAAATTAGAGCGCGAGCGATGGTATTGTATTATGAAGGAGGATTACCATTGCTCCGGGAAACGCTACATCGCATAGACCCGGTGTATTATAATCAGGTAGATTTAAATAATTATAAACGACTTGTGCATGCAATAGAGATAACGATGCAGGCGGGAGTGCCATACTCATCGCTTCGCACCGGAGAGGTGAAACAACGACCTTTTGATATCGTTAAATATGCGATAGATTATGATAGAGAGGTGTTGTTTGATCGAATTAATAGCCGTGTTGATGCTATGATAGAAGCCGGGTTAGAGCAAGAAGCAAGAAGTGTGTATCACTTGCGTCATCTTAATTCACTCAATACTGTAGGATATAAAGAGATGTTTGCTTTTTTTGACGGCGTAATGGATCGTGAAACTGCAATTGCTCGTCTTGCGAAAAACACTCGTGTGTATGCAAAAAAACAACTCACATGGATGAAGCGTGATGCTGACATTGTAATGCTAAAGCCCGGAGATGAGATGGTGAGCCAAGTAGTCGAAAACTTGTTGAAATAATTAATGCGAGTTGAGAGTCTCTTGAAATATCCGCTTAGGTATGGATAATAAAAAAACTCCCCGATTGGGGAGTTTTTTATTGGATATAATCAAAGATGATTATTTAGAGATAGTGCAGATACATACACGGTTCCAAGCGAGTTCAGGGAATTTTTCGCTTACGCCACCGTTTTCAGTGTCGATGCGGCTTGCATCGATGCCAAATTCGTTAACGAGCATGTTTTTAACTGCTTCAGCGCGTTCGCCAGCGAGTTTTTCGTTAATGGCTTCACCACCTTCTTTAGAAGCGTAACCTTTAACAACGATAGTTGCGTCGTTACCTTCAAGACATTTTGCGATTTGAGCAACTACTGCTTTTTGATCTTTAGAGATTGTAGCAGAACCTTGTTTGAACATTACTGAACGAACGTTGTTTTCTACAACAACTTGAGCAGGAGCTTTAGGTTGGTTCAAGCATTCATCGAGTTGAGCTTGGAGAGCAGCGTTGCGAGCGTTGAGAGCATCTACATTGCCATTGCAAGCGTCGAGTTGACCACGGAGTGCGTTGATTTCTGCGTTAAGAGCATCAACTTCTGCTTGGTCGTAAGGTTTAACACATACAAATCCTTTGCCAAAGTTGTAAGAAACGCCAGCAAGAAGTTGGAATGTAGCGAAGTGAGAGTCATATGAAGCAGAAGAGTTCCAACGACGAGCATCGCTCATGTTCCAAATCATAGAAGGTTTGATTGCGATAGTAACTTTCTTAGAAACGTTGAAGTTGAGGTTAAGACCTGCTTTAGTTGCAAAATAGTTCCAATCGTAGCCATTTGCGACATATTCGCGACCCCAACCTGCACCAGCTACAGCTTCTACTTCAAAGAAGTCTTTTTTGCAGTCATAACCTGTGAAAAGGTTGTTAAGGTTGAATTTACCATATGCACCTACATAGTGGCTATCAAAAACATTTGCGCTTTTTACACCACTCCAAGAAGAAGTGTTTACGCCCCAAATACCTTCGATACCAAAGCCGAAGATAGGAGAAACTTGCTTGTTGATTTCGATACCAGCAGCACCACGCATGTCACCGATGAATGCAGCGTCTTCGATAGGAGTGGTAACACCACCAACTAAACCAATAGACCAATTGTCACCAGCACCTGTAGCTTCAATAGCTTGTTGTGCGTTCACTGACATTGCTGTTGCAGCAACGGCAGCCAAAAGAATAAATTTTTTCATTTTAAATTTGGTTTATAACGTTAATAAATCAGAGACAAAGTTATAACATTTATACTAATTTACAAAAAAAAACGTTGAAAATTGTCCCAAAAAGCCAATTGGAGGCATCTAATTGACTGGTTCTATTGTATATCCAGCCATTTTTAGCAGATTAATCAGTCCTTTTTCGCCTAATAAATGTCCGGCTCCGACACAAACCAAAACAGATTTTTCCTTTATTAAGGGAATTAGCAGTTTTGCCCAATCTGCGTTGCGATTATTGATCAATTTGTCTGCGGTTTCTTGCTCAAAGCCATATTCAGGTGTAATTAGCAAGTTGTGACAGGTATTTAAGTCTTGTGATATATAGGCATGAGATAATTCTTTTACACATTTTTCTGAAATACTATCAAGTCTGATCGTTTTCATCAGTTCCTCCGCTTGAACTGATATTGGGTCTCCATATAGTAAGTTGACCTGAAACTCGGCGGTTTCAAAGCCTCCAAGCTCCTTGTCAAGGAGCTTCCCTCGTTCTTGAACGATCACATCAAGCTGCTGATTAGGGTTGAAATCGGGGAAATATGCCATTGATTGCATGACGGCGAGTTGCATGGCAACGAATGCCGGAGTAATTTGATTAAGTTGTTGAATAGTTAATATTCCTCCACTATATTTTTTCAAGACCGCGTCAATCGAGTCTAATTGTTCAATTGAGAACACTTTTGACAAAGTGCTGTCGGCAGGGGCTATCGCTCTTTGCATAATGAGTTGCTGAGTTGCTGCACTTGTGAGCTGCTCATGAACAATCTCCCCATATACAGCATCAACAGAAGCTAATGCTTCGTTAAAACCCGGTATCGAATCAAGTATTGAAACCGGAGCGATGTGATGAGTTCCAAATATGTATGAAGCATCCTTTGTCCCATTCCCACTGATGCGGTAAAGTAGTTGTGCATGGACTACTGAAACCGACAATAAAGTGATGATTGATAATATGATTTTTTTCATATATATTATTATGTGTTTTATTCAGCAAAGATAAAGAAAAAATATGCAACTCGGCAACAATACGAGCATTAATGTTGTTTATTTTTAAGTAAAGAATAATATAGTATGCGTTTGAGACTAATAGGAGTATTATTAATAATAGCAGTATTTAATATAAATGCTGAGGCGGGGAATGGGTTATATGCATTGAGGGCAGAGGTGTCGGCGACATTGCCTCAAGCCGATGAAATTGCAGAATATCAACTTGATATTTATTCAGTGGCGACAGACGATGATTCTTTGTCAATATGTGATTATATAGTAACATGGCGTTATGGCAATGGTATTTCTACAATACAAGAGGGCGTTACGGCGTATTGTGATGGTGTGTTATATCGTTACTCCGATTCGGTGCTGAAAAAGGAGCCGATTACTGATAATGTTGAAAGGGTGAGTACTGCGCAATTTGCGTCTTTTGTCCCTCAATTTATTGAAAAGGATATACGAGATTTGAAAACAGATGTAATGTGTAGGGGCTATGCTGTATCTGACACATTGGTGGGTGGTGATTTCTGTCGGGTGCATATCCTCGAATATGGATCAGCTGAGGATTTATGGCGACAATATGTGTATGTTGTGAATATTGACAAAAATTATCCTATATATTATAGGTGTAGGAATAATCCCGGTGAGTTGTCGGAGTATGGTACGGTTGTTTATTTTACGCCGATATCTCAATTATTCCCAGGTGGGATTAATTTAAGTCTTCTCAATGTGTTTTTCCCTGAAGTGTTTAAAGAATAAATTGAATTGACACAAATAGTGAATATTATGGAAAATGTTTATTTTAAAGGCTCGGTTTGCCACACAAATGGCTCATTACCGAGAGTGGGAGATAAAGCCCCAAGTTTTAATTTGGTATCACCCAAACTTACAGAGGTGAGCAGCTCTGATTTTCTTGGCAAACGGGTGGTGTTAAATATATTCCCAAGCCTTGATACAAGTGTATGTGCAATGGCGGTGCGTCAATTTAACAAAAGAGCAGCCAGGCTTGATAACACTGTTGTAATATGTGTATCGATGGATTTGCCATTTGCTGCGGCGCGGTTTTGTAGCGCAGAGGGCATCGAAAATGTTTTGGTCGCATCGGCATTTCGCTCGCCATTATTTGCTCAAGAGTATGGTGTGCAATTGATTGACGGAGTGCTTGCCGGTTTGTTGACTCGCGCGATTGTTGTATATGACGAAACACGTCAAGTTATTTATACCCAACTTGTCAATGAGATCACAGATGAACCCGATTATGAATCGGCATTAAATGTGTTGGATGCTACATAATTTGATAATATAGCGGAATAAATCGCATTAAATGTTCTTTAGCGTCATCCCATGGGATATAAATTTTGTCGCTGTCGGGGAGTAGAGCAATTGGGTGCTCGTTGTGATCAATGCGAATGTAATAGTCTCCTTTGTTGGAACGAAATAGCACTATCTGTAAGTTGGCTGACATAGGAACGACATTGAAATCTTGCCAATTGCGCGCTACAGTGTCGAAATAATTGGTTAAGTAGTAGCACCCTTTAAGGCGCATAAGCGATAGTAATGGCATAAGGGTTTCGGCATGACCAAAACGTAGTATGACAGAGTATTGTCCATCTCCTTTTGTCGCATTGTCGGTTGTCGTGATTAAATCAATAAGTAATTGTGATGCGATTTCGGCAGGTGTAGTTGAAATGGTTGTTGCAGTGCGTTGCAAGTATTGGCGTAAGTTGAAACAAGACCATAATGCATTATATTCCTCAGTCGTGAAATACTTTGACGCATCACATTGCATCATCATAGCACTCATACCGGCGATAACATAGTATTGAGTGAGTGCTAATTCTTGCGCGTCAATTTGTTCATAAGGGTATTTGTCTCCAAGTACTCGTTTGAGCGCGGTGGTTGGGATTGTTGCTTTAGTGTATTCGTCGTAGGGAATTTTCCATTCGTTGGCATTGCGAAATTCTGCATAAGATGCGTCAATATCAAAAGGTCGCATTAAAACCGAGTGACTGCGTCCTGAGGCAGTAAACAGTTCGATGCGGTTGTTTAGACGGCTTAGTTGGTGAGTGAATGAGAACATGCTCATAACGCAACGTGGTGAATATGATGAAATAGCATTTATTTTGGCATTGTTAAATAGAGTAGGATAGTTGGCGAGCATTCGAGAAGCGATGCCTCTTTGTTCAGCCATGCCAAGAGAATCGAGTGCACCCCATTGACCATTGGCACGAGAAATTGCCGTTTCAGTGAGTTTTAGCAGTTCTTTCCCTAACGTAGTTATTGAGCCAATGGAATCGGCGGTTTGTAGTGCGCGTCTCATGGCAAGACAATGGGTCGCCGAAGCCGGATAACGAGAGCCGTGACGTCCTACGTGATTGATTAAAATAGGAGTTAGACTATCGGGGTAGCTATAAACCTCTTGTGGGGTAGGATATGGCTTTAAGCTACCTTGACAATTTTCGTTGGAGTAGCGAGTAGATGTAGGGTCGGCGGCAAATCCTAATAAAGATGTCGCTATCAGTATCAATGAGAGTGAAAAAATGTGTCGCATATCAATTATTTATTATAAATTTGAAGTTCAAATGTAGTAAGAAAATGTCACTCACACAAAAAATAGATGATTTAATTACTGAAAACAGATTGCAAGAGGCAATATTATCAATCGACGAGCTGTTGAAGTCAAACCCTGAGAATGATGAGTTGTATTTTGTCAGAGGTCGGTTGTTTTGGCGTCTTGGAGATCGGCGTAGGGCGATTAATGACTATGGGCGAGCCGTTGAGATTAATCCTCAAAGTAAAGCTGCATATGCGCTTGAGAATGCACGAGAAGTGTTGAGTTTCTTTAACCCCGATTTATTGAACCCATAGGTATTGCTTTTGTATAAAATGGATTTTCGATTGTCATATTGTTAGATATTTGGACTTTTTGACTATTTTTGCGGTCATATTAACAATTTGACAATATATGAATACCGATAGAAATTTATCAAAACATTACTTGTTTATATTAATTGGGATATTGATAGTGACATTTATTCCATTCCTTGGTGATACATTGTTTAATACAAAAGGTGAACCGCGTGAAGCAATCGTCGCCATGTCAATGTTGGATTCTGGTAATTGGATTTTGCCGGAGAGCTATGGTAACGATATTCCATATAAACCACCCTTCCTTGCGTGGTGTATTTCTGCGGTCTCGTTAGTTACCGGTGGAGTTAGTGAGTTTACCTCTCGATTTCCATCGGCAATAGCATTGATAGTGATGGCTCTTTCGCTATTTTGGTTTTATGCTCGGCGAGTTTCTCCATTAAAAGCGATGGCGACGGCACTCATAACCATAACTTCGTTTGAGGTTTATCGTGCCGGGGTGGCATGTCGTGTTGATATGTTGTTGACCGCTTGTATTGTCGGCGCATTATTGGCTTTTTATCGACATTGGGAACGAGGTTGTCGTGGATTGTCGTGGTGGGCGATAGCGTTGATGAATTTTGGAGTGTTAACAAAAGGCCCGGTTGGAATGTTGTTGCCATGTATGGTAATCGGTGTGTTCCGATTGATGAAAGGGGCACGTTTTATGCCTACATTTTTGTCGCTTGTCGCATCCGGCTTGCTTGCGTGTGTCCTGCCGGCATTGTGGTATATCGCAGCATATAATCAAGGGGGGGATAGTTTTATGACTCTTGCGTTAGAAGAGAATTTTGGTCGTTTCTTTGGAAATATGAGTTATGAGTCTCATGAAAATCCCATCCATTACAATTTCATAACAGTAATTGCCGGGTTGCTACCATATACAATACTTTTGCTATTGTCGTTGTTTGTGTTAAGATATTCATTGCCGGAAGAAAACGGGATTACAGCGCAAATAAAACGATTATGGGCTCGTATTAGAAAAATGGACAGTGTAAATCTGTTTTCATTGCTGTCAATTGTGTTGATATTTGTGTTTTATTGTATTCCCAAAAGTAAACGAAGCGTTTATTTACTGCCGATCTATCCGTTTATAGCCTATTTTATTACATTGTTGGTTGTTTGGCTTATAAGGGAGCGGAAATCAATGCCAATTAAGGTATATGGCTATATTATAGGCTGTATCGCGGTTATAACTCCGATTGTATATGTGACAATAAATTTTGTCGATTTTTCAGTTGGCGAGAAAGTTAATATATTTATTAATGGATTAAGAGAATATACGATAGGAATTGTCGGGTGGGTGATGATTGCATTATCACTGATGTCGGGTTTGGCACTTGTCGCATATAATCATAAAGTGAAATTATCTCGAAGCTTCTGTCTATCAATAACGACGCTTCTGACTATATATTGGAGCTATTCTTATGTTTACCAACCGGCGGTATTAAACGTGAAAAGTGATAAAATTGTCGCTGAACAATTGCAGTGCCGTTTCCCTGAAACTCCGATTTATACTCATATTGATGCATATTTAATGAGGTACTACACATTGAACTATTATATGAATGATCGTTTGCGATTATTTGATGAGGAGTTGCCTCAAAAGGGGCTTTTACTCCTTAATGAAACCGAAAGCGAAGTCTTTGTCGCTAAACATGACGATAATTATAATTTCCTGAAATTACATACGACATCACATCGCAGTTGTGACACCCGCGACAACATAAGCGTTTATAGTTTTTCAAAGGAAGATTGAAAATATAAATTTAGCTTTCAGCAAAGAACAATAAAAAAACGTTGCCCGACCAAGAATCGGGCAACGTTTTTTTATTGGTTAGCTGTTATTGCGTGTTATTTTGTAATTTTGATAGTTGTTGTTGCGCCATCAATAGTTACTGTCGCGATGTAAACGCCGTTTGCTAAGTCAGATACTTCAAGAGATGAAACACTTGCGGCACTCTTAACCAAGATGCCACTTACATTATAAATGTTGCAATCTCCCTCTTTTCCTAAACTGATAGTTTGAGATGCGTTGTCATATTTAACAGTTGCATTGGTCTCAATATCTTCGATGCCTGAAGGATCGTAGTAAATGATGCTATTGGAAGCTGCTGATTCATAACCATCAGAAACTGCGGTAACATAGTAATTACCACTTACGGCGTTGGCTATGGTATATTTGGTAAATGTAACACCTGATGCAATCATCTCTCCATCACGATATACGTTGTATGTAGTGCTTGCGGCGGTTATATTGGCTGACAATGGTTTAACAACGTCCATGTCGGCAGTCATGAGAGTGGCAGAAATTCTCCAGTTATAGTCTTGTGAATTTTTCTTTTTCATTGAGTACCAAGATGAACCTGATGTAGAATAAACATCGCTATACATTTCTACGGCGGGACCTCCGTCCATTACCATCATAGCTACACCTGTAGGACCATCGATTAAGTAACCAACACCTACTTCCCAATTTGCGGGTATTTCGACAGGGCTGTCTAGACGTATAGTGTTGTAACCAACGACCAAATTGTCGGTATTTACCGGTTGAGAATAAACGATGTTGTCACCATACATTACAATAGCATTGAGTGAATAGATGTTGTCAGTCGCTAATTTGAAACGTATGTGAGAAATTTTCATTCCAACTTTGTCGGCAAGGTCGTCGGCAGAGTACTTAATTACAGCATAGAAGCCGCTACCAGAACCGGATAATTGGAATGCGTTATCTGTATCTCCTGTCTCATATGATAAAACTGTAGCCTTATCGGTGCTACTCCAAGAGAGTACGAGGTCGTTACCACTTACAGATCCTTTTAGGTCAAATGGCGCAGGGTTCTTTTGTTCTACGGTATTTGCGAATGATAATTTTTCAGAACGTGGAGATTCCCAACCATTGGTATAAACCGCTGTGATTTCATAAGTGTAAGGGCCAAATTTGGTCAATCGTTCGGCATAGCTATATTCTGCTGTAGTCGCAATAAGTGTATTGTTGCAGTAGATGTTGAATTTCTCAACTTGAGGATTGTTAGTTACTGCTGATTTGGTGCTTACAGTAGATGCTGATTCAATTTCTTTGGCAGGGATGCTGCTTAAATGATATGTTTTTGATTCAACGTTGCTTGAGGGTGTTGCGGTAGGAGGAGTAGCAAGTGCTCCAATTACAATGTTTTGGTCATTTGCCGCTGAATATATTGTGCTTAGTTTCATCCAATTCGCACCTCCGGTAAGACTGATAAGAGCTCCATTTTCTACAAGTGGACCTTCGTCAATTACCAATGGACTAGTATTGGCTTTCATGTTGAGAGTATAAGCGATGTAAAGATCGTCTTCTCCTGTGATTTGTACTGCATATGGAAGTTCGGCAAAGAATGTGCTGCCGGCGTTATATTCCCCTGATGCAATAGTTGTTTCGGCAAGAGCGGTTCCGGTAGAAGTGTACACCCCGATTTTAATATCTCCGGTTTCGGTATAAAGCAAGCCGGTTAAGCGAGAGATAGAATATCCTTTGTATTTAGTAAGTTCGGCTGCCGAGAACTTAGTCCCAGCCATAATCGACATATCTTCCTCAAATCCTACAACATATGTAGGAGAATTATAGCGTTTTAGCTCTGCATCCATGCTCCATGTCGTAGCAAATTCTTTTGTTTCCTCATCAAATGTGGCACTTTCGATAAATGGAGCACGGTAACTGTCGGGAAGAGAAACATTAACTATTACCGATGACGCATCTGAGGTCGCACCATCTTGTCCAACCGCAACAATGCTATATTCATAGAACCCGGGAGCATCTACTTCATCGACATAATTGTTTTGAGTGATGCCTGATGCGATTTTGTTATTGTTTCTATACACGTCATAACTTGCGAGTTGCATTTGTATTGAGCCTGCGATATCAGCAGATAACATCCAGTTTCCTGTTAATCCGGCATCTGACAAAGATTTCCATGAGGGAGAAGAACTGTTGAATGTCGATTTGGGAGATGATGTTGAGTACATTGTTCCCTTGCCGATATTGCCAATAGGACATGTATCATAGGCAAGAGGATGTTTTTTCTTAGTGTGAGTAATGTAGATACCATAAGCGACTTTATTGCCGGCTTTGATTGTGTATGGAGTAGTAAGCGCAAACTTGTTCCATTCGCCCAATGTTATTGCCGCTAATGCGTCAGCCGATAACTCTTCGGAATAAACGATTTTATCGTTCTCAACAATATAGAGTACGCAAGAATTTATTGTGCTACTTGATTCTTGATAGAAATAAACGTTTATAGCAGTCAGTTGAGACTCAGCATATGCGATTAAGTCAGATGCTTCAAATTCGTTTTTAATCCAAATTTTGGGTGATGATGTTGATGTGCCACCGATGCCGTTAAGCAATTCTTGATTACTCCAAGTCAATGTCCCTTGAGACAATAGTGGTGCTTGCCATGTAATAGTATTTGTAAATAAATTGTTTTCTGCGCTTAAAATAGATGGAGTAGGGAATACATTAATAGTTGCGGGTACAGTATATGATTTTACTTCTTCTCCACCATAAACAGCAGAAACTGAATAGCTGTGAATGCCTTTAGCTTGGTTTGTCGCAGAATACTCTGTATCGGTAATCAATTCGCTGTTGATTTTCACACCGTCACAATATACATTGTAGCCATCGGCGGCTTGTGTTGCATCGTTAACGAGACGAGCAGTTACCCAAAAGTTGCCATCGTTATCGCTGGTCCAATTTACGCCATCAAGTGACAGGCAGTCACCTTTTCCTAATACCGTTGGACCATTGTCGCGACTTGCGACCATATCCATATTTGATCCGCATTCAAATTTTACTGCAAATCTCATGCTTGCACCTTCGGGTATGGTTACGGGTGTATCAAGTATAATTTCTTTTTCTTCGCCAGCCTTAAATGCGCTTTGATCATCCACTCCTGAACTTACGACCTTGTCATTAACATATACAAGTGCAGTTACTTTATAGATGGGACGATACTGCATGTATGAGATTGATTTAACTAGTTTGCCTACGACATTTTTAAGGTCGTCAGCGGTGAAGAAGTTTGACACATAAAAAGATGTCATCTCTTCAGAGTTGAAATTAAGACCGTCGGCAGCATTGTAGTCATACTCGTTGTGCCATTTCAATTTAATGTCGGCAGATGGAGCTTCCCAATCGAGTTGCACGGTGTTGTAGTTGGCGGTTGCGGTCACGGTGTGTGGCGCACCAGCCGTTGCATTTGCTGTCATTGAGCTTGTCGCAATTAGCAAGGTCGCGAAAACAGCCTTTGCATAAAGTGAAAATTTCTTCATAATAAAAACTGGATTTGTTTTATAAATTCAAATTTCAAAAATTAGGACACAAAGTTACTGCTTTTGTGAAAAACATGCAAATGCCTAATAAACTTGGCGGTGCCATAATTCTTTTACATCGCTAAGCTACTTGTTGATTAATTGGTTAATTTCGTGGCTTAAATAGGAAAGGTATTTTGACTAATACTAAAAACTGATTTTTAATGTCTTAAAATCATATACTTCACTTGCCGATTTGGTGATACTAATTTTTTCTGTGTCAGAATATCCCAATGTCTCGCCATCTTTTAGTTCAATATCGTTATTTAGTGTGTATGCGATAATGTCATATACGAGTGTGATTAATTCCATAGGTTGGTGTTGACTATTGACGATTTCAATCTCATCTTTATTGAGTTGTTTCAATCCATTGGTATATATATGAATGCCATCATTATTGCGATGATAGATTATAGAAACTAAATTTAAAATAGGGATATTATTGTTTGATATATCCGAATCGCAAGAGTTAATATACATTTTAGGTGAAAAAACGGCATCGTTGGTATATATTGCTGTCGCAGAATCTTGCTTTAGACATGTTGAGCATATTTTCGTGAATAAAATACCTGATTCAATGGCAGACAGATTGTCGCTAGTAAGAATTACCAATAGGTGTGCGGTATGTGCATTTGAAACATTTATTGCTTGATTCCACATGTATGCACAATTTTGGGCAGCAATAGTTGCGTCATTGTTGGGAACTTTTGAATTTATCAAGCTAATTGCTATAGCCGTATTCTCGGAATCTAAAGAGATAATGGCAGTATTATCGATGTATGTTGTGTTTTTTGATAAATCTATTTTCCAGTCGTTGTAAAAATCGTCAATAAATTTTTTCAGCGAGAAGTGATTTTTGGAAAGTAGTATAGATGAAACAAATGATGAGTTGCCGCATTTGTTTGATGCAATAGTTGTTGGCATGGACAAAAGAAGTAACAATATAATAATATATCGAATCATGGTTCGCTATTTATTTGGCTTTGGAGGCAAGGCGACCGAGGAAGTAGGTTGTTGAGGCTGTGCCATCCATTGTTGGTTCGTTGGTTGAGTAGTCGGAGTAGTCATCGTGATATACTACAACATTGTTTTGGTAAGGAGCATATTTGTCGTCATTGCGTAGGTGTACGCCTCTCAGAGAGTTGAAAATGCCGGTATATACAGGCCCATCGACAATGCCACCGGTTACTTGAATTTGGTTGAGGTTTGTCAGTGCCGAATGTGGATCTCGAGGATAATCTCCATCTTCCGGCAATCCTACAATCATGCATTTACCCCATGGATTTACGCCAAATAACCAATCTCGCATAGCGGTTTCAATTTCAAGGAAACTATTGTCGTCTGTGATTTCACGATAAATCATTGCTTGTGTTACAAATGCAACGGTTAAGTTGTTTGAACACCAAATGAATGGGATACCATTGCGAAATGCGTTATCTCCGGCTCGCTCTGCTACACGTTGAAGTCCTGAACGCATGTTGCGCAAGAACTCTTTGCGAGTATTATCATTTCCGTGCAACGCGAGCATCGCATGACCAATGTTTACAAACGGATACCATTGATAATGATGAGCCGAGTCGGCACCCATCCAAGGGGTGATAGGCTCTTGACGACCATAGTCAACGGCTTCAGAGAGATAACGATGCTCTCCGGTTGAGATGTATTGATTTATTGCGGCAAGTTCCATGTCGTCCACCCAGTTATCCTCTTCATAATAGTATGGGGAAGTGCAAGGAGCGGTTTGGCACGCTCCGGGATTGGCTCGAGCCACGTTGTAGGCATTGGATGAGCGGCGTTTGAGTCCTGACGCAAATGTGGGGTCAATATCTTTGAAAATCCTTGCTCCGAGAGCAAATGATGAACTGAATTTTCCAACCGAAGATGCCAATCCTTTGCTGTCATTTAAGTTACCCATCAATCCGTAGGGATAGCCTGCACAGGGATAGACCGGGCGTTGCTTCCCTTCCCCCCAGCTATAGTCAACCAAGTCGTCGGCGGGAAGTACAGCCATGCGGTGGTCGCGGTCGTCGGCGATTTGATTTAGGAAAAGTGTGTCAGACGGGTTCATTTTAACCATCCATTCAAGTCCCCAACGAGCTTCATCAAGGATGTCAGGTATGCCGTTGCTGCCTTTGAGACCTGATGCGTTAAAGTTGTCTTGCCATACATCGGGTGATTGCTGATAGGCAAACAGCATTTGATAAACGGCGTTGGCCGAAGTGGTGAGGTATTGCAGATAGTCAGACGCGTCATGCCAACCACCTACCACATCAATATATGTGCCATCTTTTTCTCCGCTTAGTACGAGAATGCCGTCATGTGTGTGGCATGAATCCCCAAGTGATGGATTGTAACCGCATCGCTGTTGGCGCATATAGTAAAGAGGAATTTCTTGCGCTCCGGCATACACGTCATTACCTATTTTGATGCGTGGAGATTCTGCCCCAAGTCCAATCAGTTTATATTCTCCGGGCGTTGTTATCGATGAGAAATATACCCTTGCCGACATTGCCATGGGTTCCCAAGCCTCGGTAATTTTAATGGAATCTACGTTGTATGTGTGCTTGCCATCAAGTGTGGTGACTCGAAATTTGTTGGCAGATAAATTTTCAATAGTTTCAGGCATCATTACCACAGCAGTTTTCAGGTCATCTTCAAGATAACCCATCTGATTGACGCGGATTACAGGTTGTGCGTTACTCGCAAATATGGATACGGCAATAGAAACCGCTGTAAAAGCAGTTTTTTTCATGATATTAGAACGGTTAAGAGTTATTGTTTTGCGATTTTTTCAACTCGGCGCACGTGACGACCTCCTTCAAACTCTGTGTTGAGGAATGCGTCAACGATTTCGAGCGCAAGAACCGGTTCGATAAAACGGGCTGGCAACACAAGTACATTTGCGTCGTTGTGTTGTCGTGCAAATTTTGCTAATTCGACAGTCCAACAAAGAGCTGCACGCACTCCTTGGTGCTTGTTGAGTGTCATTGATATGCCGTTGCCACTTCCACACATTGCGATGCCGGGATAGCATGTGCCGTCTTCCACTGAGTCGGCGCATGGGTGTGCATAGTCGGGATAATCGCAACTATCTGCGCTATTTGTCCCGAAGTCAACATATTCGATATCTTGAGATTCGAGATAGCCTTCAATAATGCTTTTTAATTCATATCCTGCATGGTCGCTACACATTGCGACCTTTTTACCAGCTTTTAAGATTGACATAGCTCTAATGTTTTTAAGTTATTAATAGCGCAAATTTAAGCAAAAAATCAGATTTTTGCTAATTGTTGAGATATTGATTGCGAAATTTTATTACCTTTGCACGCACATTGCCCGGGTGGCGGAATGGTAGACGCGCTCGTTTCAGGTGCGAGTGCTGCGAGGCGTGCAGGTTCGAGTCCTGTTCCGGGCACAATATGACGATGAGTATGACAACGATGTTGTGGAGCTCGTCGTTATTTTTTTATTTGGTAGTAGGGATATTTTACATCCCATAAAAACAGAGCTTGCGGGGGCATTGAGGTTCCGGCTGCACAGCGATCTTTGGCTTCGATAATTTTGCTGAAATCATCAAGTGTCAATTTCCCACGCCCCACATCAACAAGAGTACCAACTACAGCCCTTACCATATTGCGTAAAAAACGGTCGGCGGTTATTATAAATACCCATCGGTCATCACCGCAAGGTATCCAACGAGCTTCAGTTACGTTGCAGATATTGGTTTTGGCATCGGAATGAAGTTTGGCAAACGAGGTGAAATCATCAACATCAAGCAGTAATGTTGCGGCTTGGTTCATTTTTTCAAAATCAAGCGATGCGGGGGCTTGCCAACTGAGGTTGTCAAGAAATGGAGATTTGCCTATATGGGCATAATAGTGGTAGGTGCGAGCAGTGGCGTCAAATCGCGCGTGCGCATCGTCATGCACCTGGCTGATGTTGTAGATCGCAATATCTCGACTTACAAGGGAGTTGAGCGCACGCACCAAATTCTCTGGGTTTGCCAATGGCTCCTCAACGTCAAAATGGGCAATCATGCGTCGAGCATTGACGCCGGTGTCGGTGCGACCGGCTCCGGTAATTTTTATAGGGTGGCGCAATATGACAGCCAACGCGTCTTCAATTGTGCTTTGCACACTGACTGCATTTGGTTGTGATTGCCACCCATGAAACGCTTCACCTTTATATGCCAATTCTATAAAATACCGCACGTCTAATCACGTTCAAGGTAGGTATAGCCATATAGACCGGAACGATAGTTGCTAAGGAATTCGCGACCCTCTTCAGGGGAGATTTTTCCAGCTTTCATTGATGCTGTTACCCAAGTTTCTACGTTGCGCACAAGTTTCTTTGGGTTGTATTGCACATAGTCAAGAACTTCGGCGACGGTTTCGCCATCAATGATTTGGTCAATCTCATAGCGGTCTTTATACACGCTGATGTGAACGGCATTGGTGTCGCCAAACAAGTTGTGCATGTCGCCGAGGATTTCTTGATAAGCACCAACGAGGAATACTCCGAGGTAGTATGGCTCTCCGACTTTTAATGGATGGACAGGGAGCGAACTTGAAGATGTGCCATGGTTGGTGATAAAATTGGCGATTTTGCCGTCTGAGTCACAAGTAATATCTTGTAATGTTGCAGTGCGGGTTGGTTTTTCCTCCAAGCGAGCAATCGGCATGATGGGAAATACTTGGTCTATTGCCCATAAATCGGGAAGTGATTGGAACAATGAGAAGTTGCAAAAGTATTTGTCCGGAATCATTTTCGCGATTTTGCGCAATTCATCGGGTACGTGCTTTTGTGATGCCGCGATTTCTCCAACTTCGCGAGCTACTGACCAGAATAGCTTCTCGATTTGAGCGCGAGTGCGCAAGTCGAGGAGTCCAAGACTGAAACGGTCGAGGGCTTCTTCGCGTATCTGTTGTGCGTCGTGCCAACTTTCCAATAATCGGGGTTGGTTCAAGCGATCCCAAATGTCATATAATTCACGAGCGAGTTCGTGGCTGTTTTCATCGAGTTCTTCATTATCTTTCCATATTGGCAATGATGCGGTTTCAAGTACGTCAAAGACAAGTATTGAGTGATGAGCCGAGAGAGAACGACCACTTTCGGTAATGATATTTGGTTGTTTTAATCCGTTTTTTTCACATGCGTCAACAAGTGCCGATACAGAGTCGTTGGCGTATTCTTGGATTGAGTAGTTCATGGAACTTTCGCTTGCTGAGCTACGAGTCCCGTCATAGTCAACCCCTAAACCTCCGCCTATATCGATGAAGTCAATGTCAAAGCCCATTTTTGAGAGTTGAACATAGAATTGAGTCGCTTCACGCAACGCATTTTTGATGCGACGTATTTTTGTAATCTGGCTACCTATGTGGAAATGTATCAGGCGCAGGCAGTCCATCATCTTGTTTTTTTCAAGAAAATCGAGAGCTTCGAGTAATTCACTCGAATTTAGACCAAATTTAGATTGGTCGCCACCCGATTCTTCCCATTTTCCTGAGCCTGAGCTTGATAGTTTGATGCGTATCCCAATGTTGGGCGCAATTTTCAGACGTTTGGCTATTTCGGTTATTTGGTATAGTTCTACAGGTTTTTCTACTACCAAATAGATTTTGCGTCCCATCTTTTGGGCAAGAAGTGCAAGCTCGATATAATTTTCATCTTTATATCCGTTACAGATAATGAGCGCATCTTCGGCGATATTTGTAGCCAATACGGCGTGCAATTCGGGTTTAGAGCCGGCTTCAAGGCCTATGTTGAATTTTTTGCCATGCGACACGATTTCTTCAACCACTTGACGTACTTGATTTACCTTAATCGGGTATATGATAAAGTTTTTTGCTTGGTAATTATACTCGTTGGCTGCTTGTTTGAAGCATTTTGAGATTTTTTCAACTCTGTTGTCGAGGATATCCGGAAAACGCAACAAGATAGGGGCGGTAACATCTCTTACTCGCAACTCATCCATTACTTCTTTTAAATCCACCGAGGCATATCCCTCGCGTGGAGTTACGGCAACGTGTCCTTTGTCGTTGATGGAGAAGTATTTTAGTCCCCATCCATTGATGTTGTACAGCTCTGCGCTGTCGTCAATGCGCCATTTTCTCATCGGCTGATATAGTCGTTTAAAAGTTGGTTAATAAATCAGAGAACAAAAATAACTAAAAAAATTCAATACTGAGTCCCCATGCCGATAATTTGTGATAAAGAAATGCTTTTTTGTCGTTTGACAAAAAAAGATACAAGTAACTTTTGCTAACTTTGTAAGGTTGTAAGATGAAGAATTATTATGGCAAGTAAACAAGATAATAAACAACAAAATGAAGAGTTTTTGCGCTCAATAGCGCAAGAAACTGATGTAAAATCGCTTAGTTGCGGAGTACTTTATAAGGTGTTGCAATCGGGGATAGGGGTATCTCCTAAAATCAATAGTGTTGTTGGTGTTTATTATAGGGGGATGCTGATTTCTGGGAAAGTGTTTGATGACAATACAGCACAAGGTTATCCCGATGCGTTCCGCTTGTCAGAATTAATTAAGGGTTGGCAAGTCGCTTTAACTCAGATGAAGGTAGGAGATAGATGGATTATTTATCTTCCGTCGGAGATGGGATATGGCAAGCGTGGCACAGATGGAATACCTTGCAACTCAACGTTGATTTTTGAAATAGAGCTCGTCAGTGTCTCGTAATGTTAATATGTTTTGCGACCTTTGAGATAATAATCTAGAAGAATGTTGCGATGGCAATCCGAGCGAGTTTTTAGTAAATCGATATCGGGGTGTTGAGTGTAGGCTTTGCGCATGTGGCGGAAATCGCAATGCGCGCGCCACACAGCTGAAGCATTTTTGAAATCCAATGTTGCTACAAATTTAGCCCATGCGATAGTGTCAAGTAATCGGCGACGGAATAGGGTTTTGTTTCTGGTGCTATCGGGTAGATTTTTGTGTAGAAGCAATAGATTGTTGCGGAAGTTCAAATAAGTTTTGCGAGGATTGGAGGCCGGAAGACTGCCTCCGCCAAGGTGATACACCATTGATTGAGGAACAACCATTATTTGGTAGCCTTTGAGTAATATGCGCCAACACAAGTCGATCTCTTCCATGTGAGCGAAGAAGTCTTTGTCAAGCCCGCCGGCGTCAATATATAGCTGAGAACGCACCATCAAGGTGGCTCCTGTTGCCCAAAATATGGGTATTATACTATCATATTGTCCGTTGTCTTTCTCTACAGTGGCAAACACGCGTCCACGACAATAAGGGTATCCGTTTTTGTCGAGAAATCCACCCGATGCTCCGGCATACTCAAACGTGTCTTTGGCGTGGTATGCTCTGATTTTGGGTTGGCAAGCGCCCACATTTGGGTTATCTTCCATATATTCAAAGAGAGTATTAACCCAGCCGGTAGTTGTCTCGACATCAGAGTTTAGTAGGATGGTGTATTTGTAATTTGTCTCGGCGATGGCACGATTATACCCTTCGGCGAACCCATAGTTTTCGGCAAATTTGAGTAACTTTACTGATGGAAATTCAGTTTTAATGATCGCAACAGAATTATCAGTGCTTCCATTGTCGGCAACAATAACATCGGCGATTTTGGTGTCGGTGGTTTTTATTACGCTTGGTAAAAACTCACGGAGAAGTTTCTCCCCGTTCCAATTCAGGATAATTACGGCTACTGGTTTTTGCTCGCTCATATTTTAAGGTTGTATATTTGAGGGGTATTCTACTTTGTTTTTCCAACGTTTGTGAGTCCACAACCATATAGATGGATTGCGACAGATTGTGGCTTCGAGCAGTTGGGCGTATTTATCGGTAATTGCCATTTCGGGCATAGCTTTTGTGTCGTTGGCCATTGGAACTAATTTTATTTTGTAATGTCCTCGTTTGATTTTGTACATGTCAAAATACACAATTGCCATATCGAGTTTCCGTGCAAGGATTTCCGTACCGGTTATGATTGCAGTTGGGTGGTTGAGGAATTTTAGAATGCGGCCATCATCTCCATGGCTTGGCTTTTGATCGCTCATAAAACCGGTTATGGTTGGGGTCTTGTCGCGTTTAAATCGTAGCAATTCGCGTAGTGTGGTGTTTTTGGGTAAGGAATATGATCCGAAACGACTACGTAGTCCAAGCATATATGCGTCAAAGCATTTGTTGCGCAACGGCCTGTATACTTGACAAAATGCGCAATCAGACGAGTGTCGGCTCCAAAGTGTTATTGATGTTGCCCATTCCCAATTTCCACAATGAGAAAAATATGCTGCGATTGATTTTCCTTCGTCAAATAGTCGGTCGATAAACTCGATATTTTCAAATGTCATTCTGCGTTTTATCTGCTTGTCTGAGATATGCCCGATTTTAATGGTCTCTACAATCATGTCGGTGAAGTTGCGGTAAAATTGTCGCATGATGCTTTTACGTTCAGCCTCGAACTTGTCGGGGAATGACTCTGCGAGATTTTGTTTAACGACTTTTTTACGATAACCTACTATATAATAAGTCACGACAAATAAAATGTCAGAGATGCCATATAGCACCCAAAACGGTAATCGGGCAAGACAGGCAAGTAGCCATTTTAGTGGTAAATACTTCCAATTCATCATTTTATTATCTCTCCCTTTATGGCTTCGCCGTTGTCGATGATGTCGATTAATTGAGCCGATGCGATTTTGTTTTCCAAAGATTTGTCGGCATCGATAACGACTTTCAGATAGTTGTCGGTAAATCCATTCATAGTTTTGCCTCGTTGGGTGTGTTCGACGAGTATTGGTCGAGAGATCCCGATAAAACGATTGCTGAAATCAAGCAATTTTTTCTCTGAGATATCGAGCATAATGCGTGTGCGACGATGCTTCTCTTGTGGAGCTACAGTATAGCTTATGCCAAGAGCCTTAGTGCCGGGACGCTCTGAGTAGGTAAACACATGAAGACGTGAAATGTCAAGAGATTCTACAAATGCTCGTGACTCTTCAAAACGTTCGGGAGTTTCGCCTCTGGCTCCGACGATGAGGTCAACACCAATAAACGCATCGGGTATTGTCGTGCGTATGGTTTCTATTTTGTGACGGAATAGCGCAGTGTCGTAGTGACGATGCATCAGTTTTAGCACGTCATCGCTGCCACATTGCAATGGGATGTGGAAGTGTGGCATGAAACGTTTGGATTGAGCTACAAATTTGATTATCTCATCTGATAATAGGTTTGGCTCGATTGAAGATATGCGGTAGCGTTCAATGCCATCGACGTCATCGAGAGCTTTTATCAAATCAAAGAAGCTGTCGTCGCGACCTTTGCCAAAGTCTCCGATGTTAACTCCGGTGATTACGATTTCTTTGCCGCCATCGGCTACGACTTGTTGGGCTTGCGCAACTATTTCATCGATTGTGCCTGAACGGCTGCGCCCGCGTGCCATTGGGATTGTGCAGTATGTACAGAAGTAGTCACAACCGTCTTGCACTTTTAAAAAATATCGGGTGCGGTCGCCACGAGAGCATGAGGGTAAAAATCGGCGTATGGATTTTGTTGGGGTGACAATTGTTTGTGGTTGATGATTGGTGATCCATTCATCAAGAATTTGACCAAGTTCTAATTTTTGATCGACACCTGCTACTATTTTTACGCCAGAAATTGACGCGACTTCTTCGCTTTTAAGTTGCGCATAACAACCGGTTACGATTATCGTCGCTTCGGGATAGCGTTTGTGTAACGAGCGTATGTATTGACGGCATTTCTTGTCGGCAAACTCGGTGACACTACAAGTATTAATGACACACACATCTGGAGTTTCGCCGGTTTGCACACGGCGTATCCCACGGTCAGCAAATAATTTTGCGACGGTTGATGTCTCTGCAAAGTTCAGTTTGCAACCAAATGTGTGAAATAAAGCAGTGCGAGTTCCAAAAGTTGTGTTGTCAATCATTGGTGATTATATTTTTGATGCACAAAGATAATCCTTTTTAAGCATCAATTCAATAGCTTCAATAATAAATTATATTGCGCGTTTCAATTTCAATATTACGGTCATAGTCCTCAATAACGGTAATACGCCGACGCTTTGTCCAATTGCCGTGATTGTCAAATTCGATATATTCATATCGATATGTCCAAGATAGTGCTTTGCCGTTAGATTCTGTCATTTCGATAATATAACCCGAAGTGTTGTATTTGTATTCGCGGATATTGTATTCTGATGATAGATTTGTTCCAAATTCATCGGTGTAAGATGAAACTGCAGAATAAGAACTCATCACAACTCGTCCGTTTTCCCAACAGAATTCAGTATAAACCTCTGCCGATGGGGTGTCTTCATACACGATACGGGAAATGCGATTGCCTTCACGCTCAATGCGCTCATATTCATGTTGAGGTATAAATAATGCCCCATCGATAGAAAATTTGTCATTTCCACACACTTTTACATGACCTTTTAAGTCAAATGCCTCTGCGTCAAAGTATATGCGTTTGTTCTCTTGAGCGTATGCGTTGAATGTGCATATATGAGCAAGGATAATGCAGATGATATAATTCACTAATTTCATCATAAGTGATGATTTATTTATGTTGTATATAATAAGACCCCGAATGGAAATTTTCGGGGCCTTTGATATTGTTTTATAGGGATACTCTTAGAGCAATGAATCGGGATTGAGGTTGTCTTTCTCGATATCTTTAAAGTAACGGTAAGTGTTGACCTTTAATTCAGCGCAAGCGTCTTCGTCGCAAACGATGATTGCTTTTTCGTGAAGTTGAAGTGCTGAGATTGTCCACATTTGGCTCACTGCTCCTTCTACACCTTGGCTCAATGCGCGAGCTTTGTTGTAACCATTAACGATCAGTAGAACGCTCTTTGCAGCCATGATGGTGCCAACACCAACAGTCAATGCAGTTTTGGGAACTTGGTTAACGTCGTTGTTGAAGAAGCGTGAGTTGGCGATAATAGTATCTTGTGTGAGGGTTTTCATACGAGTTTTTGAAGTCAATGAAGAACCCGGCTCGTTGAACGCAATGTGTCCGTCAGGACCTACACCACCGAGGAAAAGGTCAATGCCACCATAAGATTTGATTTTTTCTTCATAACGTGCACATTCTGCGATGGGATCTTCAGCATTTCCATTAAGGATGTTTACGTTTTCGGGTAGAATATCAATTTGGTTGAAGAAGTTGGTCCACATGAAAGTGTAGTAGCTTTGCTCGTGGTCGCGAGGGATTCCGCAGTATTCGTCCATGTTGAAAGTTACAACATTTTTGAACGAAACTTTACCTTCTTTGTTTAACTTAATGAGGTGGCGATACATGCCGAGTGGAGAGCTACCGGTGGGGCATCCGAGTACAAAAGGTTTTTCGGCGGTGGGATTAGCCGTATTGATACGAGATGCAACATAGTTAGCTGCCCAACGAGAAACTTCGTCGTAGTTTTGTTCGATAATAAGTCTCATCTTAAAAATGGATTATTTAATAGTTAGTAATTATTATTTGCACAAAATTAATCAATTAAGTTGGAATAGCATAATTTAATCTCAATTATTAATAGTTTTCGGAATTTTTTACAATTGCCCAACTCTTTAAATTTAAATCTTTCACTCATGAAAACCAATCTACATTCACAAATTCGTCACAATTGGTTTGTTGAAACCGACAAACCGATTGAAAGATCAACATTGCGTGCGGTTGTCAATTTAGCATTACTCACCGCAAAGCCGATACTCAAACTGACAAATAAAGACTATCGCGACAATGGATTGGAAACGCTTCTGAGCATCTATGACTCTGCCTATAATTTGAATATCAAAGTGTTTAATGCTTTGCAACATACTATTACAGGGTGGCCCGGAGGTAAACCACTCGCCGATGATTCCAATAGACCTGAACGTGCGTTGCCATATCCCAAACGCGTGGTCGTATTTAGTCCACATCCCGATGATGATGTGATTTCGATGGGTGGAACATTGCAACGCTTGGTTAATCAGGGACACGATGTTCATGTGGCATATCAAGTGTCGGGGAATATAGCTGTTAGTGATGAAGACGCTCTTCGATATATCTTGTTGATGGATGCGGTTGCCGGGTTATGGGGCTTTGATACATCACACTTTAGAAAAAGAAATGATGAGATTAAAAACTTCATTGAATTAAAGCAACGAAACGGAGGTCAAGATACCACCGATTTACGTTATGTAAAAACAATGATAAGACAAGGTGAGGCACGCATCGCGTGTGGTTATGTAGGCGTCAAATCTAAAAATATACATTTTTTGAATTTACCTTTTTATGAAACTGGGGAAGTGAAAAAGGGCGACCTTACAGATAAAGATATTGCGATTGTGAAAGATTTGTTGTCAGACATCAGACCTCATCAGATATTTGTTGCCGGAGATCTCGCCGATCCTCATGGTACTCACAAGGTCTGTCTTGATGCCGTTTTTGCCGCTGTGGAACAATCGCGTGATGAGTTGTGGTTGAGAGATTGTCGTGTATGGATGTATCGTGGCGCATGGGCTGAATGGGATATTGATCAAATTGATATGGTTGTGCCATTAAGCCCTGAAGAACTTATGTCAAAGCGCATCGCAATACTTAAACATCAATCACAAATGGAGAACGCACCATTTCTTGGAGATGATGATCGATTGTTTTGGCAACGAGCCGAAGACCGAAATCGTGCAACGGCCCAACTATATGCCCAATTAGGACTTGCTTCATACGAAGCGATGGAAGCATTTGCTCGTTATCAACCATAATTATAATCGCAATAGGGGTTGGATTAATGTCAATCCCTGTTGTTTTATATATTTTTAGCAAATCAATCTCTGTGATTATTAGTATCTTTGTTGATTAGAAAATAATAATTAATCAACATAAATTTTAATAGTATTAATGAAACAGAAATTTGCGTATGCGCTTGTCATTGGTGGCGCACTTGTTTTGACCGGTTGTGGTAAAAAACTCACCGCTTTTCAGTCTGACTATTTTACGGTAAATCCGTCTCCGCTTGAAGTTGTTGGGAATAATGTGCCTGCAACTGTTACAGCGAGAATTCCCGGTAACTTTTTCTTGAAAAACGCTGAAGTGACAGTGACTCCCTATCTTGAATTTAATGGCACTGAGGTCGCGGCACAATCTTACACATTCCAAGGAGAAAACGTTCGTGGTAATAATCCGGTTGTAAACTATGAATATGGTGGTACAGTATCTATCCCGGTTAATTATGTATATCAACCTGAAATGAGTAATAGCGCATTAACTCTTGCGTTTGATGTAAAACAAGGAGGAAAACAATATGTGTTGCCTCGCGTTAAGGTCGCTGATGGCGTTATTGCAACAGCTACACTTGCCGATGTTGCGACTGTTACACCTGCGATCACTGCCGATAAATTTCAACGCATCATAAATGAGCAATATGCTGCCGATATCACATTCCTTATCAACCAAGCAAATGTGCGTCAGGGGCAAATAAAATCAGAAGATATTTTGGCTTTGCACGAACAATTGAGATTGGCAGATGCTGACTCTTCTCGTGTAATCGAAGGTATCAACATATCTTCTTATGCTTCACCCGAAGGCGCTGTGGATTTCAATACTCGTCTTGCGGAACAACGTGAACAAAACACGTCAACTTATCTTCGCGGACAATTGAAACGTGACAAAATCACTGAATTTGGCGAGTTGACGGCTCAATTCACTGCTGAAGATTGGGAAGGTTTCCAAAGCCTTGTGGCGGCAAGCGATATTCAAGATAAAGAATTGATTTTGAGTGTGCTTTCAATGTACAAAGATCCCGAAGAACGTGAACGTGAAATCCGTAATCTTTCAACTATCTTTGATCAACTCGCCGATGAGATTTTACCTCAATTGCGCTACTCTCGCATCACTGCTTCTATCAACGTGATTGGCAAGAGTGATGAGGAGATTGCCGCATTGTATGCAACAAATCCAAGCGCATTGAATGTCGATGAGTTGTTGTATTGCGCTACGCTCACCGACAATGTCGATGAGAAGACTGCGATTTACACAACAGCTACCCGCATCTATCCCGAAGATTATCGTGCATTCAACAATCTTGGTATGTGTCAATATATCGCTAAAAACTATGATGCGGCGGAAGCGTCATTCAATAAAGCCGCTCGCATTAATGGTGATAGCGAAGAGGTTAAAATGAATTTAGGTTTGCTCTCAATGCTTGAAAATGATTATTCTGAAGCAAATCAATTGTTTGGTGAGGCTGCCGGTGTTGAAGCATTAAATGACGCTCTTGGCGTTTATTATTTGGAAATAGGTGACAACAATGCCGCAGTTAAAGCGTTTGGCAATAGCAAAACCAACAATGCCGCTCTTGCTCAAATTTTGACCAAAGATTATAGTAAAGCAAAATCTACTCTTTCGGCAATCAATAATCCTGATGCTACTACCTATTATTTGATGGCAGTGCTTGGTGCTCGTACCAACAATGAGCAAATGGTATTCTCAAATCTACGTCAAGCTATAAAACTTGATGCTTCGTTTGCAGAAAAAGCAAAGAACGATATGGAGTTTGCCGGATTGGATTTATCAGCTATATAATAAGTAAAAAATAAATTTTTTATAATTTTTGCCCTGTAATGGAAAATTTAATGTACCTTTGCAGGGCAAATTTTGCGGTAATAGCTCAGTTGGTAGAGCATCAGCTTCCCAAGCTGAGGGTCGCGAGTTCGAGCCTCGTTTACCGCTCTTATAGTAAAATTACTAACATAGAACACAGTGTAGCGAAAATCCCTGCATCGTTGATGACGCAGGGATTTTCTTTTTTTAGCAGAGATGTAGAGTTAATTTATTACTCTAAATAACTATGATTATTTGAATTGATTGATGATGTCGGAAATTGAACGGGCGTCATCGGGTGATGTGCAACGAGATATCGGCAGGCTTATGATTTCGCGAGCCAATTGTTCGGCTATCGGTAAATTAATGTGGTGAAATTGCTTGTAGCATGGTTGGCGATGTATAGGAGTGGGGTAGTGGATTGCGGTTTCCACACCATTGTTGGCAAGATATTGACGGAAACGTTCTCTCTCGGCAACTCTTATTACATATTGATGCCACACTACTTCGTTATCAATGCGCTTGAGAGGCATGACGACGCATCGGTTTGTGATGTTGTTGTCATAAATATCGGCTATCTGTTGGCGATAGCTGTTTTCGGTATTGACATGGGGTAGTTTTACGTTTAATACTGCAGCCTGAATAGGGTCTAAGCGACAGTTCAAACCGGCGTAATTGCTATAATAATGACCACTGCTATAACCATAGTTGGCCAATGCTCTGACAATCTCCGCAAGTTGGCTATCGCGGGTGGTGATAGCTCCGGCATCGCCGAGTGCGCCAACATTTTTTGTGGGGTAAAAACTTATCGCTGCCGCATCTCCCAATCCGCCGGTAGTGAATGTGTCGTGCAATCCAGCGACCGGAGATGTAGCGCCAATTGCTTGGGCGTTGTCCTCAATTATTTTCAGATTATATTTAGCTGCAAGGCTTCTCAAATCTTCGCTCCATGATACACGACCATATAGGTGTACGGTCATGATGGCGCGAGTGTGAGGGGTGATAAGTTGCTCTAATTTTGAGCAATCAAGATTGTGGGTAAATTCATCAGGCTCTGCAAAAATGGGTGTAAGTCCATTGTCAGTTATGGCGAGTGCCGATGCTATAAATGAGTTGGTCGGTACAATAACTTCATCTCCCTTTTTCATTACTCCCATTTCGATGTATGCACGCAATATCAAGCGTAAGGCGTCAAGTCCATTACTTGTTCCGATAGCGTGTGTGGTGTGGCACAATTGTGCCAATCGTTGTTCAAATGTGGCTACCTCTTCTCCGCCGATATATCTGCCACCGGCTACAATTCGGCTTGTCGTTTGTTGTAGTTCCTCCATATAGGGGGCATTAGTCTTAGCCAAGTCAAGAAAGGTGTATTTTTTCATCGGGATATTAACGTTTGGGAGCAGTTAGCTTTAGAAATTCGGAGTAATCACGCACATAATCATCTTCTGTGTATGGTTCTGACGTGAGTACTAAGCAGACGGAGCCAGAAGAGAAATCATTTATCTCACGCCATAATCCGGCAGGGACATATAGTGCGTTATATGGTCGGTTAAGTTGGAATGAGCGTTGCTCTTTCCCGTCACCGAGTGTCACGGTGAAACAGCCACTTACGGCGATAATCAATGATTGATTTTCGATGTGGGCATGACCGCCACGCTCGGCATCACCGGGGATGTCATAAAGATAATACACACGCTTTATGTCAAAAGGTATTGCGCTATTGTTCTCAACAACCGATAACGATCCATTCTCATGCGCATTGCGCACAAGTGTAATGATGCGACAGTCATTAACCGTAGATTGTGCAAAAATCGTTTCTTTATCCATTGTTGACCATTTGTTTATATTGCTCAAAATCGTGGATATAGTCGGCTGGGTCATACAACGTTGATGATAATACGAGTGCCACTGAGTTGGTTGAGAAATTGTCGATTTCTCGCCATGTCATAGGTGGCACATAGATGCCATAATAGGAGCGTGACAAGTGAAATCGTTTTGTCTCTTTTCCGTTGCTTAACACTACATCAAAACTGCCTGAAAGGGCAACAATTAATTCGTGCTGAGTCTTGAATGCGTGACCGTCTCGGTTTTTACCACCCGGCACGTCATAAATCCAATACACGCGTGCGATGTCAAAAGGCACATTTGTTTGGTTTTGAATAAACGACAAATTGCCTCGTGGGTCACATATTTTAGGCAAATTGATTATATGAGCATCAGCCAATGCCATTATCTGCAAGATTTAAAAGATATTGACCATAGTCATTCCCTTTCATCGGCATGGCGATGTCGCGGAGTTGGTTGGCATCGATAAAACCACGACGGAACGCAACCTCTTCGAGCGCCGCGACCTTCAACCCTTGGCGTTTCTGTATTGCTTCGATAAAGTCGGCTGCTTCGGCAAGCGAGTCGATAGTGCCTGTGTCGAGCCAGGCAAATCCTCGACCGAAACATTTTACGTTCAATCGTCCTTGGTTCATATATGTTTCGTTGACTGATGTGATTTCTAACTCTCCACGTTGTGATGGTTTTACCTCAGCGGCTACTGTTATAACATCGTTGGGGTAGAAGTATAAGCCTACAACAGCTTTATCTGATTCCGGGTTTTCGGGTTTTTCAACGATTTTGGTTGCTTTGCCGTTGTCATCGAGTGAGACAACTCCATAACGTTGAGGATCTTTTACTATGTAGGCAAAAATTGTGGCTTCGTTTCTTTTTGCTATTTCTACGGCATCAAACAGCATTGCCGAGAATCCCATGCCATAGAAAATGTTATCGCCCAACACAAGGCACACATCATCATCACCGATAAACTCTTTCCCAATTATAAAAGCTTGTGCCAATCCTTCTGGACGTGGTTGCTCGGCATAGCTGAACTTCACGCCAAGGTCATTCCCATCGCCCAATAAGCGTTGGAACATTGGCAAGTCGTGTGGCGTTGAGATAATAAGTATCTCACGTATTCCGGCAAGCATAAGCACCGAAATGGGGTAATATATCATCGGTTTGTCATATACCGGGATGAGTTGTTTTGAGATGCCTTTTGTCACAGGGTAGAGACGAGTCCCGGCTCCACCGGCAAGAACGATACCTTTCATAGTTTATCGGTTGTGATACATTTGTTCGTAATACTGTTGATAGTCTCCCGAAGTAACACTTTTTACCCACTCTTGATTGTCGAGATACCAACGGATGGTTTTTTCAATCCCTATTTTAAACGGAGTTTCGGGATACCATCCAAGTTCAACCGCGATTTTTGTAGGATCTATGGCATATCTCATGTCGTGACCGGGACGATCGGTGACGTATGTGATGAGATTGTCAGCTATATCTGCAACATTACATGTGAGAAGTGTTTGATATTGTGGCTCGTCACGCATTATGCGTGCAATAATGTTGATAACAGTTTTAACGATGTCGATGTTTTGCTCCTCATTAAAACCTCCTATGTTATATACCTCTCCGATGCGACCATTGTGCAGTACCATGTCAATGGCTTTGGCATGGTCGGTGACATATAGCCAGTCGCGCACATTTTCACCTTTGCCATACACGGGTAATGGCTTACCATCAAGTATGTTTTTTATAATGAGGGGTATCAGTTTTTCGGGAAAATGATAAGGCCCATAGTTATTGCTGCAACGAGTGATGTTTATGGGCATACCATATGTCTCATGATAAGCAAGTGTTATCAGGTCGGCTCCGGTTTTGGCGGCAGAGTAGGGGGAGCGAGGAGCCAGCGGAGTGTTTTCGGTGAAAAATTCCTCTCCAAAGGTCTTTAAATCATCACGACCTTTTATTACCTCGCGCACGGCATCACTCACGCTCAGAGCTTGTGCCTCGTTGTAGTCTTTGCTCAACGAGCCATAAACCTCATCGGTGCTTATTTGTAGAAATTTCTTGCCCGGTTGATATTCATTTTGTCCTAACTCGTTTTTACCGATAAACCATGCTTTGCGGGCGCAATCAAGCAGATTTTGAGTGCCGAGAATGTTTGTCTCAAGAAATAATCGTGGATTGGTAATGCTACGGTCAACGTGTGACTCAGCGGCAAAATTCACTATATAGTCGGGGTCATGAGTCGCAATGAGACTGCTCACCAACTCTGTGTCTCTGATGTCACCTTTTACAAATGTAACATTCTCTCTCTCAATTTCTTCTTTTATTGACAAGAGATTTCCGGCATAGGTCAGAGCATCGAGAATTACAATCTCAACCTCATTGCCATATTTTTGCAAAATGTATTTTACAAAATTGGCGCCGATAAAGCCGGCTGCGCCGGTTACAAGATATTTCGACATTTGGCGTTATTAAGCGTTATATAAGTATCGTTTGATTGAGCGTTTAGGGGTCTTTTCAAATTCGTTGGCGATAAGTTGGATCTTTTCAACTTGTTCGTATGGGGCAACGAGTTTGTTTAAGTCTTTACGCACTTGTTCCATGATTTCGCGGAGTTGATATGCGCCTACACCATTTGCATCCATTGCTTCATAGTCGGGATATACAAGAGCTACCAAACGGTTGTTGCGTTCCACGATAAGGCTTTCGCACACGTATGGCATGTTGTTCAACTTCGCTTCTATCTCTTCGGGATAAATGTTTTGCCCGTTTGATGACAATATCATTGTTTTGTAACGACCTTTGATGAAAATTGTGCCATCGGCACCGCGAGTACCCATATCGCCGGTGTGTAACCAACCCTCATCGTCAAGAACCAGGTCGGTAGCTTCTTGATTTTTGTAGTAGCCCACCATTACATTTTCACCTCTTACGCATATTTCACCGGGGATGTTTTCAGGGTCGTCGCTAAGAATTTTTGACTCCATGAAGCCTTGGAGTGTGCAACCCGATGATTTGGGTTGGAAATTGCGCCAAGGAGTGTGGCTGATAAGCGGAGCGCATTCGGTCATGCCGTAACCTACGGTGAATGGGAATTTTATTTTGTGAAGGAATTCTTCAACTTCGCCGTTTAATGGAGCGCCACCAACGATAACCTCTTCAAACTCGCCACCAAATGCTTCGACCAATTTGCGGCGTATTTGCGCATAGATAGCTGTATCGATAAATGGTATTGCCAATGCCCAACGCATAGTCTGTTTTGTAATCATCGGCACAATCTGTTTGCGATATATTTTTTCAAGAATAAGAGGTACGCATATCACAAGGTTGGGGCGAATTTCGCTCATCGCTTTAAGTAGCAGCTTAGGTGAGGGAATTTTGCCAAATAAGTGAACGTGTGTACCAATCGCAAGAGGAGTGAGCATATCAAATGCGCAACCATAGGCATGAGCAAGGGGCAAGAATGATAAACAACGAGAGCCTTGGTAATGGAGTCGTGAATTAATGCCATACACCACGTTACCACACAAGTTGTTGAGTGTTAACATTACGCCCTTTGAAAATCCGGTAGTCCCCGATGTGTAGTTGATTACGGCAAGTGAATTGTTGGGGATTGTCGGATATTTGATGTCCTTGCGCCCAAAGCCATTGGGGTATCGTTTAGCAAACTCGTTTGATAGATTTTGGATTATCTTTTCTGTTGCACCTTCATTTCCCTCTTTCTCTGCCAAAACAAGACGAGTGTCAAGAGAAATTACAGATTTGATATTAGGTAATTTCTCATATTCAAATGATTCCCAAATGCCGGGAGTAACAAACAGCATAACCGCGTCAGAGTGGTTGATGATGTGTTGTGCATCCTGAGGGTTGAAATCTTGAAGAACCGGAACGATTACGGCTCCGTATGTGACGGTTGCCATAAACACAGTAACCCATGTAGTGGTGTTTTTACCCATCAATGCGATTTTATCTCCTTTTTGGATGCCGCATTGCTCATAAAATAAGTGTATTCGTGCTATGCGACGAGCAAAATCTTCGTATGTGATTGTCTCTTTTGAGATATAATCGGTTAATGCGGGTAATGACCAATTGTCATGGAAACTTTTTGCATATATTTCAAGTAAATTTTCTTTCAACATAATCTATTCTTTTTTAAGTGAATACTAATGTGAGGTATAAATTTAGGTTATTGATTGATTGTGCCAAGTTCTTTTATTGCTCCTGTGGTAGGCTCAAAAATGAGATAGGCTGGAGCTTTTTTATTTGTAAATATCGATGGGTCTAACCCAAACACTACACCATATTGTGCAATGCTAAATTCTTCATTGAGCATTTCAATGCCGTTGTAGTTTAGTCTGATATTAGCTTTTCCCGGAATGCGATATGCTACGCCTCCTTTGGGAAATCGTTTTACTTCTCCTCGTTCATTTATGGGCAATTCGCCCTTTTCTGTTATTTCGATGGTTAAATAAATCGGTTCGCCGGCAAGGTTGTTGGCGTCAACAACACCATCGGTGGCCGACACGCGAGCTACGATATAATCTTCAATCTCTGCGTCCGGAATATATCTGATGGTTTTAATATTTGTGGCACGTTGCTCAACTCCTAAAAACATAGCTGTCAGTGCCGCCTCTTGTGCATTTATGTTGTCGAGAATAAGTTGCATTGATTGACCATCGGCCGGCATTTGGTCGGCTTGACCGGTAATTAGGTCGGTGCGAGTTTGTCTTAATGCGTAAATTTGTGCGGCGGCGAGTTCGGCACGTTTGGCTGTTGATTGACTTTGCAACATCTCTTCATTAAAGACTTGAAGCGCGGCATCGCTTTCCAATGGAGATGCCGTTAATGAGGTTGATGCGGGAATTTCTATGTCGTTATTGATTGAAATATCTTCAGTGTTTATCGCCAATGGCAGAGACTCATTGTTGATAATGAGATATGGAGTGCTTCCGCTTTTAAACTGCATAAGATAATGTTCATCGGCATTTGCCACACCTTTGGGGTTGACAATGATAGATTTTATGAAGACGCTTTCCGATGCTTCGGTAATAGGATTGTCAATGTTCAGATATTTTTTTGCATATTGGTAAAACGCTCCGGGCGTTTTTATAACTTGCTCGGTGACAATGGTGATCTCTAACGCTGTCGTAGGCAACGAATAGATTAAGCCATATTCGTTTGTTTTGTTGGCGGTCAACTTTTGAGTGCTTTGTGCGGTTGCGCTCAACGTCAATAGTGCGGTTGTTATAAATGTGATGATTTTTAAACGCATGATTTAAAAGTTCTATAAATTATAACGTGATTTATCCTAATATGTTGCGTATGGCTCGACCTACATTGGCTGCGATATCGCTTGCTAATACTCCATATTGACTATGTGTTTCGGTCGCAATGTCGCCTGCGAGTCCATGAACATATACTGCGATTGTTACCGCTATTTCGGGTTCATATCCTTGTGCGAGCATTGCTAATATAATACCTGTCAGCACGTCTCCGCTTCCGGGTGTAGCCATGCCCGGATTGCCCGATGAGTTGAAAAATATCTTGCCGTCGGGGCGTACTATTGCGGTATATCTGCCTTTGAGCACGATGAAAATGTTGTATCGTTTGGTTATTTCAATCGCTTTTTGAAGACGGGCTTGTGTGGAATGATGTGCGCCAAACAATCTGTCAAATTCTCCCTCATGAGGTGTCAGAATTGAGAATGACGGCAAGCAACTTAACAGGCTCGGACGTTTGGCTATGCAGTTAAGAGCATCGGCATCAAGAATTATTGGGTTTGTTGTGTTCTTGATGAGGGAACTCAACGGCGCGACTGTTAAATCGTTGTTGCCTATACCGGGACCAATAGCTATTGCAGAGTAGTTATGTTGCAATGCCATTGATGTGATTATTCGCTCGTGTGGGTCGGTTTCGAGTATCGCTTCGGGTATGACGTTTTGGATAATGTTGGTACATGCAATGGGTGAGTGTACTGTCAATTTTCCAAGCCCGGCACGCAAAGCTCCTTGTGCGGCAAGTGTAGCTGCTCCGGCCATTCCAAGACTCCCGGCAAATAATATGGCGTGACCATAGTCGGCTTTTGAGGAGAACTCTTTGCGTGGACGCATGATGCGTTTCACCTCTTGTTTCTCTACAAGATGATATTGAGTTGGGAGAAGTCGCATTTTGTGTGCGCTTAGCCCGATGTCAAAAACTTTCCATTCGCCTATCAACTCGGCGTTGTCACTTATGAAAAAAGCCAAGCGAGGAGTTTGAAGAGCAAGCGTTAAGTTGGCATGTATAATATCGCGATGTATGGCGTTGTTGTTCCAGTCACAATGAAGTCCCGATGGCACATCGATTGAGACGATTGTCGCCCCCGATGCGTTGATATGCTGTACCAATGATTTAAAACCGCTTTCAAGAGGCTTGTTTAATCCTGAACCAAAAAGTCCGTCGATTACAAGATCATTGCTATTTAATTCGGGTGGTATAAATCGAATGATTACCTCATTCAAGTGCTCATATCCGATTTCTATTAGTCGATTGCGACAAGTTACACATTCAGGTCTAAGTTTGTCTCCGCCTATGTTGAATAGATAAATGTGTGGAGTATAACCTTGTTCAATAAGGAGTAGGGCTGTCGCAAGGGCGTCGGCTCCGTTGTTACCCGGTCCGGCAAATATAGTTATCGGTTTGCTTGGTTGCCAGCGAGTTGTAATTTCACAAGCAATCGCATCTGCGGCTCTTTCTATTAATTCGAGCGATGATATGCCTTCCGACTCTATGGTGTAACGGTCTATTTCTCGTATCTCTTGAGCGGTAAATATCTTCATTATTGTTGAAATCTATCGTTTAAAAGTCGATTAATTTTATTTTATGTCACAAATTTACGAATTATATTCATTATTTTTCCTAAATTTGCACCAATTTAATGTTTAATATGAAAAAAGTAACCTATAATGGGCTTACATTTGAGCCTTACATAACTCGTGAACAAATTGCGACACGCATTAATGAAATTGCGACCGAGATTAAACGTGATTGTGATGGGAGAATACCATTGTTTTTGTGTGTGCTGAATGGAGCGTTCCCGTTTGCGACCGATTTGTTTCGTGCGGTTGACATGGATGCTGAGATTGCGTTTATTCGGCTGAAGAGCTATGATGGCACAGCGACCACTGGTGTTGTTAAAGAGGTTATGGGACTTACTGAAGACATTAAAGATCGTGTTGTTGTTGTAATTGAGGATATTGTCGATACCGGTCGTACGATGAAACGACTTGTGGAAGACTATTTAACACCCAAGCAACCGGCAATGATAAAAGTCGCTACTTTGCTTTTTAAGCCTGATTCATTGCAATGTGATGTTCAACTTGATTATGTCGGTTTTGAGATTTCATCAAAGTTTATCATAGGTTTTGGCTTGGACGTTGATGGAATGGCTCGAAATCTTCCTGATATATACATCCAAAGCGACGAGAAATAATTGTTGTATCTGCTTTGACCTTAATGTCCTATCCCATGTAAAATTACGAAAATTTATAGGACTGTAAAACTGATTTTTGAAAAGACGATATGTTTAATTTAGTGATTTTTGGTGCTCCCGGTAGTGGAAAGGGTACGCAAAGCGAGTTTATTATTAAGGAATATGGGCTGTTTCACATCTCTACTGGAGAAGTGTTACGCGACCACATTGCTCGTGGCACCGAATTAGGCAAAATTGCCGACAGCTTTATCTCAAAAGGTCAACTCATTCCCGACGAATTGATGATTGATATCCTTTGTGATGTGCTTGACTCAAATCCCGCAGCTGCCGACGGAGTGATTTTTGATGGCTTCCCTCGCACAATTCACCAAGCAAAGGCATTGAAAGAGGTGCTTGAAAAACGTGGCACACAACTCAATGCGGTCATCGGGCTTGAAGTGGAAGATGAAGAACTTATCGATCGCCTCATCAAGCGTGGCAAAGAATCGGGACGTTCCGATGATAACCTTGAGACAATTCAGCAACGACTCAAGGTCTATCACTCTCAAACATCCCCCTTGCGAGACTACTACATTGAAGAAGGGAAATATCTATCGATAAAAGGCAGTGGTTCTGTAACCGAAATTTTTGAGACAATCAAAGCCGCCATCGCCCATTCACAACGATAAATTTTATTTAATAGGTACAGGCAAAGTCCCGAAGTACAATCCATGTCACTCCGGGACTTTTTATTTCCCGACGTGCACAAGCCATCTCTTACCCCCCCTCAGCCGCTTCCGATTATCGTCCTTCTATCCATTGCGTGGCAGAGGGACAATTACCATGCGCAAGCACGAGAAAGTGGCAAAAAAGATTTAATCAGCTGTATCTAAACAATGAAGCCTGTAAAGGCTTGAACGCCGTAAGGCGATATGAATAGCCGGTGGTTGAGCAAAGCGAAACCTCCGGAAAAGGAAGATTACACAGTCACCTCATAACCTGTGGTCTCACTTGCCTGTCGGCTTCGCTCCGACCATAGGTTATGATTGTTGTGTGTCCATTCGATCACTTTCGTCCTCCGCATTATGCATTGCGAAGCAAAGATAAACCCGGACGGGGTCAGGACTAGGATTGCCACAACCTACATTGCGAAGCAATGGTTTATTGGTAGCCGGGTTTTGCCCTTAGGCAAAACCCGGTAAGAGGAAACAAATCATGTCAATCTGAATAAATTGATTAATTAATGTTTTTCCAAAAACACAACTTTTTATAATAAACAAAAGAAAAAGTGTGTCAAAAAAGTTATTAGTATAATGCGGAGATGATTTTTGCGGTGGTGTCGAGGTGGTGTCGACGAGACATACTGAGCCATTCGCCGGAGACGCCGATGATAAAGTTGTGGTTTATCATGCGAGTCGTGATGTCGTTTACTTTGGTTGACAAGATATTGTTGCGGTAGCCAAGGCGTAACGATGTATTTCCCAAATGCAGGTCTGCGGTCAAAAGATTTACCATTTTGAAATAGTTCCCCCACCATGCCATGTGGGCGAGTCCGCTGTTTGTGCCGAGGTAGATTTCGTAATACAACTCGCCATAGTCGGGAGAAAAGAATACTCCGGTAATGGGTATTGTTGGTTGGTAACACAACGTTATTGGCAATCGACTGATTGTCACGTTCCAAGTGGCGTATCCGGTCAGATTTATAGTCCAAGCGGCTTTTGCCGACGCAGGGTTATTGCCATTGCGACTATTGTATAAGCAACCGATGTCAATACCTGTGCTGCCGCCGGCGGCGAGAGTGATGTGTTGAGGTAACTGCCAGCGGTGTGTCATTCCCCATGATGCGTTTGCGCCAAGATACCACATTGTGGCATTGCGAGCCGGGTTATCGGTTTTGTGGAGTTCGATGCCAGCGGTCAGGAGCATAGTCCAATTCTCGGGGTCAAACTTCATCGCTTGCCACCGCTCATATTGAAATGCCACGTCAAAGCCATTATATTTCAGAGGTGTCAAGTAGGTGTCAGTGATATTTGAAGAGCCTGTTTCAAGCATATATGCCGATGTGACAGGTCGCAAAGGTTGTGATGTCGAGATTGTATCTTGCTCTGAGGCATTAATCCCTACAACAGAGGCTACATATAATATCACGACTATAACCGCTCGCAACATATTAGAATATGCGTTGTTGACCGTTTATCTCATCGCGTACCTCGTCGTCGGAGCGTTCCGGTTCTAATGGTTCGCTCTCTTCTGCAGTCTCGACTACCTCGGTGGTTTCTGTCGGTTGGACTTCGCGAGGCTCTATCTCTACAATTGATGCAATCGCAAAGTTTGAGACGCGTTTGCCTTTGGCTTTAAATGATTTTGCTCCGATAAATTCTGCCGCATCTATAATCATTGTGCCACGCCATTCATCGTCTCCGCCAAATGTCACTTCAACGCGCGCGCCGGGTGCGTCGGAGAGAAGTATCAATGATGATTTCTCGTTTTCGCCGAGAAATCGTTGTCTCTTGGTCGAAGGTTCAAATGTGAAACGTTTGATATAGGGATAACCTTGGTCGGCATCATTAAGCACTGCGGTCCATATCACTTCGGGACGGAATTTCTCTATACGCAAGATATTATCCTCATAGTGATTTGTCGCATCAAAGGTTGACATATAATACTCGCCGTTTTTGAGTATTACGAGCACCTGATCAGTGCCGAAAAACTCTCCGAGGTATGTGCCGCGACCATCGTAGTTGAGGCGTAGAACGTCACTGTCAAACCACACTTCACGACCGCCAAGAGTCGATGCCCCTTTCTCTTTCAAAGAGAAACGGTGTACCTCGTTTTTGGTCACGATATTGCCTTGAGATTGCTTACCTTTGATTGCGAGTTCGCTGAAATCGACATCAAATTGCAATGTTTTCAATCGGGGCTTTGGTTTCAATGTCACTCTTACCACTTCTGCCTCTCCATTGGGATTGGCTGAGAACCACACGATTTTTGTTCCGGGAAGTCCGGGGGTCAGGTTGTATTCCTTGTCGCGGGTTACACCTGTTACGGCAAAACGTTTCATATAGAATGTTCCACCTTTGCCGTTTTGGTATATAACGTTATAGATTGTGCGCAAGTCGTTGCGTTTAAACACATTGAGGTAAAGCACGTTTTTACCGATAAACATCTTCTCTTGCACCTTGACAATTTTATACTTGCCATCTTTGTAGATGATAATAATGTCATCGATGTCTGAGCAGTTGCACACATATTCATCTTTTTTCAAACCGGTGCCGATGAAGCCCTCTTCACGATTGATGTAGAGCTTTTCATTTGCTTCGGCAACGTTGGCGGCCTCGATGTTGTCAAATCCGCGTATCACAGTGTGGCGAGGATATGCTTCTCCATATTTCGCTTTCAGGCTCTCATACCATTTGATTGTGTAATCAACCAAGTGGTTGAGGTGGTCAAGCAGTTCGGCAATTCGCTCGTTGTAAGATGTGATGATGTCGTCGGCTTTCTTTGAATTGAACTTTAAGATGCGACCCATTTTGATTTCCATTAAGCGCAAGATGTCATCGTAGGTGACTTCACGAATGAATTTTGGCTTCCATGGCTCCAGGCGGGTGTCGATATGTGCCACAGCTGCATCCATGTTTGGTGCGTCTTCAAATTTCTTGTCTTTATAGATGCGCTCTTCTATGAAGATGCGTTCAAGAGATGCGAAGTGTAGCATTTCACGCACTTCAGAAAGCTGTATCTCAAGTTCACGGCGCAACAACTCCTTGGTGTTATCGACGCTGTGACGCAGCACGTCGCTCACACCGAGGAAATGGGGTTTCTTGTCGGAAATCACGCAACAATTGGGTGATATGCTCACCTCACAATCGGTGAAAGCATATAGTGCGTCGATCGCTTTGTCGCTTGATGTGCCGGGTAGCAAATGTACAAGAATCAAAGCTGTTTCAGCGGTATTGTCATCGACTTTGCGTATCTTAATTTTCCCTTTTTCAAAGGCTTTCAAGATGGAGTCAATGACAACGCCGGTAGTTTTCCCATAAGGAATTTCTGTAATGGCAAGTGTTTTATTGTCGATTTTCTCGATTTTGGCTCTCACTTTTACAACACCGCCACGCTCTCCGTCGTTGTATTTTGATACATCGATAAATCCACCGGTGATAAAGTCGGGGTATAACATAAATTCCTCACCTTTGAGATATGCTATCGCTGCGTCAAGTATTTCATTGAAATTATGAGGCAAGATTTTAGATGATAATCCCACTGCGATGCCCTCAACCCCTTGAGCGAGTAATAATGGGAACTTTGCCGGCAATGTAACCGGTTCTTTCTTGCGTCCGTCGTATGACAATGTCCACTCTGTGATTTTGGGGTTGTAGAGTGTCTCAAGAGCAAACGATGACAAGCGAGCCTCAATATAACGACCTGCCGCCGCTGATGCGCCGGTTAAGATATTACCCCAGTTACCTTGTGTCTCAACGAGTAAATCTTTCTGACCGAGAGTCACGAGAGCGTCGTTGATTGACGCATCGCCGTGAGGGTGATATTGCATTGTGTTACCAACGATATTGGCCACCTTGTTGAAACGCCCGTCATCAAGTGTTTTCATAGAGTGGAGTATGCGTCGTTGCACAGGCTTCAAACCATCGTCGATGTGTGGCACTGCACGTTCAAGAATAACGTATGACGCATAGTCGAGAAACCAACTTTGATACATACCGCGCAATTGATGCTTAACCACATCGCTTGAGGCAGTATAGGGCTTACGTTCCTCGGCTTTTTTTGCTTCGGGTTCTTCCATTTCGGGTTCAACGGGGATAATTTCGTCGCTCATAATTTAATATCTAAGGTCAGTGAGAGGGCTTTTGTGCCATTACTGACAAAGATAGCAATTTTTTTGCAGTTGTAGAGTGTTTGCAATATGGTTTTTGTAATTATTTATGTTCCTACGTCGATTGATTAATCGATGTCGCTCACAACGAGTACAATTTTGGAGCCGTCAATGGCTGTTAGATTAATCCATGTTCCGAAATCGTCGTCTCTTTCCAATCGGGCGGATATCAGGGTAATCGGTTCGTTGTTGACAACGAGTGTCATGTTGGCTAATTCTCCGATTGTCATTTGTGGGGTATGAAATTTTATATGATCTCCTGTTGTGAGATTGCGCACTTCAATAGTATTGTCATAGGCTGCCGAAAACATTGTGCCGGGGGTGTCATAATACATTGAAAGAGTTGGAGAGGTGTATCTGGAGCGATTGTCGTTGAGTTCATCTTCAAACTCATTGGTTGATGTTGGTTCGGCGGTGACTGTTACAGTGCATGAAAGGCTCTGTTGGTTGGCGGTAATTGAGATTGTAGTGTTGCCAACTTTGATTGCAGAGACAATGATTTGACAGCCTTTAATTTCTACTTCGACGATGTCGGACGATGGGGTGGCAATGATGTTATCGGCATTTGAAACAATTAGAGTGTCTCGTTCGCCAAGCTTCAGACTTAGGCTTGTTTTGTCAATTGATGGCCGGGGTGATTGAATTGGACCGTCTTCATTTTGACACGCAATGAAGAGTGCGATTACCATAATTATGATAATATGAGATAGGGCTCGTCTCATTGTGCTATTTCAATTAGAAGTTTGCCTTTTACCGATGAAGAATGATAGCGCAACTCGTGGATGCCTATACCTAATTGTGCCGGTGTGAGGTGGTCGGTCTCAACTATTTCGCCATTAATCTTCCATACGACATTTTCGGGTATATATGGAGAGTATAGGTCGATGCGTTCTTCTGAGAGGGTGTAAATTGCCTTTAGTGGAATTTTCTCACGATTGGTCTCAGGAATATAAGGCTCTTGGGATTTATCTCCCCAAATGTAATCTGCCAGTTCGGGATAATCTACAAATGGGTTTCTGTTGCCTTGAATTGAGGAAATTACCTCATTGCGATTTCGTTCAATATCGTCAACAGGATCTGAGTCGTGCCATTGCAACAAAATGTTGCGAGCGTATGTGTTCAAGGTCGGGTAGTTGTTGTCGCTAAAGATCGTTGTGGCGCGTCCATACCACCAATCTATGGGGTAGAGCGTTGCCATGTACATTACTATGCGGGCAAAATCACCCTCATAGCCTTTAGGCGGACTGAAAAAGTTGGTCTCCGTGTCAGAAATCTCGCCAATACCCATAGCCCACACTCCGTTGGTGTAAAGAGTGTCAGAAATTATCCCGATAGGGTAGTCTCGTTTCTGTTGTGGCACGATTATATCACATGGCAATAGATTATGCAAATCATATTTGACGGTGTCACTATATGTAGATCCTTCTCCCCAATATGATGAATGTACGACTCCATCTATTGTCATTCCTTCGGCGGGACTGACATTATCGTCGGGGATTTTAATAGATGTTGCTGAGTATCTATTAAGAATATAACCTTCAGATGTGGCGTCGGCTTTGTAAAACACATTCCACGCTCCGTCGCTTCCTATCACGGATGTCGTAATTTGAGTTGGACGATAAAAATCGGCAATAGTTGATTTCAACTCTTTACCGCATTTCCCCGACAATATGGATTGGGCGAATGTGTTAAGAGTTGAAATGATGCTTATCGCAACTATCAGATAGCGTATTGCCAAAACTTAATTAAGTTATTATTTATTGTAACTATTGAGGAATGATGCCGCCTCTTTGAAATCTAATTGCATCATTGGCACTTGGGTGAGTGTAGTGTCAATTTTGCTGTCATCGTATGCCTCAGCAGGGTAGATGCCTTTGGCGATGACTTTGTCGCGAGCGTTTACAAAATAAACAGCTTCAGCTTTTTTAGAGCAGATGAGATTATAAACCTCGGTAGTTGGCTCGTTTATGGTATAAATTACCGCGTTTTTGAGCGTTTTGCGACGAGATGTGGCAATCGCTGTTTCTTCGGCCGTAGCCACTTCGGTCGGCTGTCCGGCACTGCGTAACGCTCCATTCAAAATCACTACCGCACCACAAGGTAAACCACCCTCGCTTACGCTTGTTTTGGCTGCGGTTAGTGCCATATCCATAAATATCTCATCGTTGGGATTTACTTTGTCAACCTTTGTGATTGACAATTGTGCTACGGCATAACCTGAAACAAGCAACAACATAGTTGCAAAAAACAAAATTGTTTTTTTCATAATTACTATATATTTTAGTTATTAGTATTTGATTTCTCAGAAAATTGCTTATAGATATGTTCTTTGACTACTTTCATCGTCTTGAGTGAATTAATGTGTAAAAGTAAAAACTTATGGCAAAAGAAACAACCAATTTTATCGAAAAGTTGTTAAACAGATCTCGTAATGCCGGAACGTATGTAGTGTTATAGAATCTCAAGAATTGCTAAAATGGTGATTGATAGTGGGATAATTTTGTAGTGTCGATATTTTTCACTAACTTTGCACCGCTATTCAAAAAATGGCAGTGTCATGGCGATGACATTTTTTGCCGAAAATCGGCGGTTGGGTGACATTAAAAACAAGTCTGAGAAGACTTTCTCCCGGCTATTTTGTATAACTTAATCGAACGTAATGAAGAAAGCATTCACTATTCTTGCGCTCTTCGCCGTTATGTTGTTAACCTCTTCGGCTTACAATGAATCTGTCGCCGATAAAGCGGCATCTCAGTCTGTCGCACCGATGTTGGTTTTAGATAATGGAAACGAAACATTTGCATTGTCTGAGATGAGAGGGAAATATCTATTGCTTACTTTTTGGTCATCGACCGATGCCAATTCAAGAGTGGCGTGCAACGAATACACGACATTTGTTAAGCATAATGCAAGCAACGATCGGATGAGTCACATTGCAATCAACTTTGATAAATCAAAAGGGTTATTTAATGAGATTGTGAAACGTGACAACTTAGACACAGCGGCGCAATTTAACGTTCAAGGTGAAGTTGCCTCAACAATAAAAAGGGATTTTCATCTTGAAAACGGATTTGAAACAGTATTGATTGACCCATCGGGTGTAATCATCGCAAAAAATCCAGGTGTCGAAACATTAATGCGATATTTAAGCATTTAATCATGGCGAGTCTGTCAGCCAATCGGGCTGATAGGCTTTATTTTTTGTTGACTATTATGCGCCAGCCGGTGTAGGCTATAAGGAGTGACATTAGGGGGCTGGCAATGTTGAAAATGCAGTAAGGGAGATAGGTGAGAGTGGCGACACCAAGTACTGTGGCTTGTGTGACTCCGCAAGAGTTCCAGGGAATTAGTACCGAAGTTACAGAAATCGAGTCTTCCAAAGAACGACTGAGCAAGCGTGGCTCTAAACCATTGCGCAAGTAGATATTGCGATAAAGATTTCCGCCGAGTATAATCGATAGATACTGGTCGCCGGTGCATGAGTTTAAAAGCAGACCGCTACCAACTGTTGCGCTGACGGTGCTACGTGTTGAGCGCAAACGACGCGTGAATGTGGACGTGATAGATGCGAGCATTCCTGTGCCTATCATTGTCCCTCCAAATAGCATAGCGCACAGCACAAGATATATTGTAGGGAGCATTCCTTCAACACCTCCGGTTGAAACAAGAGAATCAAGCAGGTTGTCGCCGGTTGATAGTTGGGTGTCGGTTAACAATACTTGTATTCCTAATCTCCATTCATCCTCGCCGAGAGCCTCCACGACTTGTGGCTGTAATAGAAATATACCGGCAAGACCGAGTGTCGAGCTGACCGCGAGAGTCACAATCGTTTTGATGCGCAAGATAATCATTAATATTGTTACTGCCGGAATGAGTAGGGTTAATGGCGTGATATTAAATGACGTGTTGAGCGATGTTATCATTGATGAGGATTGAACCATTTCGGCAGTAGGGCATAGTAATCCTACACACGCATATATCGCCAATGCGATTAGCATTGCCGGAGTGGTTGTCAACATCATATATTTGATGTGCTTAAACAGGTTTACCCCACAGGAAGAAGATGCGAGAACGGTAGTGTCGGAAAGTGGGGAGATTTTATCACCAAAGTATGAGCCTGATATAACCGCACCGGCGATCCACCCTACATCATATCCCATGACTTTGCCGATGCCCATAAATGCTACTCCAATGGTTGCTATCGTTGTCCAGGAGCTACCGCTGAGTACTGATATCGCTGAGCACACCGCACAGGTTATAAATAGAAACCATTGAGGGTCGAGTATTGCGAGTCCATAATCTATCAGGGTCGGGACAACTCCGCTTAACATCCAGGTAGATGATACTGTGGCGATGAGAACAAGTATCGGCACAGCCGGCAAAATTTGTCGTGCGCTCTCAGTTATCCCGGCAAGCAAGTTTTTGAGCGGACAACGATAAATCGTTATCCCTAATGCAGAGGTGAAAATTGCAGCTCCGAGTAATATAAAATGACTGATAGCCTGAGCGGTTTCGGCGCCATCAGCGATGATTACCGAAATTATAGTGATAAGCAATGCGACAATAGGAATGATCGCAATGAAAAAAGATGGCAAGCGTCCTGATATTTTCTTCATTATCGGAGTGGCGAGATGCTATTTGATGTCGCGGATGTCGTAGGGCGTAGCTTGATAGACAAAATAGTTCAACCAATTAGAGAACAATAAATTGGCATGTGAACGCCAACGTACTATAGGTTGGTTGTCTGGGTTGTCGTCAAGGTAATAGTTGGCCGGGATTGCCGGGTTCATCCCTTTTTCAAGATCGCGACGATATTCAAAGTCAAGTGTGCCAGGTGAGTATTCTGAGTGTCCTGTGATGAAAAACTCGCGACCACCTCGTGCCATTACCATGTAGATGCCGCTTTCATCGCTTTCGGCAATAATTTTCAAGTCGGGTGCTTTTTCTATATCTTCTCTACGTACTTCGCTAAATCGGCTGTGAGGCACATAGAAGACATCGTCAAATCCGCGAAAAATAGGGTTTAACTCATCATCGATGCGGTGTTTGAATACGCCTGAGATTTTATGGTCAAGCACATATTTGGGTATCCCATAGTGGTGATATAACCCGGCGAGTGCTGCCCAACAGATATATAGTGTTGAGGTGACATGAGTTTTTGCCCAATCAAAAATGCGTGTTAACTCTTCCCAATAGTCAACGGTTTCAAAATCTACTTTTTCAACCGGTGCGCCGGTGATAATCAATCCGTCGTAGTTGTTGTGTTTTACCTCTTCAAAAGTCTTGTAAAACGCTTCGATATGTTCACGAGGAGTGTTTTTTGAAACATGGCTATCGGTATCAATGAGATCCAACTCCACTTGTAGCGGAGTGTTGGAAATGAGTCGCAATAGGTCGGTCTCAGTCATGATCTTTAAGGGCATGAGATTGAGTATCGCGATGCGCAATGGACGTATGTCTTGAGATGAGGCACGTTGCTCATCGATAACAAATATGTTTTCTTCTCTCAACGCTTCCACGGCGGGAAGTGACGCAGGGACTTTAACCGGCATAGTTCAATAGTTTGGTTTGACTTTCAATCTACAAAGTTACTACAATTCAGCCAAAATAACGCAAAAAGATGTGCAAAAACAAGGCGTAGGATTGTTTTGGAATAAAAAGTGAGAGAGCCGATTGCGTGATGCTATCGGCTCTCTCTATGTTGCGATGTTATGACTGCGAGATTATTCAGCGTTCAAGTTGATGCGCTTGAATGAGAGAACTGTCAACTCAGCGTCAACTGATTTCAAAGTTTCTCTTACTGATTTTTTGTCTTCGCTGGTAACGTCATCTTGGTTCAACAAGCAAACTTCTTTCAAGAATTTGCCAAGACGACCCTTCGCGATGTTTTGGATCATAGCTTCGGGGAGGTTTGCAGCTTTTTCGGCTGAAACGGTAGCGATGATTTCTTTAGCTTTAGCAACATCTTCTTCGGTAATCCAACCTTTAGCCTTGTTGCTTTCCATGTGGTCTTCGCTGTCAACGTGAGCAGGGTTGATGCCGGCTTTTTTCAAAGCTGCGTCAACTGCTTTTTGAATTTGTTCAGCTTTAGTTTTTTCGATAGCTACAGCGATTTCTTTTTCCTTAGTTTCTTCAGGAACGTCGCATTCGTCAACTGCGATGGGGTTCATTGCAGCAACTTGCATAGCTACGTTTTTATAAACTTGTTGGTCAAGACCGGCTTTGCTGAATGCCACGAGGGTAGCGAGTTTGTTACCGAAGTGGTTGTAAGCAACAGTAGCGGGTGCTTCAACATATTCGTATGCGCCGAGCTCGATTTTTTCACCTGTTTTACCGGTTTGTTCAACGATGAGGTCAGCGATAGATTGACCGTTGATTTCAAGTGCTTTCACTTCGTCGAGTGATTTAGCCTTAGCCGCCATAGCTGCGTCAAGGATAGACTTGGTGAGGTTAACGAAACCTTCGTTTTTACCAACGAAGTCGGTTTCGCACTTGAGAGCAACGACAGCAGCGAAATCTCCGTCGCATTTAGCGAGTACGCAACCTTCAGAAGCTTCACGGTCTTCACGTTTAGCTGCGACTGCTTGACCTTTTTTGCGAAGGATTTCAACAGCTTTTTCGATGTCGCCATCGGTTTCAGCAAGGGCTTTTTTGCAATCCATCAAACCTGCGCTTGTCAAGTTGCGAAGTTTGGTGATGTCTGCCATTGTAACTGCCATATCTTAAATAGATTTTTTGCGGTTAATAAATTAATTAAGTTAAGTCGAAGATTACGCTTCTTCAGTAGCTTCGGCTGCGGGAGCTTCAGCTTCTTCAGCTTTGCGAGAAACGCGACGGCGTTCACGCTTGGGAGCTGCTTCACCTTCGCCGGCGGCAACAGTGTCAACTTTTTCAGCTTTGCGTTCTTCGAGACCTTCAGCCATAGCGGCGCATACGGTATCGAGGATGATTTCGATAGATTTAGATGCGTCGTCGTTAGCGGGGATTACGAAATCCACGTTTGAAGGATCAGAGTTGGTATCAACCATAGCAAATACGGGGATACCGAGACGGTTAGCTTCGGCAACTGCGATGTGCTCTTTCAATACGTCAACTACGAAAAGCGCAGAAGGGAGACGATTGAGGTCGGCGATTGAGCCGAGTGTTTTTTCGAGTTTAGCGCGTTGACGAGTGATTTGCAACTTTTCACGTTTAGAAAGGTTGTCAAAAGTGCCGTCTTTAGTCATTTTGTCGATAGCAGTCATCTTCTTCACAGCTTTGCGGATAGTTGCGAAGTTGGTGAGCATACCACCGGGCCAACGTTCGATAACGAATGGCATATTAACTGAAGTAGCTTTGTCGGCGATAACTTGTTTAGCTTGCTTTTTGGTCGCAACGAAAAGTACTTTTTTGCCGGCTTTAGCGATGCTCTTAAGAGCGGCTGCAGCTTCTTCTACTTTAGCTTGAGTTTTGTATAAGTCAATAATGTGGATACCGTTGCGCTCCATGAAGATATAGGGCGCCATAGCAGGGTTCCATTTTCTTTTAAGGTGACCGAAATGGCAACCTGCTTCTAATAATTGTTCAAAAGATGGTGTTGACATTTTTTGTTTTAAATTTGTTTACGTTCTGTTTTTAATTACAATCCCGGGGTAGGGAACGTGTCCATCGGCGGGATTTAGATACTAAACACTTGTTTATATAAATGTAGCAATTAAGCCACAAGCATATTAACGTTTTGAGAATTGGAAGCGTTTACGAGCTTTGGGTTGACCTGGTTTCTTACGCTCTACAGAACGTGGGTCGCGAGTCATGAAGCCTTCAGCACGCAAAGCGGGTTTGTCTTCTGGGTTGATTTTAACAAGCGCACGAGCGATAGCAAGACGCAACGCTTCGGCTTGACCTTTATAACCACCGCCATCGAGATTAACGTTGATGTCATATTTTTCAGTTACATCAAGAGTAGCGAGAGGTTGTTTAACGATGTATTGAAGTATAGAAGAGGGGAAATATACCTCAATAGGGCGCTTGTTGATGGTGATAGTGCCATTGCCTTCTTTTACATATACACGAGCGATGGCGGCCTTACGACGGCCTACTGCATTAACTGTTTCCATACTTCAATTATTTCAATTTGTTGATGTCAATTACTTTAGGATTTTGAGCTTCGTGGGGGTGGTTAGGACCATTGTACACGTGCAAGTTGCCAATGAGTTGACGACCGAGACGGTTTTTAGGAAGCATACCTTTCATCACTTGGAGATACAATGGGTGGTATCCGGGTTTGATGTGTTTGTTGAAAGACTTTTTGATAAGAATTTCGGGAGTAGCTTCGCGTTGACCGCCGGGATAGCCGGTGTAACGGAGGTAAGTACGATCAGTCATCTTTTTGCCGGTGAGAACAACTTTCTCAGCGTTGATGATGATTACATTGTCACCACATTCTACGTTTGGAGAGAATGATGGTTTGTATTTGCCACGAAGAAGTTTCGCAACTTTAGCGCAAAGGCGACCGAGAACTTGGTCGGTAGCATCGATAACTACCCACTCGCGATCTACGCTTTGAGCATTGGGTGATACGGTTTTGTAGCTTAAAGTATCCACGTTTAAATGTTTGATTAATAGTTAAATAAAATTGACCGTAGTCAAGCTGACGCTCGGCCAGAAGCGTCATCAAAACCCGTGTCTTTGTATTAATTTGGACATAATCGGACTGCAAAGGTACGAATTTATTTTCCTATCTCCAAACATTTTAGCTTTTTTCTTAATCTGTGAATATGGGTTGGTTTTTCTATGGAACAACCTCTCATAGACAAGAGCTAAAGCAACTCCGACAATTATTGCAGACATATGGCGCGACGGCAGAGGCAGTGGGTGTGGGGTGATAAATTTGGAAAATAGGGGTAAAAATAGGTTTGTGTTGTAAAAGATTAGGTAAAAAGGTTATTATATATAGTGTGAATTGTGTATATTTGATGAAGTTTGATTAAGATTCTTTGAGTATCAAACCATTAAGAAGAACTTGCATGAGAATGGGCAATGAATAAGAAATTGCTAACTTGTTTTATTACACTATATTCCTCATGCTTTTCAAATAACTCTTTTCT
>JAFQKI010000003.1 GCA_017396945.1 Muribaculaceae bacterium | reverse complement strand
TTCCCTTCTATAAAAAGGCAACGGATAGGTAGCAATTCTTTCTCTAATACCCACCATATACGGCTATTTCTGCCGAAATTAGAAATATGGCGGGGTAACACAAAAATGGTATAAGTACCAACCACTTATCATATTTTGCCCCCATTCTGCCATTTTTACGCAAGTTCTTAGTATATTTGTAGAATTAATTACAAAAAAGAATAATCTACTAATACTAAAATCACTATGGCGGAATCAGAAAAAGAACAACATTTACAGGATGGCACTATATTGAACAATCGCTACAAGATATTGCGATTTCTCTCATCGGGAGGTTTTGGAAATACTTATGAGGCGGAGGATGAGGAGTTTGGAGCGCATGTGGCGATTAAGGAGTTGTTTATCTCCGGGATTTGCAAACGCGATAGTGACAATCGCCAAGTGTCAATCTCGGTGGCTGAGAACCGTCAGCTGTTTCGCAAGCAGAAAGAGAAATTTCGCAACGAGGCGGCGCGTTTGCGCAAGATTAACCACCCCAATGTGGTGAAAGTGCGCGATGAGTTTGAGGAGAACGGCACCGCCTATTATGTCATGGACTTTGTGCGCGGCAAGTCGCTTGATGATATGCAACACTACGGAGAGCTTAACGAGAAACGCTCGGTGCAATATATCAATCAGGTATTGGCTGCGCTTGAGGCGGTACATAATGTTGGTATCTTGCACTTGGATATCAAGCCGAGCAATGTGATGGTCGATGACAACAACTCGGTGGTGTTGATTGACTTTGGCGCGAGTAAGCGAGTGGCTGATGATAACGGTAAGTCGCTGTCGCTGTCCACCGGACTTGCAGGGACTCCGGGCTATGCTCCCCTTGAGCAGATGAGTGGTAAGCGAGAATTGATAGGTAAACATTCTGATATCTATGCCGTAGGAGCAACATTGTATAAATTGATAACCGGAATTACGCCACCCGATCCCAATGAGATATTGATTGATGGATTGCCCGATTTTAACGCATCCACTGAAGTAAAAGACGCTATAAAGTCTGCAATGGAGGTTAAATATACCAATCGTCCCCAATCTATAGCAGAGTTTCGCGCCATTCTCAATGGTGGCGGTGGTGGTGGAGTAACTCCTCCAACCCCTGCCCCCAGTCCTCAGCCTGCTCCCAAACCCGGAGGTGCCATTTCGGTAGAGGAGGCGAGAGAGCGAGAGCGACGCCGTCGCCGTTGGATGATGCTTGTCGGGTCGTTGATAGGCGTATTTATTTTAGCCGGGTTATTGACGTGGTTATTTATGAGTGGCGACATAATTGGCGGTAGCTCAGATGACATTAGTTCAACTTCGGCGGACACAGTTCAAAAAAATGACAGCGTCCTGGTTTCCGAGGAGCCTGTTGTTTCGCCTGTTCCTGCGGTTCCGTCTGTCGAGCCGGCGGTCGTCGAGATTGTTGAAGAGATACAGATACCACAAAATCAGACTGATGAAGCATCCGAGTCAAATCACCCCGAAGCGATAGACAATACTCAATCGACCACGACCACGGTGTCGGGGAATTACTCTTCACACGCGAGTTCATCGCAGCGAGCGGTGATAGACGAGTTGCTTGGCAATATGGTATGGGTGGCTGGAGGCACCTACACCATGGGCGCGACCTCAGAGCAGGGAAGTGATGCGTATAATGATGAGAAACCTGCGCACGCAGAGACTGTAGGCGGATTTTATCTGTGCAAATATGAGGTGACCCAAAAGTTGTGGAGCGCCGTGATGGGAAGCAACCCCTCAAGTTGGAAGGGCGATAACCTTCCGGTGGAGAAGGTTTCATGGTACGACTGCCAAGAGTTTATCAATAAACTCAATGAGTTGACCAATAACAAATATGGTTTCCGCTTGCCTACTGAGGCGGAATGGGAATATGCCGCGCGCGGAGGCAATCGCAGTCGCGGCTATAAATATAGCGGAAGCGACAATGTCGGCTCAGTCGCGTGGTATGTCGGCAATTCGGGAGATAGAACACACGCAGTTGGAGGGAAGAGTCCCAATGAGCTCGGGTTGTATGACATGAGCGGCAACGTTTGGGAATGGACGGCGAGCAAATGGTGTGACGATTACAACAGTCCCCGTAATAGTTCTGACCGCGTTTTGCGTGGGGGTGGCTGGGACTACAGAGCGAGGTACTGTCGCGTGTCTTATCGCGACTACTACGTCCCCTACTCCTACGGCCGCGGCTTGCGCCTCGCCCGATAGTTCAACCTTGGAGATGCCATCCCGCTTGAGCTAAAAAGAAACGATATTCGCGTAAAGAGCGCAGGTCAAAACCAAAAAGACCTGCGCCAAATAGCGAATATCGCAACGTGTCAGATGAATATACTTTTATGACCGTTCACTTCGCTCCGTTAGAGCGAAGGTTGGATAGGGGGGATGAGAGTTGGCAAAGCCAACTCGGAGGAAGGTGATGTGGTGGTCAGAGGTTGTGAAAGAGGGTGATGGTTTCGAGGCGAGAAGCGTTGATGAGGTCGGGGTAGTGGGCGTCGGAGTTGACAATAATGGGGACTCCGGCGTTTTTGAGTCGGTTCCAATAACGTGTGCCGGGGAAGAAACGATTGTGATCTTCGCGGGCTTTGGTGTTGATCTCGACTGTTACCCCGGTTGAGATTATCAGGTCGATGAGGTTGTTGACTAACTGTTGATACCACTGCTCATCTTCGATGCCTTCGTGATAATGCCCGGCGTTGTGCCCTATTTTGTCAAAATGTCCGATGATGTCAACTCCACCGGCTTGTAGCATCCGGCTTGATTGCCGATAAAACGTCTCAACAACATAACGAATGTCGTTGTGGAAGTATCGCTCCATTTTCATCTTGAAGTTGTTGAAACGGCCATCGACATCGATGTATTCCCCCTCTTGAGAGGGAATGAAATGGACCGAGCCGATGCGATAGTCGAGTGGTAACGATGAAAAATAGGGGTGGGAGGGTCCCCAATCATCGCCAAGATAGTCTATCTCCATTGAGGTAAAGAATGTGAGATGGTCGCCATACTCGTTTTTGATGCGCTCGGCTTCTGCAAGATATAGCGGAACATCAGTTTGCAACATGTTACACGGCGAGTTAATGGGGATAGGAGAGTGTGGGGAGAAACCATAGTGTGAGAATCCTTGCGCCACGGCTTCGCGCGCAAAAAGTTCCATAGAGGCGCGCCCATCGCAAAATTGAGTGTGCGAGTGGAAATTATAAAGCGTGCTATCTCCTATGATTTCAATGAAGTTCATCAATAGTCAAAGTCTCTACGCAGTTTGCCCGATGAGATGCGTTTCTTATAATTGAAAAACAAAATGCAGAGTAGTATTGCCAATGCTACACCGACACCAACTGCAATGTCGTAGGGTAGTCCAAAACCTTTGGGACGCGCTTCAAATAAGATGTAGGACGCACTCACGGCAGTCATAAACATGGCAGGAATAAGTGTGATTACATATATCTTGTTTTTGCGGGCGAGATATACTGTTGCAGCCCATAGGGTGAAGACGGCGAGAGTCTGGTTGCACCAAGCGAAGTATCTCCACAATACATCAAAATCCATCATCATGATGAGGAATGTAGCCACAAAGATTGGGATAGAGATGATGAGGCGTTTAGCGGTTTTGGATTGATCGTAATGCAAGAAATCGGCGGCGATGAGTCGGGCGCTGCGTAGGGCTGTGTCGCCCGAAGTGATGGGCGCGGCAACAACGCCGAGCAGAGCAAGAATGCCACCAAAAGTGCCGAGCCAACCGATAGAAAGGTCGTTGACCAATGCTCCGGCATTGCCACCATGTGCAGCCATATAGTCGGCGAGTTGGTCATATCCACCTGTAAATGCTATTGCCGCGGCAGCCCAAATGAGAGCCACAATGCCCTCTGCAACCATTGCGCCATAGAATACAGGTCGAGCCAACTTCTCGTTTTTAAGGCATCGAGCCATTAATGGCGATTGTGTGGCATGAAAACCGGAAATCGCTCCACAGGCAATGGAAACAAACATCATTGGGAATATCGGGAGGTCGTTGGGGTGACGACTGCTCAGTCCTTTGCTGAAACCATCGGCAATTGTGAAATCTCCAAATACCAATACCACAAAAATGCCCATTGCCATAAACAATAAGGCAAATCCGAAGATGGGGTAAAGATTACCAATAAGTTTGTCGATAGGTAGCATTGTCGCAAGCATGTAGTAAACAAAAATTACTACAACCCAAAACGTGCGGTCGAGATAGTCGGGTGTCATGCCGGCAATGAGGTCGGCAGGTTGGCTTACAAATACTGCGCCGACAAGAACCATCAATACTAATGAGAAAACTCTCATCACTTGTTTGATGTTTGTGCCTAATTCGTTCCCGACGATTTCGGGCAAAGACGCACCGTTGGCTCTGATGGAGATTGCTCCTGAAATGAAGTCGTGTACCGCTCCGGCAAACAAAGTCCCTAACGTAATCCAAATGAATGCCGCCGGACCAAACATGATACCCATTATGGCACCAAAGATAGGTCCCAATCCTGCGATATTGAGGAATTGAATGAGAAACACTTTCCATGTTGCCATCGGGACAAAATCAACGTTGTCACGATGGGTATAGGCGGGCGTTTGTCGCTTCGGGTCTATGCCGAAGATTTTTTCGACAACGACTCCGTAGATGAAATATCCGCCTAAGAGAATGCCGAGAGCGATAAAAAACGATGTCATTTCAAACTGTTATTTTTTAGGAGTTGCAGCCGTTGCACCGGGACGAGCGATAGACTCGCGCATAGTGGTGTCGGCTTCCATATTTTTCATTTTGTAGTAGTCCATGATGCCGAGATTGCCGTTGATGAACGCTTCGGCCATTGCTCGAGGCAATTCTGCTTCGGCTTCAATAACTTTGGCACGAGCTTCTTGGGCTTTAGCTTTCATTTCTTGTTCGAGAGCGATCGCCATTGCACGACGTTCTTCGGCCTTGGCTTGTGCGATGTTTTTGTCGGCTTGTGCTTGGTCGATTTGAAGGGCTGCACCGATGTTTTTACCTATGTCGATGTCGGCGATGTCGATAGATAGAATTTCAAATGCGGTGCCGGAATCAAGACCTTTTTTCAATACAAGTTTAGAGATAGTATCAGGGTTTTCCAATACTTCTTTGTGGCTGACAGATGAACCAATTGATGACACGATGCCTTCGCCAACACGAGCCAACACTGTGTCTTCGCCTGCACCACCGACAAGTTGACGGATATTGGCGCGCACGGTTACACGGGCTTTAGCGATAAGTTGAATACCATCCTTGGCAACAGCAGTAACCGGAGGGGTGTCAATCACTTTGGGGTTTACCGACATTTGAACAGCTTGGAACACGTCACGACCGGCGAGGTCGATAGCGGTAGCCATTTTAAAACCGAGTTCGATATTGGCTTTTGAGGCCGATACAAGAGCGTGAACGACAGCCTCAACATTACCGCCGGCAAGGTAGTGAGCTTCGAGGTCGTCGCGTTTCACATCTTGCAATCCTGCTTTATGTGCCTCAATCATCGCTTTGACTATAACTGTTGCGGGAACTTGGCGGATACGCATCAATACCAATTGAATAAGAGAGATGTGCACGCCGCTTACTCGTGCCGAGATCCAAAGGAAGAATGGCACATAATAGAAGAAAATACAGAGGAGGATGAACGCTCCACCGATAAGTAATGCCAATGTTAATTCAAAACTCATAGTAATGTATTGTTAAGGGTTAATAATTACATTTGTTCAAGACGTATCACGTCGTTTAAGATGCGTTGCAACTCTCGGCGAGCGTCGAGTTGTTGCCGTTCAAGACTGAGTATCTCATTAGAAACCGACGTGTTGCCTGAGGCATATTGTCGGCGCAACTCTTGAAGGGTGACGGTGTCGTTGTTGAAACGATTTTGTGCATCAAGGTAATCGCTCATGCGTTCGCGAGCTTCCTCGTTGATAAAGTCGTCGAGTGTTGTGTAGATTTTACCGCTCGGCATAGATAGACGGAACATCGTTGCTGTTGACGATTTGCGTTGACCAATGTTGTCAATTTGTCGCAATAGGTTGCTATAATCAGCTCCGTCGGTCCAAGTGGCTTTGTAGCTCGCGATGCGTGCATAGTCAATGAGATTGGGCTCGTCAGATGGGTAGTTGACGCGCATGTCGTTAGGAATAAACTTGTATATGGTGACCATGCCATCGGGGCTGTTGCGGTCGGTAGCCCACCAGCCTATGCCGGTCAACTCATCAATGGCGAGCATATAATCATTGAAAGGAGAGTTATAGGGCATCCCGATGTTTTGCGGTTCGAGAAATCCATCTTCACCTCGGTTGGTTACAAAAATGTCGTAACCACCGATAGATTGGTCTCCATCAGATGCGAAATATAGTGTGGTACCATCGGGCATAAGGAATGGATAACAAGCGTTTCCGCTTTCGCTTAACTCTTCGATGCGATGAGGAGTATCCCATGTGCCACCAATCAAAGCGGTAGCTTCAACGATTGTGCTACAGCCTGAAGAATCGACGTCAGCCCATAGTTTGAGTTGGGAGTTTTCGGTAGTGTAGATGGCTGTTGAGCAACTGGCATCTGTGGATAGAATGCCACTTTCGGGTGATAGTCGGTAGGCACTCAAAAAAGAGATTTTGTCAATGGTCAAACTGTCGATTATGACGATTTTTTCCACACGGTCGAGCATGTTGTAGGCGCGGTCGATGCGGTCTATCGTGATTTCGGCTTCGTCGCTCATTGTGGCATTGGCTTTGTCGAGGGCTGTGCGATAGTCGTCGGCATATTCTTGTGCCTCTTCGATTTGATAGTTGTTGAATGTTATTTCAGCAAGAAAGCGAGGCGATTCGACAACGCCTTTGGAGTGGGCAAATTCCAATAACGGAATGGCTGCATCGATGTTGCCGGTTTGATATAAACACACTCCGGTCCAATGGTTAAGACGAGCATCTTTGGGGCGGCGTTTCAGTTGCTCTTGAAAGGTGGGGAGCGCAGAAGCATAGTCTCCGGCGAGATATGCCGCCTTGGCTTCTTCGAGAGTCATTGCCGAGGCGCAAAGCGCAGAAACAAGACACAATGCTACGATGATAACGTATTTTTTTGAGAAACTGCTCATTGTTTAGGTGTTACATAATACCACGCTCGCGCAAACGGCATTGCCAAGCCCATGCCGAGCGCATAGTGTCATCGATAGTTGCTTCGGCTCGCCAACCGAGTACGTTGTTGGCATAAGATGGTTCAGCCCATACTTTCTCAATGTCACCGGGACGTCGCCCTACAATTTTATGAGGAACTTTTACACCTGTGGCACGTTCAAAAGCAGCGATTAGTTCTTTTACAGATAATCCTATGCCTGTGCCGAGGTTGAATGTCTCAACAGCAGCTTCGCTTTGGTTTTGAAGCATGCGCTCAATAGCGATAACATGGGCTTTGGCAAGATCCACAACGTTGATGAAGTCTCTGATGCAAGAGCCATCGGGGGTGTCATAATCATCACCAAATACGCTCAACTCTTTGCGTATGCCTATTGCTGTTTGAGTGAGATAAGGGATGAGGTTTTGAGGTACGCCATTGGGCAATTCTCCAATCTCGGCAGATGGGTGTGCTCCCACCGGGTTGAAGTAACGAAGTATGATGCTTTTAAATGGAGCACCTGAGTTAATAGTGTCGTGTATAATTTCCTCGCATATTTGTTTTGTATTGCCATATGGCGAGGTTGCGGTTTTGATGGGGGCGGCTTCGGTAACGGGGTTGGTATCGGGTTCGCCATAGACTGTGCATGATGATGAGAAGACGATGCCTTTTACACCACGATTGCCCATTAACTCAAGTAGGTTGATTAATGTGTTGAGGTTGTTGCGGTAGTAAAGCAAAGGTTTTTCTATTGACTCACCGACGGCTTTGCTTGCCGCGAAATTTATGATGCCAGCGATGTCGGGATAATTGTCGAATAGGGCAGTCACGGCATTCATGTCGGTGCAGTCGGCTTCGACAAAGTCGGGGCGACAACCTGTTATGCGCTCTATTCCGTTAAGCACATCACGATTGCTGTTGGACAAGTTGTCGATTATCACAACTTGATATCCTGCGTTTTGTAGCTCGACAACGGTGTGCGAACCAATATATCCGGTACCTCCGGTAACGAGTATTCTCTCTTTTTTCATTATTAATTAATTAGAGTAATTCCTATATAACCACAAAGATACAACAATTAGTGGTATAGACAATGAAAAGCGAGAAATAATTATGGTAGATATAGTAAAGAAAAAGGTCATTAGTATTAAACTAATGACCTTTTCAGTACTCGAAGCGGGACTTGAACCCGCACAGCCGCAATGGCCAAAGGATTTTAAGTCCTTCGTGTCTACCATTCCACCATTCGAGCATCTTTATCTCAACTCATAACAAGTGTTATGATGGAAAAGCAGTGCAAAGATAATGAGAAGTTTCTGATTGTGCAAATCTCAAGGTGATTTTTGTTATCGGACAATGGTATATCCGCCTAATGAAGATGGAAATACGTGATATTTCTTCATGCCATAGTTCAGTTCAAGAGCTTTCCCATATACCGGACGACCGGCACCTTCACATACATCAAATCGCGAACCGCATTTAGGGCAATAGGCTTGAAAATTGCTTTTGTCGATTGATATTCTTGTGTTTTGTCGAGCTTCGACCGGACAAGCTAAGTCATAAGCAAGAGGCATGTTATAGTCGCCGTTTTCATATCCGGAGATGAGAAGAATACCGCCAAAACCGGTCATGGAGAGGGCGGTAAATGAGTAGTTAGAGGGGATTTTCTCCTCTTTTATGAAATAGCGGTATTGTCCATAACCATGTACGCCGTAGGTGTCCCATAGTCCTTGGTTGTCGAGTTGGAGATTTACGGCATAAGGAGGTATGCGTTCATTGTTGACCGACTCGCAAGCTGTAAAGGATATCAGAGTAAAGGCAAGAGCGATTATGTTTCTGATGTGATTTCTCATTAGCGTTTGAGCAGGTTTTTGTAAGCTCGGTGATAGGTATCAAAGTCAAAATGAGACAATGTTTGCTCAAACAATGCTTTGATGTGGTCGTTGCACAAGTTCCCAATTGAGCCTTCGTGGGTGTGATTGAGAGACGTTGACGGAGAGAACTCTCCTGCTTCGATGGCAAGACCTACTTGCTTGTATGCGTCACGGAATGGAGTGCCTTCTAACACACGGCGGTTGACCTCCTCAACAGAATACATCAATTCATATCGTGGATCGGTGGCAACTTGCTCGTTGACCTTAACTTGAGAAAGCATAACATTGACCATGTCAATTATTGATATAGCAGAGTCAAAAGCGGGGAGAAAATTTTCTTTGATCAATTGAAGGTCGCGGAAATAACCTGAAGGAAGATTGTTGGTGATGAGGGTTATTTCATAAGGAAGGGCTTGTAGTTTATTGCATTTGGCGCGAGTCAATTCAAATACATCGGGATTTTTCTTGTGAGGCATTATCGAAGAGCCGGTAGTGAACTCGTCGGGGAGTTTGATAAACCCGAAGTTTTGAGAGTTGAACATACAAGCATCAAACGCGAGTTTGGATAGTGTGGCCGCTATTCCGGCGATGGCTTGGGCAACAATGCGCTCAGTCTTGCCGCGTCCCATTTGGGCATAAACCACGTTGTAGTTCATGGAGTCAAAACCAAGTAATCGAGTAGTCATTTCGCGGTTAAGTGGGAATGATGATCCATAACCGGCAGCGGAGCCTAATGGGTTGCGGTTGGATATTTTGTAGGCGGCTTGCAGTACTATCAAATCGTCAACAAGAGATTCTGCATAGGCTCCGAACCATAGCCCGAATGATGAAGGCATCGCCACTTGTAAATGGGTGTATCCGGGAATTATTACGTCTTTGTAGCGTTCGCTTTGAGTAATAAGGGTATCAAATAAACGAGAGACTGCGATAGTGAGGTCTTCGATGCGGGAACGAATGAATAGTTTCAAATCGACAAGCACTTGGTCATTGCGAGATCGACCTGAGTGGATTTTCTTGCCGATATCACCGAGACGACGAGTAAGCATCAATTCAACTTGAGAGTGAACGTCTTCAATCCCTTCTTCGATAATAAAGTCTCCGTTTTCGGCAACTTTATATATCTCACGCAACTCGTCAGAGAGTCTAGTTAATTCATCTTGACTAAGTAATCCGATGGATTGAAGCATTGTGATATGAGCCAAAGAGCCGAGTATGTCAAATGGGGCGAGATATAAATCCATCTCACGGTCGCGCCCTACGGTGTAGGTCTCAACATCATGGTCAACAGTCACGTTTTTTTCCCAAAGTTTTGATGCCATAGTTTAGTTTTCTTATTGTTTTGCGCTCATTTGAGCAATCATTTCGCCAAATTTGTCGGCAGCTTCTTGCATTTTTCCGCCGATGAGAGGACGAAGCATTGCCGGGATTTCAATGTCGATAGAAGTGACAATTTTTGTGGTTTCAGAGGCCTCTTCTGTCATCTCTATGAGCATTTTCATCGGGATTGGTGCACCTTGGGCTGAAAATGCGATAAATCCCGGAGCGGTGCGTTCGACAATCACAAATTTCAATTGACCTATTTGAGGGGTTGTGATTGCGATTGAATCTTTTTCAAAAGTCACGTCACCCATTTTTTTTCGATGCTCTTCGGGTAAAGAGTTCAAATTCTCTTGAAATACAGAGAGGTCGTTGAATCGTTCAAAAAGAACGGCTACCGGCTGATTAGCAACAGCCGGTTTGCCTGAGTATTTTGCCATAATATACTTCTATTGTTGGATATTATCTATTGGGAACCCAGTTGGCAGGGTCTTTACGCCATTCTTTGAGAGTTTCAATATCCTCGGCCTTGATGTAGTCGGTTTCAAGGGCAGCTTCAAGCATAGAGTTGTAGTCGCTGAGGGTGCATAGAGTCACGCCGGCTTTATTAAACGCTTCAGCAGCAACAGGGAACCCATAGGTGAAGATTGCTGCCATACCGATAACTTCGCAACCTGCGGCACGAATAGCTTCAACTGCTTTCAAACTGCTACCACCGGTTGAAATAAGGTCTTCGATTACAACGACTTTTTGCCCTGGTTTGAGGTTGCCTTCAATGAGGTTTTCAAGCCCATGGTTTTTAGGGGTAGAGCGTACATATACATATGGAAGTCCCATAGTGTCGGCAACGAGTGCGCCTTGAGCGATAGCACCGGTTGCGACTCCTGCGATGGCGTCGGGGGTTTCAAAATTTTCCATAATCATGCGACAAAGTTCCACTTTAATGAAACTGCGCACATCGGGATATGATAATGTTTTGCGATTGTCGGTATAGATAGGGGAGTTCCAACCTGAAGCCCAAACAAAAGGATTGGCGGGCTGAAGTTTAATCGCACTGATTTTCAATAGTTTCTCTGCGAGAATGCGGTCTAATTGTTTCATGACTATTATGAGTTAAATTATGAGATGCGCAAAGTTACGATTTTAATTTCTAATCTACAATTTTAATTTATAGAAGTATAGGGCTTTTGATGGAGTGCTCGCAAAATGAGGGATAGTTTGTTACGATAATGTAGAGTGTTAATATATAAAGAGGGAGCGTGTCATCGCGACACACTCCCTCTATAACTATGTCTGAGTGAAAAAGATTCTATTAATGTTTAACAACTACTTTGCGAACGGTGCGGACGCCTTCGGTGTAGATGTTTAACAAGTAGGTGCCATCGGCAACATCGCTAACGTTGATGATGTTCCCGTTGACAGTTGCAACAATAGCTCCATTGAGGGCAACAAGTTCAAGATGATCAATAATACCGTCAACATTTGCAATGATGTATTCCGATGCGGGGTTGGGGTACACTGTGAGGCTCTCAATAGTCACATTTTCAATGCCGGAACCATCTTTAATGAGGTTGATGTTGTCGAGTTTTACAGCACCGGTACGACTCATATCGCTTGGAGTTTGGGTCATTTTGATGCCTGAAAGTTTGTATGTTTTGCCACCTTCAAGGACTCCGGTCATGGGAACTTCGAGGTAGCGCCAGCCAAGGAATGTCATTTGACCGAGAGAAACATATTTCACATCGTCTTCAGATGTCATTTGGAGATAGACTTCGTTGGCAGTCAAATCACCGAAGACATGTACGCCAAGAGCATCGGCATCAGTAATGGCTGTCTCAGCAAAAGATGTACGGCTCCACAAAACTTCGCCACCTTCGGTAGAAGTAAACTCATAGGTAAAATCAACACAATTGGTGTCGAAGAGTTTGTTTGTTGCATCGTTAGAAACGGTAGAAGTATTCAAATTGGTGCAACCTTGTTCGTTTTGAACATAAAGTGTCGCATCTTCCATTGTTTCAACAGCCGCATCATCTTTGGCTTCGCCGGCATCAACAGCGGTGAAATTTATGGTAAGCCCATTTTGGAGAGTGATGCCGTCTTTGTCGGCGATTTCTTCAGATAGAGTCAAGGTATAGGTTTCACCGATAGTCAAAGATTTGGTGAAAGGAATGCGGAAGTAACCATATTCTGCACCGGCTTTACTATATTTCATAGAACGCTTGTTTAGTTGCACGGCGTTGCCTTGTGAATCGGTAACGGTTACTTGGCTCAAAATAGGAGTTACGTTGGGTATTTTGTCGAAACGAACTTCAATGTTTGCGCTCTTGTAGTGTACAGGTTCGCCATCTTTGGGGAACATACCGGTGATTGTCATGAAGTTGCGGTTGGTGGTAAAGAAACTAAATTCAATAGGAGCTTCCATCGTTGTTCCACCACCATGCATAGCTGTAGCAGCTAATTTTACAGTGTATTTGGTGCTGATGTCGTAGGTGTCATTTGGAGTAAATACCATACGATAGTTTTGGTCTTCCCAAGTGATTGTCCCTTCAACAGGAGGCTCGATTGAGAATGCGGCTTCTGTACTTTCTTTGTCCATATCCCAATTGAAGTTTATAACAACAGGTTCGTTACAAAGTACAGGTTCGCCTCCTTCGCTCCAAATGGGAGAGTAGCTTATTACAGCGGGAGGAGTGCTACGCACCTTTTTCATCTTTAGATTGGCATAGGTAATTTCATCGGCAGTAACAGTCACTTCACACTCATCGGCATAGTGAGTAGATGAATGGTATTTCAATTTATATGTGCCGGGAGTAACTCTGCGGAAAGAGTACATGCCATTATAAAGACTATCGGTCATACATTCTTCAAGTTTGGTTGTGCCGGTTGCATCCCAAAGCTCGACAACTGCGCCATGGATAGGAGCCAATACGTCTTCTTGGAACATTTTATAGGTTGCGTCGCGCAATACACGTTCATCGTTTATGCGACCGGCGATACCTCCATAATCGAAACCGGATATGCCATAATGCTCATTAACAGCTTTGTAGAAGTTCCAACCTTCAATCCAATAGAAGTGGCTTGATAGCAAACGGTAAGTTTCAGGAGTGTAGTCATGGAAAGAACCTTCAGACAATGAACCTGGAATAGTCAATCCACGTAATACACCATAACCTTGAGTACCCCAACTTGGTTGGAATGACCAGTCTCCACGCACGTTTTGACTGGTGCTTGTCCAAATGGTGGCGTTGTTAGTTAAAAGATGCTTGTCAATTTCAGTAGCCCACACTTTTGATTCGGGGTTTTCAGGTTCGTTATCATATCCACGGAAGAAGATGATAGGGAAGTTAACGCGATTGGCGGTTCCGGTTGCGTTAGAGTGAATAGATAGGAACAAGTCAGCTCCAGATTGGTTTGCCAAACGAACGATTGTGCTTAAGTATAAATCATCGTCAGTTGTATTTGTTACGCGAGACATTACTACGTTATAGCCTTTTTCCCAAAGCAATTCTCTTAGGCGGAAACCTTTGCCAAGGTTAGATTTAGATTCTGCAAATGTCGCAGTGTCGCCACTTGTAAACGGATGAATAGTAATAACACGGTCGTCACTATCATAACCACCATGACCAGGGTTGATGTAAATTTTAAGATCTTTGGGCTCAACCGCAGAAGCAGAAATAGTCGCAATACCTGCAATACACAATGCTAATATCTTTTTCATAACAGTTTCCTCCCTTTTATTTAATAGTTACATTCATTTCATACAAACGACCATCGATTGTGTTGTAAACAATCTTTCCGGCACTAAATGAAGCCGTTGGGTTCATTGCCATGGACTCGGGGCGAGTCAACTCTTGCATTTCAGAACCATCGGCACGCATTATAATAATCTGACTTGAGCAGTATTGATAACCATTGTCATCGGCGTTCATGGCAACAACCAGATCATTGCCATACCATACAGGAGACTCGTAGTTGCCTAACTCCGCAATTACATTGCCTTGGAGATCGATGACAAATGCGCCTTTACCGGCAGCAAAGAAAAGCACTTTTGTTTTGTCGGGAGATACCGAAGCCCAGAGATAACCGGCATAGCTTTCGACCGGAGAATAGGCTTTTTCAACACCATTGCGGGTGATGAATAGAGTAGAACCATCGATGCGCACCGATACATCTTTATTGTTCAAGCGACTCACAATTTTTCCGTCAACCATAGTGGCTACATTTGAATTAGTTGCAGCGGGACGGGCAACCATGCGCCCTTGAGGAGTAACGGCTACAACATTGCCGGTCGCAACATTATATTGTTTTACTTGACGCATGTTCAACCCGTCAACATTTTGTTGTGCAACGAAATAAACCGCACGTCCATCGGGGGTGAAGACCGCATCAAAACCGGCGCGAGCTTCTTCGCTGATTGTTACAGTTACATTATCATTGTAATCATACATTCTCAAACCAGAGAAATCTACATTGGAGAACAATAAGCGAGTGCCGTCTTCGCTCAAAATGGGATAGTACATCTCTCTCTCGACCCCTTTTAACAGAGGCTTTGGAGTAGAGGTCTCTACAATTTGTGCTTGGACTTGAGATATACAAGCCGCAGCAGCTAAGGTTAATAATAGATGTTTCATATTAGTTAGTAATTAATTATTTTACAATAAGTTTTGATGTAGTTGTGCCGTATTGAGTCTCTACTGCCAAGATGTAAATGCCTGCTGTGAGATTATCGACATTAATTTCAACGCATGCAGTGTCGCAATCTTGAGATTTAACCTCGGTTCCGGCCATAGAATATATTTTTACCGCTTTAATGGTGGTCGCGGCTGTTACGATAACGAAATCCTCTACAGCGGGGTTGGGGTAAACAGAGACATTAGAGTCTTTGTCAACAATGATTGATTCAACCGAAGAAACGTAGTTTTCATATTCGGCATAGAAGTCATTAATTTTTATAGTTTGAGCCCCTTTATAAGAAGATGATTTCTGGATGTTGAATTTGATGTTATAAATCGAGATAGGATATAAAATCAGGTCGGCGGGATCCCCAAGAGACGATATAGGTATTTCAATAGTGTGGGTTTCTCCGGCGGCAAACACCTCACCAGAAGAAGGAGTGACCTCAATAAGATTGGTGCGTGTGATTGAGGGAGATCGCATGTCGATTTCAAGTTTTGTCAAAGCCACAGATGGGGTAAATGTC
>JAFQKI010000002.1 GCA_017396945.1 Muribaculaceae bacterium | reverse complement strand
TTGGCGCATTCTACGAACAAAATTGCTCAATGGTAGTAGGTACTTATATGCTCACCGACATCAACATGCAAATGATACCTCCCGGTGTAATCGACCACAAAGAATGGACTCCTGAAAACGGTCGCAACAATGCACTTCGCATCAATGGTCTTGGTGCTCCTCGTGCATTCTATACTCCAATGCTTCGTGAAATCAATGTACCTAACACAAGTTATGGTGAAGACTATGCACTTGGTCTTGCATTCTCTCGTCATTATCAAATCGGTCGCGTTTATGACGTAGTTTACTACTGCCGTCGTTGGGAAGATAACTCTGACCACGCTTTGGATATTAACAAAACTAACGCCAACAACCTTTACAAGGATCGTATCCGTACTTGGGAACTTCAAGCTCGTGTAGAATTAAACAAAAATAAATAATTCCCTACGGTCGTGGTAAATTCAGAAATAGTAAATAAATTTATCGGTGAGCAGCTTGCTGAGTGGCAAACTGCCGCCGATAATTTTGAAGCACTCAAAGGCGTTAAAGTTAAAGAACTTGACGTCGATGGAATGAAAATAAAAGTGCAGTTTAACCCTGCACGCATTGTGTCATCAGCTGCTAAGGTTGACGCTAAATCGCTCGCTGAGCGCAAGTGCTTCCTTTGTGCCGCTAACCGTCCATCGGTCCAACGAGGAATCGAGTGGGGCAATGGTTATATTATCCTTATCAACCCATTCCCTATTTTCCCTCGTCACTTGACTATCCCCGATGTTAATCACGTTGATCAATTGATTAAAGGTCGCATTGCCGACATGATGAATCTTGCTCGTGATCTCGATGGTTATACAGTCTTCTACAATGGTCCTAAATGTGGCGCATCTGCGCCTGACCACATGCACTTCCAAGCCGGTAACAGTGACTTCCTTACTATCAGCGAAGCCGTTGAAAACGCTGAGTTAAAGACTGTTGCTACCGACGGCGATGCTGTGCTTGCTGTGTGTGACACCCTTCCATTGAACGTGTTTGTGATTGATGCCGAAGACGCTGAGGCCGGTCAACGTTTGTTCTCTCGTCTTTATGATGCAATCCCTGTTCCGGAGGGTGAGGCAGAACCTATGATGAATCTTCTTTGCTATGCGACTCCTGCGGGTGTACGTCTTGTCGTGATTCCTCGCAAGAAACATCGTCCTTCTTTCTATGGAACTGAAGGTGATGACAAGATGTTGCTTAGCCCTGCATCAGTGGATATGGGTGGTGTATTTATTACTCCACTTGAAAAAGACTTTAACAAACTCGATGCCGAGATTGTAAAGACTATTTTCGACGAGTTGTGCCTTGATGGCGCGGCTGTAGAAGAAATTGTAAACAAGATTAAATAATTTCTTTAATGGAAGAACCTAAAATTAAGGTAGGCATTATGAGTGCCGCCGAGGTGAAATTTATCCTCGACGGCAACTTCCATGTTAATGGGGAAGGTGCAACAGGCAATCAAATTGCCACTACCGACGGAAATACAATTGCATGGAATGGCAAGGAATACAATGAGTTACTATTTCAACCCGAAAACGAGTCGGAAGCATCTTTCTGGCTCGAAGATGTAACCATCGGTGTGAATTTCCACTGGGAGCGCAAAGAAAATCAACGCTTCAAAGGTGCTTTGAAATTGATTATCGAGCATGGCAAAATCACCCCTGTAAACATTCTTGGTGTTGAGGATTATTTGCTTAGTGTGATTTCATCGGAAATGAGTGCGACCGCGTCACTTGAATTGCTCAAGGCTCATGCTGTGATTTCTCGTAGCTGGTTGCTCGCTCAAATCGATAAAAACAAACGCATCGAGTCATCGGGTGAAAAATATGTTGCCGCTGAAAATGCTGAGGGCGAAATGATTAAATGGTATGACCGCGAAGACCACATCAATTTTGATGTGTGTGCCGACGACCATTGTCAACGTTATCAAGGTATAACTCGCGCGTCAACTCCTCAAGTAGCTAAGGCTATCGAGGCTACTCGCGGACAAGTGTTGATGGATGGAGAAAATCTCTGTGATGCTCGTTTCTCTAAATGCTGTGGTGGCGTGTATGAGGAATTTGAGAATTGCTGGGAACCTGTTCATTACAATTATCTTGCCGCTCGTCGTGATGGAGAAAATGAAACCGATTTCCCCGATTTGACAATCGAGGAAAATGCTCGTGAGTGGATCTTGACTCGTCCTGAGGCTCATTGTAACACTTCTGATGCCGAAATCCTTTCTCAGGTTCTTAACAATTATGATCAGGAAACTACCGATTTTTACCGTTGGGAAGTGAAATATACCCAAGAGGAAATTTCAAAATTGGTGAAAGAGCGTTCAGGTATGGATTATGGCGATATTCTCGATCTTATCCCTGTTGCTCGCGGTACTTCCGGAAGATTGTATAAACTCAAAATCGTAGGTAGCAAGAAAACTCTTGTAATCGGTAAAGAGCTTGAAATCCGTCGCACTCTTTCTCCGTCTCACCTCTATAGCTCGGCTTTTGTTGTAGAGAAAGGTGAAAACAATGCCGCCGGACTTCCTTCGACATTCACACTCAAAGGTGCCGGTTGGGGACATGGTGTAGGCTTGTGTCAAATCGGCGCTGCCGTAATGGGTGCCAAAGGTTACTCATACAATGAGATATTGTTGCACTACTTTGTTGATGCCGAAATTAAAGAACTATATTAACAAATAAAAAATCATAATTTAGATAATGAAAACAGAAACTAAACGCAATCCGTGGGCTTGGATTCCTTCGCTCTATTTTGCACAGGGTATTCCATTCATCTTTATCAATATGGTGACCATGGTACTCTTTACCCAGTTGGGTATGTCAGAGACTGATGCCACTCTTTATACCGGTTGGCTTTATTTGCCATGGGTAATTAAGCCTTTCTGGGGTCCAATTGTGGATATTGTGCGTACAAAACGTTGGTGGACAGTAACAATGCAGATTTGTGTAGCAGTAGGTCTTGCTGCAATTGCATTTACTCTTCCATTACCTAATAAAGAAGAAATTGCAAATGGTCTTCCTGTAAACGCATTTATGCTTTGTCTTTTCTTCTATTTTATCACTGCATTCTGTTCTGCGACTCATGATATCGCATCAGATGGTTTTTATATGATTGCGCTTAACACATCGGAACAAAGTATGTTTGTCGGTATCCGTTCTACATTCTACCGTTGTGCAAATGTGTTTGGTCAAGGTGGTCTTGTTATTCTTGCAGGTATCATCCAAACTCAAACCGGAGATGTAGCTCTCGGATGGAAATATACTGTAATCATTTGTGCTGTATTCTTTGCGATTGTTTCAATTTATCACGCATTTATACTTCCAACACCAGCAGCAGATAAAGCAGTAGGTGGTGATGCTAAAAAGAAAAGCGTTGGTGATATTGTTAAAGAATTTTCAGGTTCATTTGTAACTTTCTTCCAAAAGAAGCATGTATTACTTGCAATGTTGTTTATGCTTCTTTATCGTCTTCCTGAAGCTCAAGTTGTGAAACTTTGTCAACCATTCCTCCTCGCTTCTCGTGATGCCGGTGGTTTGGGAATGACACAAACTGAGGTAGGTTTTGCTTATGGTACACTTGCTATTATCGGTCTTACCATTGGTGGTATCATTGGTGGTATTTGCGCATCAAGAGGTGGTCTTAGAAAATGGATTTGGCCAATGGCTCTTGCTACATCGCTTAACTGTGTAGCTTACATCATTCTTTCAAATGTACAACCTTCTTATGGCGATTTTGCCGGACAAATGCTTATTTATAGCGCGATTGTCTTAGAACAGTTTGCTTATGGTTTTGGTTTCACTGCATTTATGCTTTATATGATGTATTTTGCTGACGGTCCATACAAAACCTCTCACTATGCAATCTGTACAGCATTTATGGCTCTTGGTATGATGCTTCCCGGTATGGCTGCCGGTTTTATTAAAGAAGAAATGTTGGGCAACTCTTACATTAATTTCTTCTGGTGGGTACTTGCATGTAACTTTGCAACATGGGCGGTAACAGCATTGGTTCGCCGTCACATTGATCCTAAATATGGCGCAAAAGAAGTCGAAGCCAAAGAGGAAAAGAAATAATGAGATTAAATAGTATGAAAAAGATATTATTTTCACTTGTTGCGATAGCTCTCACTATGGTGGGGGCTATGGCTCAAGTTAAACCAGGCGTTGAAGTACTTCGTGACGGTGGCTTTGAGCAGTTGAAAGGAAAACGCGTAGGGTTGATTACCAATCCCAGTGGTGTTGATAACAGCCTTGTGTCAACAATCGATATTCTTGCTCAAGCTCCCGGCGTTAAGCTTGTTGCTCTTTATAGCCCTGAACATGGCGTGCGTGGCGATGTTCACGCAGGTGATCATGTAGCGACATACGTTGATGAAAAAACAGGAGTGAAGGTATATTCATTGTATGGCAAAAACAAGAAACCATCGGCTGAAATGCTTGCTGATGTAGATGTGCTTGTTTATGACATTCAAGATAATGGTTGTCGCTCGTTTACCTATATAAGCACAATGGGCTTGTGTATGGAAGCTTGTGCCGAGAATGGTAAGGAATTTATGGTGCTTGACCGTCCCAATCCACTTTCAGGCTTAAAAGTGGAAGGTAACTTGGTTGAAGATGGTTTCTATTCATTGGTAAGCCAATTCCCCATACCTTATCTTTATGGCTTGACTCCCGGCGAGTTGGCTTTGATGCTTAACGACGGCATGTTGAAGGGTGGTGTAAAAACCAAATTGACAGTTGTGCCTATGGAGGGATGGCATCGTTATATGACATTTGACCAGACCGGTATGCCTTGGATTCTTCCTTCACCTCACCAACCCTATCCACAATCAGCGATTTATTATCCTACTACCGGTATAATCGGTGAGTTGTATAATATCTCAATCGGTGTTGGTTACACAATGCCATTCCAATTGATATGTGCGTCTTGGATTGATGCCGATGAGTTCTGCAAACGTCTCAATGCGTTAAATCTTAAGGGTATAACTTTCCGTCCGATCCACATTAAGCCATTCTACAGTTTTGGCAAGGGTGAGCATATTCAAGGTGTTCAACTTTATGTCACCGATGTGCTTGATTGTGAGTTGACAATGGTTCAATTCCACGCAATGGAGATATTGGCAGAGATGTATCCCGATCACCGTCTTCTTGATGAGAATGGCGACGGAACATTGGGCAATCGTTGGAACATGTTTGACAAAGTGTGTGGCTCTGACCAAATACGCTTGCTTTTCTCAAAAAATTACAAGGTAGCCGATATCCTCGACTATTGGAACAAGGATGTTGAGGCTTTCAAAGCCAAATCAGCAAAGTATTATTTATATAATTAAACTATTATAGTTACGACCTATGAACCCGTTGTATCAAAAATTTGTTGAAGAAATTAGCGGTTTTATACCTGCCGACCGCATATATACCGACGACTTGCGTTGTCTTGCATGGGGTACTGATGCCGGCTTTTATCGCATGATACCACAAATTGTGGTGCGCTCAAAAGATGAGGCTGAAGTATCAAAATTAATGAAAATCGCTTCAAACTTGAAGCTTCCTGTGACATTCCGTGCAGCCGGTACGAGCCTTTCAGGACAAGCCATCAGTGATTCAATCTTGATTGTCGCAGGAAAAAATTGGGAAGATTACTCAATCGCTCCCGATGGCTCAACAATCACGATGCAACCGGGTATCATTGGCTCGCGCGTAAATGAATATCTCAAGCCTTACGGCAGAATGTTTGCTCCCGACCCCGCATCTAAAAACTCAGCGATGGTGGGTGGTATTGTGATAAACAATGCTTCGGGTATGAACTGTGGTACTCACGCCAATAGTGACAAGGTGATGAAATCGGTGCGTCTTGTGTTTGCCGACGGTACAATCCTTGACACTGCCGACAAACAATCGCAAGAAGCGTTTAAACTCGCTAAACCTGAGTTTATCGCCAATATCGTTAAGTTGCGTGATGATATTCGTGCCGATGAGGAACTTGTAAAGCGCATAAATTACAAATACAGCATTAAAAACGTTACCGGGTTAAACCTGTTGCCGTTTGTAATGTTTGATGACCCATTTGAGATTATCGCTCACTGTATGGTTGGGTCAGAGGGTACGCTTGCGTTTATGAGTGAGATTACAGTAAATTCTTCACACCTTTATCCTTGCTCGGCAAGTGCGATGCTTTATTTCAGCGATTTGAAAGAAGCATGTGAGGCGGTAGTGGCAATGAAAAAAGGCCCGGTATTTGGTGCCGAGTTGCTCGACAAGAAATCATTGTCGGCAGTTAATGATACAACCGGCGAGGGTTTGACTGCGGTTCTCACCGAAACTAAGGCTGACACTCCTGAGGAATTGCAAAAGAATATCAATGAAATTCTTGAAATCCTTAAACCGTTTAATCTTTACAAGCCTGCTTATTTCACTGATAAGCCTGAGGAGTATTCAGAGTATTGGAAAATACGTTCTGGTATATTCCCCTCGGTAGGTGGTACTCGTCCTCTTGGAACAACAGTGCTTATTGAAGACGTTGCGTTCCACATAGAGGATCTGCCCAATGCGACAGTGGAATTGCAACAATTGTTGCAAGATTGTGGTTATACCGATGCTTGCATCTATGGTCATGCCCTTGAAGGTAACTATCACTTCATTATATCTCAATCTTTTGATAAAGAAGAGGAGGTTCAAAGATATAAAGACTTGATGCTTGCGGTTGAGAAACTTGTTGTGGATCGTTATGACGGCTCGTTGAAAGCTGAGCATGGAACCGGTCGCAACATGGCTCCATTTGTTAAGAAAGAGTGGGGTGAAGCTGCATGGAAGATGATGAAACGTCTCAAAGAATTGTTTGACCCTGAAAATATCCTCAATCCCGGTGTAATCTTCAATGATGATCCTGAATGTTACGTTAAGGGAATGAAGCCGATGCCACTCACCAATAAACACGTTGACCGTTGCATCGAGTGTGGTTTCTGTGAGGTGAATTGTGTATCTTGTGGCTTCTCATTGTCGGCTCGCCAACGCACTGTCATCCAACGTGAAATATCACGTTTGAGAAAGACCGGTGAAGACCCCGAACGATTGAAACGCTTGGTGAAACAATTTGCGAAACTTGGTGACGCTACTTGTGCCGGCGACGGATTGTGTAGCACATCTTGTCCGATGGGAATTAACACCGGCGAGATGATTCACGACTTGCGTCAAGCCAACTTGCCCAAGGGTGGATTTGGATACAAAGTAGGTGATTTTGCCGCCAACCATTTAAGAGCGATAAAAGGCGTGCTTCGTCCTGCATTGTCGGTAGCTAATGTAGCCGGTGCGGTGATGGGTGATAAAGCCGTTAACGCAATAGGTGGCGCGATAAATAAAATCGGTATGCCATTATGGACTCCGGCTCTTCCCGGTGCATATTATTCATATAAGCACAAATTCCAGCAAGAGCAACAACCTCGCAAGGTGGTTTATTTCCCAAGCTGTATAAATCAGACTATGGGTGTCACTCGTGAGAAAGGTGCTAAAATCGCTCCGTTGGTTGATACAATAGTGTCACTTTGTCAAAAAGCCGGATATGAGGTTATTTTCCCCGCCGGAATGAAAAATCTTTGTTGCGGTATGATTTGGGAAAGTAAGGGTATGCCCGATATTGCCGACCGCAAGACCGCAGAGCTTGAAGCGGCATTGCTCGTGGCATCGGAAGGTGGCAAATATCCTGTGATGTGTGATCAAAGTCCATGTTTGCATCGCATGCGTGATCACATCAAGACGTTGACATTACATGAACCCGCCGAGTTTATCCATGACTACCTTGTTCCCAACCTCGAATTTACACCAACCGATGAGACTATCGCAGTGCATGTGACATGTTCATCTCGTCGTATGGGTCTTGCCGATAAAATCATTGCATTGGCGCGCATGTGTTCTCGCAATGTTGTTGTGCCTACTGAAATCGGTTGTTGTGGTTTTGCCGGCGATAAAGGGTTTACATTGCCTGAGTTAAATAAATATGCGTTGCGCAAATTGCGTCCGCAAATCGAGAAATCGGGAGCTACTCATGGTTACTCAAATAGCCGTACTTGTGAAATCGGTTTGACATCAAATAGTGGTATCCCTTATAAATCAATAGCATACTTAGTAGATAGTTGTACAAAATCAAAATAAAAGAATAGTAAATGACTCAGTTACAGCCAAAACAGAAACAAAGACTTCTCGCACTGGACATTTTGCGCGGTATCACTGTCGCCGGAATGATCCTTGTGAATAATCCGGGGTCGTGGAGCAACATTTATGCTCCGCTTGCTCATGCAAGTTGGAACGGATTGACTCCTACCGACCTTGTGTTTCCGTTCTTTATGTTTATTATGGGTATTTCTACCTATATTTCATTAAGAAAGTTTGAATTTAAGTATTCTACATCATTGTTGTGGAAGATATTGAAACGCACAGTCGTTATCTTTGCCATTGGTATCTCAATTGCTTGGTTTAGCAAATTGTGTTTTGGATTGAAGGATGGTAAGAGCGTGCTTGAGGCGATGAACTCGTTTGGAGAGTTGCGCATTCTCGGTGTTATGCCGCGCTTGGCATTGTGTTATGGTGTTGCTTCTATTGTCGCTATATTGTTGCGTCATAAATATCTGCCTCATTTCATAATCGGTGTTTTGACTCTATATGCAATTGTGTTGCTTGCCGGTCGTGGTTGGGAATTTTCTAATGAAAATATAATCTCAATAGTTGACCACAAAGTGCTTGGTGCCGACCATATGTATGCCGACACGATCGATGGCGTTAAACTCAAATTTGATCCCGAAGGATTGTTGAGCACTATCCCCTCTATCGCTCATGTGTTGATAGGGTTGTGGTGTGGTATGCTTATCATGGGAACAAAGGATAACAGCGAGCGCATCAACAAATTGTTTATCATTGGCGCTATCCTCACATTCTCAGGTTTCTTACTCGATTATGGTATGCCTATCAACAAAAAAATCTGGTCGCCCACATACGTGATGACCACTTGCGGTCTTGCCGCGACATTCCTCGGTTTGTTGATATGGATTATCGATATTAAAGGCTACAAAAAATGGTGCCGTTTCTTTGAGGCGTTTGGTATAAATCCGTTGTTCCTATATGTGCTTGGCGGGGTGCTTGGCGTGTTGTTTAGCACTATCCCTTGTGGCGATATATCAATCAAGGGATATATATATAATGATTGCCTTGTGCCTATGACCAACGACCCGACATTGGCATCATGCATCTATGCGGTATTGTTTATCGCCCTTAACTGGAGTATTGGATACATATTGTATAAAAAGAAAATATATATTAAGATATGAAATTAATTGCAGATTGTGGCTCTACCAAAATCCAATGGTGTGCCGTTGAAGATGGAAAAGTAGTTAAGGAGTTTTTCACTCCAGGTATGAATGCTATTATGCTCACTGAGGCTGAGATGGCTGAGCGTATGGGCAACGAGTTGAAACCCGAAGTTGAAGGTATGACCTTTGACAGCATCTATTTCTATGGTGCAGGTTGTATCAACGATGATGTGTGTGGCAATGTGCGTCGTGCTATCGCTGCTCACGTTCCCGCTCCTGTAATTGAGGTTTACACCGACCTTCTTGCTGCTGCTCGCGCTCTCTTCGGTCGTGAAGCCGGTATCGCATGTATCTTGGGTACAGGTTCTAACTCTTGCTACTACGATGGTGAAAAAATCGTTGACAATGTGTCTCCACTCGGTTACATCCTTGGTGACGAGGGTAGTGGTGCCGTTCTCGGTAAATTGCTTGTGGGCGACGTGTTAAAAAAACAACTCCCCGAAGCGCTTTGCGAAAAATTCCTTGCTCAATATGACCTTGACCGCATGAAAATCATTCAAAAGGTTTATCGTGAGCACCCCGCTAACCGCTTCCTCGCATCAGTGACTCCATTCCTTATCCAAAACATCGAGGAACCCGCTGTGCATCGTCTCGTGTTGAACGCATTCAAAGCATTCTTCGTACGCAATATTGCTAACTACGATAACTATAAAAATTATAGCATCAACTTCGTAGGTTCAATCGCTCACTACTATCGCGAAGTTCTTGAAGAAGCTGCTTCTGCTGTAGATTGCAAAATTGGTAAAATCCTTCAAGCTCCAATGGAAGGCTTGATTGCTTACCACGCATAATTAATTCATAATGCATAATTTATAATCAAAAAATTTAGATAAAATGGCATTTGTAAAAATCAGTGAACAACCTTCACTTTACAATGACTTGGAAAAGAAGTCGGTATTGGAACTCCTCACCGATATTAACAATGAGGACAAAAAAGTAGCTCTCGCAGTAGAAAAAGCTATCCCTCAAATCGAAAAACTCGTTACCGGTATCGTTAGCCGCATGAAAAAAGGTGGTCGCATCTTCTACATGGGTGCGGGTACTTCAGGCCGTCTTGGTGTACTCGACGCTTCTGAAATTCCTCCTACATACGGTATGGATCCATCATGGGTTATCGGTCTTATCGCCGGTGGTGATACTGCGCTCCGCAACCCGGTTGAAAATGCCGAAGATGACACACTCCAAGGTTGGAAAGACCTCGAAGCATTCAACATCAACGAGAAAGACACCGTTATCGGTATCGCTGCGTCAGGTACAACTCCTTACGTTATCGGTGCGCTCAACGCTTGTCGTGAGCGTGGCATTTTGACCGCTGCTATCACTTCTAACCCCGATGCTCCTATCTCACAAGCTGCTGACATCGCTATCGAAATGATCGTTGGTCCTGAGTATGTAACCGGTAGCTCTCGTATGAAATCAGGTACAGGTCAAAAGATGATTTGTAACATGATTACTACCTCGGTTATGATTCAAATGGGTCGTGTGAAAGGTAACAAGATGGTAAACATGCAACTTTCTAATGCGAAACTCGTTGACCGCGGTACTCGCATGGTGGTTGAGGAACTTGGTTTGCCTTATGAAGAAGCAAAACGTCTTCTTCTCCTTCACGGCGAAGTGAAACGCGCTTGTGACGCTTACCGTGCCGAAAACGCATAGTAGTTTTTCAATAAAAAATAGTTATTTACGATGAGAGAAGTCGCTACAACGGCTTCTCTCATTTCTTTATGGCGCAATGCAATTTTGATTTACCTTTTTGAGGTGTGTAGTATATAATTGTAAATGGTTAATGTTGTAGGAGTAACCAATTTTTAGGATTGTAGTCATTCTGAGAGTTTTTTTGATATAGAGTTTGTGGGTAATGAATTTATTTGTAATTTTGGAGTAGATAAAAGTATAACGCTATGAACTCTGATAAGACATTGGAACTAATAATGGTAAATATCTCCGGGTATGACCGTCCCGGGGTGACATCGGCTTTAACTTCAATACTCGCGAAATATAATGCGGATATATTGGACATTGGTCAGGCCGACATTCATCATTATCTCTCACTCGGGATATTGTTTAAGACCGATAGCACGGTGTCGGGCGATATAATGAAGGAGTTGCTGTTTAAAGCCTCAGAAATGAACTTTCAGATACATTTCACCCCGATTTCGGTTGAAGAATATACCGATTGGGTGGGGCGTCAAGGAAAACAGCGTTGGATTATTACGACGCTTGGTAGAGAGTTGACATCGCGTCATATCGCATTGGTGTCGGAGGTGATAAGTGCACAAAATCTCAATATCGATAGCATACGCCGATTAACCGGTCGCATGCCATTGGAAGAGAAAGAAAATCCGTTGTCAAAGGCTTGTGTAGAGTTTTCAGTGCGCGGAACTCCTCGTGATCGAGCCGAGATGCAGTCAAGGTTTATGGAGATGTCGGCCAATGAGGGTGTGGATATCTCGTTGCAAGAAGACACGATGTATCGCCGATCACGTCGATTGATATGTTTTGATATGGACTCGACGTTGATAGAGACTGAGGTTATTGATGAATTGGCGATAAGGGCTGGCGTAGGCGATAAAGTGAAGGAAATTACCGAGCGCGCGATGCGTGGTGAGATAGATTTCTGTGAGTCGTTTGCCGAGCGAGTTACATTGCTTAAAGGTCTTGATGAGAGTGTGATGAAAGATATTGCAGAAAATCTCCCGATTACCGAAGGGCTTGACCGCTTGATGCAGGTGCTTAAACGAGTAGGGTATAAGACCGCGATTTTGTCTGGCGGTTTCACTTATTTCGGAAATTATCTCAAGCAACGTTTCGGATTTGACTATGTGTATGCCAACGAGCTTGAAATAGTTGATGGTAAGCTCACCGGTCGTCACCTTGGCGATATTGTTGATGGCAAACGCAAGGCTGAGTTGTTGCGTCTGATTGCGCAAGTGGAAAATGTGAATATCGCTCAAACGATTGCGGTGGGCGATGGTGCTAATGACTTGCCGATGCTTGCTACCGCGGGTCTTGGTATTGCATTCCATGCCAAACCAAAGGTGAAGCAGACGGCAGAGCAATCGCTATCCACCATAGGGCTTGACGGAATTCTCTATTTCCTTGGCTTCAAAGACTCATTTATCTCGTAATTGTGATTATAAAGGTGTAGAAAAAACGCTCCAAATCAAGTTGATTGGAGCGTTTTTTGTTTGGTGGGTTGTTACTTGGAGGTGTCGGTGTTGATTACCGGTTGTGCTGATTCATCGGCGCAAAGCACTACGAGTAGGTTGCCTACCATTGAGGCTCGTTTTTCTTCGCTGAGTTCGATGCCTTCATTCTCCAGTTTGTCAAGCGCAAGTTTTACCATTGAAACCGCACCTTCCACAATTTTTTCACGAGCGGCAATGACGGCAGTAGCTTGTTGACGGCGTAACATAACGGCTGCGATTTCGGGAGCATAAGTGAGATAGTTGATGCGCGCCTCTTGCACTTCGATACCCGCAAATGCTAATCGTTCGTTGAGTTTCTCTACAAGCAATTCATTAATTTCTGCGCCACCTGAGCGGAGTGTCAATTCATCATCGTCGGCAGTTGTGTCTTTGTTGTCATCATAAGCATAGCATCCGGCAACTTCACGAAGAGCGGCATCGCCTTGAATGCGCACATATTTTTCAAACGCATTCATGCGAGTTGTTGCGTTGGCTCCTGTCGCGCCACCGGCAATGCTTTGAGCGTCGATCTCAAACATGGCTTTGTAGGTGTCGCTCAGTTTCCACACTATGACCATGCCGATGAGAATGGGGTTGCCCTCTTTGTCGTTGACTTTGATCGGCTCGGCATCAAGATTGCGAGCGCGCATGGTTAACCGTTTGCGAGCCATAAACGGATTTACCCAGAAGAAGCCATGTTGGTTAAACGTTCCTTTGTATTTCCCGAAGAAAACCATTACGGCCGCTTCATTAGGCTCAAGTGTGAACAATCCAATTAGAGCGATGAAAGAAAGAATAAGGGTAGCAATGCCACCGCCAATAAGTAAACCACATTCGTCTATCCCACCAATAACGATAGTATAGATAGATGCAGCCATTAATGCCAAAAAGAGAATTAATGCTACAAAACCATTCATTTTGAAACCGCTATATGCAGTTTCGTTCTTTTTAACTTCCATGATTATTTTGATTTGATAATAATTATAAGCGCAAAGTTAATGAATTTCGGCTTAATATGCTTAAATTTGCGTATTATTCATAAAACAAGTTATCCAATGAAGAAACAGGTGATTTTTTTAATAATGGTATTGCTGGTAGTCTCTTGTGGAACCAAAAGCGAAAAGGGAAATGTGGTAGAGGATTGCGATATGTCGGAAGTGAAGGCCGTTGACCTTGGTTTGTCGGTTCTTTGGGCTGATTGTAACTTAAATGCGACGGCTATTAGTGAGTATGGTGATTATTATACATTTAATGACGCGTTGACATTGAATGTAGGTGGTTGGAGATTGCCGACCAAAGAGGAGTTGGAAGAGTTGTCGAGTGAGTGTGATTGGCAATGGGTGGCGATAGATGGATGCTATGGATATAATGTTATTGGCTCAAACGGAAATTCGATTTTCTTTCCTGCTGCCGGGTTTAAAACTGATGGCGAATTGTTTAAGGTTGGAGAGATTGGGAACTATTGGACTTCCTCGCAGGAAGATGATGCAAAATGGTTTCTTGATTTCAATAAAGATGGGTACTATATCAATAGTATGACACTTGATGATGCTCAGTCGGTTCGCTTGGTAAAAGCGAAAAACTAAAAGACAATAGGGCGCGTAGAAAAACGAGGTGTACTGGTCAAGGCTTGTGTGTAGGAACACCGAGTTTGCCATTGTCGATAAATATGCGTAAATTTGTGGATTATTCATAAATGTAAAAATATAAGACAATGAAATTATTTGATGTTTATCCATTGTTTGACATTGAAATCGTAAAAGGTGAAGGTTGTAACACCTACGATGCTGAAGGAAACAAGTATCTTGACCTCTATGGCGGTCATGCGGTTATATCGGTAGGGCACTCTCACCCACATTATTTGAAAGCTATCAACGAGCAGGCTTCAAAGTTGGTGTTTTACTCCAACTCGGTAATCAATTCATTGCAACAAAAATTGGCCGATAAACTTGGTAAAATCTCAGGTTATGATGATTACCAATTGTTTTTGATTAACTCAGGCGCAGAGGCTAATGAAAATGCGTTGAAACTTGCATCGTTTTATAATGGTAAGAAGAGAGTAATAGCATTTGGTAAGGCATTTCATGGTCGCACTTCTCTTGCGGTAGAGGCTACCGATAACCCTAAAATCGTAGCACCTATCAATGCCAATGGGCATATTACATTTGTTCCACTCAATGATATTGAGGCGGTGAAAGCCGAGTTGGCAAAAGGAGATGTGAGTGCGGTGATTATCGAGGGTATTCAAGGAGTCGGAGGTATTCGTATTCCCGATGCCGATTTTATGAAAGCATTGCGAGAAGAATGTGACAAGCATGATGTAGTGCTTATTGCCGATGAAATACAGTCGGGATATGGTCGCTCAGGAAAATTTTTCGCACATCAATATACCGATGTACGTCCCGACATCATTACCGTTGCCAAGGGTATTGCTAACGGATTTCCTATGGGTGGCGTATTAATCAGTCCTAAGTTTACGCCAATATATGGCCAACTCGGTACTACATTTGGTGGGAACCACCTTGCATGTGCCGCCGCGATTGCTGTACTTGAGATTTTTGAGCAAGAAAACCTTGTGGAAAATGCACGCAAAGTGGGTGAGTATCTCATGACGGAGTTGAAGCAAATTCCAGGTATTAAGGAGGTGCGCGGTCGAGGCCTGATGATTGGTATGGAATTTGATTATCCGGTGAAAGAACTTCGCACACGATTAATTAAAGAAGAACGAGTGTTTACCGGTGCAACGGGAACCAATATGATACGTTTGTTGCCACCGCTTGTATTGACAATTGAGCAAGCACAAGATTTTATCAACCGTTTCAAAAACGCGCTTGCCAAGCAAGCATAAAAAATATAGAAATGAAAATTGCAATTATAGGAGCAGGAAATATGGGCGGAGCGATAGCTCGCGGTCTTGCCCACGGCAATCTTGATGTGAAAATCGCAGTAGCCGACCTCGCTCAAGATAAACTCGCAGAGTTGAATGTGGAGTGTAATTGTGTAGAAACATCAACCGATAGCAACGCAATTGTAGCTGATGCCGATGTCGTGTTGGTCGCAGTGAAACCTTGGCTTGTAGAGCCGGTGTTGAAAGGCGCGTTGCCTTTGCTTGACCTTAAACGTCAAATCATACTTTCGATAGCTGCCGGAGTTGATATCGCAACAATAACCGAATGGCTTGGTGACGAAAATGCCATAGTGTTCCGCGCTATTCCCAATACCGCTATTTCAATACACCAAAGCATGACGTTTGTGAGTCATAGCAAAAATGCAGAGTCTCAACAAGTAGCACAAATAGAGTCGATATTTAACACTCTTGGTAAAGCTGCTGTGATAGAGGAGCGGTTGATGGGAGCGGCAACATCGCTCTGCTCGTGTGGCATTGCATACGCAATGCGTTATGTTCGTGCGGCAACGGAGGGAGGGGTAGAACTTGGTATTTATCCCAACGACGCAAAACAATATGTGTTACAAACTTTGCGTGGGGCGATTGAGTTGCTTGAGGCTACCGGTAATAATCCCGAAGTGGAGATTGACAAGGTCACTACTCCAGGAGGAATTACAATCAAAGGACTAAATGCGATGGAAGCTAACGGCTTCACTACTGCGGTAATCGAAGGGCTGAAAGCAAGTAGATAGGAACATAAGAATAAAACATAATGTATGTCGGTAAATAAAGTGATTTTGGTGGGAAATGTGGGGCGTGACCCTGAAATCAGATATGTGGAAACTCGTCCTGTAGCATCGTTTTCGCTTGCTACAACCGAGAGAGCCTACACAACTTCATCGGGAGCGCAAATTCCCGAACGAACCGAGTGGCATAATATCGTGATGTGGGACCGCGCTGCCGAAACCGCCGAAAAATACATCAGAAAAGGAACAAAACTCTATATTGAGGGAAAGTTGCGCACGCGCACGTGGGAAGACCGCAACACGATAAAACGCACTGTTACCGAAATATATGTGGAGGCTTTTGACATTCTTTCCCGACCACAATAGATTGATAAAATAAGTTGCTTACGAGTTACGTTATAATACTTAGGTGCTTGTTGCACCGGGTAATAAAAACGTCTTAAATATGAAACGGATATTATTATTTTCAGCGATATTGATTGCGGTACTTGCTACGGGTTGCGGTGGCGCAAAACTCTCGGTTGCCGATGAACAGATGGAGCGCGGAGAGTATTTTGATGCGGCAAAGACCTATCGTAAGGTATATAACAAGATGACCAAACGAGAGCAACGTCCCGAACGAGGAGTCGTTGCTTTTAAAATGGCTGAGTGTCATCGCATGTTGAATCAAAGCGCACGTGCGGCAGCTGCATATCAAAATGCGATACGTTATGGCTATCCCGACTCTATGGCGACGCTTCATCTTGCTGAGATGCTTCATGCCGAAGGTCGTTATAAAGAGGCTATTTCATCATACCGGGAATTTCTTGCTCGAAATCCACAATCAGTAATTGCGCAAAATGGATTGGCTGGATGTGAAATGGCTTTGCGGCTTGGGAAGAAATCAACTCGTTATGTCGTGAAAGATGCCAAAATATTTAATTCACGTCGTAGCGATTTTGCCCCGATGTATTTCCCCGGTTCGTTTGATATGTTGTATTTCACAACCACCAATGAAAAGGTGATGGGAAATAAACGAAGCGAGATTACCGGGATGAAAAAAGGTGATATATGGGTTGTGAAAAAAAATGAGCAAGGGGTATGGCAACGCCCTGAACCAATTGAGGGGGAATTAAACTCTGAACTTGATGAAGGTATCGTTTCATTCTCACCCGATGGCTCAACTATGTATCTCACCAAAGCTCGTCGTGAGCCAAATGCCAATACGGGAGTGGAGATATTTACATCACAACGCTCCGATGCGCAATGGAGCACTCCGGTAAAATATGAAATTACAGCCGACACGTTGTCAAGCTATGGACATCCGGCTGTGTCGCCTGATGGCGAATATCTTTATTTTGTGTCAGATATGCCCGGTGGATCGGGTGGTCGTGATATATGGAGAGTGAATTTGAAAGAGCGTGTTGGTACACTTGAAAATCTCGGAGAGTTTATTAATACACCCGGTGATGAAATGTTCCCATATTTCAGGAGTGACAGTGTGATGTATTTTGCGTCAAATGGTCATCCCGGATTTGGAGGATTGGACTTGTTTCGTGCCGAGTTGACACCCTCAGGAGGTTGGAGCGTGGTCAATATGGGTAGTCCGGTAAACTCTTCTGCCGATGATTTTGGTATTACATTTGGCGAAGGAGAACAAGGATATTTCAGTTCAAATCGTGGAGATGGTCGTGGCTATGATCACATATATTCATTTGAGTTACCCGACCTTAATATCTTGATTTCGGGTTGGGTGCTTGATAAAGACGAAGAGCCTATTCCCAATGCGGTTATACGCATCGTAGGTAACGATGGCTCAAATCAAAAGGCGGTGGCTCGCGATGATGGCTCATGGAGTTTCCCATTGCAACGAGGTGTGAGCTATGTGATGCTTGCCGGAGCAAAGGGTTACTTGAACGCTCGACAAGAATTTACGGCCGACTCTGCCGAGGTTGATGCCGAGTATGGAGTCGATTTCTTATTGGCTTCAATCAATAAGCCTGTAGTAATTGATAATATATTTTATGATTTTGATAAGGCGACATTGCGTCCTGAGTCAAAAGTAGCTCTCGACTCATTGGCTCAAGTGTTGCGAGATAACCCCAATGTGACAATCGAGATGGCGTCACACACCGATCGTCATGGTAATGATAATTACAATATGGATTTGTCTCATCGTCGAGCCAAGTCGGTTATTGATTATCTGATTTCAGTGGGTATAAGTGCCGATCGTCTACAACACCAAGGTTATGGCGAATCTCGTCCCAAAACTATAACAAAGAAACTTGCACGTCAGTTCCCGCAGTTTAAAGAGGGTGATGTGTTGAACGAAGACTATATTCTCGCATTGCCTCATGAAGATCAGGATATTGCCGATCAGATAAATCGTCGCACAGAGTTCCAAGTATTGTCTATTGATTATCAGATGTATTGATGACCACTGAATTTCGCACGATACAAAAACCTCTGAATTATAGGGGTTTGATTAATCATCGCAAACGATTGATGATGATTGGGTCGTGTTTTAGCGACAATATCGGACAGCGATTGGTCAACGCTTTTTTTGATGTGAATATAAATCCATTTGGAACGCTTTATAATCCTGCGAGCATCGCTCGTGGGATTAGTGATATATTATCTCATCGAGTTTTTACCCAAGAAGATTTGTTTCAGGCAAGTCAGGATAACCGATATTATAGTTTCAGTCATCATTCTGATTTTTCTTGTTGTGATGCAAGTGAAATGCTTGAATTGATGAATGAGCGACTGACTGTTGCGCACGACTATTTAATTGGTGGAAATCTATTGATTGTGACATTTGGTACAGCTTATGTCTATAGATTGAACAATAGTGGTAATGTTGTAGCTAATTGCCATAAACAACCATCGGCTATGTTTAGTCGCCAACTCCTTGAAGTTGATGATATAGTTGCGGAGTGGTTGCCATTGATAGATCGATTGAGACAACAAAATTCCGAATTGAAAATTATTTTTACGGTGAGTCCAATCCGTCATCTTGCCGATGGAGCACATGATAATCAGTTGAGCAAATCCACATTGCATTTGGCAATAGACCGATTGGTTAAACGGTGTGAAGGGTTGATATATTTTCCTGCCTATGAGATTATGAATGATGACCTGCGAGATTATCGTTTTTATGCAACCGATATGGCACACCCAACCGATGTCGCGATTGATTATATTTATGATATATTCGGAAGGTCATTTTATGACGATGCGACACAATTATTATCTGCCAGTTGCGAGAAAGCATCGCGGAGACTTCATCATCGACATCGCACCGATGATACCGAAACAATTGCTCGATTTAATAGGGGTACAGTAGAGATATTAGAACAATTGAAACGAGAACACCCTGAATTGTCTCATCGTTGTGATGTGGAAATAAAGAAAATAGGAATTTAATAAGAATGTTATGTCAGATAAAAAGATAATACTGATTACAAATGATGATAGCATAGAAGCTCGTGGTATCCACTTTCTTGTAGATTGTGTGAAGGATATGGGCGATGTCTATGTTGTTGCTCCTGAGTCACCTCAATCGGGGCAATCATCAGCGATGTCGGTCAACAAACCGTTGCGCATAAAAGAGATTGCAGGATATGCGAGCGCAAAGGCTTTTACCGTTAATGGCACTCCGGTGGATTGTGTGAAATTGGCATTACACGCAATTTTGCCACGTCGTCCGGATATTTTGTTGAGTGGTATAAACCATGGTAGCAATGCCGGTAACTGCATCATATATTCAGGTACAATGGGGGCAGTACTTGAAACATGTATGCTTGGCATCCCCTCGATTGGTTATAGCTATCTAAGCCATTCGCCGTCGGCCGATTTTACATATACAAAGCCGTATATTGAATTGATTACTCGTGAAGTGATAAATAACGGTTTGCCCAAGGATATATGTTTAAATGTGAATTTCCCAAAAGGTGAACTTAAAGGATTGAAGGTCTTGCGTGCAGCTCATGGTCATTGGTCGGAGGAGTACAAAGAATATATTGATCCACATGGCAAACCATTTTATTGGCTCACCGGAGCATTTGTAAATGAGGAGCCTGATGCCGATGATACCGACCATTATTGGTTGAGTCGTAGTTATGTATCAGTAGTTCCATCTCGACCTGATCAGTCAGCTATTGATACAATTCCAGAAATTAGTGAAAAGTTAGAAAAAGCCTAAAAGGCAAGCCATAAATTATGATATATAAAATTTCTCATATCGCAGAGATCGTTGGCGCAAAATCTGCTCAGAAGATAGATGCCGAGGTGGAGATATTGCTCACTGATAGCCGTTCATTGACATTTGCCGAGCAAACATTGTTTTTTGCGTTGAAAACGAGTAATAATGATGGACATCGATATATCCCCGAATTATATAGCCAGGGTGTTAGAAATTTTGTAGTCGAATATATTCCGATTGAAGCATGTGATTATGCCGATGCCAATTTTTTGGAGGTAGGCAATACAAAAGATGCTTTGCAGTCTCTTGCAACCTATCATCGTAGTCGATTTGCAATTCCGGTGGTCGCTATAACCGGCAGCCGAGGAAAAACCATTGTAAAAGAGTGGTTGTATGAGTTGTTGAGAGATGATTACAATATAGTGCGCAGTCCGCGTAGTTATAACTCTCAGATAGGAGTGCCATTATCACTTTGGGAGATTGACGAAAATACAACTCTGGCATTAATTGAAGCGGGGGTATCTCGTAGTGGTGAAATGGCAAAATTAAAAAGAATGATAGCACCCACTATGGGTGTATTCACAACTTTGACCGATGAACATGGCGATGGCTTTGCCTCAAGGCAAGATAAGTATAGAGAGAAAATGTCGCTCTTTAATGATTGCGATGTCGTAATTTCTGACGAGCAATCGTTATTACACATTGAGAATGTGTCGGCTATTTCATCGGGAATAAAAATAGAGTATAGCTATAACAAAAATAAACAAGAGGGTATTACTATCCCTATGAGTTGTGAGCAATATCTCGATAGTGTGTATCGCTGTCTTGAGGTGATGTTGCGATTGGGTTATGATAGCGATGTGATTAATGCACGCATGAAACGATTGACACCGACCGGCACACGATTGAATGTGATTGAGGGTGTCAATAATTGCATGCTGATAAAAGACGCCTACACTGCCGATTTTCATTCACTTATTCCGGCTCTGGATTTTATGTTACGCCGTCTCGCAGCCCAACGCACAGCAACAGTCATTCTGAGTGATGTCACTCATGAGTCGATGGATGCATTGACGCTTTATCGTTCAATAGCTCGCTTACTTCAGCGTAAGGGTATTAATCGAGTAATTGGTATCGGTGAGGAGATAAAGGCTCATGGAGGAGAGTTTGGAGGTAATGCTAAGTTTTATGCCTCAATCGAGGAGTTTTTGAGTAGTGTGACAACGAGCGATTTTGATAGCGAGTTGATTTTGTTGAAAGGCACTGCCGATGCTCGATTTGAAAAAATCAGCGACATGCTTGAATCTCGTTTGCACGAAACTGTACTTGAGGTAAATCTTGATGCGATGTTGCATAATTATAATATGTTCCGCTCAATGGTTAAGCCTGAGACCGGAATTGTGTGTATGGTAAAGGCGTCGGGATATGGAGCCGGGTCCTATGAACTTGCCAAGACTTTGCAATCACAAGGTGCAGCTTATCTTGCTGTGGCGGCGGTTGATGAGGGGGTAGATTTACGTCGTGCCGGGATTACAATGCCGATAATGGTGCTTAATCCACGTATGGTCAACTATAAAACATTGTTCTCCTATCATCTTGAACCTGAAATATATAGCTTTGAGGTACTTGATGAGATTATCAGTGAGGCTCAAAAGTGTGGCATTACCGACTATCCGGTTCATATAAAACTTGATACCGGTATGCATCGTTTAGGCTTCCGAGAGGAGGATATGGCTCGACTTGTTGAGGTTATAGCATCACAGAGTGCGATAAAGCCACGTTCGGTCTTCTCTCATCTTGCGACTGCCGATTGTCCTGATATGGACGAATATACGCTTCGTCAATTTGACTATTTCGACCGCTGTTGCGATAAGTTGCAGCAAGGTTTTGACTACCATATAATGCGTCATATATTAAATTCTACCGGAATAATTCGTTTCCCGGAACATCAACACGACATGGTGCGCCTTGGAATATGCCTTTATGGAGTGCCGACGCTTGATGACGAAGTGCAACGCCATTTAAAACCAATTTCGGCGCTATATTCTACTATTATCTCAATCAAGGAGTGGGATGAGTCTGAGGCAGTAGGCTATAGCCGTCGAGGTGTATTGTATCGTCATAGTCGCATTGCGACTGTCCCTATCGGTTATGCCGATGGTATAGATCGTCATTTAGGTAATGGACGTGCCGAGTTTGTCGTTAACGGAAAACGTTGCCCTACGGTTGGAAACATTTGCATGGATATTTGTATGATTGATGTAACTGATGTTGATTGCCATGTAGGTGATCAAGTGGAGATATTTGGACCCAATATCCCGGTAACCGAGGTGGCTGAGCGACTTGATACTATCCCTTACGAGATATTGACATCTGTATCAATGCGAGTGAAACGCATTTATTATAGAGAGTAAAAGCCTAATACATAGATTGTATGAGCAAAATAGGATTATTGAAATTTACACCATATTATAAAACGGTGTTGTGGGGTGGAAATCGCATAGCCCAATTAAAAGGGTTGCCCCCAATGGATGAGCCGATTGGCGAGAGTTGGGAGATATCAGGTCTTGAAGGCTGTGAGTCAACAATTGCCGAGGGGTGTTATGAAGGAGAGGGTATCCAATCGCTTCTTTTGGAGTTTGGCGACAAGATAATGGGGCGTCGTTTGCATCGCCGTTATGGTCATAAATTCCCTTTATTGGTGAAATTTATTGATGCCGATAAAGACTTGTCTATACAAGTGCACCCCGATGATAATCTTGCAGAGGAACGTCATAACTGCTGGGGAAAAACTGAGTTGTGGTACACGCTTGAATCTCGCCCCGGAGCATATATTTATTCCGGATTACAGGAGAGCATAACTCCTGAGGAATTAAAGGAGCATATTGCCAATAACACTTTTGGCGAGGTGCTTGCCCGATTTACTCCGCAGCGTGGCGATTTGTTTTATCTGCCTGCCGGACGTATCCATTGCATCGGTGCCGGAAATTTGATATTGGAGGTGCAACAAGCATCAGATATTACCTATCGTGTATATGATTATAACCGTACCGACAAAAATGGGAAGAAACGCGACTTACATATAGATCTTGCGCTTGACGCCATAGATTTTCGTGTGCATGAAGATTATATGCGTCATGTTGAGTCTAAAGATAATCGTGAGGTTGTTTTGAAAGAATGCCCTTTTTTCACAACGACTTTGATTTCAGTGACTACTACATTCAGATTGCAGATTGCTCGTTATGATTCGTTCCGCATTGTTACAGCTACATCAGGTAATGGTAAAATTATTGACAATGACGGCAATGTTACAACTATTTTGCAAGGTGATACAATTCTTGTCCCTGCCGAAACAAAGTGGGTGGATATAACGCCTGCAGAAGACTCTCGGTTAGAGATTGTATCGGTCTATGTGCAGTAATCTTTATGCCTGCGATACACCTTTTTAATCCCGAAAATGACCTTGCCCTTGCGAGTGGTATGCCGTTTTATACTGCTCGCCCTAATGCGCGTGCTCTACACGATGCCGGTGCGGCTTTACCTTTTTGGTGGGCAGAAGATGGGGATAGGGTTATCGCCTCCAATTTATCTGCCGAATGGTTTGAACAGATGAAACAGACATTTGCCCTAAATGCTGATATTTTTCAACGAGAGTCAGACGTTATGGGGCATGTCGCTTGTCCTTGGGGGTGGTCGCTCGATGCAAAATGTCAGTTTGTCAAAGAGGGAGTTGATGCTTCGATATTGCCTGATGATAAAGTAATTGAACGTTTGCGGGAGTTGAGCCATCGCCGTTTGACAATTGACGTGATGCGACAACTCCGAAAGCTATGCGATTTCATAAAAGTCCCATTACCGATAGAGGCAAAATCAACTGATGAGGCAATGGATTTTATAGCTCAACATCGAAGTTGTTATGTTAAGTCCCCCTGGTCAAGCAGTGGGCGGGGAGTGTTTTCAACAATTGCGATGCCCGATGAGGAATTGTCGCGACGCATAGGTGGTATCATTCGCCGTCAAGGCTCGGTAATGTGTGAAGTGGAACTGGATAAAGTTGCCGACTTTGCGATGCTGTTTTATAGCGATGGCGCAAAGGTTAAGCATATAGGGTATTCATTGTTTTTTAATGCAGCGACATCGGCATATGTCGGCAATCGCATAATGTCGGATGAAAAAATCATTGAGTATCTTTCTCAATGGATCAACCTGGCGCAGTTGCAACAAGTTTCAGTGGCGTTGGAGTCTATTTTGACAACTATCTTTGCGGCTGATTATCAAGGGTATTTTGGAGTGGATATGATGATATATCGTGATGCTGATGGTTGTATGTCTATCGCTCCGTGTGTAGAGGTGAATTTACGCATGACTATGGGCGTTGTGGCTTGGTTATGGCGCAAACGATATTTAGCGGAGGGTTGCGATGCAATACTGAGGGTGGAATATCGAGAGTGTACAGCCTCTGATGTCGCACCTGTGGTGGTAAACGGCAAATTGAAGTGTGGTACAATTTCGCTCATTCCCCCCAATCCACAATTTTTCATCACCATAGAAGTAGAATAATTGAAATGCAATAATTTGTAAATATATACCGCCGCGTTGGCAGTTTGCAAAACACAGCGGTATTTTTAGTCGCGACTCTGATGTTTTTGCATCGGATTTCAATCGTTCAGACTCATCTTTGTGCGAAACAAGAATTGCGAAAAGAAAATGACTATTTACTTATGTTATTTTAAATTTTCTCTTACGCGGGCAAGATAGGCTTTCATCGCTTCAGAGTCATGGGAGTTGACTATTGATTGAAGTTCTGAAAGTTGTTGTTGTATCCGTTCAAGTTGGGCAGGAGTGTTTGGATTGAAGAGGATTTCGCTTAATAGGAAGTCATCTTCCGACATCAATCCATGAGCTATAGCCATGTGACGCTTGAATGTTGTTCCCGGAGCATCTTGATGTTTCATGATTGAGGCAAACACAAGAGTTGAGGCAAACGGGATTGATAGCGAGTAGGCGATAGTCTCATCATGTTGGGTAAAGGTGTATTCCTCGATGTGAAGGTGCAGACTGTTGTAGAGGTCTTTAAAAAACACTTTACCAAGGTGGTCGCTCTCGGCAATGATAATGGCGTTCTCATTACTGAGGTTACTTAGCGAGGCAAATGTAGGTCCAAACATGGGGTGGGTTGAGACAAATGGGTGTCCACACTCGGCATAGAACTCTGGCAAGCCGGTTTTTACCGATGCGATATCGCTGAGGATACATCTTGAGGGAAGATGTGGAATAACGGTGCGAAATGCTTCGATTGTGTATTTTACTGTTGCTGCATTTATCACAAGGTCGGGAGCAAACTCGTCAATCTCTTCAAGTGCTGAAAAACGGCGGCAGTTAAATGTAAAACGCAAACGTTGGGGGTCGGTGTCATATATCGCCACATCGTGGTTGAAAGAGAGGATGTCGCAGAAGAACGACCCCATTTTGCCGGCTCCGATAATAAGAATTTTCATGTCCAAACGAAATTATCGGCGGTTTAAAATCTCAATTTGTTGACGCACACTTTCCTCGTGAATGGCAGTGAGTACTGCTTTCATGAAGTCTCCACTCATGCCCATTTCTTCGGCGAGTTTCACGCGCGATTGCATGATGTCGCCATAACGACCCGCTTGAACGACCGGCATACGATGTTCTTTTTTGTATAGACCGATTTCTCGAGATACACGCATGCGTTTGTTGAGTGTTTCAAGCAATTCGTTGTCGATGGTGTCAATTTGTTGACGAAGTAGTGTGAGGCTTTCGGTTGAACTGGTTTCTTCGCGATGTACAAGGGTGTTGAGTATGTAGTTAAGCACATCAGGAGTAACTTGTTGGCTCTTGTCGCTCCATGCGCAATCGGGATCACAGTGACTTTCTATGATAAGACCATCGAACCCCATATCAAGAGCTTGTTGGGAGATTGAAGCCACGAGTTCTCGTTTCCCTCCGATGTGGCTTGGATCGCAAATGATAGGGAGGTTGGGCATGCGGCGACGCAATTCGATGGGTATATGCCATTGAGGTAGGTTGCGATAGAGGTGTTTGCCATAGGCACTGAACCCGCGGTGTATAGCACCGATACGACGTATCCCGGCGTTGTAGATGCGTTGCATTGCTCCAATCCACAATTCAAGGTCGGGGTTAACGGGGTTTTTCACCAAAACAGGTACGTCGGCACCGGCTTCTTGGAGTGCGTTGGCTATTTCCTGCATAGCAAAGGGGTTGGCTGATGTGCGAGCCCCAATCCAAAGAATGTCGATGCCTGCTTCAAGAGCCGCGTCAACGTGTTGCTTGGTGGCGACTTCAGTGCCGGTGTACATGCCGGTGAGCTCTTTTACTTTTTTCATCCATTGGAGACCTTCAACGCCCACGCCTTCAAAACCTCCGGGCTTGGTGCGAGGTTTCCATATCCCGGCACGGAATATCTTTATGCCGTTGGCTGCAAGTTCGGTAGCGGTGCGTATTACTTGTTCCTCGGTCTCTGCGCTACATGGACCGGCGATAATCAATGGCTTCTGAGGGTTGATGCCTTCAAGTGCTATGGGTTGTAGATTTTCCATAATGTTATATATGTTTTTTAGTTATTATTCATGTTGTTTATGCGATCAAGTGCACGGCGCATATTCTCTTCTGTGGCACATAGTGAAATGCGTACATATCTGTTGCCGTTACTGCCAAATATAAATCCGGGAGTGATAAATACTCTTGCGTTGTAAAGTATGTTATCGGCAAGAGCCTCGCTCGATGGGACATCATCGGGGATGCGCCCCCAAAGGAACAGGCCACGTTGGCTGGGGTCGAATGTGCATCCAAGTGCAAGCATAATTTTTTCAGCGACAGCTCGGCGTGAGCGATATACCTCGTTGAGGGTCTGATACCATTCTGCATCGGCATTTAGAGCTTTAACTGCTGCAAGCATCAGTGGCTTGAATTGACCTGAGTCGATATTGGATTTTACTTTGAGTATCCAATTTATGAATGTAGGATTGGACGCCAACATTCCTACGCGCCAGCCTGCCATGTTGTGAGACTTGCTGAGGGAGTTCATCTCGATAGCGATGTCGCGAGCTCCTTCGATTTGCAATAGACTCATAGGGTTGTCGTTTAAAATAAAACTATAGGGATTGTCATGAGCGATAACAATGTTGTGGCGACGACCGAAGTCTATGATTTTTTGAAATAGTTCAAGAGTGGCAGGTGTACCTGTTGGCATGTGAGGATAGTTAATCCACATGAGTTTTATGCGGTCGAGAGGGAGGCGTTCGAGTGCGTCAAAGTCGGGATACCAACCATTTTCCTCTGTGAGGTCATAGGTAAATATCTCGGCTTGAGCTAAACGGCTCACCGATGTATAGGTGGGATATCCGGGATTGGGTACAAGTACTCCGTCACCAGGATTAAGAAATGCGAGAGAAACATGTAAAATCCCCTCTTTGGAGCCAATGAGCGGTTGTATCTCTTTGTCGGCATTAAGTTCCACGCCATACCATTGTTTATACCATTGGGCAAATGCTTGGCGTAGTTGTGGTATCCCAACATAGGGTTGGTAGCTATGATTGCTTGCGACGTTGGCTTCGGCACAAAGTGTGTCGATTACATCTTGTCCCGGTTGGCGGTCGGGACCTCCGATGCCAAGAGATATTATGTCGGCCCCTTGAGCGTTGAGTTGTGCTACTTCACGCAATTTTTTTGAGAAATAGTATTCTTGTATCTCAGACACTCGCTGAGCCGGAGTTATGTTTAGTTCAAATTTCATATTTACATTCTATATATTCACCAAGTATTTTGAAGTCTTTGATAAGGGGGCGCACAGCATCGATAGATTGATGATAGCGCACATAGCTGTCAAAAGTCAAATCGACATAGAAACGATATTCCCACTCGCGTCCTACAATCGGCAACGATTGTATCTTGGATAGATTAATATCATAAAAAGAGAAAATTGTTAAAACTTTAGATAGAGCGCCATGAGTGTGGGGTAGGGTAAACTCGATTGACGCTTTATTGATATACTCATCTCTTGGACGCATCTCGCCGGCGGTCAATGGGTCGGCAATAATGAGAAAACGTGTGAAATTGCGTTTGTTGGTTTCGATGCCTCGTTCAAGGATATTTAGTCCATAAAGGTTGGCGGCGTATTCACCACATACCGCTGCGTGTCTCATTAATTTTTGCTCTGCTATCTCCTTGGCGGAACCGGCAGTGTCAAATTTCTCAATCATTTTGAGATTTGGGTGACGACGCAGATATTGTTCACATTGCATTAATGCCATTGGGTGGGAGTTTACTTCGGTAAGGGTGTCAATAGTTTGCCCCTCTAATGCGGCAAGTACATGAGAAATGCGCATTTTGTATTCCCCAATAATCTGGAGGTTGCTTTGGCGCAACAATTCGTGATTTGAAAGTATGCTCCCGGCTATGGTGTTTTCAATGGCAACTATTCCCATTAGAGATGCGTCGGTTGATAGTGTATCAAATAATTCGGGGAATGAGTCACATTCTATAATGTCGATTGTCTCATCTTTAAAGTATCCGCGGGCTGCTGCATCGTGGAAGCATCCGGCTACACCTTGAATTGTTACTCGTTTGTTCATATCATAAATCTGTTTAATAAAAAATCCCGTATCTTGTAATACGGGATTTTATATTTTTGTTAATCATTCAACTTTATATGTTACGCACACAAAATCCCGTTTTTATTCTTTGCAAAATAAAAATAAAAGAAATAATAATATGCGTAAAATCGAGTCATAGCTTTTTACTATTGTGTTGCAAAAGTAGTAATTTGTTTTTAATTTACAATGAAAATCATTGAAAAAATGACAAATTGCAATTAAAAAGTAAATTTGTCTTACTTTGTCAATGGTGAATAGTCACGAGAATAACGTAGCATTTGGTTGATAAAGTCTTCTCCATGAGTTATTTTTACATCAACAACAACAGCTTCATCATCTTTTTCTTCAATCACAAGTGTATATGTAGGATTTACAAATCCTTTGTAAGGTGCGATGTTAAGATGTGAGTATCTTTCAAGCACTTCATTGTGAATGGCTGGGTCAACTTTCACCGCATATTTTTCCACAAGTTCACGTCCGGCTTCATAATCACCTTCGCTCTTGATGCGTTGAATTTCAAAAAGCTGTTGAGCAAAAATGTCACGCAACTTGTCGTAATCGTTGATTTTGATGAAATGTTTGCCGTTGATTTCAACAAGTTCGATTACGTTTTCAGCTTTACCCATTTCGTATGCCCATTCTGCGATCAACTTGCGGTTGCGCATGTGGGCTTCTTCTACATCTTTGCCGGGTTCGATGCGCATGAGTTGTGTCATCATGCCGTTGAGGATGTATTTATAGTATTCGGCTTTATAGGCATCGGGATTATCGAGCAAACCGAGTTCTACCAATTTGGGGTCGGCAAGATAGTAGAGAGCAAAGAGGTCGGCGCGAGTTTCTTCAAGAGTTGAGCCATGGGCTTTGAGGGCATCGGGATCAACACCGGGGAGTAATTGGCCGGAACCATGTCCAAGACACTCGTGAAGGTCGGTATGAAGATTATCGGTGATGAACAAGTAGCGGTTCATCAAGTCGCGAGTATAGTCATCAATCACAAACTCTTCATTAAAGCCGTTGCCATGCGATGCTTCGTCATAGGCTTGGGTGATATTTTCAATTGTTACTGATTTAGAGCCATGTTGAGCGCGTATCCAGTTGGCGTTGGGTAGGTTGATGCCGATAGGAGTAGCGGGATAGGCGTCACCGGCAAGGATTGCGGCTGTGATTACTTTGGCAGAAACTCCTTTAACTTCGGCTTTGCGGAAGCGTGGGTCGATAGGGGAGTTGTCTTCAAACCATTGTGCGTTGTCACTTATAATCTCGGTGCGTTGTGACGCTTCAATGTTTTTGAAGTTTACTATAGATTCCCATGCTCCGGTCATGCCGAGTGGGTCGCCATAGCTCTCAATAAAACCATTGATGAAGTCAACTTGGGATTGAGTATCGTTTACCCATAGAATTGAGTATTCATCAAAAGTGCGTAGGTTACCAGACTTGTAGTATTCAATTAACGACATGATAACCTTTTTTTGATGCTCATTTTCGGCAAGGTGTGATGCTTGGAATAGGTGATTGATTATTCGTTGAATGGCATCGGAATATAATCCGCCGAGCTCGTATGTTTGTTCTGTTACAACACCATCGATTTTGGTCAAACGAGTGTTTAGACCATAAGATATGGGTGTAGTGTCATTAGGCGATTTCAACTTTGCATAGTATTCTTCGACTTCAGCTTGGGTAACGCCGTCATAGAGGTTGCAAGCCGATGTCACTATAAGGTCTTCGCCTTCGGCTTGGTTTACGCGTTTAGGCATAAACTCCGGATCGAAAATGAGTTGAGTCAAGACTTCGATGTTTTGAGGTTGTTGTGCTTCGGGCAATGCCTCAACTTGTTTTTTGAAGAATTTTTGAGAAAACGCAGGACGGAATTTGTCCATTGAATAGTGGTGATGTACCCCGTTGGCAAACCACACTTGTTTCAAGTATGTCTCAAATGCTTTAAAATCGTCATTGTCGCGATCTCCCTTATAGTTAAGGTAGATATTTTCAAGCAATGAGCGTAACTCAAGATTGTACTTGCAGTTTTGATCCCAAATGATGTCGCGACCGGTGATTGCCGCTTCTGTGAGATGATAAATGAGTTGCTTTTGTTGGAGTGAGAGTTGTTCAAATCCGGGAACTTTGTAGCGTAGCACTTCGATATCGGCGAAGCGGTCAACCACGTAATTGAAATTGTCGTTTTGATTTGTAGCCATGGCGTTTGATGATAACGTAAGTGCTATTACAGCACTTGGCAAAATTTTAGATATAATAGACATGATGTATAGATATTATATTATTCAACATATAGAATTAATCCTTTCAGATATTCGCCTTCGGGATGATAAATGTTTATCGGGTGATCTGATGGTTGGGTGAGTTGATGTAAAATCCTCACTTTGCGACCTGTTTGTGCTGCGGCAGAGAATACCGCAAGACGGAATTGGTCTTTATTGACGGCTTGTGAGCATGAGAATGTGAATAGCAATCCTCCCGATGAGATTTTTTCAAACGCTTTGGCGTTTAATCGTTGATATCCACGTAAGGCATTTTTCAACGCACTGCGATGTTTGGCAAATGCCGGCGGGTCGAGAATGATTAAGTCATAGTCGTTGTTGCCTATGCCATCAAGGAATTTAAATGCGTCTTGGGCAAATGCTTGGTGGCGATTATCGCCGGGAAAATTCAACTCAACATTGGCATTTGTGAGTGTGATTGCTTTTGCCGAACTATCAACAGAGTGAACCAACTCGGCTCCGCCTCTCATTGCATAAAACGAGAACCCGCCTGTATAGCAAAACATGTTTAATACTTTACGACCTTTGGAGTAGTGCTCCAACAGAGAGCGGTTGTCGCGTTGATCGACAAAGAAACCGGTTTTTTGACCTTTAAGCCAATCTACATGGAATTTCAACCCGTTTTCGATAGCTATGTTTGTCTCAAATCCTCCAATCAAGTATTGATTTTGAGGGTCAAGTTGAGCCTTATAAGGTAAAGTCGTTTCCGATTTATAATATACGTTTTTAATCTCAATATCCGATAGCTTAACGAGTGCGTTGGCGATTGTTTCGCGAGCGAAGTGCATACCGGGTGAGTGGGCTTGAACTACGGCTGTGTTGCCATAGATGTCAACAATAAGTCCGGGTAGGAAGTCCCCTTCGCCATGTACAAGGCGATATGCGGTATTATCGTCTCTGTCGAGGTTTAAGGCTTTGCGCAATTTGAGTGCTTGAGTCAAGCGGTCATTGAAAAATTGCTCGTTGATAGTGGTTTCTCCAAAATGAAGTAAACGCACGGCAATGCTGCCTATTTGATAGTGCCCAACGCCTATGTGCCGTCCGTCATGTGTTATAACATTGACGATGTCTCCTTCCTCTAAATTCTCAGGCAATGAGTATATCGCACCTGAAAATACCCATGGGTGGAAACGGTCCAATGACTCTTCTTTGCCTCGGCGTAGTATTATATTGGGATAGCTCATTGTGTTGATTATTTAAAAAAGAAACGATAGATGTCGTTGGCGTTGGCATAAATCAGCAACGCAAATAGCAAGAACATACCAATCATTTGGGCACGCTCAAGGAATTTTTCATTTGGTTTGCGACGAGTGATTATCTCATATAACAAGAATAATACATGACCGCCATCAAGTGCCGGAATCGGTAAGATGTTCATGAATGCGAGTATCACCGATAGTAGTGCGGTTATTTCCCAGAATGCTCGCCAATTCCAACTTTCGGGGAATATGCTGCCGATTGCGCCAAAACCGCCAAGTTGTTGTGCGCCTTCCGGTTCAAACAACGCTTTTAATGACGTCACATAGCTTACGAGCGTTTCGGTGCCGACTTCCCAACCCTTGGGAAATGATTCAAAGAAACCATATTCGATGTTCTCAACAGGGTAGATGTCGGTAATGGGAGCTAAACCTATTCCGATTTTTCCGCTTCCGTTTGGGGTGACATTTGTTTGAATTGTGTCATTGCCTCTGACTATAGTCAGTGTTACCTCTTGATTTTTATATTTCTCTAATTCAGGAGCAAATTGGGTGAAAGATGGAGTGGCAACCTCTCCAACGGCTATAAGGTGATCCCCTTCTTTTAGCCCAGCTTTTTCGGCAGGCTCTCCGGGGCTTAAGGTCGCAACATAAACAGGTAGTCGGTATCCAAAGAACCCTTCTTCCTCGTTGAGTTGAGTCATAAAGTTGTCGGGGATTGCGATGTTGACCTGTTCGCCATTTCGCAACACGGTTACTGTGTCGGCATTTACCATCATCATGCGGTGGTTGCGATTGGCTGCGTAGATTTTTTGTCCGTCGGCATATAATGGAATGTCGCCATCTTGAAATCCGACTTTCTTGGCAGTGTCAACAAATTCTACTCCGGCAGTAGCGTTCTCATATTGGATTGTCTGTTCTCCCCAACAGAATACAATGCCTGCATAAATGAGAATGGCGAGAATGAAATTGAAAAGTACACCGCCCACCATGACAAGTAATCGTTGCCATGCCGGTTTGGCGCGGAACTCCCACGATTGCGGTTCTTTTGAGAGTTGTGATGCGTCTTGGGTCTCATCAATCATCCCGGCTATTTGTACATATCCGCCGAGAGGCAACCAACCTACGCCATATTCGGTATCGCGCCAAGTCGCTTTTTCGACTGTAATAGGCTCTTTTGTTGATGTCTCTGTGATAACATCCTCTACATTTGAATTTTTTGCGGCTTCTTCGATGCCGACTTTTTTATCGGTTTTATCTTTGAAGAAAGACCATTTTCGGGTCTTGGGGTTATATTTTACAAGATAAAACCATGGGTTGAAAAATAAAAAGAACTTATTGACTCTGATGCCAAAGATGCGGGCAAACAAGTAGTGCCCAAATTCGTGAATGACAACCAGGAGTGATAGTGCGGCAACAAGTTGACCGGCTTTGAGAAAAAATACTTCCATTAATTGATTTTGTTAATTAGCGACATGGCATATTGGCGTGTCGCGGTGTTAGTATTGACGTAGTCTTCATAAGATGGAGTCGAGATAAACTCAATTTTATCAAGTGACTGACAAATAATTCTATGTATGTCAAGAAATCCGATGCGGTCGTGCAAAAATGCGTCAACAGCGATTTCGTTTGCGGCATTTATTATGCAAGCGGCATTGCCCCCTCGCTTGAGCGCATATTGGGCAAGTGTGATGCAAGGGAATTTATTTTCATCGGGTTTCTCAAATGTGAGTGAGGCATAGTCTGTGAGTGACATTGCCGGTTCTCCGGTGGGAATGCGAGTGGCGTTGCCCAACGCATAGCTGATGGGTAGGTGCATGTCGGGTAGTCCGAGTTGGGCTTTTATGGCACCATCGGTAAACTCTACCATTGAGTGTACTATCGATTGGGGGTGCACTACCGCTTCAATCTTTTCGGGTGCGATGTTAAACAGCCATCGGGCTTCAATTATTTCAAACGCTTTGTTAAGCATTGTGGCTGAGTCGATGGTTATTTTTGCTCCCATGTCCCAATTGGGGTGTCGCAATGCGTCTTTGGCGGTCACGTGTGCCAATTGCTCTGCTGAGAATGTGCGGAACGGACCTCCCGATGCCGTAATGATCAGGCGGTTTATCGTGTCGGGATCTTCGCCTACTAAGCACTGATAGATTGCCGAGTGTTCAGAGTCAACCGGAATTACTTTTGATGCCGATTTGGCAAGTAATCCGTTGATTAATTCCCCAGCAACAACAAGTGTCTCTTTATTGGCGAGAGCAATATCTTTTCCCGCTTTGATTGCGCTTATTGATGGCTCCAAACCGCTATATCCAACCGTTGCCGTGACGACAGTGTCGATTTGTGGCAATGTCATAGCGTCGATTATGGCTTTGCTTCCGCTTGCGGTTTTAATGCCGGTTGGCTGTAATGCCTCCTTTAACTGAAGATATTTTGACTCATCGGCTATGATGGCATAGTCGGGTTTGAAACGCAACGATTGCTCAATCAATTGCTCGACGTTAGAGCCTGCGACAAGCACGCTCGCACGATATCGTTCGGGATTGCGTGCGATAATATCAAGTGTTTGAGTTCCGATAGACCCGGTAGATCCTAAGACGGCTATCTGTTTTATCTGATTCACAATGTGATTGCTGTCGATTATAGATTTAAAGTGCAAAATTAGTGTAAATTCTTTATTCATTCAAGAATATCACCTTAACATTGCTTAAAATGCCACATAGTTGGTGGGGTTGATAGGAGTCCCGTTGTGCCACAATTCAAAGGTTATGGGGTAGCTTGATTGATAGGTCATGCCAATGCGACTGCCGGTGTTGACTGTCGCGCCTTTGCGGGTGAACGATGTGCTTAATCCTGAATATCGGGATATGAAATTGTTGGGGTGTTGGATTATGATTGTATATCCGTTTTCGAGCGTGTGGTAACAATCTATTACTATGCCGCGGTAGGTGGCTGAAATCGGGGTGTCGGATGTGGTGGTTAACGTCAATGTCACGCCATCGTTGCTTGATGAGGTTTTAACATCCTTGGCGGGCGGGAAAAATGTCATCCCTTCAGCCGCAATTGGAGAAAGCACAGAGATGTTGAAACGCTCACGTTCTTTGAACTGCCGTGCAAATTGATTTTCTTGTTCGCTTGCCCCAATAATTGAGTCGATTGAGGTCGTTGATGTTAATGCCTGATGCTTGACAGTCGCGGTGTCGATGTCGTCGTTCATGATGTCAACGATATTGTCGAGGTAGGCATTATGGATATTCATTGAGGTGGTGAGACTGTCGATGCGCATTGTGGCGTTTTGATATTGTTGTCTTAAATCACCTTCGAGATATCCGGGTAGGAGAGTTCTGATGGGGGTGTACATAAATAGTGCCGTCAGTATGCCTATGATTGCCACAATGATTGCGATGATCGATATGACAACGCGGGTTTGCGACATTTTGATTTCCCATACCGAGTTAAATGTGTTGTCGTTGACAAACATTAATCGGAATCGTTTGGGCGTTTTGAATTGTGACTTTGGCATCTTGTCGTTTTTTTGATATGCAAAGATAATAATTCTTGAAATTAAAGTCAACAATAAGCTGAACAAAGCCGATAATGCTTGTGTTATAAAGATGATAAAACTATTGAATAATGTGAATATATTGAATAATTAGTAATTTGTTTAATTAAATTTTCTGACAAGATGAAAAAGTTTTTATTATCAATTGTTGCTGTTGGTGGTACAGGGATGTTTTATGCCACTGAATTGTCAGCTCAGGAAACTTATTATGTGGAAGAGGATGTGGTTGTCACAGAGGTTGTGCCATGTGATAACCATTATTACTCAACAAGTGGTGATAATTGGTTTCTCCAGATAGGGGCGGGTATGAATTTACCCATGCTTGAGAATTATCTCCCTGATGGTGATGCCAAGCGTCACATAACAGCCGCCTATAATGTCGGGTTTGGTAAGTGGATGTCTCCCTATTTGGGTTGGCGCATCAGTGGACTTTATGGCGCGATACATTGGGATAATCAGGTGTATAGCAAAGCAAAATATGTCAATGCCAACTTTGACTTGATGTGGGATATGTTTAACTCTGTTGGTGGTGTAAACACCGATCGCGTGTTCAGCATCGTGCCGTTTGTTGGGCTTGGTGCTACATATACATGGGATTTTAATCATGGGACACCTGCCATAAGAACCTCTTATGGCGATAAACCAAATACATGGACGATGCCTGTATCTGCCGGTTTGCAATTCCGTTTTAGGCTATCCAAGTATGTTGATTTCTTTGCCGAAGGTCGTGCCCAATTCTATGGCGATAATTTCAATAATTATGCCTATGGCGAACCTATTGATGTTAATATAACCGCAATCGGTGGCATCACTTATAACATTGGCGGCTCTGATTTCAAAAACTGCAATCCATGTGATTATGTAGGGTATATCAACACCCTTAACAATCAGGTAAATGAAATGAGAGGTGAATTGGCGTTGTGTGCCGCCGCTCTTGCAAAGGCTGAGTCTCAGTTGCCATGCCCCGACATCGTAATTCCTGATTGTCCTGAGACCGACGGGGCAGTAATGATGTCAACCGTTCATTTCGCGATAGACTCCTATATGATTACCGATGCCGAGATGGTCAATGTCTATAACGTGGCACAATGGCTCAAGGCCAATCCCGATGAAAAAGTGGTGATTATGGGCTATGCCGATAAAAATACCGGCTCAAGCACCTACAACATGGAGTTGTCAAAGAAGCGCGCTCAACAAGTGTATGACATCCTTGTTAAGACCTATGGCATTAAGGCGTCTCGATTGTCAATAAAGGCAATGGGTAGCGACACTCAACCTTATAGCACCAATGATTGGAACCGAATAGTTATATTCTCTCCGACAAAGTGATAATAAGATAATAAACCGACCGGGGCTGTGGACATCGCTTCACAGCCCCATTTTTTTGATCGTATTTTGAGAGTAAAATTAGTAAGAAAAATTTGGACAAATGTAATTTAAATTACATTTGTGGAGTGAAAGTCAGAGAAGTTATAGCATATAAACATTATTATGAGAAGTTTTTTTGTTGCACAAAACCAAAAGGTTCGCGACAAAATAATCAAAATTTTGAGTATAATTGAAACTATTAATCGTGTACCTACTCAGTATCTTAAATTTATAGAGGGAACAAATGGGCTTTTTGAGGTGAGAGTGCAACCTGCATCCAACATTTTCAGGATTTTTTGTTTCTTTGATGGTAATAAATTTGTTGTTTTATTATCAGGATTTCAGAAGAAAACACAGAAAACACCTCAGGGAGAAATCGATAGAGCTGTAAAATTAATGAATACTATAAAGAAAAGGAGAAAGAACGATGAAAAATACTAAGTCATTAGACCAACTTAAAACTCAGTACTATGGAGAAGTTGGAACCCCTGAAAGGGATAGAATAGAACGTGAATTGGAGGCGTTGCAAATAGGATTTAAACTTCGTTCGGCAAGGGAGCGTCAGAGTCTGACACAAGAAGAGGTGGCTCGCCGGATTAACAAAAAACGCCTATAGGAGAAATTGAAAAAGCTGAAAAATTAATGAAAGAGTATTTTGAATCAAAATAATGAGAGCTATGGAAAAAACAAAAAAGGACGCCTTGATGAATTGTGAAAATCTTGAAGAACTACTGAATGTGGAATTTGGTGAGATTGGTACAGATTCACGTGAACTGTTTGATATAGAAACAGAGGCATTTTGTCTTGCTCAGACACTTAAAGAAGAGCGTAAACGAGCCGGACTTACTCAACAAGAACTTGCCGACAGAATTGGCACAAAGAAAACTTACATCTCTCGACTTGAAAATGGCAAAGCCGATATTCAATTAAGCACGCTTTTCCGTATCTTCGAGGGCTTAGGTCGTCGGGTAAGCCTTACAATTCTTTAAGCACGTTATTCTATTGATCGAGAAATACACAAAATGCCACAATAATTATGGAACATTAATCAAATGCGCCGTCAATGCTTTCGATGCAGATCTCTTCGCCTGACAATTCCTCGTCACATGGATCCCAGCCGTTGGGGAACGTGAATGTGCTTTCTTGAGAATAGGGCAGAGTTTTGTCGGCATATACTTTCTTTATGTACTTGCCATAAATCGGTAGAGCCATTTCGGCACCTTGACCGTCGGCTATGGAGTTGAAGTGGATGTAGCGCTCCTCGCCACCAACCCATGTGCCTGAAACCAAGTCGGGGGTTAGTGCCATAAACCAACCGTCGGCATTGTAGTTGGTTGTTCCGGTTTTACCTCCGGTTTGTGCTTTGATGCCATAGATGCGACGCAAGCGATTACCGGTTCCGGCGTCAACTACGTTAAGCAATATAGATAATATGCGGTAATATCCTTCCTCCCCGATGACGAGTGTGTTGCGTGGAGAAAATTGTGAGATTATATTGCCGTTGGCGTCGGCTATGGCTGTGACAAATATAGGATCGACGCGCATACCTCCATTGGCAAATGCCGAGTAGGCTGTTACCATCTCTTTTACCGAAACCTCACATGACCCTAAGCAAATTGAGACAACAGGGTCAAGAGTGCTGGTTATCCCTAAGTTGTGCATATTTGTGACAAGCTGGTTGGGCGATAATTGTGACATTAATCGAGCCGAGATCCAGTTGTTTGAATTGGTCAAAGCCCAGCGGAGATCTACCATTTCTCCCACTCGAGCCGAACCGGCGTTGCGTGGTTGCCATGGGCGTCCGTTGTCGTCATATATCGTGGGTTGCTCGTTGAGCAGTTGAGAGCAAGGGGTAAAACCTTCTTCCATTGCGTAGGTGTAAAGGAACGGTTTTATGGTCGAACCGATTTGTCGGCGACCGGTTGACACCATGTCATACTGGAAGAAATTGAAGTTGGGACCTCCGACATAGGCTTTCACAAAGCCGGTTTTGGGGTCCATTGACATGAAGCCGGTGCGCAAGAAATGTTTGTGATACAAAATCGAATCGCGAGGAGTCATTACTGTGTCGATCAATCCTGAATAGCTGAATATGGTCATTTCCACAGGAGTGTTAAACTCGGCATTGATCTCTTCTTTGCTTTTTCCTGCGGCCTTGGCGATGCGATAACGGTCGCTGTGTGAAATCGCTGTATTCACGAGACGTTCCCAAGTGGCGTTGGAAAGCTCGGTGCTGTTGGAGGTGTAGGGGCCGCGTTTGTTTTTGCGTTTTTCTCTAAAAAAGCGGGCTTGAAGGTCTTGGATGTGTTCATCTACCGCTTCCTCGGCATATTGTTGCATGCGAGAGTCGATAGTTGTGTATATGCACAACCCATCATTGTAGATGTCCCATTTTGAGCCGTCGGGCTTGGGATTTTTTTCAACCCAGCCATAGAGCGGATTGATTTCCCATTCGGTAGAGTCGGTTCTGTAGCGTTGGTAGTCCCAACTTGGATATTCGCTCCTTATGGGTTTTTTCGCGGTGAGATAGCGACGCAATTCCTCACGGAAATAGGGCGCCGGACCCGATTTGTGATCGACACGATTAAACTTGAGCGTGAGTGGTAATTGTTTTAGCGAGTCAACTTCGGAGTATGAAAGCATGTCGGCTTTATACATTTGATCCAACACCACGTTGCGACGTTCGCGAGTGCGCTCGTTAAATCTCACAGGGTTGTATAACGCCGGATTCTTAACCATGCCGACGAGTGTTGCCGCCTCTTCGATTGTCAACTCTTTGACATCTTTATTGAAATAAACTTTTGCCGCGGTTTTGATGCCTACGGCATTGTTTAAGAAGTCAAATTGGTTGAGATACATTCTGATAATCTCATCTTTGGAGTAAAAACGCTCCAATTTAACGGCGATCATCCATTCAATGGGTTTTTGCATAGCTCTTTCCAATAGCCCGCTTGATGTGGGAGAATAGAGCTGTTTTGCCAATTGTTGGGAGATGGTTGAGCCACCGCCTGAGTTTTCGTTGCCCATTAGTCCGGTTTTGAAAAGCACACGCATTACCGCTCTCATGTCGATGCCTGAGTGGTCATAAAATCGTGCGTCTTCGGTTGCGATAAGCGCGTCAATCACATGTTGTGAAATCTCGTCATAGTCGGCTGAGACACGATTTCCTTGACGATAGTAGCGTCCCATTTCTACACCATCGGAGCTGTATATCACTGAGGCATAGCTGTCAATAGGGTTCTTTAAGTCTTCGATGGGAGGCATGTAACCGATGATGCCGTTATATACCAAAATAAAGAATGTGAAGACAAACAATATGATTGCGCTGAATACCGTCCACATTGTTGTGATGATAATGCTGTTGCGACGGCTTCTGTCGGGTTTGGGCTTATTCTCTTTTGTTTTCATAATAGATTTGAAAAGTGCATTCTATTTCACTTTACAAAGGTAAGCGGTTTGTCGCAGATATGCAAGCCGATAGGGTGGTTGTTAATATAATTTTGTGAAATGAGATTGATTGATTACCTTTGTGTCGCAAATGTTTTAAGACCAATTGATATGACTGAGTTTAATGAGATGCAGACGTTGAAACGCCGTCTTTTTGCGATGAGAAATGGCGCGATTGCCGATAATATGCGTCGTCAAGGTGCCGATTATCGCATTATTTTTGGCGTAAATCTGCCTCAACTTGTCGAGATCGCAAGTGAGACTCCTCATACAGCCGATTTGGCTGAACGTTTGTGGCAAAATCGCACGACACGCGAAAGTATGTTGATCGCCCCGATGTTGTATCCCCGCGAGCAATACTCGGTTGAGACTGCCCGCCGATGGGTCTCGGAGGTCCCGACTGCCGAGGTCGCCGATATTTTGTGTCATCGCTTATTGCGTCACATGAATTTTGCCTATGCTCTTGCCGAGGAATTTGTGACCTCTGAGTCTGATATGGAGAGATATGTCGCTTTTCGTCTATTTTTCAATTTGTTGCCGGCTCGGATTGATGACATGAAAGGGTATGCCGATAAAGAATTGGCACAAAATTGTCAATTAACAAAAATGCTTTGTCGCATGCTGTTGGATGAGATTGAGTTTATCCAAGAGGTGGATTAATTGCGCATTTGTCTCTGAGAGATATAGTCTCCAAGCCATACACCACCAAGTATTAGCGCACACCCGATGTATCCTACTATGGTAATGTTTTCTTTTAAAAGAAATACCGACGCTACAAGGGTTACGATTGGGGTGAAATATAGATAATTTGATGCCTTCACGGCTCCAAGCCGTTTTACGGCTTGTGCCCACACGATGTATGCCACCATTGACGCAAATATGCCGAGGAATAGCAGGTGGGGTAATACTTCAAGATTTAATAAGACAAGTGGCGAACTCATTGCCGGTTCAAACGCCATAAATGGCAAGGCGGTGAGGACACCATAGAAAAACGTTTTGCGGGAGATAAACATCACGTCATATAAGGCATTGAGCTTGCGCAATACCAAGCTGTAAACAGCCCAACTTGTGGCTGCTGAAAGTGATAAAATGTCTCCAATGGGACTGATGTTTATGCCTGAAAAACTACTATTGAAAATGACGCACCCAACGCCGAGAAATGCTATTATTGAGCCGATTACGGCTCCGAATCCCGGACGCTCGTTTTTGTAGATTAAGCCTACTAATAACGTGGTTATCAGCGGAGATGTGGTGACAATCAATGACACGTTGGATACATAGGTGTATTCGATTGCTGTGTTTTCGGCGATGAAATATATCGAGCCTGCACATAGCCCGCAGATAGCAAATAAAAACTCATCTCTCGCAGAATTGGCCCATAAGCGTTTGTGAGAGGCAAATAGTACCATAATATAGGCGAGGACGAAGCGATAGATGTAAATCTCGGCTGGACGCAATCCATGATCCAACAAAACTTTGGTAGATACAAATGATATCCCCCAAGCGGTTACGGTGAGTATCGCTCCAAGGTGAAACCAAAAATTACTTTGACTATGTTTTATATTGTTTGTCATTTGTAGTCTAACAAATTTAGGTGCAAACTTAATGAAAAAATCTCATTCTATTGCAAAACTTTAGATAAGATTATTTTGTAATAATAAATGTGACTCTATTTATTGGCTGAATTAAAAAGAAGTTTATTACCTTTGTGAATTGAAAAGAAATTTAATTTTAATAAAAGATAGATTTATGAAAATTTTTAAAATCGCGAGCGTTGCGCTCATTTCAGGTTCTTTGTTGTTGGCAAGTTGTTCGTCTATGACCAACATGGGTAAAGGTGCGTTAATCGGTGGCGGTGGCGGTGGCGCTGTCGGAGCCGGTATTGGCGCGTTGATCGGAGGTGGAAAAGGTGCTGCGATTGGTGCCGGTATTGGTGCTGCAGTTGGCGCGGGAGCTGGAGCATTGATTGGTCGCAACATGGATAAGCAACAAGCCGAATTGGAAGCGCAACTTGCTGAGGCTGCCGAAGTGGAAAAAGTGACCGACCAAAATGGTTTGCAAGCTATTAAAGTTACATTTAGCGGCGGTATCTTATTCCCAACCGGAAAATATACACTCAATGCTACTGCAAAAAATGATTTGACAGCATTTGCAACTTCTCTTAACTCTAATCCCGAAACAAATATCCAAGTGTTTGGGTTTACCGACAACACCGGTTCGTTCTCAGTTAACGAAAAGTTGTCAAACCAACGTGCCGATGCCGTTAAGACTTATTTGATTAATAGCGGTGTAGCTCCCGATCGCATCACAGCAATGGGTATCCCTATGGATGATTATGTAGCGTCAAACGACACTCCTGAAGGTCGTGCTCAAAATCGTCGTGTGGAAGTTTATATCACTGCCAATGAGACAATGATACAACAAGCTGAAGCCGGAACACTTCAATAAGATGACAATTTAAGGTTTTTTTCCGCATTATAATTGATTAAATGCGGGATAATGGCTAAATTCGCAGTCACAAAACCAATTTGGTAATGATGACTGCGAATTTATTTATGCCCTTTTCTTTAAATCTCAGAGGTCGGTTGGTCGAGTTTGACCGCCCTCAGGTTATGGGCATAATAAATGTTACTCCCGATTCTTTTTATTCAAAATCGCGTTTGCCCCAAAAAGACGCATTATCTCAACGGCTGAAATTGATGCTATCGCAAGGGGTTGATATGATAGATGTCGGTGCCTATTCAACAAGACCGGGAGCGTCAGATGTCTCTGTCGATGAGGAATTGGGACGCCTTGCCCCCGCGTTAGAAGTGATAAGGGATATTGCCCCTGATGTTATAGTGTCGGTAGATACATTCCGAGCTGAAGTGGCTCGTGAGGCGGTGCAAAAATTTAAAGTCGATATTGTCAATGACATTTCAGGTGGACAACTTGACGACAATATGTTTGAAACTGTTGCCGAGTTGCGAGTGCCTTATGTGTTGACTCACTCTCGCTTGGCGATGGATCAAGTTGACTATGTAGATGTCACTGCCGATGTTATAACCGAGTTGAGTGAAAAGGTGGCTAAATTATCACTGTTGGGCGTGAGTGATGTCATTATTGATCCCGGATTTGGTTTTTCTAAAACGCTTGAGCAGAATTATGACCTGTTGCTAAACTTACATGCGCTCAATTGTTTTAACAAACCTATTTTGGTGGGCGTTTCACGTAAATCCATTATAACTCGTGTGCTTGATATAGAGCCTGAAAATGCTTTAAATGGCACTACCGTAATCAATACAATCTCATTGCTTGCCGGTGCGTCTATATTGCGAGTCCATGATGTGTTGGAAGCTGTGCAAGCGGTAAAATTAGTGCGATGTTACAATAAAAAATAAGATAACAAGATATGTTGATAGATGCGTTTGGAATAAAAGACCTGTTTGATATAGTCATTGTTGCGTTATTGCTGTATTATATTTATCGCATAATGAAAGAGTCGGGGACGATAAGCGTTTTTATCGGTGTGATGGCGTTTATTGTCGTGTGGCTCATAGCGTCTGAATTGCTCGAAATGAGATTGACGGGTGCGATCTTAGACAAGTTTATGGGTATCGGTTTGCTCATTCTTGTTATTTTGTTTCAAGAGCAGATAAAACGCTTCCTTGTAGAAATCGGTTCGAAAAAAAGGTGGCACTTTCTTCGTGATATGTTTTCTCACAATAAAGAAGGGGAAGAGCATGAGAGTCAAAAGTGGGTTATGCCGATAGTCTATGCGTGTATGAGTTTGGCTAAAAGCAAAACCGGAGCGTTGATTGTCGTTGAGCAATCGGTTCCACTTGAAAATTATGAGAAGACCGGTGATATTATTGACGCTCAGATTAATACACGATTGATTGAAAATATATTTTTCAAAAACTCTCCGCTTCATGACGGTGCGATGATTATTGCTAAAAATAGAATTATGTCGGCGGGTTGCATTCTTCCGGTGAGCCATGATTCCAATATCCCTCGTGCGTTGGGGCTTCGCCACCGGTCGGCGTTAGGTATTGCCCAGGCTACTGATGCTCTTGCTATAGTAGTATCGGAAGAGACCGGAAATATATCTGTCGCTCATCGAGGAAAATTGAAAACAAAATTGACATCAACTGAGCTTGAACGCATTTTAAGCCAAATTGTGGCTGAACAGTAAACGTGGCACGTTGTTTGATGTTATGAATTGACAACAAGTATTTTGAACTATGGAAATGACAATGAATTATGGATATTTAGTGCTTTTCGGAGCGATAGCACTTGTGAGCTATATCGTGCAACTCAATTTAAAACGAAAGATCGAGCGTTATAGCAAAGAGAGATTGCCCTCAGGTTTGCGTGGTTGTGATGTAGCTGCGCGCATGTTGGCTCAAAATGGGTTGTCTGATGTGAAAATTACTCAAATCGATGGGGTATTGACCGATCACTATAACCCGGCAAACCGTACGGTAAATCTAAGTAAGGATGTATATTATGGAAATAATGTAGCTGCTGTCTCGGTTGCGGCTCATGAGTGTGGTCATGCAATTCAGCATGCGACGGCTTATTCTTTTTTGAAGATGCGTTCCGATTTGGTTCCGGTCGTGAGTCTTGCGTCAAAGGTAATGCCATGGTTGTTGCTTGGTGGTATTCTTACGATAGAGGTTTTCCCATTTTTGATGCTTGCCGGGATTGTTTTATTTGCATGCACAACATTGTTTAGTTTTGTGACACTTCCTGTTGAAATTGATGCTTCTCGCAGAGCTATCGCATGGCTTAATCGTGCCGGTATTACCGACGTGGCTACTCATGATGATGCCAAAGATGCCTTGCGTGCGGCTGCTTATACTTATGTGGTCGCGGCATTAAGTTCATTGGCAACTCTCATATATTATATCATTATATTTATGGGACGTCGTGATTAACCGATTATATTTTTGTAACTTTGCACCTCAAATAATAATAAACGATAAACGATAATGGCACAAAAGCCCTCTATACCAAAGGGGACACGCGATTTTTCCCCTGCCGAAATGGCTAAACGCAATTATATCTTTGACACAATTCGTGAAGTGTTTAAACTTTATGGTTTCCGTCAGATTGAAACTCCTGCGATGGAAAATCTTTCAACTCTCATGGGTAAATATGGCGAAGAGGGAGATAAATTGTTGTTCAAAATTCTTAATTCAGGAGACTTTTTGAGTAAAGCCGATCGTGCATTGGTTGATGCCGGTGATTATGTACATCTCACATCGCAAATCTGTGAAAAGGGTTTGCGTTATGACCTTACAGTGCCTTTTGCTCGTTATGTGGTGCAACATCGCAATGAGTTGCAATTCCCCTTTAAGCGTTTCCAGATACAGCCGGTTTGGCGTGCCGACCGTCCTCAAAAAGGACGTTATCGTGAGTTTTATCAATGTGATGCCGATGTCGTGGGTAGTGACTCGCTTGTAAATGAGATAGAGTTGCTTCAACTCATCGATGAGGTGTTTTCTCGATTGGGAATTAATATCACAATTAAACTCAATAACCGCAAAGTGCTTGCCGGTATCGCTGAATTGATTGGCGCACCTGAAAAAATTGTAGATATTACAGTCGCTATCGATAAAATTGATAAAATCGGTATTGATAATGTAAATGCCGAGTTGCGTGAACGTGGACTTTCAGATGAGGCTATTGCGACATTGCAACCGATACTTCAAATTGACGGAACTGTTGCTGAGCGCATTGATAAGTTGGCTTCGGTGCTTGCGTCGTCTGAAACCGGTATGCTTGGTGTTGCCGAACTTCGTGAGGTTATAAGCGGGGTAGAGGCTATTGGACTTCGCGCGACACTCGACCTTGATGTGTCATTGGCTCGCGGATTGAACTATTATACCGGTACAATCATTGAGGTGAAAGCTCAAGATGTGGAAATCGGTAGTATTACCGGTGGCGGACGTTATGATAATCTCACCGGGGTATTTGGTTTGCCGGGCGTTTCAGGCGTAGGTATCTCATTTGGCGCCGATCGCATTTATGATGTGCTTAATGCTCTTGACTTATATCCCGATAATGCTCGTCAATCTACACAAGTGATGTTTACAAATTTTGGCGCATCAGAGGCTGCGGCATCAATGAAGTATCTTTTTGAAATGCGTCGTGCCGGTATCGCTGCCGAGATTTATCCCGATGCCTCAAAAATGAAAAAGCAGATGGCTTATGCCGACGCTCTTTCGATCCCCTATGTCGCTATTGTTGGGGAAACAGAGATGGCTCAAGGGAAAATGATGTTGAAAAACATGACTACCGGAGAGCAATCATTGTTATCGGTAGATGAGGTGATTGATATGTTGAAATGATTGTGGAAGTAAAAAATGTCTCACATTATATATTCTGAAAAGTCTATGAGAAAAATTATATCGTCAATAGTCGTTTTGTGCGCTATATTGTTTAGTGCTAATGCTGCGGCGGAAACACGATATGGTGTTGTTGCCGGTGCAGATATTACCGATTTGAGATTTAAACAAGACCTTATTGCCATTGAGCAATCTGTCGGATATATGGCAGGGGTGACATCTGAAGTTATGTTTCCCGGAATAGGATTTGGTATTGATCTTGGATTGCAGTACACTCAACGAGGTGCGACTCTCAATCTTGGTGAGCAAGAGATTTGGGCTTCTGATGGCTATAGCAAAGAGCGTTCATACTTGCATTATATCGAAATACCTTTGCATTTAAAGTTTAAATACACTAATCTTGCCGGATTTGAAGATTATGTCGCTCCATTTGTGTTTGGCGGACCGTCAATGTCGATTTTGATTGCGCATAACAAAATAGAGGCATTGGAATATGCCGGTGCTGAATTTGGTTTGACTGCCGGTATTGGTGCGGAATTGTTCCGCAATTGGCAACTTTCAGGTAGCTATACTTGGGGGGTGACTTATGCGCTAAAAACCGTAAAACTTCAGGACTTCAGCGCGCAAAATCGCACGTGGAAAATCGCTGTTACTTATTTCTTTTAAGCCGCTGTTATAATTCCTTGTAGCTCGGTAACACAGGTATAAATATATAGCTGTGTTGCTCATAATCTATGATACAACAATAATGCGTCAACCCATTTGACACAACCAGGTATTTCGCTTTTAATACCATATTGTATCGAACGATTTGGTCAAATGTCTTTTGTGTGATATTTATTGTTGGCGCTTTGTATTCGATAATTACAAGTGGCTCTCCTTTGCTCCCATAAACGATTGTATCACATCGGCGAGCCGTTTTGTTGAGTTTTATCGACACTTCGTTTGCCATTAAAGACACCGGAAATTTTAGCTCATTGATAAGATATGCGGTGAAATTCTGTCTGACCCATTCTTCTGGTGTAAGAATTATATATTTTCGTCTGAGAGGGTCAAATATCTTGTCCCCTTCAGGCGATTTTATTATTTGGTGATTGTATGTTGGCAAATTTAACGGTGTCATGGTTAAAACCAGCTCTTAATTTGGTGAGAGTTGAAATTTTGTGTAAATTTACAAAATAAATTCTGTATAACCTATTTTATGACATTACGATATGGCTGCACCGGCTGCTGTGACATACGATAGTTTGAAATCACAACTCGCAAAGCGTCAATTCGCCCCCGTTTATCTATTGCATGGTGAAGAGGGGTATTATATTGATGAATTAGTTAAATGTTTTGAGGAAATACTACCTGTAGAAGAACGTGATTTTAATCTATATACGTTGTATGCTCCGGAGGTGACACCTGACACTGTTATGGATGCTTGTCGTCGTTACCCTATGATGTCGGAATATCAGGTGGTTATTCTTAAAGAGGCTCAGTCGGTCGATGCAAAGTGGTTGAATAAATTGGAACCTTATGTTTCACATCCGTCTCCAACAACTATTCTTGCAATATGTAGTCGCGGAGCCAATGCTAAGGGTAAAGACCTCGTCGCGGCAGTGAAATCATGCGGAGGTGTCATATTTGAGTCAAAACGTTTGAAAGACAATGCGGTCTTGCCTTTGTTGCGGGAATTAATAAAAAACGAGGGACTTAATGTTGAGGATAAAGCATTGGAGATGTTGCGTGATTACATAGGTGCTGACATTTCCCGACTATATAACGAAATAAGCAAGTTGGCATTAATCCTTGGCAAAGGAGCGATGATTACTCCTGAGAGTATCGAACGCAATATAGGTATAAGCAAGGATTACAATAACTTTGAACTTGTTGACGCTTTGTCGGTAAAAGACGCGAAGAAAGTATATGCCATAATTGAGTATTTTCGCAATAATCCTAAAAATAATCCGACAGTGCTTACTGTTTCGGCGGTGTTTTCATATTTCGCCGACTTGATGATGACCTATTTTGCCAAGGATAAGAGCGAACCGGCGTTGATGGCAGAAGTTGGCGCAAAATGGGAAGTCCAATATAAGAAGTTTCGCAATGGCATGAGAAATTATAATGCCTTCCAGGTGATAGAAATAATTGCGGCAATCCGCGATTTTGACCGAAAAAGTAAAGGTATCGGGAGCCGCCAAAATGAGTATCTCCTACTAAAAGATCTCATGTTTCATATACTCACAGCCCCCGGTCACATAAACATATAGTTTTAGCTTTATGAAGAAGATATTTATTTACCTTGTAGTGGCGGTTTTTGCCGTAATGATTTCCGCCTGTTCCAATGCGACTCAAAATAAACAACAAACTGAGGAGAAACCAGGACTTCCGGCTGATGCTATTCTCATAAAATATCAACGTCATCTATATTGTGATGTAATGTTGCGAGACTCTATTCCGGCGCGTATGATATTTGATACAGGTTGTACAAATCTATTGCTGGACTCAACATTCTATGCCGATAAATTTGGCGACAGTGGAAATTTGAGAAGAGCGATGCTTAGCGGAGCGGGTGGAGGCATGGAATTGGCAAATATAGATGCGAGCGGTTGGTGGTACAACGTGGGGTCAGAAACCAATACCGAAGATGTCGCGACGGTACTTAATCTTCGTAAAATTGTAGGAGATGGTGTCGATGGGATGTTTGGTATGATATTTATGCAGGGTAAGCGAGTTGAACTTAATTATGCCGACAACTATATGCGTTTCTTGCCGATAGAAGAGAAAATAGATGACGATTTTATTCGCATACAATGTAACTGGCTCGACAATACTAAGATGCGTATTCTGTTGCCATTGTCAATAGCATTAAGCGATGGATATGTCTTTGAAGGAAACTACTTGGTTGACACCGGTATGCCCGGCACGTTGATGTTGAACAATACAACTGCCAATACTCTTAAGGCACAGCAACATCTCTCTGATGCTCGTAAAGAGATTAATGCAATTGGTGGCGTTGGTGGCTCAAGTGAGGAATATCTGTTTAATGTTTCGCAGATTACAATAGGAGGTTATACAATCAAGGATGTACAGGCTTCATGGTCGGGAAACAAACAGGGTGCTTTAGCCGACATGGGGTATGATGGTCTCGTTGGCAATGAATTGCTTGATAGATTTGATGTGATATGCGATTTTGTTGATTGCGCTATCTATTTGCGTCCTAATAACACCTCCAAATGATTTATGGAAGTGCTTTGTAAGGAGCTAGTTCTATTGCTATGTTATTAATACTAATCTCGGAGAAATTTAATGTATTTGTTTTTTACCACTCAAAGCCAATAGTTGCACCGAGACTATTGAAGCCTTTGTTGGAATCCCAATGATAACCTGAAAAGTCTCCTACTATGAGTTGGTATGCAAATCCGATATTGAACGCTTGTTTTGGCTTGTTTTTGTTGATAGGTATTCTCATACTGAGTGATGGACGGAGATAGAAGTTTTCTTCGCTCACGAGCCAACCATTGTTGGTAGGGAAGCTGTCAAATAAAAACGCTGCGCCAAAGCGGAGATCAAGGTTGATACCTATTTTATTTTGGTTGCCAATAAGAAAGCGAAAGTCGGCATATAAAGGCACCATAACAGCTGGGTCATAGCTGTGGTGGTCAATGTCAACGCTTGGAAGCATCATATCGACACCTGCACCGACTCCCATAAAAAGCCAGTTGGCGTATTTGAACCCTTGAGTGGTTGATATGTCCACAAAATCGATTCTTTCATCTCCAATACCTTTGATGTATGATGCTTCAATGTAGCCTTTGTAATTAAAACTACCAGATAATGCTGGAGATAAAAGTTGAGGTACTTGGTTTGCAATTTCATAGAATTGTGCTTTTGCTACGAATGTAAACGATAGGAATACGATAAGGAGTAGAATTTGTCTTTTAAATTGTTTCATGGCTCATTTGATTATAGGTTTGTGAATAATGTCACAAATATAAGAATAATGACTAATTAATAAAAAAAATATCCGGTTTTTGGCAGATAAGTTGTTAGGGGCGTTTGTTGATTGCGCTATCTGCGTCCCAATAAAGACTCAAACTGATTTGCGTTATTTTATTCTGAAAAAATAGCCAAGTGTCACTTCAAGTGACATCCCGCGAGATGCGCCGAAAACATCTCGTTTGCTTGCCGGATAGATATTACCCAATCCATAATAAAACCTTGCTTCGAGGTTTATAGAGTTGCGACGAGACATGAAATACTCCATGCCGAGACCTCCTGAAATACCATAGTCAAAACGGTTTTTGATTTCCATTGACATTTGGTCGGTCATGCGATTTTTAGGGAAATTGGCAATGGTTGATGTATTAGCATAATCAAAATTGGAATTTATGCTATTGCCTATCATATAGCCAAATTCAGGACCAAGATTTACAAACCCTTTGAATGAACGACTGCCAAAATAGAGATGTGTCATTAATGGGAGTTGTAAATAGGTAAGAGTGCGCTTGTATGATAATTCCGGTGCGTCATCTTTGAAGTTTTCCTGCCACCCGCGTTGCTCAATGTTTAACTCTGCGATAAGCCCGAAATGCTTCTCTTCGGTGTAGCGAAATTGTACTCCTGCGGCGATCCCCGGAAGCCATGATTGTTCAACACCCGGAGAAAACGACATCTTTGACAGTGTCGCTCCGGCTTTTCCCCCGATATAAATTTTAGGTTTATAATGAGTTTGTGCCGACAATGTGGCTACAAAAAAAAATGCGGTTACTAAGCTAAGAACTCGTTTCATCGTGTGTCGCTGTTTTAATATAGTTTGCGATCTATTGAGCCGTCGGCATTATAATTGATGATGTAGAGTGAGTTGTTGACGTATCCACCGGTTTCGCTTGCCGAAATAAACTCAAAAGCGCTCTGTACGCCATCATATTGTTTGCCAAAAGTACTATTGTTCCTGAGTGACTTTATTAGTAGCGTACCTAAATCATATCCCAAGATGCCTTGTATTGGATAGCTTTCGATCATTTGGATGCCAAACCATTGATTAAAAGCTTCGCTAATCGCACGGCTTGATGGCGCATTGTTGTCGTTGAAAAAACGAGAATATATTGTTGCGTTTATGCGATGGAGATTGTTGAGGTTCTCTCCTTTGAATGTAACCCATTCGGGGAACCCAAACAATCGAATGTCGTTTTTATTGCTTGCGCTTTCTTGCATCGCGATTATTTGAGGTGCGATTTTGCGAAACTCGCTACCACTTGATGTCAATGGTATGAATAGATATTTACCACCTTTTTTTAGTTTTGTCAGATGTTTGTTCTCAAGTTCGCCGGCATAAAGGATTTCGCTGTATTTTATGTTGTGCTTGCCGAGTGTCGCTTGTAGTTCTATGGCAAATTCCCCTTTGTCGTTTTTGCCACCTTCGCTTATTAGGAATACAAATGTGTAGTCGTTGTATGTATTGCAAAGATATTCAAATGCTTTGGCATACATCATGTCACGAGGAATGTTGGCATGTAAAATTTGGCTGTTGCGGGTGTATGTCTTGTCGTTTGCCGAAAAGGCGTTCAATACATAATTGCCATGCTCTTTCGCAAATTCTGTGATTACGACATATTGCCTGTTATCGCTTGGCGCGATGATTATGTCTGCCGATTTTAACTCCGGATAAGTCAAAATGTTTTTTACTCGGTCAAGGCTATCGGCTGTATCATAGGCGTATATTGTGATTGGTTGCCCATTGCTCTTTTGCTCATTGGCTGCAAGTAATATCCCTTTGTAAAATTCGGTGTATTTTAATGCGTTTTGTGATGGTTTTCTTTCGTTGAGCATGAAAGGCAACATTACAACAATGCTTAGTTTATCGTTGGATGTAGAGATGGTGGCAGGTTGGACGTCGTTTACTGTTTGTGGAGTAATAGTCGGAACTGTCGGTTGGTCTACTTGAGTTGAAACTGCCGGAGTTGCCATTGTTTCAACCTCAATGTCAACTTCAGAGCCAACATTGTTTTCTGCCGGAAAATATAGAGTCATTCCGGTTTTTAGTCCGTCGGCTACTGCCGGATTGTATTTCACCATCTCATCCTTGCTGATGCCAAAGCGTTTGCAGAGTGAGTAAACGGTTTCTTTTTGCTTTACTACATAATAGTGATAAGTTTCGCCATTAATGTTCTTTGTAGGTAGGTCAAGCGCTGTAATTGCGGGCATTGATAATAATATCATCAATGTGACCATTATGAGTTTGAGATGTTTAAGCATCAGCGTAATGTGGATTTATTTAATCAAACTATTTAATAATTGACACAAAGTTAAGCCCTTTACCTCAATTATGCAATTTTTTTATCATTCATGGTTGTTTGTCACAGATAAATTAACAGTATATCAAAAAAACATTACAATGTACATCACAAAACCTAAAAATAAATCGTTGACAGCAAAAGAACAGCAATGTTAATAACCTTAGACTTATCAACAAATTTTGGATTTTAACATTAAAATTCTTGATTACTTGAATGAAGTTGATTAATTTTGCCGTGTGAATCTGTTAAGCGAACATATTGAATACCTTGTGCGTGTCAATGATTGTGTCATTGTGCCGGGGTGGGGTGCATTGGTGGCGCAATATCAAGCGGCTATGCTTGACGAGGCTACCGGAATGCTTATGCCTCCCTCTCGTTCGCTCTCGTTTAATCCCTCTTTGGTTCACAACGATGGGTTGATTGCCGCCTCGATTGCTCGTCGCGATAAAATTTCATACGATAAAGCTGTTGCCATCGTTAATAACGAGGTTAATGCTTTGCGTCATCAGGTTGAAGATTGCGGTGAGATTGCAATCGGGAAATTAGGCGTATTCCGTCGCAATATGGGCGGAACAACAATTTTCGAGCCATTCACATCAACTGCTCTTTCTTCAGAATTTAGAGCATTAAAAACGTTAAATATCGTGCCGCTTCTCACTCAAGCACGTCTTGATGCCGGATTGACTGCTGAGGGTGAGCAACCACGCAAAAAAGATGTGGTTTACGTGCCACTTAGTCGCAATTTCTTCAAAGTCGCGGCTTCGGTGGCTGTATTCTTAGGTTTGGGCTTCGTTTTCTCTACGCCAATGATTGTTGACGAAGCCACAACTTACGCATCGCTTTCGGCTCCCGAAATTAAAGCTCCGGTTGCGACACAGCCAATGGTAGAGGTGGTGGATATAAATCAAGTTCAACAACCCATTGTGGCAGAAATATCTACAGAAGAGGAAAAGAAAAACAGTCCCGCATCGACGGCTACTATAACTCCGATTGCGAAGCCTGAGATTGCAACAGATGTTGAGTCTGCAACGATACGTTTTGATGAAAATGACCGATATTGCCTTGTTGTAGCGTCGCTAACCACTATGGCTGATGCGGAAAAATATGTGGCGCAAAACTCTAATCATTGTCGCTTGGGCATTCTTGAAAAAGATGGGCGTTATCGCATATATGCCGCTACGGGAGAGAGTGCGTCACAAGCATTGAAGGCAAAAGATAATGAGGTGATTTCGGCCCGATATGAAGGCGCGTGGGTTTGTTGCCGATAAGATACCATTATAAAAATACAATTCAAATATATCGTTATGGAAAATCTACATGAGCTGCTCGTGAATCGTCGCAGCATACGTCGTTATACTTCTGAGCCGGTTGAACCCGAAGCGGTCAAACTTATTCTTGAAGCGGCTTTGATGGCTCCAACATCCAAAAGCAGTCGTCCTTGGCAGTTTGTCGTAGTCGAGGATAAAGATATGTTACAACGTCTCAGTGAATGTAAGCCTGCCGGAGCTACCCCTATTGCAAAGGCGGCGTTTGCCATTGTAGTTGCTGCCGACCCTCAATTGTCTGACCCTTGGGTTGAGGATGCCTCTATTGCCGCGGCATATATGCAACTTCAAGCCGCCGATTTGGGCTTAGGCTCTTGTTGGATACAGGTACGCGGGCGTTTTGCTCATGACGGAACCCCATCAGAGGAGTATGTGCAAGAGTTACTCAATATGCCTGAGACTCTTCCGGTTGTGTGTATCATGACTTTCGGACACAAAGATGAAGAGCGTCGCGCGTGCGATACCTCTAAATTGTTGTGGAAGAAAGTTCACATCGGCACATGGAAAGACGTGGAGTGAAACGTATTGTATTTATAGGATCGGGCAATGTCGCCACTCATCTTGCGCTTGCGCTTGATAAAGTGGCTGATGTTGTGCAAGTATATTCCCAACATTTATCATCGGCAAATGAATTGGCTGTGCGTTTGCGAGCATGCCAAGCGATTGATAATCCATCGCAAGTGACGCCCGATGCCGACATTTATATTATTTCGGCAAGTGACGATGCGGTCGCTAAAATCATTGTCGATATTTCGGTTTCGAACGGCTTGTGGCTTCACACCTCAGGAAGTGTGCCAATGTCGGTCTTTGAGGGGAAGCGCAGCAATTATGGTGTGTTGTATCCGTTGCAGACTTTTTCAAAGGCTGTTGCTGTCGATGTGTCGCATGTGCCGTTTTTTGTAGAGGGAAGCGTAGATGCCGTGACTGCCGAAATTACGGATTTGGCGCATTTGCTATCTTCAAAAGTCAGTGCGGCAGATAGTAGGCAACGTAAAATGCTTCATGTTGCGGCTGTCTTTGCTTGCAATTTTGCAAATCATCTTTGGGCTGTGGCTGATGAAGTCCTTGCCGACGCGGGCTATTCTTTTGATGTGCTTGTGCCGCTAATTGAGGCGACGTTGGCAAAGGCGGTAGATATTTCGCCGTTACAAGGACAGACAGGTCCCGCTCGTCGTGGTGATACCGATATAATTACAAGTCATTGCGCTATGTTGTCGCAAGAGCGTGCGATATTATATAAGATGTTATCTCAAAGCATTATCAATCAATATAAAGCAGAGAAAGATGAGTAGTATAAATTATGATTTGACTCGAATTAAAGCTGTCGCCTTTGATGTCGATGGTGTGTTGTCTCCGTCGATGATCCCATTGCATCCCGACGGTACTCCTATGCGTATGGTTAACATTAAAGATGGTTATGCGCTACAACTTGCGGTCAAAATGGGGTTGCAGATTGCTATTATCACCGGAGCCGATAGTGAGGCGGTGAGAAAACGCTTTGAGGGTTTAGGTGTTTCCGACGTATATTTGAAAGTCGCTACCAAGTTGCCATGCTTGCAACAGTGGATGAAGAAATATAATCTGCGACCAGAGGAAGTAGCCTATGTCGGTGATGATATTCCCGATTATGAACCGATGAAAGTTGTCGGGCTGGCTGTCGCTCCCGCCGATGCTGCTGTAGAGATAAAATCAATAGCGACTTCGGTATCTCAATTCAGAGGAGGCGAAGGGGTAGGGCGCGACCTGCTTGAGCAGATTATGAAAGCACAAGGATTGTGGATGAAAAATGCTAAGGCTTTTGGTTGGTAATGCGCGATAATATGAAATCATTAAGTCATTTGAGAAGATATCGCATATTGTTGGCAAGCGCGTCGCCTCGCCGTCGTGAATTATTGGAGCGGTTGTCTGTTGATTTTGAGATTGCCGTCTGGTGGGAGGTTGATGAGAGTTATCCCGATGAAATGCCGGTTGATGATGTGGCTGCATATCTATCTCGCAAGAAAGCCGATGCCTATAAAATTGATATAGCCGACGATGAGTTGGTAATAACCGCCGACACGGTTGTGATAAATAACGGAGCGGTGCTTGGCAAACCGCAATCAGCGACTGAGGCTATTGAAATGCTGCGCTCATTGTCGGGGCATACCCACAAGGTGATAACAGGTGTTACGATTACGACACGACAGAAACAAGTAACTTTCTCAGCTGTTACCGAAGTGGAATTTGCGACACTTGATGATATTGAGATTGCCGATTATGTCGAAACATTCAAACCATTGGATAAAGCCGGTGCCTATGGCATACAAGAGTGGATTGGATGCATCGGCGTGAAAAACATCAATGGCAGTTTTTATAATGTAATGGGATTGCCATTGCACCGTCTCTATTCAGAATTGAAATCTTTTTGATATAATATAAATTATGAGTATGGTATTTAATACGGTGAAAAATATATTGTTGTTGGTTATTGCAGTGGCGTTTTTGCGATGCGAAATAGCCGCAGAAAATGGCGAAAACCGGTATTTTGAATTAGTGGGAAGTGCCGATAGTGCGATAAATGAAAATAGATTTCAAGATGCGGAGAATTTGTTGCTTGAGGCAATGAGAGTGCAACCTTCAAATCCGTCTAACGTGTTGCTGATGTCAAACCTTGCGATGGTGCGGTTCTATATGGGGCAGGACTCGCTTGCTCTTGCAACGATAAATGATGCTCACCAACTTGCGCCGGCATCAGTTACGATATTAAGCAATCGAGCCAGGATATATAGCGCAATGGGAGAGGTCGAAAAAGCTTATAGCGATTATGACTTGATATTACAACTTGACTCAATGGTTATCGCTCCGCGATTGAGTCACGGCATTATCGCATTGTATAATGGAATGATAGATGTCGCAGAACGTGATTTCAAAATGTTGCAACGTGTAGCTCCTGATAGCGAAGAGGCGTCAATCGGTATGGCGATGTTTCACACATCGCTAAATCAATTTAAAGAAGCTATTCCATATTATTCCAAATTGATAGAAAAAGCCCCTGTGATAGAGTATTACACCGGTCGGATTAATTGCTATTTGGAGTTGCAGTATCTGTCGGATGCGTCGGCCGACATTGCCGATGCGATGAAACTATACCCCGATGATATGGAGTTGTATTTGTTGCGTGGTTGGCTCAATCGGTTGTATTTTCGCAATGATGATGCCGAGGAGGATTTCAAGCGAGCGATGCAACTTGGAGCAACGCCGGCTCAGGTGAAAGTTTTTAAGGAAAAATAATGCGTGTTGCAGATTTTTTGAGTAAGTTTGCAATGAAATTTCAAGAATATAAATAACAAATAAAAATTATAAAACTAACTATGGCAAATTGGTTTGAATGTAAAGTGCGTTATGACAAGATGATGGAGAACGGTGCACAAAAAAAAGTAAATGAACCATACCTTATCGACGCTCTCTCTTTTACTGAGGCTGAAGCGCGCATCATAGAGGAAATAACTCCGTTTATCTCAGGTGAATTTTCGGTTTCGGCTGTAAAGCGTACAAAAATAAGTGAGATATTTTGGGATGATAGTGCCGACAAATGGTATCTCGTGAAAGTCGCATTTATCACTATCGATGAAAAAACTGCCGTAGAGAAAAAAACTACATCGTTAATACTTGTCGCTGCAAGTGATTTTAAAGGTGCATACGATAATTTCATGGAAGGAATGAAAGGCACAATGGCCGATTTTGACATTGTATCGATTACCGAAACTCCGATAATGGATGTTTATAAAGTGAAATTAAATGCACCAAAACCCGCCGAAGAATAATATACTCTGAAAATGGGATATATTGCCGATCGCATAAGATATTATAAATCAACAATCCCTACCGATGTGGAGTTGGTGGCGGTGTCTAAATTTCATCCAAATGAATCGATTTTGGAGGCATACGAGGCCGGTCAGAGAGCGTTTGGGGAAAGTCGCGCCAATGAATTAGTCGCTAAAGCTACATCGTTGCCTGATGATATTAAATGGCATTTTATAGGGCATCTGCAAACTAACAAAGTGCGCCAGATTTTACCTTATGTCTCATTAATCCATAGTGTTGATTCTGAACGATTGCTGCGAATGGTTGATGCTGAGTCAAAACGCATTAATCGAGTGACTGATGTTTTGTTGCAATTGCATGTCGCACAGGAGGAAACAAAATTTGGCTTTACACCCGACGAGTTAATTCAACTTTCGGATATGGGTATTTTTAATGAACTGCAAAATGTAAATATCATTGGTGTTATGGGTATGGCTTCAAATACCGATGATACTGCTCGAATTATTGAAGATTTCAACTCAATAAAAAATGCTTTTGACCGACTCGCCACCGGAATTATGGTCGGAAATGAAAGTTTTAAGGTAATAAGCATGGGCATGAGTGGCGATTATCTTGATGCGATAGAGTGTGGAAGCACGATGGTGAGAATAGGTTCCGATATTTTTGGTGAACGCAATTATTAATTTGGTTGTTATTAAAAACGTATAAATTCCCTTAACTAAAATCATAATAAAATGGACGCAACCACTACAAGAAAAAATTACACGTTGCCGATTATTATCATGTTTTCGCTATTTTTTATGATAGCGTTTGTAACCGGATATCAAAATCCGTTGGGTGACGTAATTAAAGGTTTGACTAAAGGTAACACTTTGATGTCGCAACTTGGCAATCTCGCCAACTTTATCGCATACGCTGTGATGGGTTTGCCTGCCGGCAAACTATTGGAGAAATATGGTTATCGCATTACTGCGCTTTCGGCTGTTGCCGTTGGCTTTACAGGTGTGCTGATTACCTATTTATCGGGATTTAACGACAATGTGGTTATATACATAATTGGTGCGTTTGTCGCAGGCTTTTCAATGTGTATGCTCAACACAGTTGTAAATCCGTTGCTCAACTCGCTTGGCTCAACTCCCAATAAGGGTAATATGCTTATTCAATTTGGCGGTTCCTGTAATTCGCTTGGTGCGACTCTTGCTCCGGTAATCGTGGGCTACTTGCTTGGTGGTCAAGCGACAGGTATCGCATCTGCTAATCCGGTGTTCTATATGGCGATGGCTATCTTTGCGGTGGCATTTGCTGTGTTGTATTTGTCAAAACTTCCTGAATCACCCGATTTGGGTAAGGTAAAAGAACCGATAAAAGCATCTGGCGCATTCCGTTATCGTAATTTTACACTTGGGGTAATTGCTATATTCTTTTATGTTGGTATTGAAGTGGGCATAGCAAATATCACATATCAGTATATCTCAAGCAGTGAAAGCATCGCAAGTCTTAATGTGGGAAGTGTAACGGCTATTGCCGGTGCTGTGGTTGGTGTATATTGGTTATTGATGTTGGTGGGACGATTAATTGGAGGTGCTGTTGGTGCTAAGGTCTCAAGTCGCGCTATGTTGGCTACGGTTTCTGCGATTGGAATGATATTGGTTGCCATGGCGGTGATTTCTCCTCAAGACACAATCGTGCCTATGCTTGGTGTAGATAATTCAGGCGGATTTGAAATTACAATCGTGCAACTGCCGATAAATGTATTGTTCTTAATTGCTTGCGGTCTTTGTACTTCGGTCATGTGGGGTGCTATATTTAATCTATCGGTTAATGGACTTGGCAAATATACTGCTGTAGCATCTGGCGTATTTATGTGTTTGGTGTGTGGTGGCGGAATTTTGCCTGCACTGCAAGGATGGATTGCCGATATGACATCAGTTTTAACAAGTTTTTGGCTTGTGTTTGGATTGCTCGCTTATCTGTTGTTCTATGCAATGGTTGGGTCTAAGCCAAAAAAATAACAAAACGGTTAAAAAATAATCAGGCGAATTGGGTTGTCTCAATTCGCCTTTATTTTTCACATTTATAGGCGTTTGGCTAAAATGGATGTTTATAGTAGTGGAAAATGAAAGACTATTTAATAAATATGAATTTGTCTAAATGGAAGTTTTATTGTACTTTCGTAGATTGAAACTATAACGTAAGATATTAAACATAATATAACATGAACACAAAGGTATTGGATAGAGCAGCCGATAATATACGTATTCTCGCGGCTTCAATGGTAGAGAAAGCTAAGTCAGGTCACCCCGGAGGTGCCATGGGTGGCGCTGATTTTATAAACGTACTTTATTCCAAGTATCTGATAACCGATCCCGATGATGCTAAGTGGATAGCTCGTGACCGTTTCTTCTTGGATCCGGGGCACATGTCTCCTATGCTTTATAGTGTATTGGCTTTGACCGGGAAATTTACTATTGAGGAGTTGCAACAATTCCGCCAATGGGGTAGTGTAACACCAGGTCACCCTGAGTTGGACCCAGAACGTGGTATTGAAAATACTTCAGGTCCGCTCGGTCAAGGTCATACAATGGCTGTTGGCGCTGCGATTGCTGAACGATTCTTCGCGGCTCGTTTTGGTGAATGGATTAGCCACAAGACATATACATTTATCTCTGATGGTGGTATCCAAGAGGAGATTGCGCAAGGAGCCGGGCGTATTGCCGGCTATCTTGGATTGAGTAATCTTATTATGTTTTTTGATAGCAATAAAGTGCAACTTTCAACCGATGTTGATGCGGTTACTGAAGAAGATTATGCCGCTAAATATCGTGCATGGGGTTGGAATGTTATAGAAATTGATGGTTGCAATCCTATTGATATTGCAAATGCGATAGATGCGGCTCAAGCCGAAACCGCTCGTCCAACTTTGATTATTGGTAATACAATCATGGGACGTGGTTGTGTAACCGCTACCGGCGAGAACTTTGAGGGGCAATGCAGCACTCATGGTCAACCATTGAGTAAATCAGGTGCCGACATCAATAAAACAATAGAGAATTTGGGCGGAAATCCCGAAAATCCGTGGGTTGTATGGGATGAAGTCGCTGAATTGTATGCGCAACGCAAAGAGGAACTTCGCAAAATCGTTAAACAACGTCGTGCCGAAGAAAAAGCATGGGCTGACGCAAATCCGGAACTTGCGGCACAGCTTCGAGATTTTATTGATGGCAAGTTGCCTGAAATTGATTATGCTGCAATCGCACACAAACCCGATATCGCAACTCGTACAGCTTCGGCAAATGTGATCTCTGTGCTTGGTGAAAAAGTGAAAAATATGATTGTTTCTTCTGCTGACCTTGCCAATTCAGATAAAACTGAAGCTTTCTTGAAAAAGACCGGCGCATTGGTAAGAGGTGACTTCTCAGGCGCATTCTTGCACGCCGGTGTTGCTGAGTTGACAATGGCGTCAATTATGAATGGTATTATTTTGCATGGAGGTATGCACGCCGCTTGTGGGACATTCTTTGTGTTCTCTGACTATATGAAGCCGGCTGCTCGCATGGCTGCGTTGATGGAACTTCCGGTGAAATATGTGTGGTCTCACGATGCGTTCCGTGTTGGTGAAGATGGTCCTACACATGAGCCAATAGAGCAAGAAGCTCAAATACGCTTGCTTGAAGAGGTTAACAACCTCAGTGGACGTCCGAGTATGCTTGTGCTTCGCCCTGCCGATAGTGCCGAGACAACTATCGCATGGGAAATGGCAATGGAAAATAACCTTACTCCTACAGCATTGATTCTTACACGCCAAGATGTTAAAGATATACCATCAACTACCGGTGACAGATATGCCGATGCGCAAGGTGTGCGTCGAGGAGGTTATGTAGTAAAAGATGCGGTTGATCCCAAGGTTGTTTTAGTCGCCAATGGATCTGAAGTTTCTTTGCTTTGGGAAGTATCTACACTTTTAGAGGCTGAAGGGATTTCTTCAAGAGTGGTATCTGTCCCATCGTTAGGCTTGTTTAATGTTCAAGACAAAGAGTATAAAACCTCTGTTATACCAACCGATAAACCTGTGTTTGGTTTAACTGCCGGATTGCCATCAACATTGCGTGGTGTCGTTGGTGCCAATGCTAAGGTGTATGGGTTAAATCGTTTTGGCGCGTCAGCCCCATTTAAGGTGCTTGATGAAAAATTTGGTTTTACTGCGGCTAATATCCTTAATGAAGTTAAACGTTATATTGCTCAATAAGATATGGTATTTTCAGACTTCCTTTTTGGTGAAGTCTGAAAAAATCTAAAAAAGACAACAATACTTCGATTATTTTGTTGATTTTTTTGAATTTATTAGCGCGAAAAAAAAAAAAACGCTAACTTAGTAGCCGATTTTTAACTAAGAATTAATAATTAAACAATAATTCATATTAAATTCTATGAAAAAGAGTGCGATTTTAGCATTATTATGTGTTCTCTTTATTGGTCAAGATGCGTTTGCTCAAGACAATCAAGAGATTACTTATGTTGAAGATCCGTCTCAAGGCTATCTCTTCAACAGAATGAAAGACAATTGGTTTATTACCGGTGAGGGTGGCGTAGGTTTCTACTTGTCTCCTGGTGATAGCGAACGTAAATGGAGTGACCGTATGTCGCCTGCTGCGTCAATCTATGTTGGTAAATGGTTTTCTCCGCTTATCGGAGTGCGTCTTGGCGTAAACTGGTTGCAAACTAAAGGTCTATCTGATGCGCCAAGTGGAGCCGGTATCGAGTGGGATCAACCATTGGTTGATGGAAAATACTATAAACAGAAGTTTTCAGAAATCGGTCCGGTCTTCGATGTAATGTTTAATTTGACCAATTGGGTGTGTGGTTATAAACCGGGTCGTTGGTATAACTTGACCGCATATGCCGGTGCCGGAGGTTATTGGTCAATGTCAAAAGCGTATGTTGAAGATGATAACAGTATGTATGGTTTTGATAAAGATGGTTGGGAACTTAATGATGACCGTGTAATCACATTCCGCGCAGGTATCATTAACTCGTTCAACATTAGCAAACAAGTACAATTGTCTCTTGATATTCGTTATAGCGGTATTGACAACCATAAAGATGAAGCCGGAGAAGGATGGAATAAAACTTCTCATGACATTCAGGCATATCTTGGTGTGACTTATTTATTCAAGAAACGCGAATGGAATGCTCCTATCGTTCCTGTATGCCCCGAACCCGAGGACTGCGAACCGCTTCGTGCTCGTCTCCAAGTTGCAGATGCTCGTATTGCTGATCTTGAACAACAACTTAATGATTGTCTCAATCGCCCCGCAGAAGTTGTTGTTGAAGAGGAGCCTGCGCCATTGGCTACAATCTACTATCCAATCAACGTGTTTAAGTTGACACGTAAGGATATTGATATTGTGAAAGCTTGCGCTCAAGTAATGTTGGATAATCCTGACAAGCGTTATGTAATTACAGGATGGGCTGACAACTATACCGGTAATGATAAAATCAATACTCGTCTTCGTCAAAACCGTGTAGCAGGTGTTGAAAAACAACTTCTAAAACTTGGTGTTCCTGCCGAACAATTTGATGTTGAAATCAACCACAACAACCTTGTGGATCTTGGTGAAAAATATCAAGCTCTTGGTCGTGCGGTAACTATTGAAGAGGCAGAATAATAAATATAAATTAAAAATATAATTGCCACCTATGCGCTTGTTGTGTAGGTGGCAATTAATTTAAATATGAGATTAAGAAGTGTTAAATAGACTGAGTCGCTCAGAATAATTTACTCAATTATTCCGTTTTTGTCTATTCTCTTTTTGTGTCTGAGTTATTTATTCTAAATTTGTGTTTGGTAATTAAACCTGTAAATTTAGCAATATACAAACCAAAACATAATAATATGCGATATTTTATTTTAACCTTACTAATTTCATGTGCGTTATCGCTGTCTGCTACAACTGATTACTTGGTCGTTAGGCAGAAAACAGGCGATACCTCGTTTTCTATAACTACGATTAAAGAGATCTCTTTTGACGGAACCGGTGCAAAAATCTCATTTAATGATGGAACTTACCAAAGCTATGCTAAAGGCGCTCTTGTTTCATTGCGTTTTAATGCGGAATTGTCGGGAGTTGACCAGGACGCAATGTTGTCCGGCCCTGCGATTTTCTTTGATGGTAACAACATTACAGTAGTCGGTGAAGTCTGTGACGTAATAAACGTGTATTCCCTTTCCGGTGCTTTGATTATTTCGGGTGATGGAAATTGTCTTGATGTGTCGGACCTAATTGAAGGTGCGTATGTAGTTCAAGCCGGAAGTTTAACCTCTAAAATTATCAAGCGATGAAAAAGAAAACACTATTATTTTGCGCTTCTGCATTGTCGGTCTTGTCAATCGCTTGGGCGGCTGAAACTATGTGGATTCATCAAACCGACCGTATGACTCTTGGTATGCCATTGGAAATGGCTGATAGCATTAAGGTTTCTGATGATGGTGCTACTATCAGTTTTGTGGCGTTAAATGGCGTCGGCACATATTCGGTTGCCAATACTCTTATAGAAAAAGTCACCTTTGGCGATTCCGAAACCATTGTAACAATCAATTATGATGGGGATGATGCCGAAATAGTAAATCCCTTTGCGTTTAAGGGGGTAACAATTACTAAAACCGGAGCAGATGTCGTTGTTACATCCACTTCGTTATCAGAAATTACATATCAATTGACAGGAACAACCGCAACCGGTTCATTCAAGATTTATTCTGATAAGAAATTTCAACTTGATATGAATAGCGTGAGCATTACAAATGATGATGGCGCGGCAATTAATATCCAAACAGGCAAAAAATGTACTGTTAACTTGATTGGTACGTCAAATCTTGTTGATGCGGGGTCTTATACTTCGGTTTCGGGAGAAGATCAAAAAGGCTGTTTCTTCAGCGAAGGTCAAATTATATTTACCGGAGCAGGAACATTAAATGTTACAGGTAACTATAAACATGGTATATGTAGTGACGATTACATTGACTTTCAAAGTGGTACTGTTAATATCGTAAAAGCTGCAAATGATGGTATTCGTGTAAATGATTACTTTTTGATGACAGGAGGTACACTTACGACTGCTGCTACCGGAGATGGAATTGATGGTGATGCCGGATATATCCAAATCGATGGTGGTACAATGAATGTAATAGTATCAACCGCTGATACTAAGGGAATTAAGTGTGATAGTATTATTATAGTAAATGGTGGTAATATTAATCTTACCGTTCCAGCTGCTCAAGGTAAGGGATTCAAAACAAAGCAAACAATGACTGTGAATGGTGGTATAATTACTGCCAACATGACCGGTGATGTTGCTATTGTTGCAAACGATCCTTCTTATTGCTCTGCAATTAAAGCTGATATTGATTTTGTACAAACCAATGGGACTATCAATATCACTCACTCCGGTGCCGGTGGTCGAGGCATCTCAGCAGACAACAATGTAAATCTTCAAGGTGGCACACTTACTATTACCGTAACAGGAGGTAATGGTACATATACAAACACATCGGGAGTTACCGATAATTATGCCCCGACTTGTGTGTCGGCCGATGGTAATGTAAATGTTACCGGTGGAAATATCACACTTAATGTAAAAGCTAATTCTGCCAAAGGATTCAAGTCTGATTTGAACACAAATATCTCAGGCGGTACAATCACAGGTACTTTGACAGGAAGTTCAGTTGTCGTAAATTATGATCCATCACATTGTACATTAATTAAATGTGATGGAAATTACACTATGAATGGCGGAACTATCAACGCAACACATTCAGGCGTTGGGGGCAAAGGCATTTCGGTTGATGGAATTGCTACATTTAATTCTGGAAATGTAACAATTACCACAAGTGGTAGTGCCGCAAGCTATACTGCATCATCAGGCACCGACACTTATAGTCCAATCTGTATTTCGGTTGATGGCAATCTATATCTCTTAGGAGGTACATTTAATGTAAAATCAACCGGTGCCGGTGGCAAATGTATCAAGAGTGATCAACAAATCATTATGGGTACAATTGATGGAGAATCTCCCGAAATCTCTGTAACACCTTCTATCGGGTCAGGCTCAATGACTCAAGTCTGGAACTACTCACAAAATGGAGGAAATAGCTCAAGTTGGGTAACGACCGGTTCACAAGGCGTAGAAGATATAGCATTGGCTAATGGTAAACTTTATGCTGTGTGCCGTGGGTCAAGTGCAACCGACCACACAATTAAGATTATTAATGCTTATACAGGTGCACAAACCGGCACATTAAATACTACTTCTTGTACGGCAGGTACTTATAACCTCAGCTCGGTAGAAACACTTGGTAGCACTATTCTTGCATGTAATTTAGCGGCTAATACATCTACCAATTTGGTAATATATAAATGGGATAGCGATAGCTCAACCCCAACCATATTGCTCAATTCCACCCCTCCATGCACTCGTGCAGGCGATGCAATGTCGGTAAGTGGTGATATGACGAGTGGTCGCATATGGTTTGCATATGGTAGCCAAGTATATTATTATACAATCTCAAATGGAGCTATCACATCAACAACGCCTACAACAATCAATTTGACAAAGAATGGGTCTGCTTATGAAATAGCATCGGGAGTACCATACTCAAATATCACAGTTGAAAGTGATGGCTCATTCTGGGTATCAAGTTCATTGGCCAACTATGTCGCAACTCACTTCAGCTCTAACGGAGCTTATATTGAAGAATTGACAAGTGGATTGGTAAACAATCAAGGTACAGATATTAAATTCTTCACATATAATGGTGTGAAATATGCTGCAGCATCAACATACTTAAACAGATCTAACACCGCAATTACAGAAGGAGCAGTCTCGGTAATCAATATGTCAACAAGTTCGGTAGAGGGAACATATCCATCAGCCGATCTTGGTAGCACACGTAACACCTGTTTCCGCAGCTCAGTATGCGCTGAAGCCGGTACAGATTACTACTATGTTTGGGTAAATGTACCATTCCAAGGTGTAGCTTGTTATAAATATTCAGAACCTACATCAGATGACGATAGCGGAAACAGTGGTGAAGAAGATAGCGGGTCAACTACTACTGGAGAAATCGCCCCATTGGTGGTTACAGCCGAAACTACAGGTGCGCAATTTGGGTCTTCATCTTCAAGTGGTCAACCCGGTCGTCCAGGTGCGCCAGGTAGTTCAACCTCAACAAGTGGTTCAACCAGTCCTAAAGTAATCAAAGCGATGGCTGCGATGACTATATATAGCGGTAGCTTCACAATCAAATCCTCAAATGAAGGTGGCGAAGGTCTTGAATCAAAAACCACAATGACAATTAATGGTGGTAACTTCTATTTCAATACCTATGATGATTGCTTGAATGCTGCGACAGCTCTGAATATCAATGGTGGTAATCTTCGTTGTGTAGCAACCGGTAATGATGCCGTTGACTCTAATGGTGCAATGACTATTACCGGAGGTCTTGTTCTTGCAAGTGGTTCTCGCGATCTAGAAGAAGGTATCGACGTTGACTCTGCAAGTAAATTATCAATCACCGGAGGTACTGTTATCAATCAGAAGGGTAATATGTTGAATCTTACTACAACACAATGTAAAGTGCCAACAATCAAATACTCTTCTTCAATTTCTGCCGGTACATTGATTACAATAACCGATTCATCGGGTAAACACATCTTATCGTTTAAAGCTCCTCAAGCTATGAGTCAAGGTTGCTATATCACGTTACCCGAATTTGTGTCAGGTAGCTCATATAAACTATATACCGGAGGTTCAGTGAGTGGCGGAACGGTATTCAATGAAGTTACAAAAGGAGGAACATTCTCAGGTGGTACGTTGAAAAAAACATTTACGATTTCTTCTAACTTAGTGAGCTTGTAAAAATCTCTGAATATAATAGTTGGACGAGATGGGATAAATTGCATTCGCAATTTATCCCATCTTATTTTTGTGTGAAATTTATAAAACTTTTACCGGGTTTAGGTTGTTTAGATATGTGTAAAGTGTAATCTATAAAATCTCAACTTATTTATATTATGAAAAAAACATTATTATTGATTATGGTTGCGTTGAGTAGCGTAGCCGTTTTCGCTCAAAAAATCAACAAACAGGAAATGCGTCAGCTTCAATCATTTTTGTCTCAACCGGCGCTTCATGTAGGAACCAATGCCCAAGCTTTAGGAATTACCGACATGAATGCCCCAGCATTGTGGCATGGCGTCACTATCAGCAATGGCAATGTTGTGTCCATTGATTGGAAGGGGAAAGGTCTTGCCGGAACGCTTGATTTGTCGGGATTTAAAGCGTTGAAGAGGGTAGATGTGTCTCATAATAAACTTACATCTCTATCTGTTGCTAATGATGATGTTTTGACTGAATTAAATGCGTCTCGAAACGCATTGACGACTGTGAATTTTGATGGATGCGTGATGCTTGAACGTGTTTCAATCAATCGAAATCGATTAACTGATTTTTCGGTTGCCGAAGTGCCTGCGTTGAAATATCTGAATTGTAGCAACAATTTCTTTGCGACTCTTAATGTCTCAGAAGCAAAGAAACTTGAGACGCTTAATTGTCAAAGTTCCCATATCGAGTCATTGCTTATAAGTGGATGTACAAGTCTTAAAAATCTGTATTGTGGATATAATGAGTTGACAAGCCTGAATCTTCTTGAGGTGGAGAACTTGAGTTGCTTAAATCTTGATGGAAATAAAATTGAAACGATGATTGTGTCGGGATTACCGGCACTCTCAACATTGATATGCAGTGATAATCGCATGACAAAGTTGGTGGTGCGAGATTGTAATGCGTTGATGGATTTGGTGTGTTCCTATAATGATTTAACATCCCTGACGGTGGAAGATTGCCCTAATCTCACGTTTGTAGATTGCTCTTATAATGACTTATCTACACTTGACTTATCAAATCAAACGTTTCTACAGCGATTATTGTGTGATAATAATCAGTTGACAACGCTTGATGTGTCGTTTGACCAACAACTTGTATATATAAATTGTAGGTTTAACATGATAACAGATTTGCGCACGATGGCGTGTCCCAACTTGCGCATGATTGCTTCTCAATGGAATTATTAAAAGACATTACGATTAGGTTATAATGCCAAAAGAGGGAGTTCGCACCTTATGTAGGAGCGGACTCCCTCTGATTTTGTCGTTGTGTTGTTAAGGTTTTATTATATGTATTTGTGGTATTTAGCATGGCTAATCAGCGGAAATTATGTATATTTGCATTGCTTATTTTTATAATTGAGTTTATAACCTATATTAAACCAAATACCATTATAATATATGACATTTAAATTGAAAAATATCGCAGTCGCTACATTAATGTTGTTGTGTGGCGCATCTTATGTTAATGCAGTTGAAACAGTGGCGTCTCCCGATGGAAATGTGGTTGTCTCGTTTGACATGAAAGAGGGAAGACCAGTATATTCGGTTACTTATAAGGGGGGGCCTGTTGTGGCGGAAAGCCGTCTCGGTTTGTTGCTTGACAGTGAAAACGGACGAAATGATTTCTCCTCGTTTAGTTATAATGCGTCAGAGGCTAATAAACTGTCGCTTGCCGAGGGATTTGAATTATCTTCAGTTGAGCGCTCGACATTTGATGAAACATGGACTCCGGTGTGGGGAGAAGAAACATCTATCCGAAATAATTATAATGAACTTGCCGCAACAATAACTCAACCGGCATTTGATCGTCATATAATAATCCGTTTCCGTGTGTATAATGAGGGGTTAGGATTCCGTTATGAATTCCCTCGCCAGAAGAACTTGAATTATATGGTCATAAAAGAGGAGTGTAGCCAATTTGCGATGACTGGAGACCATTATGCCTATTGGATTCCTGGAGATTATGATACTCAAGAATATGATTATGAAAAAAGTCGCTTAAGTGAGATACGAGGGAAAATGGCTGGAGCAATGCGTGATAACGCATCGACAACGACGTTCTCTGAAACCGGAGTTCAAACGTCGTTATTGCTCAAAACCGATGATAATATATTTATCAATATCCATGAGGCGGCTTGTGTCGATTATGCCACGATGCATTTAAATCTTGATGATGAAAATTTTGTGTTTGAATCATGGTTGACTCCTGACAATCAAGGGAAGAAGGGGTATTTGCAATCTCCATGTGAGTCTCCTTGGCGTACAATAATCGTTAGTGACGATGCTCGCGACATCCTTGCATCACGCATGATACTTAATCTTAACGAGCCATGCAAGATAGAGGATACATCATGGATACGACCTGTAAAATATATCGGTGTGTGGTGGGATATGATTACCGGTAAAGGTTCATGGAACTATACCGATGATGTATATTCTGTGCAACTTGGCAAAACTGATTATTCCCAAACGACTCCCAATGGCAAACATTCAGCCAATACCGAAAACGTGAAACGATATATCGATTTCGCTGCAGAGCATGGTTTTGACCAAGTGCTTGTAGAGGGTTGGAATGAAGGTTGGGAAGATTGGTTTGGTCAATCCAAAGATTATGTGTTTGACTTTGTTACTCCATATCCCGATTTTGATTTAGTAGCGTTAAATGCTTACGCAAAAGAAAAAGGTGTGAAATTGATGATGCATCATGAGACATCTTCAAGCGTGCGCAATTATGAACGTCATCTTGATCGTGCTTATCAATTTATGGTTGATAATGGCTACAATGCGGTGAAAAGCGGATATGTAGGCAATATAATTCCTCGTGGAGAATATCATTACAGCCAATGGATGAACAACCACTACTTGTATTGTGTAACTAAGGCGGCCGAATATAAAATTATGGTTAATGCTCATGAGGCCACCCGTCCGACCGGGCTTTGTCGCACTTATCCCAACTTGTTGGCAAATGAATCGGCTCGAGGCACCGAATATCAAGCCATGGGCGGAAGTCGCATGAGCCATACTTCGATATTGCCATTTACCCGTTTGCTTGGTGGTCCAATGGATTATACTCCTGGTATATTTGAAATGGATATAACTAAACTCAATCCAAACAATACATCAAACATCAAATCAACAATATGTGGTCAATTGGCTCTATATGTGACAATGTACAGCCCATTGCAAATGGCTGCCGATCTGCCAGAAAACTATGAGCGTTTTATGGATGCGTTCCAATTTATAAAGGATGTGCCTGTAGAGTGGGAACGCTCGGTTTATCTTGAGGCGGAGCCGATGGAGTATGTGACAATTGCTCGCAAAGACAAAAATAGTGATAATTGGTATGTCGGTGGTACAGCCGGAGAGACAGCGCATGAAGCAGTGATAACGTTTGATTTCCTTGAACCCGGCACAAAATATGAGGCGACAATTTATGCCGATGCTAAAGATGCGAATAGTACCGATAACCAACAAGCCTATACCATCACCACTAAAAAAGTTACGTCTAAAACCAAATTGAAACTTAAAGCTGTTGCCGGTGGAGGCTTTGCAATCTCTATAAAGAAAATATAGTCTAAGTAACTTGTAAAAGATGAATACACCTCAAGACGTAATAGAAAACGCAATTGCAGTTGGACAAAAAAAGGTATCATTAAGTTCAAAATCCTATGGGAGATTGACCATTTTGTCGATTTTGGCAGGTATATATATAGCTTTTGGAGGCACGTTGTCTCTAATTATTGGCTATGGATTTCCGGAAATTACTGCTGCCAATCCTGCGATGCAGAAGTTGTTGAGTGGCGCAATGTTTCCAATCGGATTGATTCTTGTTGTCGTTTTAGGCGCAGAACTTTTTACCGGAAACAATGCGTTGCTGATTCCCGCATATATGAAAAAACATTATGGTTTTGGCGCAGTATTGAAGAATTGGACTCTGGTATATTTGGGAAACTTTGTAGGGGCAATAACATTTACCTATGTAATGGTTCATGTATGTGGATTGACAGCCACGGAACCATATAATAGTGCGATTGTAAAAATTGCGGAAGCAAAAGTCTCAATGTCGTGGCATGTCGTGTTTTTTAAAGGGATTGGAGCCAATTGGTGTGTTTGTCTTGCTGTGTGGTTGGCATTATCGGGACGCACATTGCTTGGCAAAATGGCCGGGTGTTGGTTGCCGGTGATGGCGTTTGTCGCGTTAGGTTATGAACACTCTATCGCTAATATGTTTTTTATCCCATTAGGAATGATGGAAGGTGCCTCGGTAGAGGTATCATCGGTAATAATGGATAATCTCATACCTGCTACACTTGGGAATATCGTAGGTGGCGCATTGTTTGTTGGTGTGGCTTACACGTATATAAATCGGTCTAAATAAATTTGTGATATGAAATATACTTATCGAACAAGTGGCACTTGTAGCCAAGCAATAGAAATTGATATCGAAAATGGAGTGATTGAGAGTGTTCAATTCTATGGCGGGTGTGATGGCAATCTGAAAGGAATCGGACAATTGGTGCGAGGAATGCGCCCCGCCGATGTAATAAATCGGTTAGAAGGTGTGAGGTGTGGAATGAAGTCAACATCTTGTCCTGACCAACTTGCAAAGGCGTTAAGAGCGATAGTGGAACAGAATTAAGGGGGCTTTAAAGCCCCCTTAAATTATGCCTAAGCCCATAAGGAATATGAGCGCAATTCCGGTTGGAGCAATGTATCTTAGACCAAAAATAATCAAGTGGAGAGATCGAGCATGTTGAGTGCCATGATTGCTTAATTCATCGCGTAGAAATTTTTTGTCAAGTTTCCATCCTACAAAAATTGAGATAAACATACCTCCAAGGGGTAACAATACATTGGATGAGAAAAAATCAAAGAACGTAAACAGGTCAATGCGGAATAACCCGAAAAATGTCAAGTCACTGAGACATCCAAATGACATGGCACAAATTATTCCGAAAAACAATGCGATTGCTGTGTTTAAAATTGTGGCGCGACTGCGACTCATTTTTTTCTCCTCAGTGAAATAAGCTATCGAAACCTCACTCATAGATATTGTAGAGGAAAGTGATGCTATGACAAGTAATAAGAAGAACAAAGATGACCATATAATGCTACCTGGTAGGTGGTTGAAAATTGATGGAAGTATTTCAAATACGAGTGTCGGTCCTTGTTCAGGCGATACGCCAAAAGAAAATACAGCAGGGAAAATGATCACTCCGGCGAGTATCGCGATAAGGGAGTCTAATAACGCGGTGGTGGTAGCACTTTTTACAAGAGGGGTGTCTTTCTGGAAATAAGAACCGTATGTCATCATTGTGCCAAGCCCAAGGCTAAGAGAGAAAAATGCTTGTCCCATTGCGCTTAAAATCACCGATGGGGTTATTTTATCAAAATCGGGATTGAAAAGAAATGATAAACCCGCCTTTGCCCCGGGCATCATTAATGAGTTGACACAGAAAATGAGTAGTATTATGAATAGTATCGGCATCATAATGTTTGACATCTTTTCAATACCTTTTTTTACCCCTTGTCTTACTATTAGATAGTTAAGGGCAAGGAAAATCGCTGTCCACATTATAGGTCGCCAATTGCTTGTACTGAATGATACAAATTGCTCATGATACTGTGCTGGGGTGTCGTGGCTTAGTGCTCCGGAAATAGATTGGTAAAGGTACTCCATAGTCCACCCGGCAACAACTGAGTAGAAACTCAGTATCATTATTGATGCTATAATACCGATGTATCCTACGTTGTGCCACTTGCTTTTTGACCCTAATTTTCTGAATGCACCAAAGATATTGCTACGAGTGGAGCGTCCCATTACAAATTCGGCGCAAAGAACAGGTATGCCAAAGGCAAGAATTATGAGTATGTAGCAAAGTAAAAACGCTCCACCGCCGTTTTGTCCGGCTTCGTAAGGGAAACGCCATATATTACCAAGGCCGACGGCTGAGCCGACGGTTGTCGCTATGACGCCAAGTCGTGTCGCGAATTGCGCTCTGTTTTGTTTATCTGGTTCGTTCATTAGTTATTCATTCGGTTATTTGTGGTACTTCTTCATCAAGTATATCTCTCGGTGGAGTCGGTTTTGTCTCCGGCGTATTTGCCTTTTTCTTTCTTTTCTTCTTGGGCTTTATTGTGTCGCCACCATTTTCAGTTGCAACTGCAACCTGAGTTGCGCTGTCAATAGTGATTTGATTATAAATTGCAGTTGTGTTGTTACACATATATACTGCAATTAATGCAATGACAACGACAATTAACAACGCTATCATGCCACGTCGTTCGCCAACTGTAAATTTTCCGGCATTGTTCCTCATTTGAAAAATTGTGAAGCGAGAATAAATGCGATTAATATAGGTGCAATATATCTTACAATGAATAAGACAATCCCGAATACGTGAGATTTCATTGCGCCATTATTTGTCAACTGTTTGTCCATGAGATTGCGGGGCGCAACCCACCCGATGTAAATACATATCAAAATTGAACAGATTGGTAACATGATGTTGGTTGCCAATGTGTCTAAGAAGTCAAAAATGTTTAGCCCTGCAATTGTAATATGACTTAAGGAGCCTTGTGAGAGCGAACAGATGCTGCTTAAAACAAATACCGGTAATAATACGGTTAAACATGCTTTGGGGCGCGACATTTTGAGCCTGTCTTGCATAAATGCTATTGAAACCTCTGCGATTGATATAGTCGAAGTTATAGCTGCGATAACAAGGAATGAGAAGAATAATACTGACCAAATTTGAGTTCCCGGTAATTGGGTGAATATCTCAGGTAATGTGATAAATATCAATGTCGCTCCATTCAGAGATTCTCCTTCAAGCCCAAATGATGTCACAGCAGGGAAGATTATAACTCCCATCATAAACGCAACCGTTAAGTCGAGTAATGATACAGTTATTGCTGTACGTGTCAATTTTGTGTCTTTAGGGAAGTATGAGGAGTAGGTGATGAGAATACCCATACCAAGACTCAATGAAAAGAACGCTTGTCCTAAGGCGCTTACAATTACCGTTGGTGTGATTTTTGAGAAATCCGGATTTAAGAAAAATGCCAATCCCTCGCTTGCGTTTGGTAAAGACAATGAAACTCCCGCAAAAACAAGCAGTAATAGAAATAGCATTGGCATCATTATGTTGGATAGTCGTTCAATCCCTTTCTTTACTCCACATAGCAGAATGCCGATATTTATGATTATTACAATGTAGGTAAATATCAGTGGATTGATGTCATCAACTATATATTCGCTCATGCGACTTTGAAATATGGCATTATCAACTGCGCCACCGGCTTGCCCACCTTCATATAAGTTACCGGTAATGGATTGCCATAGGTATTCAATGGTCCATCCGGCAACTACCATGTAAAAACACAATATAATGTATGATGCGATGATTGCCAATGCGCCTGATAACCACCACTTTTTCTTAGGAGTTATTGCTTTAAACGCGCCAACCGCATCGGAACGTGTACTTCGCCCTAAAGAAAACTCCGCAAGCATTACAGGAATCCCCAATAGAAATACGCAACCAATATATATCAATAAAAATGCGGCTCCGCCATTAGCTTGTGTTTCGGCTGGAAATCTCCACACGTTGCCTAATCCGACTGCCGATCCTACTGTCGCGGCGATTAATCCTATCTTTGAACTGAATTGAGCTTTTTGTGCCATATATCAATCTAATTATCTGACAAATTTACATAAAAAGTCGCCAATAAATGGATTTATGTGAGATAATTTTGTCGTTTTATAGTAATTTTGTCTCAAATAAATTTTAAGAATGAAAACATATCACAATAAAATACCGGCATATTTACCAAGCATAGTCGTTGTGGGGTTGTTGTATTATTTTACACTCACACCTCAACCTATTCCACCGATGGACTTACCCGACATCGGTTTTGACAAAATTGTGCATGTGGTGATGATGGTAGGCGTTTATTTGATGTTTGCTTTTGACTATTTACGACAAAAGCGACAACTATTGTTATCGCTTTCGGTAAAACTGTGGTTGCTTGTGATTACAATCGCAATCGGTGGAGCTATTGAGTTGGCGCAAGGAACAGAACTGATAAATCGCGGTTGTGATTTGTATGATTTTATGGCGGATTCGGTCGGCTCTGTCGTGGCGACAATTATAGCTCCGTCTGTAATGCGGAGATTACTTTAATTCTCCCGTCATTGCTTTGCGAACATCCTCTTTTAACTCATCGCCTTGCTTGTCGCGGCTGAGAATTGTTCCGTCAGGACCAAACAAGATAATACAAGGAATGCCTGAGATGCCATAAAGGTCGGTTGGTATGTTTTGTGCGTTAAGAATGTTGTGCCAAGGTAATCCATGAGATTCTATTGCTTCAAGTGTGTTTTCGGGTTCGTCCCACACTGCCACGCCAAGCACTTCAAGTCCTTGTGAATGGTATTCGTTGTATATCTCTTTTAATACTGCCGCTTGGCGTATGCATGGGCCACACCAACTTGCCCAGAAATCAACTATTACGTATTTACCATTGCCAACATAGTCGCTCAAACGTTCGGTTTTCCCGTTGTATGTAATTTCAAAGTCGGCGAATTTATGTCCTACCGAAGTCAATTCTTTGCGTTGCATTGCTTCGACAAGTTTGTTGACGCGTTCATATTTCTTTAGGCTTGGAGTCTTTTCAAGAGCGGCTTGAAGTTCCGGCAAACTCATTTCATAGGCTGATTGTATGAATAGATAGTACCCGATTGGGTTGTTGATGTTATTTTGGCATGTTTCTTGAACCAAATCATTGTAAACTCCATATATAGCTCTTTTTTCTCCGTCGGTTTGTGCATTTTGGAATACTTCGCCGATTGCTTTGGTTTGAGCGTTAAATGCTTTCATTTTGTAATTGAGAGGAGTCCCTGTCGCTTCTCCGTTGCTCATTGTGATGTCGCCTTCTTCAAGGATGAATGTGCCATAGCGATTGCCATCGATTATAAGGCGGGCAAGGAGAGCGTCATTAATATCTCCGGTAAAAATCGCTTGATTGTCGGCTACTACTACGCTATCGATCTTGTTGCCGTTGTCATAGTTTACAATATATGCAGTCAACCCGTTTTCGTCTTCTGAAAGATTTGCAGTGACTTTATATGTAGCGGCTTGAACCGATAAAGTTGCTGCGGTCAATGTGACTGCTGCGATGATTGATTTTTTTGAGATTATCATATACTTTGAGATTTAATTGATTATTCTCCGCAAAGATAGGAAAAAATCGGATAAATGTAGAGTATCTTATCAGTATTTGAATAGAAAATAACTATATTTGCCGATGATATGAAGAAAGTATGTATTATATTATTTATGCTTGTATCAATAGTGATGCAAATTGAAGCATCTGAAGCGGTTGATAAAGTTGCGGTGAAGCGTTCGGTGGCGGAATTGTTTCGGCGCTATCCTGAAGCGACGTTGCGGGATGTATATAAAAGTTGCTTTCAAGATCGCTTTGGAATGACTCATATTCTTGCTGATAGGAGTAGGGTAGAGTACTATATTGTAGCGGAATTAAATGAAGATGATTATTTGCCCGATAGCGTTTATTATGAGTCTTGTGGTTGGCAGGGAAATTATGTGAGGGTAAGTCTCAGAGCGATAAAGGATGGGATAATTACGCTTGACCAACTTGTTGATGCGTTTATTGCGAGTGCTCCCGATACAGTACCATCGGTTACACAACAATGGATTGATGAATGGGAAGCTATATTGTCGATAGTGCGAGATATTAAGCCTGAGTTGCAAAATATGGAAACCGATGCTGGGGCTATTAGACAATCGTTGAATAGGGGAGGGTATGTGATGCATCACAGCAGTCGTTATAACGAATGTTATCATCCTCATTATCGCATAATCCGTCGTGATATATTTGAAACTCAGTTGTTGCCCAAACTGTCAAAATAAAAGAAGTCATATCATGCACGATATGACTTCTTGGATGTATTTGTGTGAGTTATTCTATTTGGCGTGTACTGCACGGATTGTTAATCCATCAAAATTATAACTTAAAGATGTCCTGTAGCTATCTGAACTGCCCCCAAAATAGTATGCGCCATTGTCGCTACCATCATTGGTCGCTGTCCAATAATGGCATTCCTCATTTTCGTATATAAGAGATGAAGAGTGTTTCTCTCCTGCTGCGGGTAAGAAAATGCTGTTTCCATTTGGTCCGGTAACTCTATACCCATATTGTCCGTTTTGAGAAGTCCATCTCCATGTACATTTGTTTATTAACTCGTTGAATTGTGCTTCTGTGGGAAGTTGCCAACCATTTCCCCAATTTTGAGCAGCGGCATCATATCTTGTCCCTGCGATATTGTCGCCAATGTGAGCTAATTCATTCGGCTCATTTTGTGAATTTTCGTTTAATGGTGTGCCATTTCCATTACGATCCGTGAAATGGATATATGTACTCCAGCTATATTCATATTTGGTTCTGGTTTCGCCCCACGCAAAATAATCGCCTTGGTCACTTGGGGAAGATGCTCCGATGTTGCGATCTGCCCAAAGTACGCTCAATCCCAAATCTACGGCATGTTCGGGAACGTATGAGGCTGAGTAACCGCTGTTCCCGCTACTACCACTGTTGGTTTCTTTCAATTCATTTTCTGCAGTTTTTAAAACTTGCAACATGCGATAGAAACTGCGATTGAAATGCTCTGCCTCGGTCAAGAACATCCCCATTGACAAATATGCCGTTGATGAATACAATTCCAAAGAAAGGCCTTTGTACAAGTTTATCTCTGATGCCACTCCCTCAAACCAACGTCTTGACCACTTGCCGGAATCATTGTAGCTATATATACTTACCAATGACAGATAAAACGGAGAACTTTCATTCGCATCGATAATTACATAGTAAACGTTGCCTTCACTTTTAAACTTGATGTCACCGTCAGAATCGATTTCAGGCATATAGCCCTCAGTCTTTAAAAACGAGACGATGTTGGTTCTTAACTGTTTCTGTTTTGTCGTAAACTCCTTTGCTTGAAGCATGGCGATACAACAAAACACCATTACCAATACTGAAACTACCTTTTTCATAATTACTTTTGATTTTAAAGTTGATTTACACTGAAATGCAAATTTAATAAAACTCTTGAAATAACCTATAAAATCCAAACGATAATGTTATTAAAATGGCAAGTTGAACTTACCTTGATGCCAATTGAAACATATATGCTGAAAAAGTGGTGTTGAAATTGTGATTGATTGCGAAAAAATGCTTAACTTTGCGTGCAATAAAATCTAAACTTCGTTTTTATGTCATTTATTGCAGATCGAGTAAAAATGGACGGACTCACATTTGACGATGTCCTCTTGATTCCGGCTTATTCGGAAGTTCTTCCCCGCTGTGTCAGTTTACAGACAAAATTCTCTCGTAACATCACCCTTAATGCTCCTATCGTATCGGCTGCGATGGACACTGTCACTGAGGCGCAATTGGCTATCGCAATTGCTCGTGAAGGCGGTATCGGTGTTATCCACAAAAACATGTCGATAGCGGAGCAGGCTCGTCAAGTGCATGCCGTAAAGCGTGCTGAAAATGGTATGATTTACGACCCTGTTACTATTAAATGTGGTAGCACAGTGAGTGATGCACTCAACATGATGAAGGAATATCATATTGGTGGTATTCCCGTTGTTGATGATAACAACAAGCTTGTTGGCATTGTGACTAATCGCGACTTGCGTTTTGAGCATGACCACACTCGTCTCATTGACGATGTAATGACAAAGGAAAATCTTGTTACAACCAATCAGTCAACCAATCTTGAAGAGGCCTCTGAAATTCTTCAGCAATACAAGATCGAAAAACTTCCGGTAGTTGATAGCGAGAATCATTTGATAGGTCTTGTTACATATAAAGATATAACCAAAGCTAAAGATAAGCCCAACGCATGCAAGGACAAACTCGGTCGTTTGCGTGTAGCTGCGGGAGTAGGCGTGACAGCCGACTCAATGGATCGCGTCGATGCCCTTGTTGAGGCTGGTGTTGACGCAATTGTAATCGATACGGCTCATGGTCACTCAAAAGGAGTAGTAGGGGTGTTGAAAGCCGTGAAAGAAAAATATCCACAAATTGATGTTGTGGTAGGAAATATCGCAACAGGCGAGGCTGCTAAATATCTTGTTGAAAATGGTGCTGATGGTGTTAAAGTCGGCATTGGACCCGGATCGATCTGTACAACTCGTGTGATAGCCGGTGTAGGTGTGCCTCAATTAAGCGCGGTTTATGATGTTGCTAAAGCCCTTCAAGGTACAGGTGTGCCTTTGATTGCCGATGGAGGTATTCGTTATTCCGGAGATATCGTTAAAGCTCTTGCTGCCGGAGCCTACTCTGTAATGCTTGGCGGAATGCTTGCCGGAGTAGAAGAATCTCCCGGTAGCACAATCATCTACAACGGACGTAAATTTAAATCATATCGCGGTATGGGATCGCTTGAAGCGATGGAAAAAGGATCAAAAGATCGCTATTTCCAAGCAAATGAAAGTGATGCAAAGAAACTTGTTCCCGAAGGTATTGCCGCTCGTGTGCCTTATAAAGGAACGTTATATGAAGTTGTTTACCAAATTCTTGGCGGACTTCGTGCCGGTATGGGATATTGCGGTGCTGAAAATATAGATAAACTGCACACCGCTAAATTTACTCGCATTACTAATGCCGGAGTAGCAGAAAGTCACCCTCACGATGTGGCTATCACAAGTGAGGCTCCCAACTATAGCGCTTCTCATCAATAATTGAGTTTGAAATAAATATATATATAGAGATATAATAAATCAGATTAAGATTTCGTTATATCTCTATATATTTTTTGATTAAAAACATAAACCTAAATTGACAATGATAAAACGTTTCTTGTCGGTGGCGATAGCGGCCACAACACTTTTAAGCGTATCGGCAAAAAATGATGACCCTGTGTTGATGACAATCAACGGAAAGCCTGTTACGCAGAGCGAATTTGAATATCTTTATCACAAAAACAATGCACAACAACAGCAACCACAATCTCTTGAAGAGTATGTGGATATGTTTGTGATTTATAAACTCAAAGTTGCTGATGCCGAAGCAGCCGGAATTGATACCACTGCGGCGTTTATTAATGAGTTTCGCGGATATCAAAACGAGTTGGCTCAGCCATATATGGTGGATGCGTCTGTTGAAGATCGACTTGTAAATGAGGCTTATGCCAGAATGCAAGAGGAAATAAGTGTTAGCCACATAATGTTGCCTTTGGGTCGTACGTCATCAGAAAACGACCAGACTATCGCAAAACTTGACAGCATTCGCACTGTAATTCTTAATGGTGGGGATTTTGCTACAGAAGCTCGTCGTCACTCGATAGATCGTTATAGCGCGGAAAATGGTGGCTCAATGGGCTTTTTGCCAATTGGTCAGTATCCGTATGTTTTTGAAAAGGCTGCGTATGATACAAATTTAGGCGGAGTTTCTGATATTGTAAAAACTGATTTTGGTTATCATATCATAAAAGTTGACGTACGTCGTCCGGCAAAAGGGCAAGTACATGCGCGTCACATTCTCAAACTTACACAAAACATGACTCCAGAGCAAGAGGCTGTGGCAAAAGCTCAAATTGACTCAATCTACAACTTGATCCAAAATGGTGCCGATTTTGCACAGCTTGCTATCGCCGAGTCTCAATGTGGTTCTGCGCGTCAAGGTGGTGACCTCGGTTGGTTTGCGCCCGGCATGATGGTTGCCGAGTTTTCTGATGTCGCATTTGCGTTGAACGATGGCGAAATCTCTCAACCGGTAAAAACTCAATTTGGTTATCATATCATCCAACGCATTGAGGGTAAAGGTATCGAGTCATTGGCTTCGGCTCGTCAAGGTATTTTGAATATGATTAATGGTGACGAGCGTGGAAATATGGCGCGTCAAACTCGAATCGATCAATTCAAAGAGGAGTATAACTCTCATCTTGATGAGGAAATTATGGAGCAATTGCGTCTTGACCTGATCGCTAATGGCGGATATGATTCTACTTTTATCAGAAAGTATAAAAATAGTGATCTCCCTGTGATTGTTGTCGCAAATCAAACATATCCTTTGAGCGAAGTAATCAAACGTATGCCTGTGACAGCAAAAATCTCGGCAGAAAATGGATTTGCAACGCTTCGCGGTTCGGCTATGTCGGTATTGGAGGCAAAAACAATCGAATATGAAATTTCTCAATTGCCATCAAAATATCCTGATTATCGTAATTTGATAAATGAATATCGCGATGGAATGTTGTTATTTGAAATAAGCAATCGCAATGTGTGGGAACGTGCGGCCAATGACCGAGAAGGGTTGGAGGCGTTTTTCAATGAAAATCGTCAAAACTACACTTGGAATGCTCCTAAATATAAAGGATATGTAGTGTTTGCGTCAAGCGATTCTTTGTTGAATGTCGCTAAACAATATATTTCAGAAAACAATGTACCTAACGACTCTCTTTCTCAAGTGTTGCGTACGAAATTTGGTCGTGACATCAGAGTCGAGCGTGTGATTGCGGCACAAGGTGAAAATGCGATAATCGACTATGTGGCTTTTGGTGGAACTAAACCTGTCGCAGAGCAAAATAAATGGAACTATTATTTCGGTATCGGTCGCATTATTGCAACACCTGAAGAGGCTCTTGATGTAAGAGGTCAAGTGACCGCCGATTATCAAGCATTGCTTGAAAAGAATTGGGTGGAGCAATTAAAGTATCGCTATCCGGTAAAAATCAATCAGAAAGTACTTAAAAAAGTAAAATAGTATAATTTTGAAGAGTCTTAATCGACAACTTCAATATATCCTCATCTTGTGTTTCTCTGTAGTTGTGGTTGCTTGTGGCGACGGCAAGGAGAAATCCGACGATGGGGATATATTGGTAAGAATAGGGGACAAAACTTTGACTCGGCAACAATTGGATGCCGAAATCCCTCATGGAATACTTCGAGACGATAGTATTAAGTTGGCGCGCACTTATATTCGGAATTGGATTGAGTTTCAGTTGATATCAGAAGTCGCATCCAAAAATATCGATATGGATAATATCGATAAGATGGTGGAGCAATATCGTTTTGACTTGATAATGTGGGAATATAGTCGATTGATGTTTGACACTAATGCTGATTCTAATTCACAGTTGAGTGAGGATTCTTTATTTGTGCATTATGAGACAAATCGTAATCGATATAAATTATCGTCGCCATTGATAAAAGGAATTTATATTAAGGCTGAGGATAACGCGCCACGTTTGGCAGAGTTGAAACGATTGTATATATCTGCCGATAGTGCCGATGTTGAGAAAATCGAGAAAACGACACTTACGGGTGTTGTTCATTTCGATTATTTCAGAGATCGGTGGATTGATTGGGCGCAGGTTGAGGCAAGAATCCCAATCGAGATTGGGGCGTCGCCCGACGACTATCTGAGGACTCATCGTCAAATAGAGGTGTCGCAAGGAGGATATACCTATCTACTTGATATCTCTGATTTGCTCACATCAGGGAGTGTTATGCCTTATGAGGTGGCAATACCTATAATAATAGAGGAGATGAAAAATAGTAGGAGAGAGGAGTTTGATATAAATCTGCGCAAACAGATATATGATGATGCTATCAGCAGTGGTAAGATAGAAATACGATGCGATATGGGTATATGATAAATCCACTTAAGAGAACTTCTATAAATACACTTAATAAAATTAAAACGTTTCGAAGTCTCAAAAAGAAAATGTAAATTTGTAACTTAAAACAAAATAAACCGAAAATAAAGTGAAACTGAAATTCATTACATTCTGTTTGGCGTGTGTGTCATCTGTTATGTTTGTGATTGCACAAAACAATGTGGTCGAAGAGGTCGCATGGATGATTGGAGACCAGCCGATATTTAAGTCAGAGATAGAAGAAACCTATCAACAAATGCAATATGAGCGTCAGCCGATTAATGGCGATCCCTATTGTGTAATCCCCGAGCGTCTTGCGGTAGAAAAACTATTTTTGCACCAAGCCGATATTGATACGGTGGAAGTTCAGGATGCAATGATTCAGCAACAAGTCGATAGCCGTATTAATTATTTTATAACCAATCTTGGCTCTAAGGAAAAGGTGGAAGAATACTTCCGTAAGCCTTTGCCTGAGTTGCGAGAAGATATGCTTCAAATCATGCGCAACCAATATAGGGTGCAAGAGGTTCAACGATCTTTGACTAAGGATATAAAAACGACACCGGCCGATGTGAGAAGATATTTTAATGCGCTTCCTGCCGATAGCATCCCTTATGTGCCTCTTCAGGTTGAGGTGCAGATTATTACACTCAATCCGATTATCCCTCGTGAGGAGATTGATGCGGTAAAAGCAAGATTGCGCGAGTTTACCGACCGCATAAACAATGGTGAAAGTGATTTTTCTACGCTTGCGATTTTGTATTCAGAGTGTCCAAGCAGTGTGCGTGGGGGAGAACTTGGCTTTATGGGACGCGGTCACTTAGATCCTGAGTATGCCGCTGTGGCATTTAATCTAAATGACACCAAAAAGGTGTCTAAAATTGTAGAGTCTGAGGCCGGATTTCACATTATTCAATTGATAGAAAAGCGTGGTGACCGCATTAATACGCGTCACATATTGTTGCGCCCACATGTATCTGACAAAGATTTGTCGGCGGCAATAGTTCGTCTTGACTCGGTTAGAACCGACATCGTGGATAATAAATTGTTCACATTTGAAGATGCTGCGCTGGTCATCTCGCAAGATAAGGATACACGTAACAGTCGTGGTGTGATGGTCAATCAGCAGACCGGTACGGTGCGATTTGAAATGTCTCAACTCCCTCAAGAAATATCAAGAGTTGTTGCCGGGATGCAACCGGGAGAAATCTCGACTCCGTTTATAATGAAAGATCCTAAATTTAATCGTGATGTTGTAGCTATTGTAAAACTTACGGCACGCATTGATGGACACAAAGCCAACCTGTCTGATGACTACCAGTTAATTAAAAACATGTATGAATCTTACGCAAAAGGTGAAATTATTAAGGCTTGGATTGAGCGCAAAATAAATGATACATATATACGCATTGAAGATGGGTGGCGCGATTGTGAATTTTTGCATAGCGGTTGGTTAAAATAATTCCAAAATGGCATTACAACCAAAATACTCTACTCGTAAATGGCACAAATATCGTTTGTGCCTATTTGCGTTTATAATGTTTGCGTTTGTTGTCATTGCGCAAAATGCGCCAACTACCAAACCCGACATTCGCCCTCAAATCCCTACCGCCGATCGTTATGCGCAAGGCCGGGTTTTTCTTGAGCATGCCGATGTTTTGAAAAAGGCGGCTTCTGATAGTTTCCAGATACTTGTTGGTAATGTAGAATTTCGTCGTCAAGATATGTATATGTATTGTGATAGTGCACATTTCTACGATAAATCAGGCTCTTTCAAAGCGTTTGGTAATGTAAAAATGGAGCAGGGTGATACATTGTATGTCTATGCAGATGAGTTGGATTTTGATGGAACAATGGAGATTGCCACATTATATGCCAATGAAGGGAATAAGGTGCGTCTGATAAATCGGGACGTGACGCTTGAAACCGATAAATTTGAATATGACCTTACGATAGATTTGGGATATTATGATGTAGGTGGAGTTTTGACCGATGCGCAAAATCGACTTGAATCTATTGAGGGCGAATATAGCCCGGCAACAAAAGATGCAAACTTCTATAATAATGTTCACTTGACCGGACGTTCACAGAACGACACGCTCAATATCTATACCGATTCATTGTTTTATAACACAGTGTCACATATTGCGGCAGTATCAAGCAGGTCTGAAATCTCAAATGTCAATGCCACAATGTTTACGATGGGTGGTGTTTATGATACTGATAGAGATACAGCTTATTTTGACACTCGCTCGCTAATAGTGGCTAAGAATGGCAATACGCTTTGGGGTGACACAATCCGATATGACCATCGTTCTGGAATTGGAGAAGCCTTTGGTAATATGATATTGACCGACACGACACGTCATATCTCACTTAACGGTAGCTATGGATATTATCACCAATTGATTGATAGTGCCTATGCCACCGGTCATGCCCTTGTGAAGGAATTTTCTCAAAAAGATACGTTATATCTTCATGCTCGAGAAATTCGTTCTTTCTTGGTGCGAGATTCTATTATTCCCGATAGCGGAGCAGTAAAAGTAGATACGACTCATGTAATAATAGCAAATCCCCGTGTGCGTTTTTATCGGGCTGACATTCAGGGTCTTTGTGACTCGTTGAGTTTTCAGGAGAAAGACTCAATGTTATATATGCACTATAACCCTATAATATGGAGTGGGAATAGACAAATTTTCGGGAACGAAATACAAGTCCATTTCAACGACTCTACTGCCGATTGGGCGCGTTTGCCTCAATTTGGGTTTGCGGCGGAGCATATTGATGAAGAGTTTTATAATCAGATAAGTGGTAAGAAAATGTTTGCCACGTTTGCCGAAAACTCTATAGATCATCTTGATGTTGAAGGCAATGTTCAAGTAATTGTATTACCTCAGGAGAGTGATAGCACGTTTAATAAGATATTCAAGGTTGAGAGTAGTTTCATGTCGGCAGATTTTAAAGGGAAGCAAATTGAGAAACTTAAATTTTGGCCCGAAAGCAACTCTGAGGGTTATCCGCTCTATCTTGCGAAAAAATCGATATACTATTTGCCTAAATTCAGGTGGTATGAGATTTTGCGACCCAAAAATCCTGATGATGTTTTCAATTATCCACCCGAAATGGATGCTTTAACTGATTTTTGAGGTTAAATCTTTGATTAAAATAGCGCAATTTTGTTATCTTTGTTGAATAATCTAAGTAAAAACATTACCATGATGAAAAGAAAAAATATCTGCAAGATTGTATTGTGTGGAATTCCTTTGATGATGTTGTGTGGATGTAATTTTTTTACCGGAGAAAAATCGGGCGACTCTTCGGTTGTTAGTGCTACTGAAACAAATGAAAGTGAACAAGTCCAATCTGCTGTGGTTCGATCGGTTTATGATGGGCGTTGGTTGAGTTCTCCGGTTGAAACGACTGTAGGCTATAAGAAAACCATGATATCACGCCCTGAAGTCACATTTAATTCTGATGGAACCGGCTCATTGGGTTTTGCCTTCTCGATGACAACACAAATTGACGAGAACTCAAGTTATGTGGTAAGAGGTTCGGTCTTGGCTGATACAAAATGGGAAGAGCGTTCCGATACATTACTTATAACCCCAAATACTGATACATTTGCTACTATTTTTGATGAGAAAAATCCATTGACGATAAAAACCGATAATGAAATCGAGCGAGATGCGTTGCTTGCCGATCGTCAAAGTATATTGGAGCGTTGCGCGTCCTTGTTAAAGGATAATTTGATCGGTCAATTACCTCGCGAGGTTCGTTGGACTCATATCGAAATTGTTGGTGATAAAATGTCGGTAATAAATCGTAGTGGAATAAAAATAACTTATCACATGCAACCATAGTGTTATTTATGAGGTGGCTTTTTCTCTTGTCGTTGTTTTATGCGTTTAGTTCATGTGACAGTTTTAAGGATGAGCTAAACGGCTCGTGGTCGAGTGGCGATTATGAGGAGATTGGCGCTGATGACTTTATGGATGTTGTGGCAATGACTACTCTTGAATTTAAAGAACCCGGCGACACTGTGATAATAAGCTCGCTTATTAGAAGATATTTATCTTCAGACTCTTATATAAATGGAGTCTCTGTGCAAAAAGGTACATTCTCAATTGCCAATGATAACACAATTCATGTCTCGCTTGATCCATCAACTCTTGAAGTGTTGCCAAATGAGTTATCCCCTGAAATTACGACAATTATTGCCCATTATTATAATCGTTATACTTCGATGACCGATTGTTGTATCAAAAATGGGATTTTATCGGTAAATATCAATGGGGAAAATAAATTATTCCGACATATAGTCATTGATTAATTAAGATTTAGTATTAACTTTGTGATGTTTTAAAACTATAAATATATTATGGCAAACAAACCGTTTAAATATCAAGCGATGTTCCCCCATGCAAAGGCGGACACCACAGAGTATTATCATTTGACATCTGACTATGTCAAAGTCGAAAATTGGAATGGCCACGAAATGCTTGTTGTCGATCCGGAGGCATTGACTGTACTCGCTCGTCAAGCTACCCACGACAACGCTTTCATGCTTCGTCGTGAGCACAATGCTATGGTCGCTAAAATTCTCAACGACCCTGAAGCAAGTGAAAACGACAAATTTGTAGCACTTACCATGTTGCGTAATGCCGAAGTTGCCGCAAAAGGTCAACTCCCATTCTGTCAAGATACCGGTACGGCGATTATTCATGGCAGCAAGGGTCAAAACGTGTTTACCGGTGGTGGCGATGAAGAGCGTCTATCTAAAGGTGTTTATTTGACTTATACCGAAGATAATCTTCGTTACTCGCAAAATGCTCCACTTAACATGTATGATGAGGTTAATACCGGTTGCAACCTTCCGGCTCAAATCGATCTTCATGCTTGCGACGGAAACGAGTATAATTTCCTTTTTGTAGCTAAAGGTGGTGGCTCTGCCAACAAAACATATCTCTATCAAGAGACAAAGGCTCTGATTAATCCCAAAACTCTCATCCCGTTCCTCGTTGAGAAAATGAAATCTTTGGGGACTGCCGCTTGTCCTCCATATCACATCGCGTTTGTGATTGGAGGTACCTCTGCCGAAATGAACCTTGCCACAGTGAAAAAAGCGTCTGTAAAATACTACGATGATCTTCCAACTGAAGGTAATGAACTCGGTCATGCGTTCCGCGATATTGAGCTTGAAAAACAACTTCTCGAAGAAACCCACAAAATAGGTCTTGGCGCTCAATTTGGTGGAAAATACTTTGCTCACGACATTCGAGTTATCCGTTTGCCTCGTCATGGAGCATCTTGTCCTGTTGGTCTCGGTGTTTCTTGCTCTGCCGACCGCAATGTTAAAGCAAAAATCAATAAAGATGGTCTCTGGATTGAAAAACTTGATAGTAATCCCGGCGAACTTATCCCTGAATCTTATCGCAAAGCGGGAGAAGGTGCGGTTGTAAATATCGACTTGAACCGCCCGATGCCTGAAATCCTTGCTGAATTGAGCAAGTACCCTGTTTCTACACGTCTTTCTCTCAAGGGTACAATTATTGTGGGTCGTGACATCGCTCACGCTAAAATTAAGGAACGCCTTGATCGTGGTGAAGAGATGCCTCAATATCTCAAAGATCACCCCATTTACTATGCCGGCCCCGCAAAAACACCTGAAGGAATGCCCTCAGGGTCATTTGGTCCAACTACAGCAGGTCGTATGGACTCTTATGTTGACCAATTCCAAGCTGCCGGTGGCTCAATGGTTATGATTGCAAAGGGTAATCGTAGTAAGCAAGTAACCGACGCTTGCCACAAACATGGAGGTTTCTACCTTGGCAGTATTGGCGGCCCGGCTGCGGTTCTCGCTCAAAACAGCATCAAGAAAATTGAGTGTCTTGAGTATCCTGAACTCGGCATGGAAGCAATCTGGAAAATCGAAGTTGAAGACTTCCCCGCATTCATCCTCGTAGATGACAAAGGCAATGACTTCTTCGTTGAAATTTCAGAAAAATGCAAATCATGTGCCCTCAACAAGTAATTAAGTTAGATTAAATATAAAACTAATGGCGGTCAACTTTGATCGCCATTTTTATTATTGTTGATATTGTCGCATAAAAGTGTAATTTCAATACATATCTTTGCACATAATGTCTATTGTGAATTGCAAAAATATGACTATCTTATATTTAGATGAGATTTTTAGGTTTGGTGGCTTGGAACTCTTTGAGGTAGGAGGGGACGGAGTAGGCGAGGTCAAGAAAATCTTTTTGAGAGTATGCACGGTCGGCAAGTGCCATCATATCGACTGCGAGTGGGTTAACGTCTGCGATAAATCGGGCGTTGGGGCGTTTTTCGAGCAACTCGCGAGCTTTGTCGCTGCCGTTGCCGAAAAATAAAATTTCTTGATGGTCACTATTGTCAAGCCACTCGCTGTAAGATATCTCATCTAAAATGAGCGGAGTGGGGGATAGCAGTGTGTTAAGAGTCATATCATAGATAGCGGTATATACTTCCATGCGTCGGGCGTCAATCATCGGAACAAACAATGCGTCGGGTGAAACCTCATGATTAAACATCACTGATACCGCCATCAGTTGTAGTGTGTCAATCCCGATTAATGGGATATTTAGAGCGTATGCGAGTCCTTTGGCTTCAGATAATCCGATGCGCAGCCCGGTATAGCTGCCAGGTCCGAGGCTCACAGCCACCGCATCAAGTTTCATCTCATGATCTGCTAAGTGGTCCAAGCATGCTTTAATATATCCGCTCAATAGGGCTGCATGGTTTTGCCCTTGGAAGTCCTCATAATGTTTTAATACCAAACCTTCGGCGGTTACAGCCACCGAGCAAACGTTGGTTGATGTCTCTATATTAAGTATTACTGCCATTTTCTTGAAAATTTCACTGCAAATTTACGCATTTTCACGCTTAAACTTGTAACTTTGTGGAAAAATAAATTAGAAACAATGTTATTATCAATGACCGGGTTTGGCAGAGCAGTTGCCGAGATACCCAATAAGAAAATCACAGTTGAGATAAAATCACTCAATAGTAAGCAACTTGATATGTCGGCACGAGTGCCTGCCGCCTATCGTGAGAAAGAATTGGAAATGCGCAATCGCATTGCCGCTCGTCTTGAGCGTGGCAAAGTTGATGTTACTGTATATGTGGAAACTTTGCAGGCTGAAAGCTCTGCTTCATTAAATCTTGGCTTGCTTGCCAACTATAAGCAACAGGTGGAACAGATGTCACAAGAGTTGTCTATACCGCTACCATCGGATTGGTATAGCGTGTTGTTGCGTTTCCCCGATACAATGAAAATCGATGGCGTCGCGACAATTTCAGAAGAAGAGAGTAACGCTCTATTTAAGGCTGTTGATGAGGCTGTCGATGGATTAATGGAGTTCCGCCGTCAAGAGGGATTGAAACTGGAAGAGTTTTTCACCAAACGTATCGAGAATATCACGACTCGTCTTGGTGAGGTGCCTCAATTTGAATCAGAGCGTGTCGCGAAAATTCGTGCTCGCATAGAAGAGGGCTTGGCTAAAATCAATACTATTGATTATGACAAGTCACGTCTTGAGCAAGAAATGATTTTTTATATCGAGAAGCTTGATATCAATGAGGAAAAACAACGTCTTACACAACATCTCAATTACTTTATGGAGACTATGGCAGGAACTCATGGGCAAGGTAAAAAGCTCGGATTTATCTCCCAAGAAATGGGACGTGAGATTAATACACTTGGTTCAAAAAGCAATCATGCCGAGATGCAACGTCTTGTTGTGATGATGAAAGACGAGCTTGAACAGATTAAAGAACAAGTACTAAACGTGATGTAATATCTCTTATGGCAGGAAAAATTATCATAATTTCAGCACCTTCGGGTTGTGGCAAGTCAACAATTATCAATGCTATACTTGCCGAGGGTAAAATAGATATGCAGTTTTCGGTATCAGCGACTAACCGTGTGCCACGCTCAGGTGAGACACATGGCGTAAATTATTATTTCCTTTCCGACGATGAATTTCGCAAAGCTATAGCTGAAGATGCTTTTGTGGAATATGAAGAGGTGTATCAAGGTCGTTTCTATGGTACATTGAAAAGTGAAGTGCAACGCATTTGTGATGCCGGTCATAATGTAGTGCTTGATATCGATGTAAAAGGCGGAGTCAATGTAAAGCGTCTTTATGGTGATAATGCGTTGAGCATATTCATTATGCCTCCAAGCATAGAGGAATTGCGCCGTCGCCTTGAAGGTCGAGCTACCGATGCTCCTGAAGTTATCGATGAACGAGTAGGTAAAGCCGAGTATGAAATCTCTTTTGCCAAAGATTATGATTGTCAAGTCATAAACGATGATTTGGCAACGGCAATAGATGAGACACGTCGCATTATCAGTGATTTTGTGAATTAATGTATCGCATAGGCGATGAGGAGTGTAGGTATATTTGGCGGTTCTTTCAATCCGGTACATGTCGGGCATCTGCGACTTGCACGACATTTGCGTCAGTGTGGAGCTCTTGATGCTGTGTGGTTGACACTCTCGCCTCAAAATCCGCTCAAAGATACTGACTTGCTTGTTGATGATTTTCACAGATTGGCAATGTTGCGCCTTGCTGTGGCTGAATATAACGATATTGAGGTGTGTGATGTGGAGTTGTCGATGCCTCGGCCATCCTATACGATAAACACCCTTGATCTACTGTCTTCACGCTTCCCAGATTGCCGATTTCGGTTAATTATTGGCAGTGATAATTGGTTGACATTTGACCGTTGGCGAGAGAGTGAGCGTATAATTGCCGACTATGGTGTAATTGTTTATCCACGCCCCGGATATGAAATCCAACTGCCTATAGAAAAAGATAATGTAGAGATAGTTTCGGCTCCTATGACCGATGTGTCAAGCACTATGTTGCGCCGAGCAATATCAACCGGAGAGCCTGTCGATGATTTGTTGCCGGCTCCTGTTATTAAATATATTAAAACCAATAAACTTTATCAATGATGGAAAAATCAGCATTGAATAATAATGCCTTGGCGTTTATCGCCTTGTGTAACGAGTATTGTGTGGCAGTGGAAAATGCTCGCGAGAGCGAACGCGATGAGTTTATCTCGTCAATGTTGCGATTGTTGCCACGTCTTTATATCTCTGCGTCTGATTTGAAGATAGAAGTTGCCGACGATGAGTTTGGCGCATATCTTGATTCGGCTCTTGATGAGGATTATTATGAGGCTGTGCGTCGCAGCATCGAAAATCTTATGGGGGCTGATGATGTGTATCTTGAGGTCTTTGAGGAGAACATGAAATACTCCGATACTCCTATAGGAGCGAGTATCGCTGAGTGTCTTGCCGATATATTCCAAGTGTTGTACAACTTTGTAGAAACAGTCAAAGAGTCGCCAACCGAATTAATAGGACAATCACTCTCCGCAGTGAAAGAGGAGTTTGAAAACTATTGGAGCCGTATCCTTTGTAATGTTTTGCGTGCGCTCAACCATGTTCGCTACACTCCTTCTGAAGATTGATATTTTCAATAAAATCAATTATCTTTGCGTTATTAAGGGTAAAATTAATAAAACACTTAACCTAAAACTAAATATATTATGGAAACTTCAAAACGATATATTGATGATTTGATGACGTTTATGGACAAGAGCGTTATCAATTTTTTTGCCGTGAAAACAATGCGTGAACGTCTCGATGCCGAGGGTTACACTTGTCTTGACGCAACCGCAAAGTGGGATGTTAAGCCCGGCGGAAAATACTATGTGGTAAAAAATCACTCTGCGATATTTGCTTTTGCCGTTGGTGTCGGTGGAGCTACAGCCGGCTATAAAATCATTTCGGCACATAGCGACTCTCCATGTTTTCGCATTAAGCCTAACCCTGAAATGGTGAGTGGTGGCATGTTGAAACTTAACACTGAGGTTTATGGCGGACCGATACTCTATACTTGGTTTGACCGCCCATTGTCTATTGCTGGACGAGTGCTTTTGCGCGGTGAAAATCCGTTACATCCTAAGACTCGTTTCATAAAAATCGACCGCCCATTGCTGACAATTCCACATCTTGCAATCCATTTCAATCGTGCCGTTAATGATGGCAATCCATTGTCACGACAAAAAGATATGTTGCCGGTTATTGCCAAAGTCAACGAGGCAATGGAAAAAGATAATTTTGTATTGCGACTTGTCGCTACTGAATTGGGCGTAGAGCCTGATGAGATTATAGATTTTGACTTGTCGTTGTTTGATACGACTCCGGCTTGTCTTGTGGGCTATCGTAATGAGTTTATTACATCGGGGCGTCTCGATGACCTTAGTATGGCTCATGCGGCAATGACGGCGTTGCTTGAGTCTGAGGATAACGCTATGACTCGTGTCATGGCTATATTTGACAATGAGGAGACCGGCAGTGGAACTAAACAAGGTGCTGCATCTCCTGTGCTTGACCACATTTTGCGTCGTGTCAACGTTTGTCTTGGTGGTAATGAAGAGGATTATTTGCGAGCTATTGCAGCATCGTTTATGGTATCGGCCGATAATGCCCATGCCGTGCACCCCAACTATGTAGAGAAGCAAGATCCCACCAACCACCCTGTGCTTGGCGGAGGACCGGTTATTAAGATAAATGCCAATTGTAAGTATATGACCGATGCCGACTCGGCTGCGGTCTTTAAGACGATTTGTGATGAAGCCGGTGTGCCATGTCAATACTTTGTGAATCATAGCGATGTAGCAGGAGGCTCTACACTTGGCAATATCTTAACTTCGCAGATAGACTTACGTGGTGTGGATATGGGTAATGCGCTTTGGGCAATGCACTCAGTGCGTGAAACTGCCTCAGTAGCTGATCATATCTTCGCAATCCTCGCTTTCACCCGCTTCTACAATTGTTGATAGATTTCTAAAAGTGAAAATACGGAATGCCAACCTAAAAAGGTTGGCATTCTTTTTTATGCGGTATTATTAAAATAAAGTTTCTTGGGAGAACCTCATAGCGGTAGAAAAATATAAACGTATTATTGTGAAATCTCTAAAAGATATGTATATTTGCATAGTCGCACTTTGTGACGAAATTACATATTAGGAAGCGTTTTGCTCTATTCCTTAACGGAGAATCTGGACAATTCAAGAAGTTGTAGGGGTATTGAATGCGTTATCCTTTGGCTTTGTTATATGTTAAATTCATATATGACGCCAAAGGTGTGAGCATTTCAGTTTATCTACAACTTTGGCAGTCCAGAGCCACCCGTTAGGATAGACGCGAAGTAGGCTCACACTTTCTGCTTTTATAACTGCATCATAAGAGCCTAATGATGCACAAAATTTAACAAAAATGAGAAAAGTATTTTTTGCATTGTTGGGCGTTTTATGCTTGTCAGCTCAGCCAATGTCAGCTCAAAACACAAGTGTTGAGGTTTTAGCCGGTATGAATTTATCAAGCATGAGTTCTTTAGATTCTAAAATCGGTTTTCATGCGGGTGTTAGAATTGGGAAAGATTTGCCATCAGTTTTTAATGGTGCATATATTAATGGCGCCGCGTTGTTGTCGTTGAAGGGCGCAGAAAAAGATTATGGAGATTTGTTAGATGTGAATTTTAATGCGTACTATTTGGAGATCCCGGTTCATTTTGGATACAAATATGTATTTAATGAAAATGTCGCAGTATTTGGTGAGTTTGGTCCTTATTTTTCATTTGGGCTGTTTGGAAAAGCGAGTGTGGCATCAATGGGCGATAAAGCAAAAGTAGATACATTTAGTGATGAAGGAGGAGTGAATCGGTTTGATTTTGGTTTAGGTTTTCGTCTTGGAGTAGAATTAAGTAATAGAGTTCCGATTTCTGTTGGATATGATTTCGGCTTGGTTAATGTCGCAAAAGAGGTGGACGAAGCAGTACGAAATTCAAATCTGACATTGTCAATAGGTTATAAGTTTTAATAAACGACATATTTTTGATAAATAACCCCCGGGGTGTTGCGTCGCGCGACACCCCGGGGTTATTCATGAAGAAAATTTATATTAAGTGGTCAACAAAACAGCTATGTGTTGATTTGTGTGTTTTTTTTATTTCTTTTCGCAGCCACAATTGCGAGTGCTGTAAGCCACGAGCATCCAAACCATTTTTTCTTGCTCTTTGAGATAACCGGTCATTAAGTCAACAGTTACGACGTCGCCGGCTTCTTCAGCTACTTTCAATACTTCTTTTTCGGCTCCCATAAGATATTTATAGGCGTCTAGGATATGTTCAACTGCCGCATCTCCGCAAGTGATTCCGTTAACTTCGCTCACTTTGGCAACTTTGAGATATTCGCTGAAACGATTTTCGGGAGTTCCGCCAAGCATCAAGATGCGTTCTGCGATTTCATCAACTTTTTCAGCTGCGTCGTCATACATGTTTTCAAATTTTTCGTGAAGTACAAAGAACCCACGACCGGTTATTTCCCAATGCATTCCTCTGAGATTGGTGTAGTGAACTTGAAAATCGGCGAGCAATTGGCTTAATGCGTTAACTACATTGTTGGCTTTATTTTCACAAACTTGGAGATAATCTAATGTTTTCATATTGATATTTTTTGAGTTATTAATTATTTTTCTTTCCTTTGTGTTGCAAAGATAGTATTGTTGTCTTCGTTACTCCAACTGACAAAATCTATCGTGATATTTATAAAATCTATATATTGAGATAATTGGTTTATAATTATGACTTTACAACAATTAGAATACATTCTCGCAGTAGAACGTTATAGACATTTTACTCGTGCAGCAGAAGCTTGTAACGTGACTCAACCCACTTTGAGTGCCATGATTCAGAAACTTGAGGATGAATTGGACGTGCGCATTTTTGACCGCACACAGCAACCTATTGCACCCACCCCTGCCGGTATTCTAATATTAAAACAAGCTCGGGAAGTTTTAGTTCAAGCCGAGCGCATTAATAATATAATAGCAGAGGAGAAACACGCAGTTGCCGGTAAATTCACATTGGGAATACTCCCCACGATTGCCCCTTATCTGTTACCACGTTTTTTTCCGGCATTAACCAAGAAGTTTCCTCATCTCGATTTGAGAGTATCTGAGATGAAAACATCAGATATTAAGCGTACTCTATTAACAGGGGAACTTGAAGCCGGTATTCTTGCCGATTTGCCCGACTTTGAAGAGTATGAAATGACCTCTTTGTTCTATGAGCAGTATTTCGCTTACGTTTCTCGTGAAAGTTCGTTGTTTGAAAAGTCAAAGGTTAAAACATCTGACCTTGCCGATCAAGAATTGTGGTTACTCGATGAAGGGCATTGTTTCCGTGATCAGTTGGTGAAGTTTTGTCAGATAAAATCGGCGCAAGCAAGTCAGCTTACATACAATCTTGGTAGCATGGAAACATTTATGCGCATGGTTGAGAGTGGAAAAGGGGTGACTTTTATCCCGGGGCTTGCCGTGTCGCAACTCAGCGACGCCCAGCGTGAGCTTGTGCGCCCATTTGCATTGCCATCTCCCACACGTCACATTGTTATGCTCACATCGCGCGATTTCATTCGTCACACAGTGTTGAATACCATTGTCGAAGAAATTCGCTCATCGGTGCCAAAAGCGATGTTATCGCTTGCTACAACGCAAGTTGCGATATAGTATAGATATACTCTATCGAGCCATAAAAACTATCAATCGGGAAGTTTGTTATTATATAGATTTCACGCTATAACTTTGCGTCAAGAAATCAAATTAATAACAATTTAAATATAGAAATTATGCAACCAATTATCAATTCTCAATTTCCCGAGTTCAAAGTTCAAGCTTATCACAATGGCGCGTTTAAAACTGTTTCAAGCGATGACGTAAAGGGCAAGTGGGCTATTTTCTTTTTCTATCCTGCCGATTTTACATTTGTTTGCCCAACTGAGTTGGTTGACTTGGCTGAAAAATATGAGCAACTTCAACAAATGGGTATAGAGGTTTATTCTGTCAGCACTGATTCTCACTTTGTTCACAAAGCTTGGCACGATGCATCTGAAAGCATCCGTAAAATCCAATATCCTATGCTTGCTGACCCAACAGGTGTGTTAAGCCGTGGTTTTGGCGTAATGATTGAAGAGGATGGCATGGCTTATCGTGGAACATTCCTTGTGAATCCCGAAGGTAAAATCAAAATAGCCGAAATTCAAGATAATAGTATCGGTCGCAATGCCGATGAGTTGGTTAGAAAAGTGGCTGCGGCTCAGTTTGTGGCAACTCATGACGGCGAAGTGTGTCCTGCAAAGTGGCAACAAGGTGCCGAAACGCTTAAACCAAGCATCGATCTCGTTGGTAAAATCTAAAAATTAAAGTCAACTATTAAATACCATCTCCCCATGTTGGATAAAAGCATTTTGGAACAAGTGAGAGGCATTTTTGCAATGCTTGATGACCAATATACTTTAAACGTCAATTATTCTCCTGAGCGTGTTGACGCTCAGGAGTTGATTGAGTTTGTGCGTGATGTGGCAAGTTGCTCTCCCAAACTTGATTATAACTTAAATCAGGTAGGAGGAAATGCTCTGGAATTTTCACTATATAAGGGTAATACCGATACGGGAGTGAAGTTCCGAGGCATTCCCAATGGGCATGAGTTTACATCATTGTTGTTAGCTGTGTTGAATGCCGATGGCAAAGGGAAAAATCTCCCCGATGATGCGATTGCAAATCGTGTCAAAGCGTTGCTCGGTAATATCAAGTTGCATACATACGTTTCTCTCTCTTGTACCAATTGCCCCGACGTGGTTCAGGCGTTAAATGTAATAGCATTGTTAAATCCTCGTGTGTCTCACGAGATGATTGATGGTGCGTTATTCCAAAAAGAGATAGATGCTCTTAAAATTCAAGCAGTACCATCGGTATATGCAAATGGTGTGCCATTACATGTTGGTCGAGGCGAATTGGGTGTATTGCTTCAGAAACTTGAAGATATGTTTGGAAGTGAACCAATTGAGATGCGATCGGTTGAACGCGACTATGACGTCATTGTAGTGGGTGGTGGTCCGGCCGGGGCATCGGCGGCGATATATTCGGCTCGCAAGGGTCTTAAGGTCGCTGTTGTTGCCGAAAGAATTGGTGGGCAGGTTAAAGAGACTGTTGGTATTGAAAACCTCATATCGGTTCCTTATACAACTGGCGAGACGCTTGCAGCAAATCTTCGTGAACATATAGGAAAATATCCAATCGATATATACGAGCATCGCAAGGTTCAAAAGGCAGGATTAACAGGTAAACAAAAATCCATAGAAGTTGTCGGGGGAGAGGTTTTTACAGCTCCTGCTGTGATAATCGCAACCGGAGCGAGTTGGCGAAAACTTAACGTTGTAGGCGAGGCAGAATATATAGGTCATGGCATTGCGTTTTGCCCCCATTGCGATGGCCCGTTTTATGCGGGAAAAGATGTCGCTGTGATAGGTGGAGGAAATTCCGGTATAGAAGCCGCAATCGATTTGGCGGGGATATGTCGCAAAGTCACTGTAATCGAGTTTGCAGATGAATTAAAAGCCGATTGTGTGTTGCAACAAAATCTCCGTTCTCTATCCAATGTCGAGGTCTTTACCTCGATGCAGACTACACGAGTATTAGGGGATGGAACTAAAATGACTGCGCTGAGAATAAAAAATCGCGCAACCGGAGAGGAGCGCGATTATAAATTTGATGGAGTCTTTGTACAGATTGGACTTGTCGCTAATAGCACACCTTTTGCGCCTGAACTTGAGACTTCTCCTATCGGAGAGATAAAAATAGATGCTCAATGTCGCACTTCACTACCCGGTGTATATGCAGCCGGAGATGTGTCAACTGTGCTTTACAAGCAGATTATAATCTCTATGGGAGAGGGCGCCAAAGCTGCGTTATCGGCATTTGATGATCGCATACGTTGTGTGATAGATTAGTCAGTGAAAAATCCTACAAAAGTAGAGATATTGTGAATTAATAATATCCCAACGGTAATGCCTATGGTTAACATCCATAGGCGTTGCATTTTAACAGTTCTCCATTTTACAAGTGACAATACAATCGGAATAGTGAAAGCCCAATGAGCGCAAGCGATGTATGATTCAATCAGCCCATAAAAAGAAGAAACTGCTATGCAATATAGTAACCAGCATGAGACAATGCGAGACGCAGTGATTGCTTTTGTTTTGATTATCCCAACTATGGTTATTGTCAATAATGATATTATTGGGAATAACAACCATATTGGATGTGATGAAAACATTGGTGGATGTCCGTGCCAGATTAATACGTCAGCGTGAAATGCGATTGCCTCACACCAGAAGTGTTCCCAAAGCAATGCGATAGTCGTGCTAATTGAATAGGCATTTGAAAAATAAGTGGTGTTGCCAATGGTTATTTCGGTTATGAAAGAAGAGAGATCGGCATCAATAAAATAGTATCTGGTCAATACATATCCAAGCATCGCTACATATACGACGATGAATCCTATTGATGCTTTAGCCAATCTCTTTATTGCTTGGGATGTGTTTTTTTCTGTAAAAAGAAAAAGGATCAGAAAAAATGCGCCATTAGATAGTGTTGTGCCGGTAAGGAGCAAAAACAGAATGTTGTCAATCCATCGGCTCCTGACATTGTCATAATAAAGTGTCTGTAAAGACAAAAGTATCAGCATCATTGATATGGCAAAACTATCGCAAGCTATAAATTGCATTATCACATGAGCCATTGACACAAATGTCAACATAGATAGCCATGTTTTTAGTTTGTTGCCATTACTATTGTGGCGCACAATGCGAAATAAAAACAGATAACTGTAAGCCACAATGACGCCAAACAGCAATATGATAACAAAACGACTATCGGGCACTCCTAAAAACTCGTCTAATAGATAGCGGAATTTTACAAATGGATATAGGAATACACCCAATATAGGATGACGCATATTGTCCCATATTTTATGGCTGATGCGTAAGTAGTAAAACGTGTCATACCCCGATTGGTCATAAAACGCTTCTTGCTCAACCATAGGTAGAAATTGAAACCCAAAAACGCAACAAATGGCAAAAACGAGTATCCATGACAATTTTTCAGTATTGTTATGCAGTCCGAAATGTTGTTTTATGAGTCCTGTTTTCATTTATTGTGATAAAAAGACAATTCCCCTTTCATTGGGGGAATTGTCAATGTTTTTATTTAAGAAGAATCTTTCTTACTTGTTTATTTGGTAACGATTGATGCCGTCGCGCAAAAACTCGACAATCTGACGTGCTGCTGCGATTCCTGCATTGATGTTGGCTTCAGCGGTTTGTGCTCCCATTTTCTTTGGAGTGAAGAATACACGATCGCCAAATTTTGCTTTCAATTCATCGGCTGTATCAGGCTTGATGTCGGCAACATATTTAATGTCGGGACGTTCTTCAAGCGCTTTTGCCAAACCTTCTTCGTCAATTACTTCTTTGCGGGCAGTGTTGATGAGTACACCATTTTTAGGCATAAGTTTCACCAATTCATAACCTACTGACTTTTTTGTCTCAGCTGTTGCGGGAATGTGAAGTGACACAAACTGGTTATTGCTGTAAAGTTCTTCGACAGAGTGAATTGCCTTTACTCCGGCAGCTTCGATTGCTTCATCAGGGCAATATGGGTCAAGTGCCGATACAGTCATTTCAAAACCTTTTGCAATGCGAGCTACATTGCGACCAACTTGTCCGAATGCGTGGATGCCAAGGGTCTTGTCTTTAAGTTCGGTTCCTGATGTGCCGTTATACATGTTGCGCACAGCCATTACTGTCATGCCAAACACAAGTTCGGCAACCGCATTTGAGTTTTGCCCGGGAGTATTTTGTGCAACTATGCCTTTAGCTTTTGATGTGGCAAGGTCGATGTTGTCATAACCCGCACCTGCACGAACTACTATTTTTAGATTTTTTGCGGCTTCAAGCACTTCGGCATCGACGATGTCACTGCGAATGATAATTGCGTCAACATCGGCAACCGCATTCAATAAATCTTGTTTTGCTGCATATTTTTCAAGGAGTACGAGTTCATATCCCGCTCCTTCGATAACTTCACGAATGCCATTGACAGCAACAGCAGCAAATGGTTTTTCGGTAGCAACTAATACTTTCATTTCTTATAATTATTAGTGTTTAGCTTCAAATTCTTTCATGGTAGCGATGAGGGCGTCAACGCTTGCTTCGGGGAGTGCGTTGTAGAGTGATGCACGGAAACCACCAACTGAACGGTGTCCCTTGATACCTACCATGCCTTGAGATGTCGCAAATTCGACAAATTCTTTTTCGAGTTCGGTATATTCTGGTTTCATAACGAAACAAACGTTCATTATAGAGCGGTCCTCTACGGCGGCTGTTCCTACAAACAATTTGCTTGAATCAATTGCTTCATAAAGTTTTGCGGCTTTGCGAACATCGATTTTCTCGATTTCTTTTATACCACCGAGGCTCTTGTAATATTTAAGTGTTTGGAGTGCCGAGTAGATAGGAAGAACCGGGGGAGTATTGAACATTGAGCCTTTCTTGATGTGGGTGCGATAGTCGAGCATTGTAGGAATAGCGCGTTCAACTTTTCCAAGGGCATCTTCTTTTACAATAACGATTGTAACACCGGCGGGAGCAAGATTTTTTTGCGCTCCGGCATAGATTACATCATACTTTGACACGTCGATGGGGCGAGAGAATATATCGCTTGACATGTCGGCTACCAATGGAACCGGTGAGTCTATATCTTTGCGTACTTCAGTACCAAAAATTGTGTTATTGGTGGTGAAGTGGAAATAATCTGCATCGGTTGGGATTACAAAGTCTTTGGGGATGTAAGAGAAGTTAGCTTCTTTTGAAGATGCTACTACATCGACTTCGCCAAAAAGTTTCGCTTCTTTAATTGCGTTTACTGCCCATGTACCGGTTTCCAAATATGCCGCTTTCTTTTTGAGTATATTGAAAGGTACCATGCAGAATTGAGTACTTGCACCACCACCAAGGAACAATACGTGGTATCCTTCGGGTATTTCAAGTAGTTCTTTGATGAGATCTGAGGCTTCATCAATTACTGCTTGAAATTCTTTGCTACGGTGAGATACTTCAAGTATAGACAAGCCGGTGTTGGCAAAATTCATTACTGCATCTGCGGTATTCTTAATGGTATATTCACTAAGAATTGAGGGACCTGCATAAAAATTGTGCTTCTTCATTTTTTCTTTTATTTAGAGTTATATTTTTATATTCTGCAAATGTAGTAATTTTCTTAAAGATAGAGCGACAAAATGACAGAAAAAAGCATTTGATTGTGGAAAAAATTATTTAATGGGGCATATTTATGCGATTATAAAAAATGAGTACACCATCTCGATGCACTCATTTAGTCTAATCCTAAAAATTATTCTTGCTGTTTATATAATGTGTGTTATTTCGTTAATTCTGCTATTTTGTCGAGGGGAATATTGCCGGTTATCAATATAACTATTAGGTCCTCACCATCATCAACAATAAGTAGTACGGCTTCGTAAATGTTTCCCTTCATTTTTCCATAAATGGTTACGTTTTCGTCATCGTCTTTTATTTTTGTTAATAATTCGACTCCGGGAAGTTTAGAGAGTTTGTTGGTCTCTTGGCGTAATTCCTTAGCACAATTTTTATCTTCTGCAATAACAATTTCAACAGAGTTCAAATATGATGCAATATCTTCGATGTTTACGCCCCCAACTAATTTTGACTCACCTATTTGCGATAGCATCATTTTGGAGATATAAACGCTTGTCACTCCCTTGATGTTGGATGCTTTTTCGAGTGACAGAGATTGTGCGTTGGCTGTAAAATTTGTTGCAAAAATAGCAACTACAATGATTATTAAGTTTCGGTATATAGTTTTCATTTTAGAATTGAATTTAATTTGTGATTTATGTGATTTATTTTTACATCGGCTACAGCTAAGCCGTGACCTGATTTATTTAACTTTGAAGAAAGTAGCATTAATGCTTTTTCAGTTTCCTGGTAAGCGACATCAATATTTGTAACCTCGTCATATCGAGTCGTGTTTGCTGCGATTAATTGATTGTTTGCTACCACATTGTTGTTTATCGGGTCAATAGGACTATATGTTAAAAATGCTCCAACCGCGATAGCTATAACTATACTTGCGGCGATGGCAGGAATGCCAAAACGTTTGACCCAACTGCTGTTTCTAAATTGCTCTTTACGATCGAGTTTGTCAATATGATTGACTAATTCTTCTTCCAACTTTGCCGGGATTTCAATATCTACAGTCTCTCTCATCGCCATGATAAGATCTCTCTCGGCAAGCAATTCTTTCGGGATGTCAGTCTCTTCTGAGAAGTATTTTATCAGAGTTTGCTCTTGCTCAATTGTTGTTTTCCCATCATAATAGAGGTTGAGCAATTCTATGATTTTATTCTGATTGGCTGTCGGTGTCATATATTTATCCGATATAGTTGTTATACAATTCTTTTAGACGGCGTCGTGCTCTGCTGAGCAATGTCCTGGCGTTGACGTTAGATAGTCCGGTGAGTTTTTGTATCTCTTCAAATGTGCATTCTCCAATGGCTCTTAGCTTCAATATGTTGCGTTGTTGTTCCGGCAGGTTGTTTATCAGAGCCTTGACAATCTGCAATTTCTCTCGACCTTCGATGATTTTCCTGATGTCATCGGCATCGTTGGTCATTAAATTTGTTTGCTCCATGTAGTCGCAAGTTTGTTCGTTATAATTGCGGATTCTGTCGATGCAAATGCGTTTTATGACCGTGACGCAATAGGCTTCAGGGTTGTCAATGTTTTGCAATTCATCTCGTTTTTCCCACAATTTGGTAAACGCTTCCTGTACCATATCGCTCGCATCGTCACTATTGTGTAGCATGGTCATCGCCACAGCATACATACGTCGATAATGAGGTAACAGCTGTTTTTTGAACTCCGTTGCAGTCATTGCGAGAGATGAAATTACAAGGGTTTATTGGTTGGCAATTTTAATTACGTCATTAATTTTGCTTTTTTCGCAAGTCAGGAATAATACTAATAATTGCGGTTTACCATGTTCTTCCCCTTCGACGTTTATGAAAAGGTTGACCAAGTCGTTGTTTTCATGAGGTTGACAATAAATGTTGACATTTACCCCCTCGTGATTGACGCTTGCCATGATATAATCTTTGGGAATTTCTGCGGTAATGGCATGAATGTCCTCTGCTTTAGAAATGTCAAACGTTGCCATTTTGCCACTATGGATGCCTTCCGCATTTCCCATTAGTTCTACAGGAAGATCCATTTTCATTGTGGATTCTACTTCGGCGCAACGATCAAATGCTTCGCTAAGAGTAATTGCCGACATGGTTGTCGCTGATGCGATAATCGCGATAAGTGATAAAATAATTTTTTTCATAATAAAAAATGTGGTTTTAATGCGTTAATTTAATGTTGTTCATTAAGCAGACGCATAACTATTATTTTTGTGACACTGATAAGTGTGAATTTTTTAAGAAAAATCCACAAAAGGAGTTAATTACTTGATTTCCAGCGATGATTGTTTAGCTCGTGTAGCTTGTTTTCTGCCGGATTGTCACACGGATTCCAAAAAGTAGGGTGACCGATTTCTTCGGGCATGAATTGTTGGCGTACGAAGTTTCCCGGATAGTCGTGTGAATACTTGTAATTTTGACTATAGCCTAAGTCTTTCATTAGCTTTGTAGGTGCATTGCGCAGATGTAAGGGAACAGGTAAGTTGCCGGTTTGATTAACAAATTCCAGCGCCTGATTTATAGCCATGTATGCCGAGTTGCTTTTGGGTGATGTGGCAAGGTATATAGTACATTCTGCAAGTGGGATGCGCCCTTCGGGCCATCCGATTTTATGGATAGTGTCAAATGTCGCGTTTGCGAGTAATAGTGCATTTGGGTTTGCCAATCCTATATCTTCTGACGCAAGAATAACGAGTCGTCGGGCAATAAACTTGGGGTCTTCACCTCCGGCGATTAACCTTGCGAGCCAATATATCGCGGCGTCAGGGTCGCTACCGCGCACGCTTTTTATAAATGCCGAGATTATGTCATAATGCATCTCGCCGTTTTTGTCAAATGCCATGGGATTTTCTTGTAGCCGTTTGGTTACAAGTTCATCGTTTATTACCAATGTTTCATCTTGTGTGGTGGATTGCTCTAATAGGTCAAGGATGTTAAGAAGTTTTCGGGCGTCGCCACCTGAAAATCTAAATAACGCATCGGTGCTTTCGACATTTACTTTACGTTGTTTTAAAATCTCATCGGTTGTTAACGCACGGTTTAATAATGTTGTTAACTCTTCGGCGTCAAGAGGTTTAAGGGTGTAAACCTGTGCTCGTGAAAGGAGAGGCCTGATTACCTCAAAAGAAGGGTTTTCGGTTGTCGCTCCAATTAGTGTTACAATCCCACTTTCTACCGCACCCAATAGGCTGTCTTGTTGAGACTTGTTAAAGCGGTGGATTTCGTCGATAAACAATATCGGGCGTCCTTGGGTGAATACGCTTTGTGCATCGGCGCGACAGCGGTCAAGCACATCTCTGACCTCTTTAACTCCGGCGTGTACGGCGCTAAGAGTGTAAAAGGGTGATTTGGTCGTGTTTGCGATTATGCGAGCTAATGTGGTTTTCCCAACGCCGGGAGGTCCCCAAAGTATAAATGAGGAAACTTTACCGGAGTTTATCATTTGGCGTAAAATGCAATCATCGCCCACCAAATGTGATTGTCCTATGTAATCATCGAGCGACTTTGGACGTAGTCGCTCAGCCAACGGAGCCTGCATATCGATTTATATAACTGCTTCTGAAACTTTGGTGCAAAAATAGCCCAACTTTTTGGATTTTCATAGCCCCAAATCGGTTTTTTGTGATTTGGCGAGGTATGATTTGTTGTTAATTGTTTATAATATATAGTGAAAACCGCTTTTTCATGAGAAATTTTGTGTAACTTTACACTCGCAATGTAAATTGCCGAGATTGTGTCTTGTATGCAGTCTGTGGCGAACATATATTGTAATGCAGATGTTTATAAACAAAGAACTTTGTAAACAAATCGCTGACAATGGAATTAGAAGAAGTTAAGAAACAAAATGAGTCTCAACAACCGGAAGAAAATCAAGAGATTGATTTGGAAAAGTATCGTCCCCGTTTGTCTCAAGTTAAAGAGGCTCCCGCACAAATACAAGTGAGTAAGATAATCCGTTACACAATCGGATTGATTATGATGGCATTCTATATCGGAGTCGGTGTCATTCTTTTAGGTGGCTTTGACTTGGGAATAGTTGCAATTGAGCAATATCTATATAATATAGATAGTAACGGGTTGGAGTGGGTGCGCTGGATTATTGGCGCAATTTTGGTCCTTTATGGAATTTGGCGCGGATATCGTCAATTTAAGGGGCTTGACTATTATAGTAATTACAGAGGCAGAGAATAATGAAGAAAACGATAAATCTATTGTTGATAATGTTGATAATGGCGATTTTGCCGTCGTGTCGTCCTATGCCTAAGACATCAACCACTTCAGGTATGATGACTATAATGTGTGACAATAGCTTTGAGAACATTATGCAACAAGAAATTGATGTGTATGAGTTCCAATATCCCGAAGCGTTTATCATTCCATATTATATCCCACAACAAGATGCGATAGACTCATTGTTGGCGTTAAAAACCAATACGATTGTCATTGCTCGTGATTTGACCAAAAATGAGCGGGCTAAGCTGAAAAATAAAAATCAAACAGTCTATAGTGAAATGATTGCGGTTGACGCCTTAGCTTTGATAGTTAATCCTGTAAATACTATTGAGGAATTGACTGTTGCGGAGATAGGAGATATATTGGCCGGCGAAATCACTGATTGGAATGATTTGGCGCCAAGTGATTTGGGTACTATTGATGTTGTCTTTGACCACAATGGCTCAAGCACAATGCAATATATGCGCGATTCGTTGATGAATGGACGCCAATTTGGTAAAAATGTTTATGTTCAAGATTCTATCGAAGGCGTGTTTGAAATAGTTTCTCATAATAAAAATGCGATGGGTATAATCGGTGTTTCGTGGATAACCACCGATATGCGTAGCCGAGAACTTTCCACTGAGCAACTTGTGGAAATCTCAAAGGATATGAATGCTGAGATGAATGATTATGAATATGACTCTAATATAAAGGTTTTGGCAGTGAGTCCGAGCGACCAATATCGCCCGCGCAAGCCTTATCAATCATATATATATAGTGGGGAATATCCGTTGTTCCGACAGATATATATGATTACAACCGGAGCTAGAGGTGGAGTTGATAATGGTTTCTTCTCATTTGTGACAAGTGTAAATGGTCAGAAACTTATGATGCGCACCGGAGTGCTCCCGGCGGTAATATATCCGCAAGTAATTGAATTGACACGTTAATCTGAAATAATAATTTATTAAACACAAATACAGAAACAATGAAATTTAAATTTTTAATTGCTTTCCTTTTAGGTGCTGTTATGTCGGCTTCGGCACAAGGTTATCAAGATGGTATTGAGTATTACAAAGCCGATCAGTTTGCCAATGCCAAGACTATTCTTGAGCGCACGTTGAACAATGCCGATACCGATAAGTCTTTGGCTTACTATTACCTCGGTGAAATCGCATTGCGTGATGGAAATAAAGTGTTGGCTAAACAATACTTTGACAATGGTATTGCTGCAAATGCCGAAAATCCTTACAACTATGTTGGTTTGGCGACATTGGATTTGTTGAATGGCAATGAAGATGCTGCTAAAGAAAACATTAAATTGGCAGAAAAGTTTGGCAAGAAAAACAATGAGGTTACAGTAGCCATTGCTCGTGCTTATTATGTGGCTAACCCCGAAGTATATGCTAAACAAATCAGCAAATATCTCGAAAAAGCTACAAAAGATTCTAAACGTAAAGAGCCTTCAATTTACATTTTGAAAGGTGATATGTTGGCAGCTGCTGACTCTATCAATGAAGCGGTTGAGCAATATGGTCAAGCAGTTTATTTTGGCCCTGAACAATCTGCGGCTTATGTAAAGTCGGCTAATATCTATTTCGTGATTAACCCTACTTCGGCGATTGAAATGCTTGAAACACTTCTTTCATTGCAACCTAACTCTGCTCTCGCTCAACGTGAGTTGGCGATTAAATACTATGACAATGGTCAGTTTGCCAAGGCTGCTGAGTTGTATGGTCAATATGTAAAGAACCCTAACCACTTCCGTGAAGATGAGGAACGTTATACAGTGCTTTTGTTTGCCAATGGTAAATTTGCAGAAGCGTTTGACTTTGCTCAATCTTGTGAAAAATCATTCTTGATTCAACGCATGATGTTCTGGAGTAAAGCTGCGTTGAAAGATTATGATGCGGCAGTGAAATATGCTGAAGAGTTTTTCAGTGCCAACCAAGGTGGTTTCTTTAGCACAAATGACTACGCTTATTATGGAGACGTACTTGTTGAGTTGAAACAAGATTCACTCGCATTGGTGCAATTTGAAAAAGCGATTGCAGTTGACACCGTAAAAAATACAGGGTTGTATGAACGTGTAAGCAAAATCCACGAAAATAATGGAAATCTTTATCAAGCTGCGTTGGCATATGAAAAATATGTAAACGGTAAGGCTCAAATTTCTCCAAATGATTATTTGAACGTTGTTATTAAGTTTGCAAAATCAGCGACTGTCGATACCACTGAAACTCGTATGCCTGCAGTTGAAAGCGGTCTTAAATATATTGAATTAGGTTTGCCTAAAGTTGCGGAACAAAGCAAATTCATGTTCTTGTCATATAAGGTTACACTTCTTTCTGCCAAGGCAAATAACGACAATACAACTCCCGAAGTGATGGCTGCATTGAAAGAATTAGTTGCAGCATTGGAAGTTGATGCCACTGTTCTTGAAAAACAAAACAAATTGTATGTAAACGTGTGTGGTATGATTGGTCAAATTGCCAATGAACAAAAAGACTACGCAACTGCGTTGACTTATTACGAAAAGGCTTTGGCTGCCGATCCTTCAAAAACTCAATTGGAAGAGGTAATCGCAAAATTGAAAACCAAGGTTAAATAAATATAGCCTAATTAATATCACAGAGCGTGCTACAAATTCTTGTGGCACGCTTTTTTTGTGTGTTAAATTTTGCGACGATTGATGATTGTAATTAAATAAAGTCTTATCTTTGCAAGTTATCAAAAAGAAAAATTGAGATATGAAAAAAATATGTTTAAGTGTGTTGGCTATGTGTTGCGGATTGTTTGCTTTTGCTCAGGGAAAACTTGACGTTCATGCTCTTGATATAGTGCGTCGCTATGAGTTGCAACAAAGCCCTAAGGTCAGAATGCTTAGTGCCGTAGAAACTCAAAAAATTAATGCTCCGCAACATGTTACGGCAGTGGTGACTCTTGCCGATGGCGTTTCGGCTGAAGAGTTGACAGAAATCGGTGCTGTGATTCTTGGCCAACGAGCCAATATGGTAATCGCTACCATTCCAACCAAAGATTTGGTTGCATTCTCACGTATGCCACAAGTAAAGAAAGTCTCTGTCGGAGGTGCCGCGACATTGAAACTTGATACCGGGCGTAAGGCTACAGGTGTCACTGATATTCATAATGGAATAGGTTTGCCACAACGTTTTACCGGGAAAGGAGTTGTAACCGGATTGATGGATAGTGGTCTTGATCCCAATCACATAGCTTTTCTTGACGATGCCGGTATGCCTCGAACAAAGCGCTTGTGGAATTTTACTTCAGCAAATTCTGTAATTTCCTATGAAACTCCTTCGGAAATCGCCGCGTTTACTACCGAAAACAATGCGTCAACACATGGTACTCACGTGCTGGGAATTATGGCAGGTGGCTACACAGCCAATAGTTACTATGGTGTGGCAACCGGTTCTGATATTGCTATATCATGTGGAGAATTGCTCAATTCATGTATCCTTGCGGGGGTTGAAAATATAATAGAGTATGCGGCATCTGAAGGTAAACCTGCGGTGATTAATCTTTCATTAGGTATCAGTTCCGGTCCTCATGATGGGAACGATGAGTTTGACCTATATCTTGATGAGTTGGGCAAAGAGGCAATCATCTGTGTTGCGGCTGGAAATGAAGGTGAGTTCCCAATTGCCGTAAATAAGACTTTTACCGCATCTTCAACGACTTTAAAAACCTTTGCAGTTGAAAATGTGTCAGAGCAGGGCATCTATGGCACTTATGAGTTTTGGAGCAATAGCGATAAGCCTTTCTCATTCACTCCGGTTGTTTATGATAAGTCAAACGGTGTGATTTTATTCACTGCGCCAACACTTACAAATACATCCAATCCGGTTTATGTGTCAAGTAATCTCTATGCTGCCGATGGCGATATAACATCTCCCGATTTTGATAAAGCCTTTACCGGTTATTTTGGTTATGCCTCTGAGGTTGATGCGATAAATGGTCGATATACCGCTTATGTTTTTTCCAATCTGACAGAAACCGTACAAAATTCCGATGGAAAATATATGCTTGGCTTTATTATTGAAGGAGAGGCAGGACAACGAGTTGACGGATATTGCGATGGTAGTTACACTGAGTTCTCTGATGGAGGTGTTGCCGGTTGGGACGATGGTATGACCGATGGTTCAATCAGTAATATGGCTTGTGGCGATTATGTTGTGGCTGTCGGTGCATTCGCGTCTCGTATAAACTCCAAAACGGTTAATGGGCAGACATTGTATTACCCATCATTAAACGCTGTTGAAGGTGGTATCTTGCCATTTTCAAGTTATGGGCAATTGTATGACGGACGTATATTACCCCATGTCTGCGCTCCGGGATTGTTGGTATCTTCGGTGAGTACTCCTAATGTGCAATATCGTTTGCTTCATAGCTTGGCAAATGAGGAATATATGAATGCCAAAGTTACAGCTAATGGCCGTGATAACTATTGGGAGATGGATTTGGGAACATCTATGGCAACTCCTTTTGTCGCGGGTTCAATCGCATTGTGGCTTGAGGCTGACCCAACATTGACAGTTTCTCAAATCAAAGATATAATTGCAATGACAGCTACAAAAGATTTATATGTGACCGGTGATGCAGTTCCTTTGCGTTGGGGCGCCGGTAAATTTAATGCTCTTGCGGGATTGAAAGAGGTGATTGTGGCTCTTGGCGTTGAGGATGTTGTTGTTGATAAAGATAATCATTTTATCGTATCTCAATTAAGCGATACTGAGATAGAGGCATACGTCGCCGGGGAGTCTCAGTTGCAAGCATCTCTGTACAATGTTTCGGGTCAATTGGTGTCATCTTCATTCGCTCAAGATGATACAGTTGTGATTAATGCGGGAAATGTGGCTAAGGGTGTTTATATTCTTATAGTTAAAGGTACAAAATCTCAATACTCGACACGAGTTTTATTGAAATAGAAATCCTCTAAAATTTAATTTATAAGGAGTTCGGCATCAAGTCGAACTCTTTTCGTTTTATGCGATTAGATTTGTTGGCGACAATTTCCATATTCTAAGAATTATAACTATCTTTGCGACAGATTTCTAAATATAGTATATAGCAATTTATAATTATGAAAAAAATTTTGTTAGCGTTAATCGCCGGCGTGGTTTCGCTTGCGGTATCTGCCGAGACTTGGACTTTACAAGGTTCAACCTATACGGTAGAGGAGAGAGTTGCGACAACTTCATTAGGCTCGGCTACATCTTATCGTGTGGTGAGAGTTTACAATAGTTCTCGCAGTATGATGATTTTTTATACAATCACCGATTTGACCAACCCAAATATCGCAATTAAAGCAGTGTCCGGTGGTAGCAAATTGACATCTCGTGCTACAGTTGCAACAATGGCTGGCAATATATCCGATGCGACTCCTATAGTTGGTATTAATGGTGGTTTTTTCAGCACAACAACCCCCGGCGGTTACACAGTCATCGATGCTGAGGCTCGTAAAGGATTTAGTGGCGATGGATATTATAGTATTGTGATGGATCGTAAAAACGTGCCTTATATCGGTTACCTTAATAAAATTGATTGTTGGTGTAGCAGTGTAAATGGCATCGAAGGGTGGACCGATGGTGCGGCGATCAACTCAACGCCCTCATATGTGAGCAGTTGTGGTATTGGTGAAATGCTCATCTTTTATACTCCCGAATATGGTTCAACATCAGCAACAAGTGGCACCGGCGGTTATGCTGTTCAACTTACTCCGGTTGATGGCGCTACTCTTACCCCCGGTGAATACATGAAATATAAAGTAGCAAGTGCCCCTTCATCAGGCAATGTTACTATCCCATCGGGAGGAATAGTACTTTATGGGAAGGGAACTCAAAATGGAGCCTATGTTAAAGGCATGTCAGTTGGGCAAGAGATTACGGTATATCTCAAAAATTACATAAAGGATAATAACGGAGTTATTGAAAATCCTATTGCAGAACAAGCCCTTGGGGGGTCGGCTATGATACTTTGCGATGGTGTAACGATGTCATCTTATCCTAATACACTTGGCGATATTTCATATGCAGCCCCTCGTACAGCTGTAGGCTATAATGCCGATAAGACCAAACTTGTAATGGTTGTCGTTGATGGTCGCAACTCAGGTTGGGCTGATGGTTGCAATGGTAAAATACTTGGTGATATAATGAAAACTCTTGGGTGTAGTGATGCAATGAACTTTGATGGTGGAGGCTCTTCTACATTCTGGACTTGCAAGGGCGGGGTAGTAAATGATACATACAATAACAATAACAAAAGTGGTCAAATCCGTTCGGTTGCTGATGGATTGTTTATTGTCGAACTCCCTACGCCAACTATTTCAACAAGTGCAAGCTCGCTATCATTCTCTACCACCGATAGCGAGCTTGTGACAAAGACTATTACCGTGTCAGGTAGCAACTTGCGTGGCAATATAAAATTAGCTTTATCGGGCACAAATGCTGATTGTTTTAAATTGTCATCTACATCGATTGCTACGACAAGCGGGAGCATAACAGTAACTTACGCTCCTAAATCATTTGGCTCACACTCTGCCAAAGTAACGATATCATCAGACGCCGCAACCTCATTGACAATAAACCTTTCGGGTTCTAACGAGGAAGAGGTTGAAGAGCCAACTCCTAATCCGGAACCTGTAGAACCTGAGACTAACGACAATATCACTTCACTCACTGAAGTTTGGAATTATTCACAAGTTTCTAATAAAACCGCTGATTGGGTAAGCTATGGCACTCAAGTAAACAATGATATCGCAGTAGCCAACGGCAAACTCTATGCCGTATATCGTGTTGACAATTCCAACAACCAAATCTATGTGGTTGACGCATAT
>JAFQKI010000019.1 GCA_017396945.1 Muribaculaceae bacterium | reverse complement strand
TTCACAAGGAGTTGAGTCATTCCGCATGGGTGGTCGCGATGTAAATGCTCGTGCCTACTTGTCAAAATTCAATTTCTCAGGAGCCGATCAAGAAAAGAAAATCGGAGTACTCTCAGGTGGTGAGCGCAACCGCTTACACTTAGCAATGGCACTCAAAGAGGAGGGTAACGTGCTTCTTCTCGACGAACCGACCAACGACATCGACGTGAACACACTTCGAGCACTTGAAGAAGGGCTTGACGACTTTGCCGGATGTGCAGTTGTAGTGAGCCACGACCGTTGGTTCCTCGACCGCATCTGTACCCACATTCTTTCGTTTGAGGGTGACGGAAACGTAGTTTATTATGAAGGCTCATACTCCGACTATGAAGAGTACAAACGCGAACACAACGGAGGCAAAGAGCCCACACGCCGCCGCTACCGCAAACTCATGGAATAATCCCCGATCTAACGCATAAACGACAAACGGCATCAGTGCAACCCACTGATGCCGTTTGTCGTTATTTCATTCAACCAAATCTAATACAAAACTAAATTGCTCCACCAAAAATGAATTGCTCGATATAGGGTAGCCCATCTGTTTCGTATTTACCATACCGATTTTGTTTTAGTTCAAATTTAAAATCTGTTCCAACCAATTTTATAGCGTAAATCTGCATTATAAAATCTTCATCTACCGAGAATGAACCTAAGACATTATTAGGGCTATCAATGTCAACTATAACAATCGCTCTATTTGAAACGGTTCCACCCATTGCGTTTGTCCCAGAATATTTTACATACGCTACATATTCCACAACACTTTCTCCCGACTCCATTGCGACAGAATAAGCCGATTTAAGTATCTCCGTCTGAGTCCTAAAATTAATACTTGCCTCTAATTTTTCTTCCGCCCAAAGATAACTACGATCTTTATATCGATCAACTTCGTCAACTGCTTCATTAAAATCTTCAGCAATTGATAACATTTCATCCGTTAAATATGGTGGCAATGTGTCCTTTCTAATTTCTATCGATTCAATTTTAAATGAATCAGGATTTTTCATTTGGTTCTTTAAGTAATCTGCAACAGTCTTTTCAATAGTTACTTTGGGCGAAACTTCTTCTTTTTTATTTTCCGAAGAGCATGATGAATAAAAAGCAACAATTACAATAAGCACACCGTACGCCATCTCCGTTAATGCGCATGGGATTTTCAACATTTTTTTGATCATAAAAATTTTACACCCCTTATAGCCTCCCCGGATTTAGGCTCAAAATAATACAAAAAAAGGCATGGGAGTCTGTATTTTCTGCCTATCCCGGTCTCAGGGCCTTCGCATTGCCCACCTATCAAGATAAGCAACTCAGCCAGCCCACGCCATGATGTATATTACATCTCTTGTCTCCATTGGTTACATGGAAACGAGCGACATATAAAACATCACCATGAGCGTCTATGTTGCCACTTCTTCCGATAGGTTCAAAAGTTTGCGAAGTTTCTGAGACCAGAAGAAAGCGTCCAATAAACGCCTTTTATTTTAAACAAAAGCCCACATGCCCCACCGGGCTACTGAGCAATGACAAAATTACAGATTTTTATCAATATCACCAAATCAAATTTTGCATCAAAATCGAAATAGCCACCCGTTAAGGTGGCTACGTTCTGTTTTTTGAGTGATCCAGGCGGGATTCGAACCCACGACCCACAGCTTAGAAGGCTGTTGCTCTATCCAGCTGAGCTACTGGACCATCTTTCCTTGATTTACCTTGCGATAAATCAATCGTTATGTTATTGGTGGTGCAAAGTTAGTTATTTTCGGTGACTTTGCAAAATTTTAATTCAAGCTGTCGAGCACTTGGCGTATTTTCTCGTAGGTAGTAATGCGTGTTGGCACGAGAGGCAGACGCAATTCATTTTCGATATACCCCATTGCGTTGAGCAAGCATTTCACACCGGCCGGGTTGCCATCGACAAACAATAGACTGAACAATTCGGTAAATCGGTGATGTATCAACAATGACTTTTCAAAATCGCCATTAAGAGCCAATCTCACCATTTTGGCAAATTCCTTTGGAAACGCATTACCGATAACCGAGATTACGCCGACTGCTCCAAGTGTGATTAGCGGGAACGTGATACCGTCATCACCCGAAATAACCATAAAGTCCTCGTGCTTGTTTTTAATAATATCATCCATCTGCGTGATATTGCCTGACGCCTCTTTGATGCCAACGATATTTGAGTGTTCACGAGCAAGACGTAACGTCGTCTCTGCAGTCATATTAACCCCGGTGCGTCCCGGCACATTATATAAAATCACCGGAATGGGCGAAGCCTTTGCGATTGCGCTATAATGTTGGTAAATACCTTCTTGTGAGGGTTTATTATAATAAGGGACTACTGAAAGCACTGCGCTGAACGGAGTCAAATCAGACGTTTGCAACTCTTCAACCAATGCCATCGTATTATTCCCACCAATCCCGATAACAAGAGGAACCCTGCCGGCCACACGTTCAACAATAAACTGCTTCACCTGTTGTTTCTCGGCAGTAGTTAAAGTTGCAGTTTCGGCAGTCGTACCAAGCACGACCAAATAATCCACGCCACTTTTTATCTGATACTCAAGCAAGCGGGCGAGCGCGTCAAAGTCTATTGATTTATCTTGTTTGAAGGGTGTTATTAATGCCACACCCATACCTTTGAGATTGATAGCCATATAAAAAACCGTCTTCTATACTATGTTTACGATTATTTCAGACCGCAAATTTAACCATAATTACATATATTGACAAATTAATATCTATTGTTTTTATTGAAACTCATTTTTTATACTGAGACACCCTCTTGTTTAGCGAAAAAGTTGTAACTTTGCACTCGATTTTTTCGTATTCTTCTTGATTAATCCCAATAATTGACAATAGCAATATATGGAATGGATTGAAAATCTGCTATGTCCAACCAATAATCCCTCATTGGCAAACACATTGGTGTTATACTCATTTGTAGTAGCATTAGGTGTATATTTAGGAAAAATGAAACTATTTGGTGTTTCATTAGGTGTAACATTTGTGCTTTTTGTGGGCATTTTAATGGGACATTTTGGCTACACGGTTGATCATGATGTTTTACATTTTGTTCGTGAATTTGGTCTCATTCTGTTTATTTTCTCCATCGGTCTCCAAGTCGGTCCGGGTTTTTTTGCCTCATTCAAGAAGGGTGGCATGACGTTAAATGGACTTGCCGTTCTTGGAATTGTTCTGAATGTGTTAATCGTTTTGACCATATTTTTTATTGAAGCCGGAGAAACGCCAATCGAAGCACTTGTCGGAGTAATGTCGGGAGCAATTACCAATACTCCGGGGCTTGCCGCAGCACAACAATCAACGTCACCCGAGCAAGCCGATACCATGGCAATGGGATATGCCGCTGCTTATCCTCTCGGCGTTGTCGGCATCATACTCTCAATGCTTATTATCAAAGCGATATTCCGCATTAAAGTAGATAAAGAGATTAAAGAGATTGAAGACGAACAGGAAAACAGCCAATTGAAGCCTCATATCGTAACATTCCAAATTACAAATAATCTCATCGTAGGCAAAACCCTTAAAGAATTACATGACATTATTCAATGCAATTTTGTTGTATCTCGCTTGATGCATGAAGACGGCAAAGTCATCATCCCAAAAGCCGAAACGTCGTTACAACTTGGCGATAAATTATACATCGTGATGTCAGCTCAAGACGAAGAGAGACTTAAAGCAGTATTAGGTCCTGAGATTGAAATGAACTGGAATGCCCAACAAAGTCCGGTCGTGTCCCGACGCATCCTTGTCACCAGAAGTGAATATAACGGCGCCGCAATCGGTTCTCTTCGTTTGCGCATGGGATACAAACTAAATGCCACTCGCGTTAATCGCGCCGGAGTTGACCTGCTTGCTTCGCCCAACTTACGACTACAAATGGGTGACCGCATCACTGTAGTAGGAAACCCCGAAGACATTGAACGACTCGCCACTAAACTCGGCAACTCAATGAAACGCCTTAACGAACCAAACCTCATTACGATATTCGTCGGCATTTTGTTTGGCATCATACTCGGCTCTATCAACGTAGGCTTTGGCATGAAGCTCGGTCTTGCAGGGGGACCTCTTGTAGTTGCGATATTACTCAGCCGCTTCGGCTACAAATTTAAGCTCATTACCTACACATCATCATCGGCATCATTGTTGATGCGCGAACTCGGCATCTGCCTATTCCTTGCCTCGGTGGGAATATCTTCGGGAGCCGGATTTGCCGACACCGTGTTTAACACCACCGGTATGTGGTGGGTAGTTTGGGGCTTTATGATTACCGTAATACCATTGATTATTGTAGGCACTATCGCTCGTGCATGTTTCAAGATCAATTTCTTGACCATAATGGGCCTTATGTCGGGTGGTTGTACCGATCCTCCGGCTCTCGCCTATGCCAACAACAGCACCGGCAACGATGCCCCCGCAGTCGCATATTCAACCGTATATCCATTGACTATGTTCCTGCGAGTTGTCGCCGCACAAGTGCTTGTATTGAGTTTCATGTAGTTAAGAGACTAAATTGTTGTCGCTTTATTGATTTCTGCAAGCAGTTGTTTTGCCGATTGAACTCCAGTCTTTCGCCAAACCTGATTTCCATTTTTAAATAACAATAGCGTTGGTATCGAGCGAACATCAAACTGCTCTGCCAACGTTTCATTTTTTTCAATATCAAGTTTTAGAATTGTAACTTTTCCATCCAATTCTGGCTTGAGATGTTCCAAAATTGAACTTTGAGCCGCACAAGGACCACACCAACTGGCAAAAAAATCGACCAACACACATGGGGTTTCTTTCACGATTTTATCAAAATCTTTCATGATCATAATTTGTTTTAAGTTTTCAAAATTAAAACAATTATAAATATGTCTTAGTTCAAAGATTTGACAATTATGTGATTTTTTGCTACATTTGCAGAAAACAAAAACATTTAATTTATGAGATATTTTGCATCATTAATTATCGGTTTGAGTATTGCCACATCAGCCTCTGCCGATAACAACACCGCCGATTCCGATAGTACCGGATTTACATTTACCGACGTAACAATTGTAAAAACTACTTCTGTTAAAGATCAAAACAAGTCAGGCACATGCTGGTGTTTTGCCGGAACTTCATTCTTCGAAGATGAAATTTTGCGCAAAACAGGTCAAGAACTTGACTTATCTGAAATGTTTACCGTGCGCTATTGCTATACTGAAAAAGCCGACCGCTATGTGCGCATGTATGGCTCAACCCAATTCTCCCCCGGTGGAAGCATTCTTGATGTGCCATACGTGTGGGAGCGATATGGCACAATCCCTGAAGAGGTTTATAATGGTCTTAACTATGGAGAGGAGAAGCATAATCATGGCGAACTTCACGGTGTGTTGGGTGCATATATGAGAACTATCAACTCCAACCCCAACAAAAAGTTATCAACCGCTTGGCGCAAAGGTTTTGAAGGTATCTTAGACGCATATTTCGGCGACATTCCCGAAACTTTCACCTACAATGGCAAAACTTACACTCCACAATCCTATGCTCAGTCACTTGGACTTAATATGAACGACTATGTCGCGGTATCATCATTTACCCACCACCCATTCTACAAACCATTTGTACTTGAAGTTGCCGACAACTGGCTATGGGGACAATATCAGAACGTAAAACTCGACGAGCTAAAAGCCATTGTTGACAATGCCATCGAAAAAGGATATAGCGTGGTATGGGCTGCCGACGTAAGTGAAAAAGGTTTCAAATGGCGCGAAGGCTACGCTCTTATGCCAAAAGCAAAAACCGAAAGCGACATGGACGGCACAGAGTTATCTCGTTGGGTAACATTGAGCGATAAAGACCGCGAAGACGAAATGTATGCCATCAATGGACCTACCGAAGAAATCACTGTAACACAAGAATCTCGCCAAGAGATGTTTGACCGACTTGAAACCACCGACGACCATGGGATGGTTATCATCGGTATCGCTACCGATCAGGAGGGCAATCGCTACTACAAAGTGAAAAACTCATGGGACACCAACCAAGTTTATGGCGGTTACTTCTACGTGTCAGAAGCCTATTTCCTCGCAAAAACCGTAAGCATTTTAGTAAACAAAGAAGCAATCCCATCAGGCATCGCATCTAAAATTGGTGTAAAATGAAACGACACTTCTTATTATTGATATTGCTCTCCACTTTTACAAGTTGGGCTGCAAAACCTACAATTAATACTATCGACCCTCCCTATTGGTGGGTTGATATGTCAAACGACACCTTGCAAGTAATGATTTATGGTAAGGATATTCGTGATGCCGAAGTTAAACTTGAACCATATAATGGGGTTGAACTTATTGATGTTACCCGCTTAGAAAGCCCCAATTATCAATTCCTTTATTTCAAAATTTCAGACGAAGCCAACGCCGGCACAATGAAACTGGTATTCAGTCATGGCAAAAAGAAAACGACCATTGACTATGAGCTAAAGGCTCGCGACCGCAATCCCGAAGATTATAAAGGATTTGATGCCGGTGATGTGCTTTATCTTATAATGCCTGACCGATTTGCCAACGGAGATGAATCCAACGACAACATCTCACATTTTGACAATTCCGTTATGGTTGACCGCCAAGATCCCAATGCGCGTCATGGCGGAGACATAAAAGGCATTCTCAATCACCTTGATTACATTGACTCTCTTGGTGTTACTGCGATATGGGTTAATCCTGTGCTCACTAATGATATGCCCGGTGGCACATATCACGGATATGCAACAACCGATTATTACAACATTGACCCTCGATTTGGCTCTAACCAAGAGTGGAACGACCTCATCTCAGAGGCGCACAAAAGAGATATCAAAGTTGTGATGGATATGATTTTCAACCATTGTGGGAGTAACCACATCTGGTTTACCGACCGTCCGTCAAAAAATTGGTTTAACTTCCCCGACGGATATGTACAGACCAATTATCGCTTGTCAACACTTTACGATCCCTATGTCAGCGACTATGATTTGAGTCGCACTGTTGATGGGTGGTTTGTTGAGTCAATGCCCGACCTAAACCAAAACAACCCACACTTGATGAAATATCTCGTCCAAAACTCCATTTGGTGGATTGAGTCATCCAAAATTGACGGAATACGCATGGACACCCACCCTTATGCTGCTTTTCAGCCAATGGCTGATTGGATTGCAGCGGTTGAACGCGAATACCCCAACTACAATATCGTTGGCGAATGTTGGTATGGCACAGAAGGGGGTGAGGCGTTTTGGCAACGTGACAGCAAAGTGTGTACACGCGGGAACTCCAACCTACCCACCGTCATGGACTTCGTGTTATCTATAACAGCACGCAAAGCATTCAGCGAGCAAACCAATCCTTGGACAGGACTTAATGCGATATATGATCATCTTGCACTTGACTACTTATTCCCTGATCCACAAAAAATTTTAACTTTTTTAGACAACCACGATACTGATCGTTTCCTTCTTGAGCAACCCAAAGACCTTGGTTGCTGGAAACAAGCTCAGGCATTCTTACTGACTTCTCGTGGTATCCCTCAGATTTATTATGGTACGGAGTTGCTCATGAGCGGATCAAAGGAGGGTAGCGATGGATATGTGCGTTGCGATTTCCCCGGTGGCTTTCCCGGAGACACTACAAATGCGTTTACTGCCGTAGGACGTACCGAAATGCAAAACGAAGCATACAATTTCTTATCAAAACTGCTCAATTGGCGTCGTGGCGAAGCCAATGAAGTTATCGCTCGCGGGACATTAAAACACTTCATGCCTCAGAACGGCATATATGCATATACTCGCAAACTCGGGGACAAAGAGATCCATGTGTTGATGAATGGCAATGATAGTTCTGTCACAACGTCAATGGAACGCACTCTCGAAGTGTTACCAATAGGTACCGAGTTAAAAGACATACTTTCAGGAAAGACAATTATAATCACCGAAGAGATGACATTTGCTCCACGTGCAATTTACATTTTGCAAAACTTCTGATGTCAAAACTCATCGGCATATTATCCGACACCCATTCATGCTGGGATGATCGCTACGCTAAACATTTTGCCAAATGCGATGAAATTTGGCATGCCGGCGATGTGGGTGACATTGACGTCATTCGCCGACTTGAAGCGATTGTTCCTGTCGTAAGAGCCGTTTCAGGCAATATCGACCATGGCGAGGTGTGCCGTCGATGTCGCGAAGTGGAAAATTTCACTATCGAGGGGATTAATGTGTGGATGACCCACATCGGTGGTTATCCTGGTCGTTATGCACCCGGAGTAATGAGACTATTGCGCGACAACAACGTCAACCTCATGGTTACCGGACACTCTCACATTTTGAAAGTAATGTGGGATAAAGAGATGAATCTGCTACACATCAATCCAGGTGCAGCAGGCTATCATGGATGGCAAAAAGAACGCACCCTCATACGCCTCACCATCGACAATGGTAATATGCGTGATCTTGAAGTGATTGAATTAGGGAAAGTCAAATGCTGATTTTAGCGAGGCAACATCGCATAAAAATCATACAACGCTTTTCTCACGATATGACAATCAAAACGCTCGGCGATCAATCGTCGGGCGTTTTTTGCCAATCGCCCATACAACTCACGTTCTTGATATATCTTCAACATTGCGTAATATAACGACTTCTCATCGTGAGCCGGAACTATCAACCCATTTTCATCCTCTATAATTATCTCGTTTGAACCATTTATGTCGGTTACAATCGATGGTAGCCCCATTGCGCCAGCCTCTATAACCACATTTGGGAAACCCTCGCGATAACTTGGAAACGCAAGCACATCTGATGCCGCAAGCCATGGGCGCACATCCTCTTGCGCTCCAACAGCCTCAATCGCGCTATTTTGCTCAATCTCCTTCATGGTTTCATCATTCAATGGATCAAGTTCCGGTTCTGCTCGTCCCACAAGCACAAGACGAGTATTTTCATATTCCGCATTCAAACGTTGAAAAGCCGCAACCAACTCGTGAATACCCTTATCTCTCACCACTCGACCCACAAACACAAATGTAAAAACTCCATCTTTTCGCAATTCATTGGCGACACCCATCACTTCCGACGTGCGACAAAAATGTTCCATATCGATGCCTCGCACATTGCCATTGGCAAGTACTTTCATCGGTTTTCTTGTGATATGATGATTTTCAAGGTCTCGTTTCACCCCATTCCCTTCCGGAATGATATGTGTCGCACATGCACAAAGGATTTTATCAGTCAACATCAAAACACGACGCTTCATCCCTGTCGCAGTAGGCCATATCAAGCCGGTAAACGTGTGTACTCTATTAGGGACACGAGCCATCCATGCGGCAATCATCGACACAAGCCCCGCCTTTGGTGTCATGCTGTGCACAAGCCAAGGACGCTCACGTCTCAGCAATCGATACATTTTCCATATCGATTTCAAATCGGCGATTGGAGATATATGGCGATTCATCATCACCGCCACAACTCTCACACCTTCACGCTTGGCGACAGTTTCAAGTTCGGGCAATGGAGACGATACAGCCACAACTTCATACATCGCCGACAATTCTTTCAATTGGTCTCGGCAAAATGTATCAAGAGATGTCGGCACCGTTGCCGACCTGATTATTTTTAATTTTTCTGCCATAGTGATTAATTATATCACAAAATTAGTAAATAAAATCGATAAATTACCGTACCTTTGTATTCTGAAAACAATCATTAATGACACTAAGATTACTCCTAAATCTTTTGTTACTATGTGTTACTGTCGCCATATCAGTGAGTTGCAGTACCACTAAACATGTCCCCGATGGAAAATATCTCCTTGACAATGCCACAATTACAATTAAAGACGCCAATGAGGTAAAATCTTCTGAGCTTTACAACTATCTGCGACAAGCGCCCAATCACAAAGTTCTCGGATTTCTCAAACTTCAACTTGCCACTTACAACATGGCAGGACAAGACACCGCCAAATGGTATAACAAGTGGTTGAAAAAACTTGGTCAAGCCCCGGTGATATTTGATTATTCACAAGCCGAAAACTCTGCGCATCAATTACAATTGGCGATGATAAACAAAGGCTACATGGACGCAACTGTTACTATCGACACCACCATGTACCCTAAGAAAAAGAAAATAGATGTCAATTATATAATCCACGCAGGGAAACCACATATCATTTCATCGATCAAATATGAAATTCCCGACACAGCAATTAGTCGCATTGTCCTTAGAGATTCCACTCGTCGCTCTATCAATTCAGGGGACAGACTAAACCGAGATGACCTCGACGCAGAGCGCACTCTCATCCTTGAGCGATTGCGCAACAACGGATATTACGCATTTAAGAAAGACTATATCACTTTTATCGCCGACACTACCGCCGGCAATAAAAACGTTGACTTGACAATGCTCATAAGCCAACCATCTGAAGTTGTAGATTCCGCATCAGTCTCAACAGATCATCAAACCTATCACATCCGCAATGTGCATATCATCACCGACTATGATATGGTTAGAGATACAACCTCGTTTTCGGCCACCGACATTGTTGTTCATAACGGATTAAATATATACTACAACAATGATAAATATCTTAAGCCTCAGACCATTGATGAGAAATGCTACATTCGTCCAGGTGATATGTACCGCGTTAACTCTATAAATCGCACTTACGAATCTCTTGGACAACTCGGCATATTGAAATACATCAACATCGAGGCTAAACAAGTCCCAAACAGCACACTATTGGATTTCTATATTCTTCTATCTCGCAACAAAAAACAAAGCATTTCAGTCGAGTTGGAAGGCACTAACTCAGAAGGAGACCTTGGTTTTGGGTTAGGACTCACATATCAGCATCGCAATCTTGCCAAAGGCTCTGAGTTATTGACCGCGAAAGCTCGCATGGCATACGAAAGCCTATCGGGTGACCTTGACGGATTAATAAACGACAATTATATTGAATTTGCCGGAGAAGTTGGCATAACGTTCCCCAAATTTGAGTGTCCGTTTATATCCAAAGATTTCAAGCGACGCATGAGAGCGTCAACCGAGTTTGCTGTGTCATTTACATATCAGGAACGCCCCGAATACACCCGCACAATCGCCGGAGCCGCTTGGCGATATCGTTGGAGCAACCGCCAAAACACACAAAGACACACTTTTGACTTCATAGACCTTGATTATGTATATCTGCCCAAAAGCACTATTGACTTTATCGACCAAGTAGCCCCCGACAATCCATTGTTACGATATAGTTATGAGGATCACCTCATCATGAAGATGGGCTATACCTACTATAAAACCAATCGTCGCACTCCAAATTCAATGTTAATGCAACGCAACTCGTTCCAACAGTCGGTATATACATTGCGTGCATCAGCTGAGATTGCCGGCAACTTGCTTTACGGCATTTCCAACCTCATAGGTCAAAACCGTGATGATGGTGTCTATAAAATTGTTGGAGTCCCCTACTCTCAGTATGCCAAAGTCGATTTTGACTACACCTATACTCACAACTTCAACCTACGCAATTCAATTGCATTTCATGTCGGGACAGGTATTGGGGTTCCCTACGGCAATTCCCGAATAATGCCGTTTGAAAAGCGATTTTATGCAGGTGGTGCCAATGGAGTCAGAGGCTGGGGAGTACGCGCGCTCGGACCCGGCAGCTACGACTCCCATAATTCATCTGCCGACTTCATCAATCAATGTGGTGACATCCGTTTGGATTTAAGCCTTGAATATCGAGCCAAACTATTCTGGGTGTTTGAAGGCGCATTGTTTATTGACGCGGGAAACATTTGGACCATCCACAACTACGAGAACCAACCCGATGGCATGTTCCACTTCAATTCATTTTATAAAGAGATTGCCATGTCATATGGCGCAGGCATTCGACTTGATTTCACCTACTTCTTGCTTCGCTTTGACTTAGGTATGAAAGCCTACAATCCGGCACAAAACCAAGAGCGTTGGCCATTAATTCACCCTAAGTGGGGACGTGATGCCACATTTCATTTTGCCGTAGGTTATCCATTTTAAAACCACTAATTATCTTCTCATGAAATCATTAGTCATTTTTGATCTTGACGGGACATTGCTCAACACTATTGACGACTTGGCTACAGCTGCCAACTATGCGTTGGAGCAATGTGGATATCCCACTCACAAGATCTCATCCTATCCCTATTTTGTCGGCAATGGAGTAATGAGACTGCTTGAGAGAGTATTGCCCGACGGATGCCGTGCCGAAGAAACTGTCAACCGACTCCGTGAGTATTTCATCGCATACTACGACACTCATTATTGCGTCCACACAACCCCATATCAAGGTATTACCGAGCTACTTGAGACACTATCGCGACGGGGCATCAAACTCGCTGTTGCGTCCAACAAATACCACTCTGCCGTCGTCAACATTATAAACCACTATTTCCCCAACATCGATTGGGTTGCCATTGAAGGACAAAAAGAGGGTGTACCTGTCAAACCCGACCCTTCAATCGTGTTTGAAATCCTCTCAAAATCACCTACCCCCAAGAGCGAAGTGCTTTATGTGGGGGACTCAGGTGTCGATATGGAGACTGCTCGACGCGCCTGCGTTAACTCGGTTGGAGTGACTTGGGGATTTCGCCCCGAAAAAGAATTAAAAGAATTTTATGCCGACCACATTGTTGAGGCTCCCATCGAAATTCTTGATTTTATCCCCTAATTCTTTGTTGGTTTAAACACATTTTGATAACTTTGCACTCTATACGATTAATAGCATTAGAATAAAATGAATAAAATTGTTGAAAAGGAGCATTTTTCTGAAAAAGTAGTAAAACTTGTCGTTGAAGCTCCTCTGATTGCGCGTTCTCGCCGCCCCGGACATTTTGTGATTGTGCGCGCGGGTGAACATGGCGAACGCATCCCGTTGACAATTGCCGACGCCGATATTGAAAAAGGTACAATCACACTTGTAGTGCAAGCTATTGGCGACTCTTCGTCAAAAATCTGCGCACTTAACCCCGGAGAATATCTCACCGATGTTGTTGGTCCGCTTGGTCAGGCAACTCACATTGCCAATGTCGGCACAGTTGTGTGCTGTGGTGGCGGTGTAGGTGTCGCACCTCTATTACCCATTATCAAAGCGATGAAACAAGCCGGCAACAAGGTGATTACAGTACTTGCCGCTCGCACCAAAGATTTAATCATCCTTGAAGACCAAGTACGCGAATACTCCGACGAGGTCATCATTATGACCGACGATGGCTCTTACGGAAAACAAGGTTTGGTAACGAATGGTGTTGAAGAAGTAATCCTTCGTGAAAAAGTTGACCAAGTTGTTACCATCGGACCCGCTATTATGATGAAATTTGTGGCATTGCTCACTAAGAAATATGAAGTTCCCACTATCTGCTCACTCAACACTATCATGGTTGACGGCACAGGCATGTGTGGAGCTTGCCGCATTACAGTCGATGGCAAAACTCGCTTTGTGTGCATCGATGGTCCCGAATTTGACGCCCACAAAGTCGATTTCGATGAAATGTTGATGCGTTTGCGTTCTTATAACTAATCATTAATCTGAATTTTGAAAAATGAGTGAAAACAATATAACCTCTGCGCCCCGCGACGCTCAATGGCGCGAGGATTTACGCAAAAAATACAGTGCCAAAGAGCGCACTGCCATACAGCGTGTTAAAATGCCGGAGTTGGATCCCGACTATCGTGTCACCACATTCACCGAAGAGGTAAACCAAGGCTTGACCGAAGAACAAGCGCTTGTCGAAGCTTCTCGTTGCATGGACTGCCCCGATCCTCAATGTGTTACAGGCTGTCCGGTTAACATCAACATTCCCGGCTTCATCAAAAACATCGAGCGTGGCGACTTTGCGGCTGCCGCAGTTGTCCTCAAAGAAACCAGCGCACTCCCCGCGGTGTGTGGTCGTGTCTGCCCTCAAGAAAAACAATGCGAGTCTCGTTGCATCTACCATAAAATGAAAAAACAACCAGTAGCAATCGGTTATCTCGAACGCTTTGCCGCCGACCGCGAGCAACAAAGTGGCACCGCTTCACTACCCGCAATGGCTCCCGCCAATGGCATTAAAGTAGCTGTTGTAGGTTCAGGACCTGCCGGACTATCATTCGCCGGCGACATGGTTAAGCGTGGTTTTGATGTGACCGTTTTTGAAGCTCTTCACGAGATTGGTGGAGTGTTGAAATATGGTATTCCAGAGTTCCGTCTCCCCAATGCCGTTGTTGATGTCGAAATCAACACTTTAAGCCAAATGGGAGTTAAATTTGAGAAAGACTGCATCATCGGCAAAACTCTAAGCTATAACGACTTACACGAAATGGGCTTCAAAGGCATATTTGTTGCCTCTGGTGCTGGTTTACCCCGCTTTATGAACATTCCCGGCGAAAACCTCATCGGCGTAATGTCAAGCAACGAATACCTCACCCGCGTCAACCTCATGGGTGCCGGTCGCCCCGATTGGGACACTCCGGTGCTTCGTGGCAAAAACGTTGCGGTTATCGGTGGTGGTAACACCGCTATGGACTCTGTGCGCACTGCTCGTCGCATGGGTGCCGAACGCGCAATGGTCGTTTATCGCCGTGGCGAAGAAGAAATGCCCGCTCGTGTCGAAGAGGTTAAGCACGCCAAAGAAGAGGGGGTTGAATTTATGACTCTTCACAACCCCATTGAATATCGTGGCGACGAAAAAGGTCGCGTCAACATGATGCTTGTGCAAGAAATGGAACTTGGCGAACCCGACGCGTCAGGTCGTCGCTCTCCAGTTCCCGTTGAAGGCGCAATCAAAGAAATCCCTGTTGACTTAGTTATCGTGAGCGTTGGAGTATCGCCCAACCCACTTATTCCCAATAGCGTTGACGGTCTTGAAGTATCTCGCCGTGGCACAATCGTGGTCGCTGAAGACTCAATGAAATCTTCGCTCGACGACCTCTACGCCGGTGGAGACATCGTGCGTGGTGGTGCTACTGTAATCCTCGCTATGGGCGACGGTCGCCGTGCTGCCGCGTCTATGGCAAAAGCACTTCTCGATTGAAAAATCAAAACAGCAAAATAGCTCGTGCGAAACGATGGCTCTCAGGGTTGTCGTTTCGCACGGGTCTTTTTATACTCGCCCTCTGCGTTGTTTTCTATATAATCTCATTTGCCCAAATGCTCCTACCCATCAGAGCAACCGCCAAAGGTGTACTTTGGGTCGTTTTCTTCGGACTCGCCAAAACCTCACAATACACCGCCCTCGCCATACTCGGCGTTGACGGCTGGCGCCGCCTTAAATCCACCTTCAAAAAACAGAATTAAGAACCTACAAATTTCCTCATTCAAAACCACACCTATGCGCTATTCCCACAAAAAATCCATAGAGTAAATAGGTTACTCTGGCATTGAGTTGTGATAATGTAACGTCTCCGACGTTATGCGCTTGCTATATCCCGAATGTGGATAGGTGCGTGTGCAAGCATATATTGAACCCCCTCCGAGTTGGCTTTTGCCAACTCTCGTCCCTCTATCACTGCGTGACAGAGGGACAATTCACGTGCGTAAGCACATGAAAGTGGCAAAAAAAGATTTACAATCAGCTGTCTCTAAACAATGAAGCCTGTAAAGGCTTGGAAGCCGGCAGGCGATATGAATAGCCGGTGGGGTGAGCGTAGCGAAACCTCCGGAAAAGGAGACAACACATATGCGCCTGCAAGGGCGCGAATTAACACCCACATTGTAGCGGCACTTCGTGACGCTTTCTTTATTTCCATCTCATCCTATGGTCAGAGCAAAGCCGACAGGCGAGTGAGACCATAGAAAAACTATACCACTCCTCACGGCTCGCATTTTCAAATCAACAATATATTTTGTAAATTTGTTGTCTGAATTGAAAACGATTTTACTATGTTGACAACCATACTCACACTGCTTTTTGCCGTCAGTTTTGGTGCAAGCATGTGTTTTGCATCGCCATTCTCAACCCCGCCCAATGCGCTCGTCATGCCGGCGGGACAATATACATTTATGGATTATATCAAAGTCGGGTTGCCACTGCAAATCATTCTCGGCATTGTTATGATACTTGTGTTACCCTTAATTTTCCCATTCTAAAAAACTCAACATCATGAAAATCGGAATTATTGTAGCCATGGGCAAAGAATTAAACCTATTGCTACCTCTCATCGAAAATCATTCGACTATCACAATAAACGACATTGCCTATCACACCGGCAAGATGGGCAATCACGACATCACCGCCATGCAGTGTGGCATAGGCAAAGTCAACGCGGCAATCGGCACACTGACTTTGATTGAAAACTTCCACCCCGACTTGGTTATCAACACCGGGGTTGCGGGTGGCGCAGGCAATGCCGCCGGCATTCTTGATGTGGTTGTCGCCGAGCGCATTGCCTACCACGATGTGTGGTGTGGCCCAGGTACCGAATGGGGCGACGCTGCCGGCTGTCCACGCTTCTTTGAAAGCGTTAAAGAGTTGACTGCTCTACCCTGCTTGCAAGGGAATGAAAAAATCAAACATGGGCTCATCTGTTCAGGGGACATCTTCATCTCCAAAGCCGAGGAGGTTGAGCGTATCCGTTCATTATATACTGATGTGCTTGCTGTCGATATGGAATCGGCCTCAATAGCGCAAGTGTGCTATTTGAAAAACGTGATGTTCTTCTGCATGAGAGTAATCAGCGACACTCCGGGAGGCGACGACAACATCGCTCAATATGAAAACTTCTGGGAAGACGCTCCGCGACACACCTTTGATGCTCTCACCCAAGTCATATCATCAATTTAACTTCACGACACAATGGAAAAAATCGCAAGTTTCACAATAAATCATCTCACCCTATCGCGTGGTATTTTTGTTTCTCGCAAAGATTCCTTACCCGGTGGTGACGTTGTCACCACGTTTGACATTCGCATGAAAGAACCCAATAGAGAGGAAGCGGTATCGGGTGCGGCTCTACATACAATCGAACACCTTGCCGCTACTTATCTGCGCAACCACCCGGAATGGCGCGACCACATCGTTTATTGGGGTCCTATGGGCTGTCGCACCGGCAACTATCTGCTCGTCAGTGGCGACTACACTTCTACCGACATCGCCTCATTGATACAAGAGACATTCCGCTTCATTGCCGAGTTTGAGGGTGAAATTCCGGGAGCAACCGCTCACGATTGTGGCAACTACACTTACAATGACCTTGATGAGGCTCGCAAAGAGGCTCGCAAATATCTTGATGAAGTGTTGACAAACCTCCGTCACGAAAATCTCAATTACCCCGACTAACAACCACGTCGTGAAAGATATTAAAGCCATACGAGGAAAGTATTACATCCAACGTCTGATTGAGGAGGGCGAGCACGAGCATCAAGACTTTAAATTTGCCATTAACGATGCCCGCAAAATCGCTCGTTCCATATCTGCGTTTGCCAACAACGATGGCGGGCGACTACTCGTTGGCGTGAAAGACAATGGCAACATTGCCGGGGTGCGCAACGAAGAAGATATATTTGTCATCGAGCAAGCGGCACAATTATATTGCCGACCTCCACAATCGGTCGAGTTTACCGCTTTCAACACCGAAGGCGGCGTCGTAATCAAAGCTGAAGTTGCTCCGGCGACCAATCGCCCCGTATGCGCTCAAGAACCCGATGGTTCATGGCGCGCTTATTATCGAGTTGCAGATGAAAACATTGTCGCACCCGCCTTAATGACCAAAGCATGGGAAATGCGACAAGACTCCTCCGGAATCTGCTTTTCGTTAAGCCAAGCAGAGTCTCACTTACTTGAATATCTTGATAATAAGGGTTCTATAACCACTGAAGAATATATGCTGGCAACACACATCTCTCGACACACAGCCGAAGAATTAATCACTCGACTGCTTGCTATTGACATTCTCACGTTTATCTATACTCCGTCAGGATTTAAAATAACAAGAAACGACTCAGAGGTTTCACTCTAAACCAAATAACGCCATTGCCGATTGAGTTGTAATCTCGGCAAGCGCATCAATCCCTATACTAAGATTTTGTGCTACGTGTGCCGCCGTGTGAATAATATAGGCACTTTCATTGCGTTTACCACGATGTGGCACCGGAGCAAGATAAGGAGCATCAGTTTCAAGCAATATACGCTCAACTCCGATTTCTGGCAACACTTCTCTCAACTTTGAATTTTTAAAGGTAACAATGCCATTTATTCCAAAATAGAAATCACTATATCGACGTATGCGCTTCACATCTTCAACACTACCGCCAAAACTATGAAAAACACCTCTTGGCAACTTCTCTTTTGTCTCAAATACTTCAAGAATTTCATCAAGCCCCTCTCGACAATGTATTATTATAGGCAAATCCAACTCCAAAGCCCAATCTATTTGACGAGAGAATACCTCCATCTGCTCGGCTCGAAATGTCTTATCCCAATACATATCAATACCGATTTCACCAACCGCCACATACTTGTCTCCACCGCGCAACTCTTCTTCAATCTTATGCAAATCCTCTTGCCAACACTCTCCAACTTCGGTCGGGTGCAACCCCATTGCCATCGACAGATTACCTGGAAATCGACTTTGCAATGATTTCATTGGTGCGATTGTCGCAAGATCCACATTAGGGAATATCATCTTCTCCACTCCGGCATGAATTGCTCTGTTTACAGCTTCTATGCCGTCATTTTGAAATTCCTCAAGGTAAAGATGAGTATGAGTGTCGATTATCATTTTATTGGGGTGTATAAGTGGGATATAAAAAAAGGGTAAGCTTACTACATCGCACCGCTACAACCCGATACCGTTGCTTCGATCAAGACCTGGCGGAGTTCTCGGGGAGCTGGTCGTATAGGACTTACCCGACTGCAAAGGTACGCATTTTTTTCGGTTTCAGCAACTGCCAACATTAAAAAAGTCACTTCTTCCACACAATACCCTGATTTTCAAACAACAAGCGAGAATACCTCCACAGTATCCTCGCTCGACAAATTTGAGTTATTTAAATGTCTATGATTTATTTTGCCTTCTTTGTAGTTTTCTTAGCCGAAGCTTTTGCCGGTTTTTCGTTCAATTCAGTCGTCGCCTTTTTGCTACATTTACGTTTTGCCGGAGCCTTAGGCGCTTCGGCAACCTCTTCTACCGGCTTTTCACGAAGTTTATGCTCTTCATTGAAATGCTCAATGTTCTTACGCATTGATACTACCTCTTTGTTGAGTGTTTCGATTTCACGAGCCTGATTACGAATAGTAGTCAACAACGCATTCAACTCTTCGTTTTCGATTGACAACGGATATTGTTCCTCAACACGCACGATAAAGTCGGCAAGCACATTCATATAGTTGGTAAACGCTTGGAATGGCGTTTCGTATGGACTGAAATGGCTGTGAACCGCACCATCTGCAAGATGTTTGGTTGACATATAGAAGAAATGATCGCTCGCCTGCAAATAGTTCCAGTCTTGTTTTAAACGACGGTCATCACACAAGCGTACACGTTCCGCAACTGAATACAACTTATTGAACGCTTCATTTTGCAATTTATTACCTAGCCATGCCGAAGTATCGCGTGCCTCATCAGCCCAAGAGATAGGATAAGGTATGCTCAACTCGCCAACAGGTTTAAGTTTTGCGATAGCATCTGACGGCGTGCAGAACTCAATGCCACGTTCAGCAGCAAAGCGAGGAAGTGCTTCAAGGAATTGGAAGATACCTGACTCGCGAGGTTGCAACTCTCCAAATGTTTCAAGACTCATGAAAAGGTTTACAATTTGCTCTTCAGCAGGAGTATTAGCAATCCATGAGATGTATTTATCGGCAGTTAACGGATATGAATCCCACTCTGCATTATTGAAGCGGAAAGAAATATCATCTGACAACTTAGAGTTCTTTAGCAACATCTTGAGTTTGGGTGCCGAAGCCGCAGAATAAACATAATTTGGCGATTTCCAACCAAGAATATGTTTCGCGCCTTCGGTAATTATACCCTTATAACCCATAGCAAGAGCTTGGGGAGCGATATCATCACAATAAATCAACTCAGTGTTGCGCAACACTTTGGGTTTCACGCCAAATAACGCATTAATTTTTTCATCATGAGCTTTCAACTGAGCGGCAAACTCTTCCGGTTCTGTGAGCGATGACAAAGAGTGTGCATAGGTTTCAGCCAAAAATTCGACACAACCTGTATCTGCAAGTTTTTTGAGCAAATCAATAAATTCGGGAACATATTGTTCACATTGTTCCAAAGCCACACCGGTGATTGAGATAGCACAACGGAATTTGCCTTTGTTATCATTGATCATCTTCAACAATGTCTCTGCCGCAGGGATATAGCTGCGTTGAGCAATGCGAGTGATAATATCATCATTGGCAAAATCATCATAGTAATAATGATCATTACCTATATCAAAGAAACGATATCTTTTGAGTCTGAATGGCTGATGAATCTGAAAATAAAAACAGATAGCTTTCATATAGCTTTATATTATGTTTGTTAATGTTTTAATAATTGCTTAACACGCGATTGTAAATATCGATTACCTTTGCTCCGGCCTTGTCCCATGTTATTTGATTAACTTCATAAAGACCATCTTCACGCAACTGTTCATACATTGCCGGATAGGTCACAATCGAGTTAATGGCATCGGCCATTGCATCAATATCCCAATAGTCGGTCTTTATGACATTATTGAGAATCTCGGCACAACCCGATTGCTTTGAGATAATCGATGGAACACCCATCTGCATTGCTTCAAGCGGAGAAATACCAAATGGTTCAGAAACCGATGGCATGATATACACATCTGAGGCTTTAAGCATCTCATAAACCTGCTTACCCTTTTGGAAACCGGGGAAGTGGAAACGGTCGGCAATACCACGCTCAGCCGCAAGTTGAATCATCTTGTCCATCATATCACCACTACCGGCCATAACAAAACGTACGTTATGATTATTCTTCAACACCTTAGCAGCGGCTTCAACAAAGTATTCGGGTCCCTTTTGCATTGTTATACGCCCAAGGAATGTCACAACTTTTTCTTTAGGCTTATTAGCTGTCACACTCAACAATTCGGGACTCAATGGCTCTACCGCATTGTGTACAGTGGTAACTTTACCCGGATCGATACCATATTTCTCAATTACTGTACGACGAGTCAAGTCACTTACAGTAATGATATGGTCGGCATGATGCATACCGTCACACTCTATTCCAAAAACTGTCGGGTTTACATTCCCACGAGAGCGGTCAAAGTCAGTAGCATGTACATGGATTACCAATGGTTTACCTGTTACTTGTTTAGCATGAATACCTGCCGGATAAGTCAACCAGTCGTGAGAGTGAATAATATCAAAATCAATTGTGCGAGCCACAACTCCCGCCATTATTGAGTAATTATTGATTTCCTCAAGCAGGTTTTCGGGATAGCGACCGGAGAACTCAATACAACCGAGATCGTTGGTGCGCATATAATTAAAATCGGCATATATGTTGTTGCGCAAACTGAAATATAAATCGGGATTCATCAAATGCCCGATGCGACTATCAACATATTCACGATTAACATCACGCCATGCCACCGGAACTTGTGACGCTCCGATAATGTTGGCAAACGTTCTTTCCTCATCACCAAACGGTTTGGGAATTACAAACGTAATGTCCATATTGCCACACTCCCACATTCCCTTGGTGAGACCGTAGCTGGCGGTTCCGAGACCTCCGAGGATATGAGGGGGAAATTCCCATCCAAACATTAATGCTTTCATCTTTTCTTACGGTTTATGTGGGGTTAAACACTTAATTTCTTCAATGTGCGCAACGTGCGCAATACTTCAGCAACATTGGTTGCATGGCTTATCGCTCCGCGTCCAGCAAATGGCGGGTTGCCATCATACAACTGCGATAATGAACCGATACAACCCTGAGACATTTCATCTTCAAAACCGATGAGCATACGGTCGATATATGAAACTCCGCTCATACCAAACACTCGCAGATAGGCATCGGCATAAAAACCTATCAACCATGGACGAGCCGGACCGGTGTGTAATGACATTTCACGTTCTTCTGGCGAACCAAGATAGAACGGACGATAGCCATAGCTTCTCGGCGACAATGTACGCAATCCCTTTGGAGTCAACAATTCACGAGTCGCCACATCAAGCACTCCCTTGCGTTGACGGCGATCAAGTGGAGAGTAATCAAGACCGATAGCCACAACCATATTTGGACGCACCGATGGGTCGGCAAACGTCCCCGTTACATAGTCATACAAGTAACCATAATCATTGAGGAATGTATCAATAAATGGTTGCTTCATCAACTCGGCTTGCGCAAGCCATTTTTCACGATATTCGGTATATTCAGGTTGACCTTCAGCCAATGCCGCGCCAAACATCAACGCGTTATACCAAAGGGCGTTAAACTCTACCAAATAACCGGTGCGAGGTATAACTGGACGGCCATGCAACATTGAATTCATCCATGACACCGGCATTGATGTACCAATAGTTGTCACCAAACCATTTTCTTCCACAAACAAATTGGGATGACCTCCGGCAAGTATATATTCAAGAATGCGAGAGGTAAGATCCAAGTATCGAGAGCGTGCCTCGTCATTGCCTTGAGTTTTGGCATATTGCTGTATTGCCCACAATGCCCACAATGGGATATCTGGCAAATCAATTCCTTGAATACGAGGATCGCGTTCACCGGTTTCCATAAAGTGTGTCAACGCAGCTGTTGCTGTTGCCATAATGCTTTCAAAATCCGCTTTATGATCAATCGCAAGAGTTACCCCGGGTAATGACATGAATGTATTGCGTGCAAGCACTACTCCCCAAGGATAACCTGAGATTACAAAATCGCCATCACGATCTTTAAGATAGTACTGCTTAGCCGCATTTTTAAGGCAGTTATAGAAACTTGAACGAGCGGTACGATATGCGATCTCCCCTTCATAAATTTTATTGAGAGAGCGAGGAGAAGTTTCTGAAATACCAGCAGAGAATATAATTGACTCACCTTTCTTGATAGGTATTTCAAAATATCCGGGAACCCACAAGTCTTCGGTGTAAGGAACACCTCGTTCAAGATCCTTCACATACTCAATACCATTATACCAATGTGGGTCATAAACCCAATTAGGTTTACGGCTGAATTGCATGTATAGAGTAGGATATCCTTTATATAAACAACAAGAAACCCCGTTATTCACTTCGTCACATTGTGAATTAAGACTACCATTGGCCATACACAACTCATTTGACTCACGGAACGCCAAAAATGGGCGGAATTGCAAAGTTGTGGGCGAATGCGCCTCAACAAGCGTATAACGTATTAAAATCCGATTTTCATGTGAGATGAAAATTTTCTCTTTAGTAAGAATAACTCCACCTACACGATATGTTGTGCGAGGCACACTTTCACAATCAAATTCACGGATGTACTTATGTCCATTGGGGCTATACACCCCACCCGAATAACGATGAATACCTAAATTAAATGGAGCGCCATGCTGTATCACTGTCTCATCAAGTGACGACAACAACACATGAGGCTTGTTTTCCATCTCAGGAATTGGGATTACAAGTAGCCCGTGTTGTTTTCGGGTATTACACCCCACAATAGACGTACAGTGATAAGCTCCTGATTGATTAGTGCGTAACATCTCTTTCGGCAGAGATTGCTCCAAGTTAATCATTAGGTTCTTATCAAACTTTAAATAACTCATTTTAATATATTTGTTAGTATTTTTTATTATAAGGTATTAGCGACTACGAATTTCGCAAGAATTTTCGGGAATAACAAATTTTTAGTAAATTATTTCTTTTAACAGCGATTAAATCATCATTTGTGGATTGAATTGTGTATCTTTGCAATGAAAATTAAACAACATTATTTTATGTTTAAAGCCGACTACCTCATTGAGTATATCAACAAAGCAGTTAACAGCATTTCCTACCCTGCTCAACCTCGCGGATTGTATGAACCCATCGAATACACTCTTTCGGGTGGTGGCAAGCGTTTACGCCCGCTTCTCACTCTCGCCACATGTTCGGCACTTGGCGGAGACATTGGCGCGGCAAAAAACCAAGCGATAGGCGTGGAGATTTTCCACAATTTCACACTGCTTCACGACGACGTGATGGATAAAGCCGACATACGCCGCGGTCGTCCTACGGTCCACATCAAATGGAATGAATCAACCGCCATACTTTCAGGCGATGCAATGCTCACATTGGCAACCCAATATATGAGTCGCTGTGACGCCGCAAAAACTTGGGAAGTCATGACTTTATTTAACCGCACAGCAATGGAAGTTTACGAAGGACAACAATATGACATGGACTTTGAAAACCGCGATGATGTCTCAGTAGAGGAATACCTCAAAATGATCCGACTCAAAACATCTGTACTACTCGGTTGCGCGTGTGAATTGGGAGCCATAATGGCTGGGGCATTAGATTCTGAGCGCAAAGCTTTTTATGACTTCGGGATCAAACTCGGCATGGCATTTCAATTGCAAGATGATTACTTGGACACCTACGGCGACCCGACTGTATTTGGCAAGAAAATCGGCGGAGACATCCTAAACGATAAAAAAACATGGTTGCTCATCTCGGCAATGACTGAAGATAATTCGGGAGAGCTAAAACAATTGATTGGCAACAACGCCATTGCTCCCAACGAGAAAATCGCTCGTGTTAAAGCCGTTTACAACACTCTCAATCTTGGAGAACGATGCCACGAGCTTATTGATCTATACGCATCTGAAGCACTCACAACCCTCAACCGGGCAAGAATCCCGGACGATGCAATGGACTTTTTCACAACGCTTATCGACGCTACTCGCACTCGTGTGCAATAACCCCACCGAGATTAGAACAAAAAAATATCCTCTCCCATTATCACCATGCTAATAATGGGGTAAAACCAATTTTACATTTTGATTATTCTCACATATTGATTAAACCTTTTGAGACCTAAAAAGTCTATTTGTTTAGTTTATAACAATTATTACGTAATAATGAAACAGATAACACATAGTATCTTGCTGATTTTATTGGCGATATTATCAACAGCAAGCATAAATGCCGCAAATGTAACAGGTAAAGTTTGTGACGAAACAGGTGAACCACTTTCCAACGCCGGAGTAAGAATACTAAGTGCCCGCGACAGCTCATTTGTGAAAGGCATACCCGCCGACATGAATGGCAACTTCAATATATCTCTCAAAAACGGGAAATACATTACTCATATCTCTTACATGGGCTATGAGGATTTTTATAAAGAGATAACGGTTTCAGGCAACTTGGCAATGGGGACAATCAAGTTGCGACCGGCGTCAGTTTTGCTTAATGACGCAACCGTTGTAGGAATAAGAACCCCTATAAAGGTAATGGAAGACACCGTTGAATACACCGCCGACACCTACAAAACTCAGCCAAACGCAGTTGTTGAGGACTTATTAAAACGACTTCCCGGTGTAGAAGTCGGTTCCGATGGATCAATTACAGCCAATGGTCGATCCGTGACCAAAATCCTTGTCGATGGACAGGAATTCTTCTCTGACGACCCCAAAGTCGCATCAAAAAATCTTCCGGTCGATATGATTGACCGAGTACAAGTTGTAGATCGCAAAAGCGACTTAGCTCGTCTTACAGGAGTAGATGATGGCGAGGAAGAGACTGTTATCAACCTCACAGTAAAAAAAGGCATGAAAAATGGATGGTTTGGAAATGCCGAAGTCGGATATGGCACTGACGACCGCTATAAAGCCAACTTTATGGTCAACCGTTTTTGGAATGACAATCAGTTAACATTCCTCGGCAACTTCAACAATATAAATGAACTCGGTTTTTCTGATGGCAGAGGTAATTTTCGTCGATTTGGAGGATCTAATGGCATCACGACCTCTCAAGCTTTTGGCATAAACTTCAATGTAGGTAACGGCGAGATTTTCCGTGTTGGGGGGAATGTAATGTATTCTCACAGCGACCGAGATACCCGAGAACAACGCAACCGACAATACCTGTTTACCGACTCTACTTCGTATGCCGAAACTGGTAAATACACCCGAGACAAGGGGCACAACATCCGTGCGGATTTCCGTCTTCAATGGAAACCCGACACATTAAACACATTTGAGTTCCGTCCTCGCATCTCCGTAAACCTCAACCACTCTACAAGCCTTGACTCTACATTGACATCGGCTGGCAACGCACTCCGCACCCCTGTCAATCGCAGCTTCAATACCGCCGATGCCGAAGGGACCTCTTTTGAATTTACCGGACAATTAATCTATAATCACAAATTCCGTTCTCGTCCCGGGCGTGCATTTTCAGCACAACTAAGATACCAATTTAGCAACATTAATGAAGACGAAAGCACATATTCTCACAACCGCTTTTATCTTCTAAACGATTCTATCGACCTTTACGACCAATTTGCCGACAATCACACTTGGAGCAACATGGTACAAGCTCGTTTGACCTGGACAGAGCCATTAGGAAATCCCAAAAACGGTCGTTTCCTAACTTTCGCATACCGTGCGCAATACAAATGGAACAATGCCGACAAACTAACCTACGACCACCCCGTTTTATATCCAGAGTATGGCGTAACCGGAGACCCTATTGTCGATTATACCCAACTGATATTTAACGAAGACCTCAGCAATAGTTTCCGTAACGAGTATTTTAACCAAGACATACGTGTAGGCTTCAAGCAAGTACGCAAAACCTATACTCTTGACGCAGGTCTATCTCTTGTTCCAAACATGTCTCGCAGCGAAGACCTTATAAATTCAGCCCGCGACATACCCGAACGTTGGGTATGGAACTTCGCGCCATACTTGCGCTATCGCTACAAGTTGGGCAAAGCTCGTTCTTTAAACGTAAATTATATGGGACGCTCTTCTCAACCCACAATGAGCCAATTACAACCTGTCGCAGATATGTCAGACCCCTTGAGAATTGTGATTGGTAATCCGGAGCTTGACCCCACATTCACTCATAATATACGTTTGCGTTTCCAAGATTTTCACGCCGAGTCACAACGTTCAATAATGGCAATGGGTGATGTCCAAATCGCTCAAAACAGCATTATCTCCAAAACCACGTTCAATCCCGAAACAGGTGGACAAACAACCACTTATACCAATGTAAACGGAGCTTGGAACGCCCGATTGATGACTATGTTCTCAATGCCTTTCAGCAACAAAGCATGGACTATCTCAAATCATCTGTTTGGATCATATAGTTCTACAATCGGTTACAACAACGAGTTGCGCAATCGTAGTGGCTCAGTAATGATTGGCGAGTCATTTGGTATAGCTTGGCGTCCCGACAATCTCGAACTTGAATTGCGTCCATTCTACAATTTGCAATCAACCCGTAACTCTGTACAAACCGGCTCTAATCGTGATGTGCATACCTATGGCGGTTATTTCAACGGCACATATATCACACCATTTGGAGTAACCTTGAATACCGATTTATCATACTCGGCAACCGAAGGTTATTCACAAGGCTTTGACACCCAACAATGGCTGTGGAATGCCACAATATCCTACCAATTCCTTCCCGGCAAAGCCGCGACTATAGCCCTCAAAGTTTATGACTTATTGCAACAGAAAGAAAATATCCGTCGCTCTGTAACCGCCAACTACATTGACGATACAATGTATAACTCATTGACACGATATTTCATGATTTCATTCTCTTATAAATTTAATACGTTTGGCTCAGGGAATGAACCAAACGCAAGAGGCATGAGAGGCCCCGGATTTGGCGGTCTGGGTCGCATGGGTCCACCACCAAGAATGTAAAATCAAAACTCACTCACAAGATTGCGGGAAAGGCGGTCGGCAAGATGATAGCACGCTGCGATTGTCGATGGCGTTGGCGCATGCTTTGACTCAACTGATGATATATTATCAAGATTCAGTAATCGGCAATTTTCAAGCATGCTGTTCATAGTTTTCACCGCCTGAGCACCCCATGAGAAAGACCCGAATGTCGCAACCACACGATTGCACAGTCCTCGGTTTTTGATTGCGGCTATAAGGTTTTCGATAGGAGGAAACAATCCACCGGAATAAGTCGGAGAGCCGATTACCAACCCGCTATAACGGAATATATCTCCTAATATATAAGACTGATGTGAATAAGACACATTGTATATTTTCACATCTTTAATTCCGTTACTTGATAGTCTTATTGCGATAGCATCGGCCATCGCCGCTGTGTTGCCATACATTGAGCCATAAGCCACTACAACTCCGGGTTCGCCGATATATCGGCTCAATCGATTATATATCGAAAATACCCTATCTATTTCTTCATACCACACCGGACCATGCGCCGGACAGATGTATTCAATTTCAAGATCTGAGATTTTAGAGAATGCACGTTGTACTGCTTTGCCATATTTTCCTATGATATTGGAATAATAGCGATACATTTCAGGGAAATATGGTGTAGTGTTAATGTCGGCATCAACTATCCCGCCATTTAAAGCGCCAAAACAACCAAATGCATCACCGGAAAACAGCGTCCTATCCTCCTCTATATATGTTATCATCGTCTCCGGCCAATGCACCATTGGAGTTAATCTAAAACGCAATATCTTACCACCCAAATCGATAGTGTCGTTATCTGACACCTCTATCAGATTGTCATATATGCCATAAAATCCCCTCACCATATCAAGCGTGATTGCATTACCAACAATCTTCATATCGGGAAAATATGTGCGTAAAACATTTATCGCTCCGGAATGATCAGGTTCCATATGATTTATAATCAGATAATCAGGATGCCTCACACCAATAATACTTTTCACATTATTCGCCAATTTATTGCTTTGACTGATCTCTACACAATCTACCAATGCGATCTTCTCACCTTTGACAATATATGAATTATATGAAATACCCAAAGGTAACGGCCATAACGCTTCAAACAATTTAGTGGTAAAATCATTGGTTCCCACATAGTAAATCCCATCTTTAATCTCTTTAAAATTCATAATCACATCTTAATTTAAATCATTATTATATAACTATAATACATTTTACAAGATGAAAAAGTTGAGTCCTCAATCTGCGATTTTTAAAATAATTCCCCAACATTTACGTTTCATACTATAGTAAAATTATCTCAATGGGAATAATTGAAATACTCTTAATAGCCATAGGATTATCAATGGATGCGTTTGCCGTATCAATAGGGAAAGGGCTATCAGTATCTAAAATCAGACTAAGCCATGCCTTGAAAGTAGGATTATGGTTTGGCGGGTTTCAAGCATTAATGCCTCTGATTGGCTATTTTTTAGGCTCAACATTTGCTTCTGCGATAGCATCAATTGACCATTGGGTGGCTTTTATTCTTCTCACGATAATAGGATTCAACATGATACGTGAAGCGATGTCATCGGGATGCGAGAAAATCGATGCTTGTTTCTCGGCAAAATCAATGTTTATTCTTGCGGTGGCAACAAGTATCGATGCCCTTGCCGCAGGTGTAACATTCTCATTCACTCAAGTAGATATATGGCAAACAATTGCCATTATCGGCGTCACCACTTTTGTATTTTCGGTATTAGGATTAAAAATAGGCAATCTCTTTGGCTGTAGATATAAAAAGAACGCGGAATTTGTTGGTGGGGCGATATTAATCATTATCGGACTCAAAATTTTGATAGAACACTTCTAACCGCCAAAACAAAAAAACGCTAAAAATCAGAAAAAGCGAGAGGGAGAAGTGATTTCACCGATGGAAGTCGATATATTTCAGATTTCCCGACTAGCAAAACCGCAATATCATGCCCGGCAATTGTTTCATACTCAAGTAATGCCTGGCGACACGCCCCACATGGAGAAATAGGATGATCAATCTCATTTCCATCCGTTCCTCGAGCCGATATGGCAATCATCACAAAACGCGCTTCGGGATAACGAGCATGAGCATAATAGCAAGCGACGCGTTCAGCACAAATACCTGATGGATATGCCACATTTTCCTGATTTGCACCGGTTATAACCTCTCCATTATCAAGAACAATAGCAGCCCCTACATTAAACCGGCTATATGGAGCATAGGATCGTCGAGTTGCCTCACGAGCCTCATTGACCACATTTTGTTCTATTTCATTAAGTTCATCAAATGAAAGTATCTCTATAGGAGTTGCAATCTCTATCGTTTTCATGATTTGCGGTTTATAATTTATAGCTCTTTCAATGCAAAGAAACAACAATCCAACCTATTATCAAACTCTTTTAATCAAAATAATTACTAAAAAATTTTATATGTAAGGAATAATCACTAATTTTGCAGTTCGGAAAAGATATTTTTCCGTAATTGTATATATCGAATAATTAAAGACACAACAATAAAATGGCTGAATCAAACGAAAACAAAACTCAAATTTCTGCCGAACAATTAGAAGCAGAAAAGCTCAAAGCAGCAAAAATCAAAAAAATCGCAATGTGGTCATCAATCGGCGTGGGTGCCATAGCAATTGGTATTTTGGTTTACATATTCGTTATACGTAACCCCCAAGAAGCAGCCGGATACCAACAACTCGCTAAAGTTGAGGCAAAAAAAGTCGAAATGTACTCACAAAACGGTTATGAAGTCGCTGTTGACTCTCTCAAACGAGACACTGTAATTAATCTGTATAAATCAATCGCTGCCGACAATAATTTTGCGCCTGGGAATCTCGCCGGCATGGAAGCTGCGATCTTGATGTATCAAAAAGGAGACTACAAAGGTGCGCTTGCTATGCTTGAGGATGTTGACCACAACGAAGAGGTTATCGGTTCGGCATGTTACTCACTCCAAGGCGACTGCTATGTAAACTTAGGCAAAGACAATTATGACAATGCGTTGGAATGTTATGATGACGCAATTGATCAAGCCGATGAAAACCCTTGGTTGGTTCCTGTGTATTTAATTAAGAAAGCTAATATATATCGTGAGAAGGGCGAATTCGAAAATGAGTTTGCCGCTTACGAAACAATCAAAGCTTCATACCCACAGTACTACAACCAATATCAAATCGAAAAGTACTACCAACGAGCTAAAGCATCTGCCGGAAAATAATAAAACTTCAAAATATATTGCAAAAAGATACCGCTTGAAAATTTCCAAGCGGTATCTTTTTTATTGCATATACTTGTAGCGATTTATTTTAGTTGATGTGTTGGGTCTATCTCATCGGGCTGTCGTAGAGCCTGAGCCTTTTTAAATGCTCTAACAACCCAAGCCTCCATAAAACAAGCAACCGAAAATAAAACAAAGCATATACCAGTCAACAATACCGTTGTTGATTCCTCAGGTTTGACAAACATAATAATACAACCTACAATTGCCAATACAGCAGGGAAAGCAAGAAACCATGCAGGGAACTTCAACGGACGATAACCTATAAGCAATGTGTGGAGTTGCATCAGCGCGCCAAGTATGAGTACTACAGCAAACAACATCGGCAAAATTTCCTTATACCATTCAGCCCATATCAGCATACTCAAACCCAACAGCACTCCACCAATACTTGTAATCCAGCCTATGACGGTCGAAGTCAACGATTGTTTCCGCTCACCATTCTCATCCTTACCATTACCAATATACATCACAACATTAATAATGCTCGGCACCAAAAAAATCAATCCGCACACAATAGTCATTCCCTCAAAAAACTTGGGAGAGTGCAAAATAATCAACACCACCCCTGCTACCATTATCAGCAAGTTGGTTAGAAAACTTTTCTTTCCTTTCATCTCTTTTTATTTAAGTTATTGATTAATTTCAAATTTTAAACAATCTGTTATAAGGCAAAGTTAGTATAAATTTTCAATTATCTGCAAAAATCACCATATATATCTGTTGTTATTGCCGATGTTTTAGTTATCTTTGCGAAAACAAACAATCTTAAACATTAATTTATACCTGATTATGAAAACCCTGAAACGATTATTAGTATTATTGGCAATGATATTGTTGGTCGGCAATATATCACGAGCCGACGAACCTGCAAAACAATTAAAATATGTTGACGCTCAGGATTTAAGAATAATAAACAAGGGCTGGGAAAACACATTAAGGAAATACACCCGTTTACCAGCATTCCTTAAAGACAGCGTCAATTCAACCCTATGGGAACGAGCTCAATGTAGTTCGGGGATTGCTGTGCGGTTTGCCACAAACTCCACCCGCGTAGGTGTTAAATACCAACTTTTGTGGGATACACACATGATGCACATGGCAGATACCGGTTTAAAAGGTACCGACTTATATATCCACGAAGGAGATTCGGTGTGGCGGCATGTCAACACCAACCGTCCTTATACCGACAGTCTAAAGGTTTGTGAAAAAGTCTATGTTGAAAACCTCGACCCTGGCATGAAAGAATTTATGATTTATTTTCCTTTATATGACGGAGTTGAAGAATTATGGGTATCTGTTGACAGCGATGCGGCAATAACACCGGGAAACTACGATTTAATCCGCCACGACAAAAAAATCATCGCCTATGGCACAAGCATACTCCAAGGTGGATGCGCATCTCGTAGTGGCATGGCAGCGACCAATATAATCAGCCGTGAATTGAATTGCGAGGTAGTCAATATTGGCATCAGCGGAGAAGGGAAAATGGACTATTGCATGGCTCGTGCGATGGCTGAAATTCCTGAGGCCGATTTATTTTTAATAGATCCGATACCCAACTGCACTGAAATGATGTGTGACACCTTAACTTATGATTTTGTAAACATAATACGTCAAGCACGACCCGATGTGCCGATTGTGATGGTAGAAGGACCGATATATCCATACGCTCGATATGATTCTTTCTTCCGCAATTATCTACCCGCCAAAAACGCAGCGTTCCGTCGCAACTATGAGCGATTGAAAGCAGAAAATCCCGATAACCTCTATTATGTGGATTGCGTAAATCTTGACGGAGTGGAGGATGACGGAACAGTAGATGGCATTCATCTTACCGACCTCGGGTTTAAATACTATGCAGCCAAACTTATCCCGGTTTTGAGACCGCTTATAAAATAGGGAAAACTACTTGGTCAATGGTGCTAAAATTTTGAGAGTGGAATGATGACACTCGATGCTGAGGTGAGCCGGCAATATAAGCGGCTCACCATCTATATGTGCCGGGCCCTCAGATGGTCTAATTATTTCAAATTCAGAAGAACGAATAGTTGTCACAAGATGATTTTTATTCAGCCGTTTGGTGAATAGCTCTACCGCCATAGAAGCTTCAGATAGAAACGATCCATGATGAATTATCGTCAGATCAATAAGACCATCAGACATGTCGGCATCGGGAGCTATATAGGCATTATTACCATATTGCGAGGCATTACCCCCCGCTATAATCAAAGCAGTCTCAGTTATCGTCTCGCCGTTGATTTTAATTTCGTATGTTTCAGGGGCATAATGTTTATACTCAGCAATTGCACTTTTTATATACGAAAAAAAACCTCGATGACTAAGATGCGAAAAACGATTACTTACCACAGCATCAAGCCCAACCCCAAACGTACAAAAGAATGGGATGTCATTAATCGTACAATGGTCACAATCAACAACGTTATGTTGAACTATCGTATCAATCGCACCATCAACGTTCATTGGTATTTTGAGATGACGTGCCAAACCGTTACCTGAGCCACATGGTATAATACCAAGCGCTACCTCGCTACCACACAATGCACGCGCTACCTCGTTGACCGTCCCATCACCCCCTATAGCAATAATCGTGTCACAACCTTCGGCGATTCCCTCTTGCGCAAGATGTGTAGCATCTCCACGACAAGTGGTAGGAGTCACCTCAACAGCAAAACCGGCAGCGGCAATACGCTTCCGGGCTTTATCGACAATGCGTTGTTTATCGCATGTTCCTGAGACGGGATTGACAATCAGTCGCAACTTGCTCATTTATTTAATCGTTTTCCATGACAAAAATAATGAAATTTATTCAATTGCAAAAACTTCCCAAAAATCAACGAAAAATAAGTATATTTGCATCCTGAAAAAAGAATAACTTCATGACTGCAAATAAAGCTGGAATAGAATGGGTATGGGTAGATCTTGATGACACATTGTGGGATTTCACGACAAATTCACGCAATGCGCTTGGACAATTATATCATGCCGAAAACCTTGCAAGATTTTTCCCATCCATAGATGATTGGATAAGAAAATATCTCGAATGTAATCACAGCCTATGGACTCTATATAATGCCGGGGAAATAACCAAAGAGCATCTGCAAACCGAACGTTTCCGTCAAGTGCTTGCCAACGCCGGATATTCCAACGAGGGACTTACCGACCTTTGTCATCACTTAGACAAAGAATATCTTGGTCGTCTCGGACAATTATCATTATTGGTCCCCGGCGCACGAGAAATGTTAATCTATCTGCGTAGCAAAGGCTACAAAATAGGCATTATCAGCAATGGGTTTTATGAAGTTCAATACAACAAGTTGCGGTCAAGCGATATCGAGCATCTGATAGATGTCGTTGTGTTGAGTGACGATATAGGAATAAATAAGCCCGACCGTCGCATCTTTGACCACGCCCTACTAAAGGCATCAACCACCGCCAAGAGATGCGTTATTATTGGAGACAATCCCGAAACAGATATTGCCGGAGGAATTGCCGCCGGTTGGCATGCAATCTATTTCAATCGTGACAACACCAACACTCTCCCTACTCCAGAAGGAGCGACATTGATTACCAACCTCAATGAAATCTCCCGCATATTATAACTTACTTAAATTGCGTATTACTAAAAAATAATAAAACACGCCAATCTTTTACCGAATAACTATATTAAATCTATCATTCTCTATATATTTGCAATAAATACTAAAATTAAATAACATGAAAAGACTTTTTGTAGCGATTTCGTTATTGTGTATGATATTGGCAATTAATGCCAAAGAGTGTTGTGTTAATGTTCAAGGTGACACCATCAAAATTCCCGCAACCTATATCAAGTCACCTATGAAAGTGACAGTGATTGTCCCCGACGATTATTGTCCAAAGGGAGAAAAAGCATATCCTGTGGTTTATCTATTAAACGGATATGGCGGTGATTATACCTCATGGCCCGCAATAAACACTCTCGACAGTTTATCGTCACTATATGATATGATATTGGTATGTCCCGACGGTCGCGATAGTTGGTATTGGGACTCTCCAATCGATCCTGAGATGCAGATGGAGTCATTTTTCATCAAAGAACTTGTTCCATATATCGACAGCAACTATCGCACGATTGCCGATGCCAACCACCGTGCAATAATGGGATTGAGCATGGGCGGACATGGGGCATTGTGGCTCGGGATGCGACACAGCGACGTTTTTGGCTCAGCAGGCTCTACAAGTGGAGGTGTTAACATTCTCCCATTCTCCGGAAAATGGAAAATCGCTCAACGCTTGGGTAACTATGAGACCAACAAAGACGTGTGGAAATCTCACACTATCATTAACCTTGTCGATTCACTACAACCCGGTCAGATTAATTTGATTATCGACTGCGGATCAGAAGATTTCTTTGCCGAGGTAAATGCCGACTTACACAAAAAACTGCTTGACAAAAAAATCCCACACGACTATATTTCACGCCCCGGCAAACACAATTGGGCTTATTGGAAAAACTCAGTGTTATATCAACTTCTCTTTTTCAACGAGATTTTCAAATCAAAATAAAACTCTGAATTGTTATCGTTTTCGAGAAACGTTTATAAAATATCTGTTTTTTGTTTGGAATATAGAACTGTCGATACTAAATTTGTGATTAATAAAACATCACTCAGTTATGAAAAGAAGTTTTTTTATTAAAAGCATAGCATTAGGAGCTGTATTTGCAGTCAGCTCTTGCGGAACGTATGATAGTTCATACGATACCGGCTACTATGACTACAATTATTACACTCCCGCAACGCCTCCACCCGGAGGTCCTCCCCCGCCTCCACCCGGTGCTCACCCCGGTGGTAATGGGCATCACCCCGGTGAAGATCATAGACCGGATGGTGGTGGACGACCCAATGATGATGGCATTCGCCCCGGTGGAGACCACCGTCCCAACAATCATCCGGATAATACCCCAAGCGTAAATCCCGGAAGCAATGACGGACACCGTCCCGGCGCAAATGTCACTCCCGGCAACAGCTCCAACAATCACAGACCAACCGGCGGAAATCGCCCAAATGGCGGACATCGTCACCGATAAAATAAGAATTTATTAACTTGATAATTTGATATAACTATGCTAAACAAGAAAGTAGAAGACGCTCTCAATGCGCAAGTCAATGCCGAATTATGGTCGGCATATCTCTATCTCTCAATGGCTCACAATTTCGAAGCCGACGGGAAACCCGGCATTGCCAATTGGTTTAAAATTCAATTCCAAGAAGAGCAAGCACATGCCGAAATTTTCATGAACTACATCAACCAACGTGGCGGACGCGTATTGTTGAAAGCGATTGACGCCGTCGAAACCGAATGGGCAACACCTCTTGACGCATTCAAAGCCACTCTTGAACATGAGCAAAAGGTAACAGCATTAATCAATAACCTTTATGCAATCGCCGAAAGCGAACATGATTATGCTACTCGCGAAATGCTTAATTGGTTTGTAAAAGAACAAGTTGAAGAGGAAGATAGCGCACAAGAACTCATCGACAAATTTACACTTATCGGCAATGACGGAATGGGCATATATTCATTAGATCGCGAACTTGCGACCCGCGTATTCAATACCCCTGCGCCATTAGCGGCTGAATAAGCAACAAATTACCCCAATACAATAATAGCGAGATTTAGTGAAAATCTCGCTATTATTGTATTTTACCATTCCGGAGAGTAAATGAGAGTGCAACGCCGTTGCGGATCTATTATCTCCCGTGCTACCCTCGATATATCTTTAACCGATACCGCTCGGTAACGAGCCACAATCCCATTAATATCCTCATTGTTCATCTCACATTGCGCCATCGCTTGTGCTTTTGCGAGGAAATTTATGTTACTAAAAGTGTAATTTGACTCAAAGCGATTTACCGCTCGTGTCAACTCATATTGTGATACACCTTCGACCGCAAGTCGAGACGCCTCTTCAATCATCATAGCCTCGGCACGAGCCGCATTCTCCGGCGTTGATTCCCGCAATTTGGCATTTAGCATCAAAAAGCCCGACTCATTGCTCCCACTTATCGAAGCGTCAACCTCGGTAAACAAGTCGGTATTCATCAATAGATTACGATAAAACCGAGAAGAGCGACCGGATGCGAGCAAATCCGTAATAATGTCACATACTATATAATCAGGCGATGAGTATTCAGGCATACGAAATGCAACTACAACCGCCGTCTGTGGCACTTTCCCCGACACTTCTACTCGCCGTGGAGTCTCAGGATATGCTTCAAAGCGATATTGACGATGAGCGATATCACGCATAGGTATTTCTCCAAACCATTTTTCAGAGAGACGTCGAGTTTCTTCAAAAGAGATGTTGCCCGACACTGCAACCACCGCATTATTAGGCGCATAGTGAGAAAAAAAGAAATTGCGAACATCTTCTTGTGTAACACGCTCTATGTGAGCTATCTCTTTGCCTATGACCGGGTAACGATAAGGATGTGTTTTATATAACATCGCTTGCAAATGATGAGATAAGTCCCCATAAGGACGATTGAGACATTGCTGTTTAAACTCCTCAATCACCACGCTACGTTGCACTTCAAGTGCTTTATCACTGAATGCAAGTGATAACATGCGATCGCTTTCAAGCCAAAATGCAGTCTCTACATTTTGTGCGGGAACTATATCATAGAAATTAGTAAAATCGTTGCTAGTCCAAGCATTGTTCATTCCTCCGGCAGCCTCTATAGCCGCATCATAATCGGGGATATTAACCGAGCCCCCAAACATTAGATGTTCAAAAAGGTGCGCCATGCCGGTTAATTCCGGATCTTCATCACGACCACCTACATCATACAAGACATTTAGTGCCACCATAGCGGTGGCACTATCGTAGTTATGTATCACACGCAACCCATTGGGCAACGTAAAACGATTTATTTCGATCATTTAACTATGGTCATACTGATGATTTTCACATCCTCCACCGGACGATCCATCGCTCCGGTTTTTACATTCTCGATTTTTGCCACAACATCCATTCCCGAAACCACTTCGCCAAAGACTGTGTAATCATTGTCAAGGTGTGGTGTGCCACCCACGGTTGTATAGGCATTACGCATTTCCTCTGTTATAGCAACAGGATTTTTAGCATATTCCGCTTCGGTGAGCGCGACAAGTTCATTTTGCAATGCTTGCAATCCGGCTTGATCCCCTGCGGCTTGCATTCGTTGAATCTCTGCCATGCGAGCTTGCACAAGACCATTAAATATCGTCTGCATTTGCTTATTGGCGACATGCGCCTCCAATTGGCTCAATTGTGCAGCCGGCACAACATCACCGGTAACGATGTAAAACTGCGAACCCGACGACTTGCGTTGCGGATTAACCTGATCGCCTTGACGCGCAGCCGCCAAAGCTCCACGTTTATGATAATAGGTTGGGTAAATTATCTCAGCATCGATTTGATAACCGGGGCCTCCTGAACCAAGAGCTTTGCCCGCCGACGCCCCTTTGGAATCAGGGTCACCCGCCTGAATCATAAACTTGTTTATGACACGATGGAACAATGTGCCTTCGTAAAAACCTTCATTCACAAGCTTAATAAAATTGTCACGATGCTTGGGTGTGCCATCATAAAGTAGCACACGAATGTCACCCAACGAAGTTTTTATATCAACGAGAGTGCCTGAATTGTTAATTGTATCCATTTGTTGAATTGTTGTTTTATTACCTTTATTGTCATCGGCAGAAGCATTCCCTTTTTTCTCTCCGGGAGCCGAACCATTGGCAGAACAAGCCGACGTCAAACAGATAAAAAATGCTATTAATAATGTTACCTTTTTCATTATATATTTTTTTACTATATCCCTTTTGAATAAACTCTTTTATAGATGCGACGGAAATTGTTGTCTGTTACATTTAGAGTTTCGGCACGTGTTTCATAGTCCTCGCCCCAAATCCCGATTAACAAACTTTGCAAATAACGATGTTCGCGATCTTTGTCGATTACCGCACCAATAAGACGCGAGATGTGCATCGCATACTTCTCAGGATTTATCGCATACAGATAACGAGATGCGCTTGCGAGAAACTGACCGGAAACATCAACCATTATCATATTATCCACAAGTTCCCCCATTGCCACATCATCAAGCGCGTCAATGTGATTGGCGATATATTCATAAGTCAACAATCCGTTTGGGTCTTTACACAATTGTTTCTTTAGGTCTTTATCCATAAAAAACTATTTATTGGAACTTCAATAATAAATCAGACGACAAAAATAATTATTTTCACGCACAACTGACATTTTTTTTAGAAAAAAGTCGCTTAATTAATAAAAGTTGTGTATTAATTCCACTATCGGTGCAATAATCAAAGAAAGGTTGCGTTTTCATAGAATATGAATATATTGCGTTACATACTAATTGCAGTCATCGCAGTTATTTCTCTGACAACAAGCGAAAAAGCATCATGCCAACAACTTAACGACAAGTTGCTAAATCGTCCATACGCCGATATGCGACGTTGGCACTTAGGCTTTTCGGTAGGTGTACACACCCAAGATGTCAATTTCACACACAATGGTTTTGTTACAGAAAACGGCGAGACATGGTTCATGGAGCAGCCCGCTTTTTCTCCGGGATTTTGTGTAAATGGACTTATCTCATTTCGTTTAAACGATTATTTCAGCGTGAGATTTTCACCGGGGATGTATTTTGGCAATCGTGATGTGAGAATGATTGACACCACTACAGGAAAAGACGAGCGACAGAACATCAAATCGGCTCTCGTTGTTGCGCCAATCGACTTGAAATTTGCGTCACAACGTTTCAGAAACGTACGCCCCTACATCACAGGTGGCATCATGCCGGCATTTGACGTTGCAAAAAAACGCAGCGACTTTTTAAAATTCAATACTTCAGACTTTTTCTTAACCGTGGGGTTTGGGTGCGACTTTTATCTGCCATATTTCAAACTCATTCCTGAGTTGAAATTTTGCTTTGGGCTATCAGATGTATTGCAACATGAGCGTCCCGACCTTGCCGATGACCCCGACAAAATGAAATACACTCAATCACTTTCAAAAGCCACCTCTCAAATGGTAGTTCTAACGTTCTATTTCGAATAACATTACCGCAATGAAATTACGTTTTTTTATAATATATACATTAGCTCTGCTAACCTTAATTCTGCCCGAAAGGACTAAGGCTCAAAGCGACGCGCAATTCACCCAATACTTTGAAGTTCCATCATATTATAATGCCGCAGCCACCGGCATGACCGACTTCATTCGCATCAGAGGCGGCAGCCGTCTTCAATGGGTGGGTATCGACAACGCTCCACAAACATTTCTTATCACAGCCGACATGCCATTAAAGCTCTTCAACAAGCGCTTTGGCATTGGTTTGATGATGCAACAAGAAAGTTTAGGTCTATATAAAAACATGATGCTTGGTGCGCAAATCGGTTATAAATTCAAATTATTTAAAGGCGAGTTTAGCGCAGGGCTTCAAATAGGCTTTGTTGATGAGTCGTTTAAAGGATCAGAAGTTTATATCCCCGATGACGATGATTATCACGAAAGCACCGATGACGCCATTCCCACTACAGATATAAAAGGCACCGCATTAGATCTTGGAGTTGGTATTTACTACAAACACAAGTATTTTTGGGCAGGACTATCATGTACCCACATAACATCTCCAACCATAACTCTGAACGCCGAGAATGGCTCAGGCGGAGGAGATGCCACAACCGAAAAAAACTATGAGTTTCAAATAGGTCGCACACTATATTTTATGGCCGGAAGCAATATCCCCATAAAAAATACGTTATTTGAAGTGATACCCTCTGTTTTGGTAAAGAGCGACTTGACATTTACCACGGCAGAAATTACAGGAAGAGTGCGCTATAACAAATTTCTTACCGCGGGGATAGGCTATCGATATAACGACGCGATTTCAGCGATGGTCAGTGCCGAGTTTAAGAATTTTTACATTGGTTATAGCTACGACTATCCAACATCGGCAATCTCAAAAGCAAGCAGCGGTAGTCACGAGATATTTGCCGGATATAGTTTAAAACTTGATTTATCAGACAAAAATAAAAATAAACACAAGAGTATTCGCATAATGTAATATGAAAAAAGTTTCGATTTATCTATTGTCACTCATATCTCTCGCAACGGCGACATCATGTGCCGTTGGCGGTCAAAGTTCGGCCGGTGGAGAAGTTACAGGCGTGGGCGGAACAGCATGGTCAGAACCGGTGCCATATGGGATGGTGCTCGTGTCACGAGGCTCAATGGAAGTAGGTCCACAAGAAGCCGATAGCGCATGGAACATGCCTGCTAACGCAAGAGGAATTTCGGTTGACGCATTCTGGATGGATGAGACCGAAATCACCAATGCCAAGTATAAACAATTTGTTTTTTGGGTGCGCGACTCGATTATCCGCGAACGCCTTGCCGACCCTGCTTTTGGTGGCAACGAAGAGTTTAAAATCGAGGAAGACCGCGACGGCAACCCCATCAAACCATATCTCAATTGGAGCAAACCAATTCCTTGGCGCAATGCCAACGAAGATGAAGCTCGTGCGATTGAAAGCGTATATCGCACCAACCCTATTACCGGTGTGCGTGAACTTGACCACACTCAGATGAACTATCGCTATGAGATATACAATCACACCGCAGCGGCTCAACGCAAATATCGTCTTGACCCGACTCGTCGCGAATATAACACCGACAAACCGGTTCCAACTGAAATTCCTGTTATTTCTAAAGACACCGCTTATATCAACGATGAAGGTGTAATCATCCGCGAAACCATTACTCGCGGTCTTACCGGAGAATATGACTTCTTAAACACCTACATTGTAAATGTTTACCCCGATACCACCGCATGGGTTAACGACTTCAACAACGCATATAACGAACCCTATGTGCGCATGTATTTCTCTCATGGCGGTTATAGCGACTACCCCGTTGTTGGTGTAAGTTGGGAACAAGCCAACGCGTTTGCCAATTGGCGCACCGATTACCTACGTCGTTCTTTAGGTCGAGAAGGTGTATATGTTGAGCCATACCGCTTACCGACCGAGGCCGAATGGGAATATGCCGCTCGCGCGGGCGTCAATGAAAACATGTACCCATGGGATGGAGACCTCCCATTATCTGAAGGTAAAGGTTGCTTCTATGCCAACTTCAAGCCCGCAGATGGCAACTACATGCGAGATGGACAACTCATCACCTCCCGCGTCGGAACATACTCACCCAATGACTTCGGACTATATGACATGGCCGGTAACGTAAGCGAATGGACTTCAACCGCCTATACCGAAAGCGTTGGAGAATTAACAAGTGACCTCAACCCAGAATATCGCTATGACGCAGCCGGTGAAGACCCCTACCGCATGAAACGTAAAATCGTGCGTGGCGGTTCGTGGAAAGACGTCGCACACTACATCCGCAGCGATATTCGCATGTGGGAATATCAAAACGAACAACGCTCTTATATAGGGTTCCGTTGTGTACGCACCCAAATAGGCTTTGCCCGTGGTCAAAAAACAGTAAAAAGATAACATTTATTCATTCGTAACTATCACCATCAAAAATGGGAAAAATAAAAAGATATAAAAACAGCATCGAACGTTTCCTTTCAGGCGAAAGCGGACAACGATTTTTTAACTTTGCCTATAGTATTGGTGCAGCTATCGTAATCTGGGGAGCACTATTCAAGATATTGCACCTTCCGGGCGGTAACACATTGCTATCCATTGGTATGGGTACCGAGGTATTGATGTTTATCTTAACAGCTTTTGACCGTCCGCCAAAAGACTATAATTGGGAAGAGGTATTCCCTGTCTTAGGAACAAAAAATCCCGAAGACCGCCCCGATTTCAATGGCGGTGGTGGCATTGTAATCGCTGGAGGAGGCAATGGTTCTGCTAATGGTATCGCTGTAAGTGGCGAACAAGCACGCAACGCGGCCGGTATCCCTTCAAATATAAATCTTAGCGAAGATGACACTCGTTCTCTTTCTGAGAGTATCGCAAAAATGGCAGCAGCATCTGACCAACTTGCACGCATGGCAGAGTTGACAAGCGCGACACAACAATATCTTGACCAGATGTCGGCAATTGCAAGCGAAATGCAACACCTCAGAGACACAACCCAAGCTCTCAACCAAGTTTCAGACGTATTGTTGGAATCTTATCGCGCCATTACCGAAAACTCCGAAAACATCACTCGCAGTTCTACAGGTTATGTTGAACAGATGCAAGACCTCAACCGCAATATCGGTGGGTTGAATACGATTTATGAAATTCAGCTCAAGAGCGTTTCATCTCAACTCGACTCAATCGATCGCGTGAACCGTGGCATCAAAGACATCCGCGACATGTATGAAAAGAGTTCGGCTCAAAGCGCACGCTACTGCGAAGAAACCGAAAAAATGGCTCGCTACATGCAACAGCTCAACTCTGTGTATGAAAAAATGATTACAGCGATGACTATCAACATGTATCGACCCATGATGGGAGGAGAAATGCCTGGGATCTCTCAACAACCTGAAGCGACAGAACCAACCAACAACCTATAATTAATCAAGAAATCGACTCACTCAGATGGGATCAAATAGTACAAGGCTTTCTCCACGTCAGAAGATGATAAACTTGATGTATATCGTCCTCACAGCCATGCTCGCCCTCAATGTTTCGAGCGATGTGCTTGATGGCTTTACTCAAGTTGAAGAAGGGCTGAACCGCTCCAATGACAACGTGGCACAACGCAATGAAGACATCTACAACAAATTGGTCGCATTTACCGAACAGAACCCCGACAAAGGAACCATTTGGCTCAATAAAGCGACTGAAGTCAGAGAGGTTACAGCTCAATTATACCAGTATGTTGACTCTTTGAAACGCCAAATTGTAGTTGCCGCCGATGGAGAAGATGCCGACCCCAACAACATCGAAAACCGTGACGACCTCGAAGCCGCGTCGGTTGTGATGTTAGCTCCCGGCAACAACGAAGGCGAACGATTGCGCACTGCTATCGACAATTATCGTGGCTACATTTCATCACTAATGATCGACTCGCTCAAACGCACCAATATCGAACACGCATTATCTACCGCTCCGGTTAAGATAAAAGGCTCTATCGGAACTCAGAAATGGGAAGAAGCCAAATTTGAGAACCAACCGGTTGTTGCCGCCGTCACATTACTTGCCAAACTACAAAACGATATACGATATGCCGAGGGAGAAGCCCTTTCGGCTCTTCTTGCAGGCGTTGACGCAGGCGACGTGAGAGTAAACGAGCTAAACGCATTTGTTATCCCCCAATCACGTCTCGTCATGAGAGGTGGGGCATATCAAGCCAACATCGTTCTTGCGGCAGTTGATACCACTCAACGTCCCGCAATATATATCAATGGAGCTAAGTTAAACAACAACCGAGGAATATATGAATTAGTCACCGGATCAACCGGCACATTCAGTTATAATGGCTATCTTGAAGTTCCACGCCCCGATGGAACAATGATGAGACACGATTTCTCTTCAGAATATACTGTTATAGAGCCCTCGGCTACCGTTTCAGCGACCATGATGAATGTACTCTATGCCGGTATAGACAACCCCATCAGCATTTCTGTCCCCGGTGTCGCAAACAACCAAGTAACAGCGACCATGACAAACGGTTCTTTAACTCGTAGCGGAGACAATTGGATTGCACGCCCCTCTGCCGTAGGCAAAGACGCAGTTGTCACTGTCACCGCCAATATGGATGGACGCTCACAAACTGTAGCGACAACTACATTCCGTGTTCGCAAATTACCCGATCCCACTCCGTTTATCGCTTATAAGGACGCTCAAGGTAATGACGAGAGATATAAAGGATCTAAACCGTTCCCTAAAACCTTATTACTTCAATCAAGCGGACTTGAAGCCGCCATTGATGACGGATTGCTAAACACCAAATTTACCGTTATCAGTTTTGAGACCGTCTTTTTTGACTCAATGGGCAACGCTATTCCCGAAGTTTCTGACGGAGCCAACTTCTCTCAAAGACAGAAAGACCAATTCCGCCGATTGTCTCGCGGAAAACGCTTCTACATCTCTCGTGTGAAAGCCAAAGGTCCCGACGGAACCACTCGCGATCTATCTCCAATGGAAGTAATTGTAAACTAAATAAGTAACCGACATTACGACATAACACAACTATGAAATCGTTAAAAAGATATGCTCTAATAGCTCTTGCACTAATAGGTGTAGGCAGTGTGATAATCGCACAAGAATCATCATCAAGTGGCATCGTGCGTCGCACCGACGGACGCCCCGGCAGAGGTGAAGCCCAAGATGGTCCTCAAGTAACAGAACGTATGCAAGCGTTTTTTGAAGAAGACGTGCCTGCCGATGCCGACCTTGCATGGATGCGTGTCATATACCGTCAAATCGACTTGGAACAAGATAAAAACGCACCTCTGTATTTCCCTGAAGAGCCGATCGAAGGACAAGAAAGCCTTTTCCGCATAATCATGAAACTACTTGCCAACAATCAAATTTCGGCATACGAATATCTTGATGGGCGTGAGATTTTTACCGAAGACTACAAGTTAAAAGTAAAAGATATGCTCGATCGTTTCCACATCCTTTACACCGATGCGAAAGGCTCAACCGAGAAAAATCCCAAATTCACAATCGAGGAAAGCGATGTTCCCGCCAATGAGGTTTTGTCCTACTACGTTATCGAACGTTGGGAGTTTGACTCTCGCAGCAACAATCTAAAGACTCGCGTTCTCGCATTGTGTCCTGTGCTTCATCGTTCAGGCGACTTTGGTGGCGAAGCCATTAAATATCCTATGTTCTGGGTTAAATACAACGATTTGCGTCCATATCTCGCACAACAACAGATATTCATTGACGACGACAACAATTTGGCACAATACAACTACGATGATTATTTCTTGATGACCATGTACGATGGTGAGATTTACAAAACTCGCAATCTCAAAAATCGTTCCATGACTCAACTTTATCCCGACTCGGCAGCATTAAGCCAAGCTCAAGACAGCATACAACGTCGTCTTGACACATTTGAAGACAAGTTATGGGTTCCGACTCGTGAAGAACTCGCCGCACAAAGTGCCGGAGCAAGCGCGGCACCAAGCGACAACGAGGCAAACGCCCCTGCCAATGTTGACAACAATGAGCAAGAAAATGAAGATCGCCCTGCTCGCTCAAGTCGCGGACGTCGCCCTGCAAGAGTTGACAACGGCGACAACGATCGTCCAAGCAATACAGCCGCACCGGTGCGCTCTGTAAGAAGACGTCGATAATACTCACAAGATACACAATAGGCGGATTGTCAACCTCTGACAATCCGCCTATTGTTATATTCGTTACACGATATTCATATTATCGTCATGAGATAGGACAATGAGCAACCCAAATAATGTTGTCTCAAAAACCTCTTACCCTCATTAAAAATCAAATCCACATCTCGAGTTATAAAAGCCTTGCGATTATCCCCAAGCAACGGCAAGACTCGATTATTCCAAATTATTCCATAAAGCTCGGTTGTAATAAACTGCCTTATCAATCGACGGTTGTTAAATGGGTTCAATAATCTTAAGGCTATTGATGAAATCATATCTTGTGCTATACGATCGGCATAGGCGCGACGCAACGACTCATTACCGTCAGTCATAACGTCCAACATCTCTACATGGGCAGTCATCACGTCTCTCCAACGATTAAGTCTCGACAATCCGGCATCGGCCATACGATAATTATAACCTAAATAATCAGTTGTCGCCAATGTCGCGCCATGTGAAAACACCTGATGATTAAACATTATATCCTCGCCATAATTATTCCCGCTTCGACGCAATCCCACCGTCAACAACAATTTCCGACGATAAAGTTTGCTCCACACATTATTCAGAGCTTTACCCGAATACAATACTTCACGCGCATCATCAACATCATATACGTCTTTATCAAGGCGTGATGAGGGTATAAAATACCTAAATCGTTTAGGCAGATGTTTCATCTCAACATAACACCCCATCTGCACAACATCTACATCATGCTCTCGGACAACTTTATGCATCTCCTCCACAGCGCGGTCACAAAGCGTATCGTCAGCATCAAGGAATGTCACATACTCGCCCACGGCAGCTTCAATTCCGGTAACACGAGCCGACACCATTCCCCTATTTTCACGATGTTGCACAACCCTCACTCGCTTATCGAAACCAGCAAGCGACATAGCCCTCTCAACTGTCCTATCGGTCGAGCCATCATCGACAACAATAATCTCAATCTCTTTCATCGATTGTCGCATTGCCGACTTTATAGCCTTCTTAATGCGTTTCTCCTCATTATAGGCTATGATTATGATACTTATGATAGGGAAATTGCTTTTCATCACTCCAAAATTAAACATTAATTTATTAACAACAAAAACTCGGCACATTTTAATACAATCTGTGCCATTGGTTAAGGTTTTATTATTTACTATATAGTTACAAAAACTTTTATTAAATTTGCATCGCAAAAAGAGATACAATCAAAACAATTATAGACTATGGCTAAAGTTTTAGGTGCCGTAACCGTCAATCAAGAGCGTTGCAAAGGCTGCGACTTGTGTGTTGTTGCCTGCCCCACTAAAGTATTGGCATTGCAACCCAAAGAAGTTAATAACAAAGGTTATCATTTTGCCTATATGCAAAACCCCGAAGCATGTATAGGCTGTAGCTCATGTGCGACCGTATGCCCCGATGGATGTATCGAAGTATATCGCGTCATTGTTAAATAACTCAAGTATCATCAATTAATATCAAATATATGAAAGAAGAAGTGAGATTGATGAAAGGTAACGAAGCTATCGCCCATGCCGCAATACGCTATGGCGTGGACGGATACTTTGGCTACCCAATTACCCCACAATCCGAAATTCTTGAGACATTAGAGGCTGAGATGCCTTGGGAAACAACCGGGATGGTTGTACTTCAAGCCGAGAGCGAAGTAGCCGCCATCAACATGGTCTATGCCGGTGCCGCTTGTGGTAAAGCGGTAATGACCTCGTCGTCAAGTCCGGGTGTGAGTTTGAAACAAGAAGGGATTTCTTATATTGCTGCCGGAGAATTACCCGCGCTCATCGTCAACGTAATGCGTGGAGGTCCCGGTCTTGGAACAATCCACCCCTCTCAAGCCGACTATTTTCAAGCTACAAAAGGTGGTGGTCATGGCGACTATCATTTAATCGTGCTTGCGCCATCTACCGTCCAAGAAATGGCCGACTTCGTCACATTAGGTTTTGACCTCGCGTTTAAATATCGCACCCCCGCCATGATCCTTGCCGACGGTATCGTCGGGCAAATGATGGAAAAAGTGGTGTTGCCACCGGCTCGTCCGCGACGCACCGACGAGGAAATCGCTCGTCAATGCCCCTGGGCTATCACAGGACGCCCCGCGACTCGCAAGCCCAATGTCATCACCACTCTTGAACTCGACACCGCACAGATGGAGCGCAACAACGAGCGCTACCAACGCACCTATCATGTCATCGAGCAAAACGAAGTGAGATATGAGAAATTCATGACCGAAGATGCCGACTACTTGATTGTCGCATTCGGCTCTATGGCACGCATCTGCCAAAAGAGCATCGAGGAAGCCCGAGAGCAAGGCATCAAAATAGGTCTCATTCGCCCTATTACCCTATGGCCATTCCCCTATCAGGCAATCAAAGAATTGTCCGACAAAGTCAAAGGCATTCTTGTGGTAGAACTTAATGCCGGACAAATGATTGAAGATGTAAGACTTGCCGTCGAAGGTAATCTCCCTGTTCACCACTTTGGTCGCCTCGGAGGCATCGTCCCCAATCCGCAAGAAGTTCTTGAAGCGTTTAACAACAAATTTCCCGACGCAAAAAAATGACCACTATGACTATCGAAGAAATCATAAAGCCCGAAAATCGCGTTTACGCTAAGCCCCGCTTGTTAAACGACAATAATATGCACTACTGCCCCGGTTGTAGCCATGGTGTCGTACATCGTCTCATAGCCGAGATTGTCGAAGAAATGGGAATAGAGGACAAAACCATAGGCATTGCCCCCGTAGGATGTGCCGTGTTTGCCTACAACTATGTAGATATCGATTGGATCGAAGCCGCTCATGGTCGAGCTCCGGCAATCGCTACCGCTGTTAAACGCCTCAATCCCTCTCGCATGGTCTTCACCTACCAAGGCGACGGCGACCTTGCCGCAATAGGTACTTGCGAGACGATCCACGCCGCCAATCGTGGCGAAAACATCGTCATCATATTTATCAACAATGGTATTTATGGTATGACAGGTGGTCAGATGGCACCAACCACCCTCGAAGGGATGAAGACCTCAACAACCCCCTATGGACGTCGCATCGACCTTAACGGTTACCCACTCAATATCACAAGCCTTGTAGCACAACTCGACGGCACGTGCTACGTCACTCGCCAAGCAGTTCACACCCCTGCCGCCGTGCGCAAAACCAAGAATGCCATCAAACAAGCATTTCAAAACTCTATGGACGGCAAAGGCACATCACTTGTTGAAATCGTCAGCACCTGTAGCTCAGGTTGGAAAATGACTCCGGTGCAAGCCAATAAATGGATGGAAGAAAACATGTTTGCCAAATATCCTCTTGGCGACATCAAAAACACAGTAAAGCAATGAAAGAAGAAATCATAATAGCCGGTTTTGGCGGTCAAGGAGTCTTGTCAATGGGTAAAATTTTGGCTTACGCTGCCCTCATGGACGGGCTCGAAGTCTCTTGGATGCCCTCTTATGGTCCAGAACAACGCGGTGGCACAGCCAACGTGACCGTAATTCTCAGCGACTCCCCCATCAGTTCGCCAATTCTCAACACATTTGATACCGCTGTAATCCTCAACCAACAAAGTCTCGACAAATTTGAGGACGCAATAAAACCGGGTGGCACATTGATCTATGACCCATACGGAGTAAATCGTCCACCCAAGCGCACCGACATCACAATCCACCGCATCGACGCAATGGAAGCTACATTTGACATGGAAAATGCCAAAGCCTACAACATGGTCGTGCTCGGCGCCCTCCTAAAAGCTAAACCAATGGTGCCAATGGCAAGCGTTATAAAGGGGCTAAAAAAAACTCTCCCGGAACGTCACCACCACCTGATTCCAATGAACGAAGAAGCCATTACACGAGGCATGGCACTTATCCCTTAATTAAATCATACACATCTCTCATATCATCGAGGCTATGTTCACCCCAAGACATAGCCTCTTGTTTTTCTTAACTGCCAATGGCGACTTGTGAAAATAAATGACTCACTTTGTGGTGATGAAACTCAAAACGGCAGTCATATTATTATGCTTAGTCACACTGCTTGCGGCATGTGGCGGAGCTATGCGCTATGAGTCTGAGCTTGACCGGGCAGAGGCGTTGATGG
>JAFQKI010000018.1 GCA_017396945.1 Muribaculaceae bacterium | reverse complement strand
GATAGCTTGCACCGAGGTAATTGAACCATTCTTTGTAGATGTAATACGTTCTTGCAACATACCCATTTCAGATGCGAGAGTAGGTTGATAACCTACAGCCGATGGCATACGTCCCAACAATGCTGACACTTCAGAACCGGCTTGAGTGAAACGGAAGATATTGTCGATGAACAATAGGATTTCCTTGCCACCGCCATCTTGATCACGGAATTGCTCAGCGACAGTCAATCCCGACAATGCAACACGAAGACGCGCGCCGGGAGGTTCATTCATCTGACCAAATACCAATGCGGCTTGCGATTCCTTGACCTTGTCCATGTCAACATCTTCAAGGTTCCATTCGCCACGTTCCATACCTTCGGCAAATTTGTCGCCATATTTCATTACACCGCTTTCAATCATTTCACGTAGAAGGTCATTCCCTTCTCGAGTGCGCTCACCTACACCGGTAAACACAGAGAAACCATTGTGACCTTTGGCGATGTTGTTGATAAGTTCCATGATGAGCACGGTTTTTCCCACACCGGCACCACCAAACAACCCGATTTTACCACCTTTGCTATATGGCTCAAGCAAGTCAATCACTTTAATACCGGTATAAAGAATCTCTGTCCCGATAGTAAGCTCATCAAATGCCGGCGCAGGTTGGTGAATGGGGCGCACTTGCTCTCTGTTGAGTTGTGGTAAGTGGTCAATAGCCTCACCAACCACATTAAGGAGACGACCTTTCACTTGATCTCCTGTAGGTACTGCGATCGGACGTTGGAGATTTTCAACTTTGATACCACGACGCAAGCCATCAGTACCATCCATTGCAACACAACGCACGGTGTCTTCTCCAATATGCTGTTCTACCTCAAGTACCAATTCTGTACCATCGGGACGATCAACTTTCAATGCGGTATAAATCGGTGGAACTTCGTTGCCTTCACCTTCAAAGACAACATCGACAACCGGTCCGATTACTTGGGCTATTTTACCAATTTTTTCGCTCATGTTCACGAAATTTATCTTGTTAGAGTTTTATCTGTTTTAATTAAAAGTGCCAACCAAATACGATTACAAGTACCATCAACACAAGGTTGAACAAGTTGATAGGCAATAGGTATTTCCACTCAAGAGTAAGAAGTTGGTCGATGCGAAGACGTGGGAATGTCCATTTAAACCAAATGATAATAAATGACAATGCGATAGCCTTACCGACAAACCATACAACTGAGGGAATATAATTCATTACTTCGTTAAATCCGTCCCATCCAGGGATGTGCAATGGCATCCAACCGCCAAAGAATAGCAATGTAGCTACACCTGAAACAATAAATAGGTTGAGATATTCTGCAAGATAGAAGAAACCGAAGTGGATACCGGAATACTCAGTGTGATAACCGGCAGTCAACTCACTTTCAGCTTCGGGCAAGTCAAACGGACCGCGATTGGTTTCGGCAGTACCTGCAATCAAATAGATTACAAAAGCGATAATTGCAGGGACATGACCTGAGAATATAAACCATAAATCTTCTTGTGCGGCAACAATACCTGTCACCGACATTGTACCGGCATAAGCAACCATTGTCAATACCGACAAACCAATTGATAATTCGTAGCTGACCATTTGTGCACCGGAACGCAATGCACCGATAAGAGTAAACTTGTTATTACTTGACCAACCGGCGAGTAGAATACCCAATACCCCGATTGAAGAAACCGCAAGCAAAAAGAATATACCTATGTTAAAGTCAAGGACTTGCAAACCATTACCCCAAGGCAATACTGCAAATGACAACATCGAGGCAATGATTACCAAATAGGGAGCAAGAGCAAACAAGAAGCGGTCAATATGTTTAAGAGTAATAAGCTCTTTAATGAGCATCTTAAACATATCGGCAAATGATTGCAACAATCCCCATGGTCCTACACGATTAGGTCCAAGGCGACATTGAAAAGCGGCACAGACTTTACGTTCAAAATAGATGTAGAACAATGCCAACAATGCATATACCAATAATAATCCCACACCAATGAGCACGCATTCAACAGTTGTCGTAAGCCATCCGGGCATAAACGAGCTCAATAGGTTGTGAATCCAATCGGTTATTAAAGATAAATCGTACATATTATTTCTTAATTACTGTATTTTCTATTTTTTATCGGTCAATATCAGGCACAATATAGTCGAGAGAACCACCAATGGTAATCAAGTCGGCGATTTTGTGACCTTGAGTAATGTAATCTACCACACCTGCAAGTGGCAAACAAGGAGGAACAAGTTTTAAACGGAATGGAGATGTTGTTCCGTCGCTTTCGATATACACGCCAAATGTACCACGACAACCTTCAACCATTTGGAACCAACGGCCGGCAGGAAGCTTGATTACTTTGGGAACTTTCACGCAATACTCTCCATCGGGGATATTGTCAATAAGTTGTTCAATGATTTTAGCCGATTGTTCCATCTCTGCGATACGCAATTTGGTGCGCGCCATAGAGTCACCTTCGGTATAAACAACCTCTTCAAAGTCTAATTCACCATATATGCTATAAGGATGAGTTTTACGCACGTCACAAGCCCAACCCGAAGCGCGTCCGGATGGACCGGTAACGCCATGAGCAATAGCATCTTCACGAGAAAGATTTCCGATGTTTTCAAGACGACCTTTAGCTATTACGTTGCCAATGAACAATTCGTTATATTCTTTGATATTCTTGGGAAGGACCGCAAGCAATTCTTTCACATCTTTTACAAAATCTTCATGAAGGTCTTGCATTACACCGCCGATACAACCATAGTTGAATGTCATGCGAGCACCACATGTTTTTTCCATGATGTCAAGGATTTGTTCACGCACACGCAATGTATAGAACAACATTGTAGTGGCACCCAAGTCCATGCAATATGTACCAAGGAACAAACAGTGAGAAGCGATGCGAGCCAACTCATCCATCAACACACGAATCACTTGTGCGCGACGAGAAATCTCAATGCCTGCTGCTTTCTCAATTGCGATACACAATCCGTGGTGATAGTGATGACCTGAGAAGTAATCCATACGATCCATGAAATGGAGCGTTTGAGGATAAGTCAATCCCTCGCATATTTTTTCGATACCTCGATGTATATATCCTGAATAGAAATCGATTTTCTTGATTGTTTCACCATCAACAGCTGTGCGGAAACGCAACACACCATGAGTTGCGGGGTGTTGAGGACCGATATTTACAACAAAATCATTAGGTTCAAATACAACAACCTCTTTTTTTGTGACTTTGCCTTTTTCGTCTTCTACATAGCTGTATGTAATATCTTCTTGACGCTCGTTTTCTTTTGGCACAGGATTTAACGCAGGGTCGTCATCATAATCTTTGCGCAATGGATATCCTTTCCAATCTATACTGAGGAAAAGACGACGCATATCGGGATTATTAATGAAAATAATGCCAAAGAAGTCATACACTTCGCGTTCAAACAATGTTGCGACAGCCCACACATCATATACACTATGCAACATAGGTTTCTCACGATCGCCGGTTGCGATAACTTTTACTGATATTTGAGTATTGTTGGCGGTACAATTGATGTAATAAACAGCACCCAATTGCTCTTTCCAGTCCATGCCGACAATTGTAACCAATTGGTCAAATTGCAACTCGTCTTTCAAGCATTTGGCTAAATCGTGCCACTTAGCATCGGGAATGTTTACCAATAAAATATCACTTTCCTCAAAAGTTGCTTCGGGGAATAGTTTGGCTATTTTTTCCTGAATGTTTGCCATATCTTTGATATTGTCTGTTTTCTTTATTTATAATGTGACACGTTGTTATTTATCAAATGATTCCTCGGGATGAGCCGCCAAGAAATCTTTAATCTTTTCTTGACGATTTACGCCACCAAAGAATTTTTCCACTCTCATTTTGCGTGAGAGCTGCATGATAGCATAGATCATAGCTTCGGGTCGTGGAGGACAGCCGGGGAGATAAACATCAACCGGAACAATCTCGTCAATACCCTTAACAACATGATAAGATTTGCGGAATGGTCCTCCCGAAACGGCACAACCGCCACAAGCAATCACATATTTTGGCTCTGCCAATTGGTCATATAGACGACGCATAACAGGCGCCATGCGGTGCACAATAGTACCCGCAACCATCATAAAGTCGGCTTGACGAGGAGACGAACGAGCCACTTCCCATCCAAAGCGAGCCATATCATAACGAGCCGCGCCAAGTGACACGAACTCTATACCACAACAACTTGTGGCAAAAGTAAGTGGCCAAATTGAGTTGGAACGACCCCAATTTATAAGTTTGTCAAACGTACCAACTATCACATTGGTTCCGTTTTCTTGCAATTCTTTCAATAAAGACTCGATATATTCGTTGTCTTTCCATGCCTCATAGGGCATGCTTTTAGTTGTTATTTCCATTCAAGAGCTCCTTTCCGCCAAGCGTAAACAAGACCCAGCACTAAAATTCCGAAAAACACAGCGATGCTGATGAGACCATCAACTCCCATTTCTTGAACACGCACTGCCCATGGGAATAAAAAGACGGTTTCAACATCAAACATCAAGAATAAAATCGCGAATAGATAGTAACCTACTTTAAATTGCGACATGCTCACACCACGAGTGGGGATACCACATTCATAAGCTTCACCCTTTTGTGGATTAAATGAGCGGGGAGAAATCAATCCGGCAAGCCACATTGCCAACGCAACAAGCCCAAAACCGGTCAATGCCGCCACTACTGCAAGCAGAGCATTGTTTTCAATTCCGAAAATGCTTAATGATATCATATCTAATTTATTTTTTCTTTTTTTCTACAAAAACACGGCACACAGTCAAATGCAACAGCTATCACACTGATAGCTATAACATTATCACTGCAACACATTAAATTTAAGGCATCTTTGCCCTATTTTTCAGATGCAAAGATAGTCAAAATCTTGCAATAATCGGCATCTTTGACAATTTAATTTCTAAACTTTTTTCACTACCCACAACCTTTTTCGTAAAACGCTATTACACATAACAAACGAGATAGTCGAATTTTACAATCGACTATCTCGTTACTATTTCAATCTATTACTTAGAATTGGTTGCTTGAGGTTGTCCCCACAATTGACAACGAAGCGTTCACCGAATATCTATCCATGCATTTAAATCTCAAGTCCATACCATTGGCAAATGTGCCATTTCCTGACAGGCTGGTAATTGCATAGTTGGGATATGGGACATCCATAATAGTTGGGATTAAAGCATCTGCCGCCAATGAATATCCACCGGTATAAAGTGTCAATGGGATATCATTAAATTCCATATCGTTAAGTGCCGGCATACCCTCGGCAAACTTCGCCCCATTGATTTCAATATCGGCAGTCATTGTTTCAGCGTCAAATTCAATCCAATAAAGCATATCGCTATTGTAATATGGCGCACCTTGCTCTACATCCAAGACACCGGTTGAAGCAACATAAAGCACTTCTTCAGGAACAACAGTCACATCAAACATTTCTGCGATGGTGTATTGAATTACAAACACTGGCGAAGTTTTCAATTGCCCATCAATAACCACATATCGGTCATAAACCTCAACTTTAAATTGATTGATAGTATATTCAGACATCGCCTGACCATTAACCACCGGAACAACATCGTTAGCTGAAATTGTCAATACTCCATTTGCATTGTTTGACCACTTCAATCCAGATAGTTCAAAATCGATTGCGGGCATACGTTCATTAAACTTTGCCCCCATAATTTTAACAGAAGCCTCATAAGATGGCATTTCAAATTTTATTATGTATTTAACATCATCAAAAACGCTCCCTTTTCCGGATTGTCTGTTGCTCACATAGTTGAAACATTCAGAGTATGAATACTCATAGGCTGCACTCGATCCTTCTGGATCATCACAAGAGGTAGTTGCTATTGCCAAAATGGCAATCATCAGCAATTGTTTGAGAATTTTCATATTACTTATATTTATTTTTAATTATATTGTTTCAAAATTCAGTCTCAAAGTCATGCCATATCGGCAAGGTTTTCCTCGTTGAACAAAAGCATTACCAATTGACACAAAGTAAAACGTATCAAACTTGGTGGATGTTATATTTTCTCCCCAAAAATCGAGCGAATAATTTTTATGCTCCAACCTTAACGATGCTCCAAGTTGCATATAAAATGGTTGCTTCACAAGATTGGCTTCATCCCAATAGATCTCTCCTACCCCCTTGGTGTTAACATTAAAACTGATCATTTCAATCCAACCCCAATTTAGCGGATGCCGATATGCCGCAGATGCAAATAGAGTATTTGAGGGAGCATAAGGGATTACATTGCCACCAAAATCTGTTTTACCATTATAATACTCTACAAATCGAGCATTGGTATAGCCATAAGATGCAACAAAATCCAATCGGTCGGTCGGGCGATATCTTAACGATAATTCTGCGCCAAAGCTACGAGTTTTACCGGCATTTGTCATAATTCGTCCGGTTGTCGTTCCATCGGGAAATACCGTAAGCTGCTGATTGCGACAATTAATATAAAATGCGGCAATATCAGCCGACAATGAGTTGTTATTACTGCTTAAATGAGTACCGACCTCGTAAGTCCAACATTTTTCGGGATCGTAACCTACAACATCATCAATGTTATATTTCATCCCTATTCCCATCATGCCCATAATGCGTTGTTGCAACACGTCTGAAAACATTTGAGTGTTAAACCCGCCGGCTTTATATCCCTTTGCCACAGACGCATATATGCTTGATTCCGATTTTAATGGCAGACGATAGGACGCCGTTAATTTGGGAAGTATTTCAATAAAAGACTTATCAAGATTACCATAATCATCTATTACAACAGGCTCATGCTTGTATGGATATAGGTTTACGCCATCTGTAAAATCATATACGGTATATGATGTATTGCAATAGCTATGGTAGTCAAGATCGGTGCGTTCATAATCAAAGCGAATGCCTGCCGTAAAAGTGAAATCACCTAAGCGATAGGCACTTTGGTGATAGAATGCCAACCCATAAGTAGGCATGCAAAAATCACTGCCAAGCACAAAAGTATCCTCATCCCAGGCTATCGGATAATGAGGATTTGCATCGTTTCGATGCTTTTCTATAAGTTGATCTATTCCATAATCCTTAAACGTCACAGGTGCGCTCATATTGGTGCGCTTATAAAAGCCAAATAATCCACATAGCCAACTATAATCACGTTCTGTTCCTGATATTACAATATCCTGCGACAAAGCCCACTCTTGCTTTGCCTGTGTCAAAGTAAAATAACTTAACGGCAAGAAATCCTGGTCAAGAGTCATATTGTCATCAATATACTGAAACGAAGTAACTCCCGACAATGTAAATCTGTCACCAACCCATTTCATTGTCAACCCATCGGCAATACTTGTGCGACGATAAAAACATGTGTCATTGTAGTTTATCTCTCCGGTAGCGACTGAGGCATAAGGATATCCGCCCTGACGTGTCAATTGTGCCGTAGCAACATTTTCTATCGAGAGACGTTGCGAAGGTCGCCAAATTGTTTTCCACCTAAAACTACCTTGACGCTCAGTGTCAACCTTTTCACCATTGTTGATATTTTCAAAAAAACCATCAGTCATCGTGAAGTACCCGTTAAACGACATCCCCAACTTGTCGTCAAACTTCTCGTAATAAGACAGCCCCGTTTTAAGCGAATTACCATTGCCATACTCTCCTAAAAAGCGAACTCCCTGATATTTCATGGGAGACAACGTGTATATATTGATAAGACCTCCCATTGTGTTACGCCCATAAAGAGTGCTTTGCGCGCCACGCAACATCTCAATGCGAGAAATATCCATCAAATCAAAATCATAATTATCCTTATTGAGAATAGGCACGTTATCTACGTTTAGCCCTACTACCGGTTGATCAATGCGTGCGCCAAGCCCTCTGACATAGATAGTCGATGTCATGCGAGAGCCATAGTCTGGTTGATAAAAGTTGGGAGTTATGTTGCTGATGTTTTTTATTGAAGCAATATTATATCTTGCAATAATACTATCAGAAAGAACCGTTGCCATACCGTCACCCCTTTCCGGATTCTTACGCATCTGTTTCATTGAAGTAATTGTGATTTCTTGCAACTCCTCTTCAGAAACAAAACCATCGGTTGCATTGCTACACAAACTCGCAACCGACAATATCACTAATATGTAATAGCGCAACAACCTCATACCGAATTTCAAGCGCAAAGTTAACACTTATTTCTCGCACCCACAATCACTAAATATAGTGATGAGTTTTCAATCCTTAAAACATCAACAGGCTGCCTGCCATTATGAGCATGCCGAGGATTACACCGCTAATCGCAAAGTGGTGATGGCCATACTCTTCGGCTCCGGGAAGGAGTTCATCGAGAGATATATAAACCATAATACCGGCAACTCCGGCAAGCAATAACGCGCTAAATGTCGGAGTCCACAATGGCAACAAGAACGCCAAGCCAAAGACCGCGCCAAGCGGTTCTGCCAAGCCCGACAACAACGAGTATTTAAATGCTTTGCGACGGCTACCGGTTGCATGAAACATCGGAACCGATACCGCAATCCCTTCCGGAATGTTGTGTATGGCAATCGCAACAACAATCGGCACCGCGACATCCATACCATCAAGCGCAGCAATAAACGTTGCCATCCCTTCAGGGAAATTATGTATCCCTATCGCGAGCGCAAGCATCAACCCGGTGCGTTTCACCTTTCCGCGTTTCACCGTCGTTATATTATGAAATTCATGAGGGTTCTCATCTTCCGGAATAAAAAAGTCAATCAACGCAATCAGAGCCATTCCCGCAAAAAAAGCGATAAGCATATATATCATTCCTTCTTTCTCGGCATATACAGCCTGAAGACTATCCAACGCCTCAGGAATCAATTCCATAAATGACACATATATCATCACTCCTGCCGACAAGCCCAACGCTCCCGCCAAAAAGCGGGTATTAGTTGCTTTTGTCATAAAAGCCAATAAGCTACCCACGCCGGTTGCCAAACCGGCAACCAACGTCAACCCAAGTGCAACCAATATAACATCAAACGTCAATACCTGTTCCATTCTCTAAGAATAACACATTTCTTATTGCGAAGTTACAACAATTCCATGGATTTACATCTATTCACAATCATTTTTATTGTCAAGTAAAAGAAAAGTGTTAATTTTACCGCTCAAAATAATTTTATAGCATGAGTGGCAAAGATATTTTCAAAGAAGATGCCGGGCTTATCGCACAATTGCGCGATGAGACCACTTATCGTGAGGCATTTGCCACTGTTATAAAAATATATTCAGAGCCTTTATACTGGCAAATACGTCGCATGGTAAACAATCATGACGACGCCAATGACTTGTTGCAAAACACTTTCATGAAAGCATGGAGCGCAATCGACAACTTCAGAGGGGACGCCAAATTATCAACATGGCTTTACAAAATCGCAATTAACGAGAGTGTCACATTTTTAGAACGTGAACGCCGACGTTTAAATATCTCAATTGACGACGAAGAGTCTCATTTGATTAACACAATTGAAGCCGACAACTATATTGATGGCGACGAGTTGGCGTTAAAACTGCGCAAAGCAATCGCCACATTACCGGAAAAACAAAGATTGGTATTTAACATGAAATACTTTGATGAAATGAAATATGAGCAGATGTCAGAGATATTAGGCACTTCTGTCGGAGCTCTCAAAGCCTCATATCATCTCGCAGTAAAAAAAATCGAGCAATTTTTTTCTGATAATGATTAAACCTTTTAATCGGCAGTTGGTCAAAGCAAATAGAAAATCATAAATATATGAAAGAGGATAGCGACATATTAAACAAAATCGGGCGCAAGTCAGGAATGACAACACCCGATGGTTACTTTGATAACTTTGTCGCGCAAATGACTCAAGCTCTTCCCGAAAAAGAGACCAACATTGAGTCAGTTGCCCCAAAATCAACATGGCAAAAGATACGTCCCTACGTTTATATGGCAGCTATGTTTGGTGGCGTATGGTGTATGATTAAAATGTTCACAATGATGACGCCCGAAACACAACCTTTAAGTTTTGAAAACAATCAAACACTTGCCGAGGCCGTAAGCGATGAAACATTTGTCGATGACTATTACATGGATGGGGTAAACGAATATGACTTAATGGAAGATATGTATGAAGATGGTTTTGACATCGCTTCATTATATTAATAACCACTCAAAACAGAAACGATATGAAACGTTGCTCAACATTAATACTTCTAATTTTGGCTTTTGCATTTTCTTTGACAGCAAATGCACAACAACATCGTCCCACTCCCGAAGAAAGAGAACGTTGGTTTGCCGAAATGCGAAATTACAAACACCAGTTTCTTACTGAGAAATTGGACTTGACCAAAGAGCAACAAACAGAGTTCTTCCCAATCTATGACGCAATGGATGATGAGTTATTAAAACTCAATCGCGAAACTCGGCAATTGGAACGCAAAATCAGAAAATCTGAATCTGTATCTGACATTGAATATGAAACCGCAGCACACGCATTATTTGAGTTAGGGAAAAAAGAAAGCGAAATCAGGTTACAGTATTTCGACAAATTCAAAGAAATTCTGACCCCTAAACAATTATTCCAACTCATGAAAGTTGAACGCGATTTCACCAAAAACATCATGCAGGAGCATCATCGCCGTCGTCACCAACATTAAAATTCAATACACAATCACATGGTCTTAAGCATCGATGGCTTAAGACCTTTTATTTATAAAAACATATTACTTATGAGAAGCTATATTTTAAAAATATATTGTGTCATTGTTGCGCTCATTTCATCTACATCAGTAACGGCAAAGGTTAAATCTCCCGACTTTGCATACCCTCAAACGGTCTCAAAGCAAGCCGATAAAGATCTAAAACGAGCCTTAAAAAAAGGCGACAGCGAGGCGACTATGCGAGCATTAATCGATTGGTCAATAGCTCAAACCACGATATCTCCAGATAACATTTCCAATGTAATCACCCGCATTGAAAAAATTCTATCTGAAGAGAAAAATCCATGCACTTGCGCCCTGCTCAACACATTATTGATTGATATATATACAGACCTATATAACAATAATCAATGGCAATATGACCAACGAGAAATTCCGCTACTTCCACTTCCTGATGATTACACCGAATGGAGCGGAGAACAATTCAAATACAAAGTATTCTCATTGAGCAAAGATGCTCTTAGTGATATCACGCCACTTCAATCTGCTCAATTAAAAGAGTATGCCGATATTGTTACCACCGATGAATACACATTCATCTTCTATCCCACCCTATACGATTTTATTGCCAATTCTATCATAACAAATTTAAGCAACATCGCTAACATTAATTGCGAAGACCTACCTGTCGAGTGGAGAAGCTCAACAACTACATTTATAAACTCACAATCAACATCTGATATTGGTGAAACCGAATTATTCATCAATCAACAATATCAAAAGCTATTGCAATTTCATCAGGGTAATCCGGCTCCATACATAAACTGTGATTTAAATCGCATCAGATTTGCCGCCATGGAATATGACGACTGCAATGACAGTATTGTTGACATTGCACTAAAAGAACTTTATAACAAAACACAACAATCTGAATATGCTACATTAGTGCTTTTCAATATAATCGATTATAGTTCTGCTCGAATAGAAAACGAAGATAATCTGAAATGGGTATATAACGATCTTCAAAAACGCTTAGAGCTGTTTCCCAACTTCTTTTTAAACGACAAAGTGGAATATCTGCTAAAAAAACATGTGGAAATTGCTATCGATGTAGAAACCCCTCGATCAGTTGCACTCGGCGATAGTTTAAAAATAGATATAACCAACAACAATGCAACCAATTACACCATAAACATCTATCGCATTAATGATAAATACATCGATAATATCATTAACTCTACAGGTGGCATTTCTCTTTCAACACTAAATGAGTGCGACACCATTCAATCTATTGATTTCAATACCGACAAAATCGCGCCATTTAAAGAAGATACCACGATTTATGTCAAGTTAAATTCGCCGGGATACTATGTTGTCACTGCGACCTCTGAAAACACACTCCCAGCAAAAACACGCATTTATGGATTTACAAATTACTCTAATTACCACTTATTTACTACAACCTACGATTATTCCGAATCAGTTTATGTCGTTAATCCCAAAACCGGCAAACCAGCACCGAATGTCCCCGTGCTATTTACTTCCAATAACAGAAGAATCCAATTTACCTCTATTCTTACCACCAACGGAAATGGGGCAATCTCAGACATCAAATTTCAACCGGAGAAAACTTATACAGCTATTGTCAATGATAGTATTGACCACTATTCTAATAGAATAACCTTTTATACATCATCAAATCATCAATCTGAAAAAAGAACCACTATCGAAGCAGAGTGCTTTACCTCTCTCCCGATATATCACCATGGAGATACGGCGCAATGGAGTGCAATCCTATACTCATACAACTCTAATGAGCGCAAATTACTAACAGACTTCACCGTAAAAGTATTGCTCTATGACGCAAACTATCAAAAAATATACGAGGTTGAAGCAACAACCGATGAGTTTGGTCGCATTTGCGGAGAGTTCCACTTACCCAAGCAATCACTCTCAGGACGTTTTACACTCAGCGTCGTAAATAATGCTACGTTATCTTCCGAAGAAGATTACACTTTTGGAGAACATCGTTTTGAAGTAAGTGATTACAAACTCCCCACATTCCAAGTCTCAATCACCGACATCGAGCGTGGCACTCCATCACTTGGAGATGTAACAATAAAAGGATTTGCAAAGACCTATTCCGGATTTCCAATTGCCGATGGCAATGTAGGACTAATCCTATCCTCAAAATCCTATCTTTGGACAAGAGCAACCGATGAGTTTTATCACGCCGACGCAAAAACCTCTGCCGACGGCAGTTTCTCGTTTGAAATACCCGCGGCGATCCTATCAGAAGATCCCAATGGATTAGGACTCCTTAGTGCCGACATTACAGTAACATCAATCTCAGGAGAAACTCAATCATCTTCAAGAGAGTTTAGAACCGGGACAAAATACATCCTTACACTCAAGGATTTCAACGCCACTTTTAATGCCGTAGATCCTATTAAATTTGACATAGAAGTAGTTAATTTAAATTACAATAAAATCGACACAACATTATACTATGACATCTATCGCAATTATGGAACTCCCGATAGCACAATCATAAAATCAGGCTCGTTTAATCATGGGCAACTCTCTCTCAATCTCTCTGACGTACCAAGTGGAGAATATGTGATTGTATTCCATTTAAACAATCAAGAATTAGCAAAACCCGTCGCCCAAACAATTGTATTATATCGCTTAGATGACTCACTCCCCCCGACTGACAGACCTTTGTGGGTTCCGACATCAAACTTCGAAATTTACTCAGGCAACTCCGCTGAGATTATTTATGGCACTATAGCACCATCAGGATATGTATTATACACCTTATACAACAACGACTCTATTCTTGAACAACGATGGTTAAACATCCAGGCGGGGATACATCGCTTGAATGTTGCGCTACCCGACAGCATTACAAACGCCTATATTTCATTAATGACTACATATAATTATTCCTCAGAGTCATTTACTATCTCTGTTTCAAAAAAGGTTATCACTCCTGAGATTTCAATAGTCGCCGAATCGTTCAGAGATAACATCATCCCCGGCGGCAATGAGCAGTGGAGTTTCCGTGTTGCCAACAACGACAATCAAGGAGTTGTTGCCGCAATGCTATTTGACATGTACTCCAAAGCTATTGAAGATGTTGCTCCCAACAATATCATGTCACATTTTTTCAACCTTAATTTTAATTCTCGGTCAAATTCCCAATACTTTGGCATTTCGTCACAAATTGGATACAGCAACAACTACTATATATCAGAAAACATTCCATCTTATGGCAATTTCAAAAAAATAGTTGACCCCGACTTCAATACCTATGGGATTAACCTTGCTATGGGAAATTTTAGCCATTGGACACCCCGCATGTCTGGTGCAACTTTAAGTCTCTACAATAGTGCCTCTGCTTCCGAAGCCTTAATTGTTGAGGATGAAGAAGCCCTCGATTTCGCGGTCGCAACAGAACAAACCGAGACAAAATTAAATTATGCAGTTCGGGCAGTTTACAATGAAGATGATTATGATTATTCTTATTCAAATCAACATCAATTCTCTTATCGTGACGCAGAAACGCCGTTGGCGTTTTTCCGACCGATGTTGACAACCGATAAAGATGGACACTTGACATTCTCATTTATCGCACCCAATACCAACACTACTTGGCGGTTTAAAGCGATTGCCTATACCTCTGACTTATTAACGGCTACTTTCAATCGTGACATCATCTCAAACAAGCCGGTTATGGTGCAACCCAACATGCCTCGCTTTCTTCGAGCAGGAGATAGAGCGACTATACTCGCGTCAGTGATGAACAATACCGATAATGTTGCTGTAATTACCACCATGGTTGAATCGTTTAATCCTCTAACATCTGAGATTATCGAAAACTACACACAAGTGGACACTATCGTAGCTAATAGTTCAGCAATTGTGCCATTTGACATCACAGCCCCCTTTGACAATACAATGATTGGCTATCGTGTAAAATCCTCTTCCTCAACATTTGCCGATGGCGAGCAATCTATCATTCCTATACTGCCATCGTCATCACCGATAATTGAGAGTAAAACATTTTACATCCCAGCCGACACAAGTCGTTATGAGACTAAACTCCCCCAAATACCAACAGACGCTCGCGTCACTTTACAATTTTGCGAAAATCCCACATGGTATATAGTGACAGCCCTACCCGGCTTGCGTGCATGTGAAGAAACCACATCAATGGGAGCTGCCGGTGCGATATTTTCAGCAGCTGTGGCCCAAGGTATCGTTGTTAATGATAAGGATATCTCAATGGCAATCCACCGATGGCTTGCGTCTGACCAAAGCGACTCAACATTGGTTTCTATGCTTCTACGCAACCAAGATTTAAAAATAACACTTCTCAATGCAAGCCCATGGGTTACCGATGCAATGAATGACACTGAGCGCATGACGCGTCTCGCCTTATTGTTTAACAAAGATGAAATTAACCAGACCTATGAAACCAACATCAAATTATTGGCAAAATTACAACGCAATGGTGGAGGTTGGGCATGGATTGATCAATGCGATAAAGCCTCAGTGTGGGCAACATTAAACATTCTTGCCAATTTCGGTCAATTAAAGCGACTAAACTTCTTGCGTTCAGACAATCAACTCAATGAAATGATTAAAAATGCCGTATTATTCATTGACCGTTATTATGCCCAAGAGTTTACCAGATATCCCAAGGGCGACTATACCAACTATCTGCTCACACGTAGCTACTACCCTGAGATAAAGCAATCAACCGCAGCATCAAAAGTCACAGCAGCTCAATTGCAACACATCATATCGGAGTGGGGAAAAATGACAACAATAGAGAAATCTATTGCGGCAATCATTCTTAACGCCAATGGATATAATGCGACCGCACGAGAAATTCTCAACTCTATTCGTGAATTTGCGATATCATCACAAGAAAAAGGAATGTGGTGGAGCGAAGTTGAAAACGATGAATTCTATATGGAAAAAGCAGCCGCAGGCTCAATAATTCTCGACGCATTTAATGCGGTAGAACCCAATTGTCCCGAAATAGACAAGATACGCCAATGGCTCATTCTTCAAAAAGAAGCAAACAATTGGGGATCGTCGGTAAGCACTACAAGTGCTATTGCCTCCATACTTTTATCTGGAAGCCAGTGGACTCGTCCTGCCGAGGGAGCAACAATTTCAATTGGCAATAATGTTGTAACTCCAACAGCGATTGAAACTGCCACCGGTTACTTCCGCACCAACATTTCCTCACTCTCTCCATCGGGCAAAACATTATCAATAATAAAGCCTCTTGGATATCCCTCTTGGGGAAGCGTTATTAGCCAATACCGTGGAAATATGACCGACATTGATGCCGTGCCAAGCGACGCAGTTAGTATTGAGAAACGTTTTTATCGCTATGTCACAGAAACTGATGAATGGGAAACAATTGATAGTCTGAGAGTCGGCGACAGAGTGAAAATCCAACTTGTTATAAAAGTTTCAAGAGAAATGGAATATGTATCAATTGTTGATGAACGAGCAGCTTGTTTTGAGCCGGTTGAGCAATTACCTAAACCCATTTATTCTGAAGGATTGTACTTTTATCGTGAAAACCGCAATGCAGCCACCAATATATATGTAACCCATCTGCTTAAAGGCACATATATTATTGATTATGAAATGTATGTCAACAACTCCGGAACATATTCATCAGGAGTGGCTACTTTACAAAGCCAATATGCTCCGCAATTGACCACCCACTCTTCAGGCTCAAGCATCAACGTTACATCAAACAATAAATAGCAGGAGAACAACTAAAATTTAAGAAAAAATGATTTAGTTATTAAATTAAGTATTAATTTTGCATTATATACATAAAACTTAATAACTAAATCATTATACCACTATGAAACGTTTGTTTTCGGCTGTTCTTGCGATGACAGCAGCGGTTTCGATTACCACAAGTGCCGAAACTATTAAAATTAACGATGTCGATTATCAGACAGATGTTTTAATTGAACGAGATTTAGGTCCCGGTGTTCATTATACTCGATTACGCATACCTGATTACCCCCTGAATGTCAATATATTGACTATGGATATGAGTAATCCATACAATCGTATTGAGACCACTCAGGCAAGCGAAACATTATTTAAAACTGAGTCATTAGCAAGCGCATATAAACGTCAAATGACCGAAACAAAACGTCCACTTGCAGGTGCCAATGGCAATTTCTGGTGTGTATCAACCCAAGAACCTTATAGCGATCTCCTTATTGGGGCAACATATAATGCCAATATCCGAAACGGAAAAATCATCACCGAAACCAATGGTCACTCTGACCAATGGGACGGCGGCCCGTCTCGTACCGGTGTTATCGCTGTTGACACATCAAAAAAACTTTGGATTGAATCCCTTTACTTTACAGGCTCTGTATCAAGCGACAAAATAGGTACACTGACCATTCACCAAGCCAACAAAGTCGTTCGCGATGGCGAAATCTGTCTTTACAATAGCTATTATGGAACTTCAAAGACATTCATGCCCATTGAGCAATACAAAGGTGATGATGGCAAAAAACATTGGAATGTATTAAGTGGTGTTGCCACTGAAGTTTATTTAAAAATAAACGAAGGTCAACAATGGATGACAGGTCAACCTATGACTTGTACCGTGCAAGAAGTGAAAACCAATGCCAGTAACGGGACACTTGGAAGCTATGATTTATGTCTTGTTGGTCGTGGTGACAATAATGCATCTCTCGCATCTCTCGTTGCAGGCGACCAAGTTACTATCAATTTATCATGGTCAACAGCCGATGGAGTAACCCCAATTATCGAGCAAGCTATCGGTGGCAATGCTATTGTTATGCTCAATGGCGAGATGACTGGTCGCAATGATGATGAAAGCTACAACACTCAGATATATTCCCGCACTGCCTATGGATGTAGTGCCGACGGAAAGAAATTGTTTATTGTTGTTATCGACAAGTCAACCGATCCCGTCTATGGCAAATCAGCAGGTTGCAACACACGCGTAATGTGTCAAATTATGCAACATTATGGCTGTGCCAACCTTTGTAATGTCGATGCCGGAGGATCTGCTCAAATGATGGTCGCCGGAAAAGTTATCAATAAAACCACCGAAAGTAGTCCACGCTCAGTTGCTAACGGATGGTTCTTGTATTCAATCGCGCCACAAGATGATGTAATAGCGCGACTCGCGTTTGACGAAGTAACATTGACCGCCCCTCCATACTCTTCTTACACCCCTAAAATCCTCGGTTACAACCAATATGGAGACCTTATCGATGAAGATGTTCAAGGTTTTACATTATCTTGTGACGCCAACGTCGGAACTTGTAATGGAGATATTTTCATCGCTGCCGGAAATCCCGGTGTAGGCAATCTCACCGCAACACTCAACGGCGTGTCTGTAACCAAACAAATAACTATCGCCGACGCGGCTATGGCAATACGCATCAAGCCACTTTTGATTGACGCTACTCGAGAATACGCCATGGAAGTAACCGCGACTATCGGTGAAAACATTTACACTTACGACCCGGCACACATCGCTTGGACTGTTGAAGACAATTCTATCGTATCAATCGACGAGAATGGCGTATTGAAAGGGTTGAAAGAGGGCACAACAACCGTGACCGGAAAAATCGGAGACTTTGAAGATGTCACAACCGTGACCATCGAAATCGCCGACGCACCAAAAATGTATCCCTTGGATTTCAACGTATGGACCGCAAAAGGTCCAAGTGGCATTTCTAACGCGACATTAGCGCAAGATGGCACTATATCGTTCACATACGGAAGTCCTCGTAGCGCATACGTTCAAATCACTGACACTCTTGACTACTACAGCCTTCCCGACAAATTGTGGATGACATTTACCCCATCTGTGGCTTTGACAAAACTTGAAATCGACATGCGATCTCCCTCAATCACACGCACCAATCTTATTGAGGTCACTCCTTCTTCTG
>JAFQKI010000001.1 GCA_017396945.1 Muribaculaceae bacterium | reverse complement strand
CCGATTATAATCGGTTCATCGCTCCAGCGATAAACAATGGCATTATTGTTATAACTCATATTCCCAATCTGAGTATATTTATCTTCACTTAAATATACATGATCGATATCTTTTAGGATATGTTTATAATCAATGCCTAAAATGCGCCATAGAAATTTTCGAATTGAAGTAATCATCGTCTCAATCTGAGTGATAATATATAATCTAATGTTTTGAAATGTCTATGTGTAAACAGATATTTGACTATTTGTAAAAATTTAGTTTCTGGTTTGTGCGTTTTCTGAAATATCTGTATGAATTTATCCGGAATTTTATTTAATTGATTCAATCTTGTCGCTATATCTAAATCGTTAGTGTTGTATATTGAAAACAATATGCGTTCTATCCTAAGTGTTACCATTTTATTATATTGTTGCCAAAACGATTGTGAAACTTTTTTTGACATAGAAAACGTATGATACGTTTCAGATAAGTAGATTAGTTCATCTAATTCATTCTTGAATGAATTTAATTTGTGTGATGCAGAACTATTATGGATTAAATAGTTATAATTAGCTGTTTCTGAAGTTTTAATCAAATTACAATTACTTAAGTATTTTAATAAGAAATCACAATCTTCCCCAATTCTAAGAGAGACATTAAACCTGATATGATTATTACGAATAATGCTTAGTTTGAATAACTTAGAGACAGGGCCACAAAATTTTAAAATATTAAATTCGTTGAAAAATTCTGAGCAATCATTTGTGGCACTGTATGTATCGTTATTTGGTTTAATTATTATTTTCTCGTTTGATGATAAAACATTAATTCTTCCATGTAATACAATATCGGCAAAACTTGAAGTTATATCGGTAATAAGATCAGATAAATATGACGGAGTAATCCAATCATCGCTATCGACAAACGAAATCCATTCTCCTTGTGCAATCTCAATGCCTTTGTTTCGGGCAGAACTTACTCCGCCATTTTCTTTGTGGATTACGACGATGCGAGAGTCTTTCAGCGCATATTCATCACATATCTTGCCTGAATTGTCCTTGCTTCCATCGTTGACAAGAATCAATTCAAAATCGGTGAATGTTTGTGATAAAATACTATCGATGCATTGAGCAAGATATTTCTCGGTATTATATACAGGGACTACAATAGAAACTTTAGCCATAGGTTGTTATCTTCTATGATAAAACAATGATGGAGAAAATGTAATTAGTCGTAGATATATATATTCTTTCCAAGTTAGTTTACCACAGTATTTATATAATTTATATTTGGCAAATTCTCTAAGTTCTTTTCGGGCTTCTGATATTGATAAAGTCTCAATATAATAATAAAAAAATGGAAGAAGATGACCAAAAAGTGATTTCTTTATTAATGTGAGTTTTTGATTGAACCGATGCTCCAAATTAGAAACAGAATTATGTAATGCACAAATGTGATTATAGTATATTTGTGCTGAAATTGCGTATTTAGATCCGATAGATGTGATTTCTGTAATGTAATAATAGTGGTATGATGCGATATTGAAAAGTTTTATTGAATCGCAGTATTGAATATAGTCAAAATTGAAAATGGCATCTTCACCTCTAATGATACTCGTGTTAAATGTGATATTGTTATTTTGTATAATTGAGGTTTTAAATACTTTTGCCCAAGGAGATGGAACATATCCTCGATGACAATTTGATGCCAACCATGTGTATATTTCAGTTGTATTTTGTAGATGTTGAGAAGCCGGGATTTGCTGTGAGTGTTTTGTCCCAAATAATTCAATTCCACAAATCATTAGGTCTGCGTCATAAGTGAATGATGAAAGAAAATCTGACGAAATCCAATCATCGCTATCAACAAAAGAAATCCAATCACCTTGTGCTACGTCGATACCTTTGTTTCGGGCAGAACTTACTCCGCCATTTTCTTTGTGAATAACTATGATGCGGGAGTCTTTTTGAGCATATTCATCACATATCTTGCCTGAATTGTCTTTGCTTCCATCGTTGACAAGAATCAATTCAAAATCGGTGAATGTTTGTGCTAATATACTGTCAATGCAACGAGTAAGATATTTCTCGGTATTATATACCGGTACTATAATAGAAACTTTAGGCATGTGAAATGATTCTTAGGCGATTTAGTGTATTGATTTTAAATAGTCAATGGACTTTTGTCGCATTTCCTCAATTTTAGCGTTTATTATTTGATAATTAATATCAGGGAACTCATCAGGTTCATCGGTGAATTCTGCAATAGCATTTTGGGCGTTGACTTCTGTGAGAAGATTAACATAGCGTTCGTCCCTTACAGAATTTAATTTGAAACTATATAGTGGTCTATTAAAAATTAAAGCAAAGACAGTTGCATGAAATGACGTTGTAAATACACATGTTGCATATTTAAACAATGATACAAATTCATTTACAGAATAATTGCTTTTTGATATATCAATGATTGATAGACCATGCTTATTCGCAAATTCAGTCGCTTTTCGAGTGATAGCATCTTTATCTAAGGGATTTTTTAGTAGCTCATAAACAAGAACATATTTGTCCCTCGAAAATTTATTGTTGGTAAGATTGTCCCAAAACTCTTTATTGTGCAATAAAGTTGGGTCTATATCTATGCGAGCTTCAATATTTGTGAGATTGTTGAATTGATATTGAAACTTCTGTTCTCTAAATGATAGTTTTTCAAAACGAGACGCAATGGTTTTGAGATTATTAATGCCTAATGAGTTCAAGGTATCTTGATTGGCACTTATTGCATAGCCATATATTTTGCTGTTTTTTGACTTATGGAAGTTCCCCAAATATACTTGGTCAAATTCTTTTGTACAACATTTATTCCAAAGCTGATCACTCCCAATTATGTATGCGTCAAAATTTTGTGGAATATCTTGTTTGTCATCTCTTGGTTTAATGTTTAAGTAGTTAGCGCGGAATTTTTTGAATTTTCGTTTTTTGATGCGTAGATTTATTTGGCTTTTCATCCAAGGCTCGATTTTAAATGAGTGGATGAAGCATCTTATAAAATGAGATATCGGAGTAAGCTTATAACAGTTCTCTACATAACTGTTGCGATAATCAATAACTGATACGTTATGTCCTAATGACGCCAATGCTTTTTGAAGTGCGTAGCACTGTAAAACCGCGCCATAATTATCGGCATTGTGAAATGTAAGTATTCCTATTCGCATAATCTGTTTATCTGATTATTTTTTTTATTGCTTTTACTGCTTTATCTCCGATGATGTTTCTAATGCCTGATTTAATTTTTTGAGATGTGGATATTTCTTCAATTTTAATAGAACGTATTGCTTTTAATGCATCACTTTCATCAGTGCTATCGGTAAACACCTCAAAAATTATTGGCTTATCTCCGATTGATGGCGCTAAAAATTCATCAAGATTTTCTAAATAGGATGTTTTATTATTTGCAGTTAAATACTTATAGCCAAGATCTTCAGCATAATGGCGTATTAATTGAACCGATTTGTTGCCAAAATGCCCTGCTGCAGCAATATATGCATCAGCATTATCTCCAAATGCATTCCCTGGGTGGTCATAATTCCGGAATTCCGTACCTCTTCCGTTGTTAATGAGCATAATTCTAACGTTATTCCCGACATTGTGATTGCCTAATGCGTTCATGTCATAAAAAAACGCTAAATCACCGATTACACCAAAGTATAATTTATGAGGATTTGTGAGCGATGCTCCAATCAGAGTTGATAATATGCCGTCAATGCCAAAACCTCCAACGTTGCAGTTGGTTCGGACATTTTTGTCAACATCAAAGAAGTTCCAAGATCGTAAAGTGTTCAGTATTCCTAAATGCAATACAGAATTCTGAGGGATGCGATGTGCTGTTTGTTGCGCAATCCATACATTGCTGAATGGAAGTTCTGGAATGTTTGTTGAAATTTCTTTTAATTCATCTTGACAAGAGTTGAAATATGATTTATTTTCAGCAGTAGCGCTTGATGAATAATGATTGAAAAAGTCAATCTCATTCATCTCAAAAACATATTTCAATTTTCGGAAGGTGTCACGCATTTCACCATCGGGGTTAATCCTCCACACTTCTTTAGGTTGAATTCGTAATGTGTAATAATCTCCTGAAACCTCTCCAATATGTATTAATGTGTCAACCATTAAATTGTTAGAAATAGGTCTTTGTCCTGCAACTAACGAATATAACACACGATATTTTCCTTTATATCCACTTGTGTGGTCGCAAAATGCGACTGCATTATATCTCGCGCAGAAATTGTCAATTGCAGTTTCTTCATTGGTGTTAAATGGTTTATGAGAACCAATGAAAATTGCAATTTTACCATTGTTTAATGTTGGGGTATTGTTTAGGTGTGTTATTCGTGTTATAATATCGCAATTGGGTAAATCTTTAACGGAAAAGTCTTGACTATATGTTGTCGCGATATTTATATGTACCGGACCAGAATGTTCGATAGAATGTTGTAAAATGTCATTTAATTTTAAAACACAATCTCGCTCTTCATTTGCAGTATTTATTATATTGATGTATGTATCTTTTATGACGATGTCTGATGGTTTCTTAGATCGATCTGTTACTTGAGCGATTAGATGTCCAACTCTTAGGATATTTTGAGTTGATGTTATCGCTATAATTGGGAGCTTCCGGTAATAAGCTTCTGTTAACCCTGGCATATAGTTTCGCGATGAAGTAGCTCCGGTGCAGTTTATTATGATCGGTTCGCCTGTTTCTTCTGCCATTCCACATGCCATATATGCCGCAGAACGTTCGTCAACGCATGAATATATTTCAAAAAAGTCATCTTGTTGGATACTTGCGACAAATGATACATTTGTCGCTCCAGGAGATGCGATAACTTTTTTAATGTTATAATGTTTTAAAAGCGATATTAATATCTGGATATTGCGTTCTGAGGAATAATACTTTGGTGTCATAATTGTGCAGTATCATAAAATTTAATAGAGATATTTCTAATTGAACAAAATTGAATGATTTCATTTTTTAAAGATGTTATCTTATATTGTTCTGAAGATTTACTCCGAAGTCTATAATTACATATACTATGTAATACGTGCAGAAATGGAAAACGATCGGATATGTGTGATTTTGAAATGTATCCTAATTGAGCTTTAGTAATCGGATGCATTAACCTAAAATCTAATAAGGATAAATTAGAGATGTATTTATTGGAATATGTAATATGTATGGTACTGATTCCATCTTCTTGTAATAGACTATAATATGTTTGTATGATAATATAACTGGCATATAAACTCCTTTGAGGTGCGATAAATTTTAGTGAGTTGTTGTATTGTTGTGAGGTATCTTTATTCCCGATAATCAGATGCGTAAAATTGCGACGATTGTCTGTCGCAAAATTAAAACTTTGGTTACTAATTACATTGCTATAATATCTATTTAGTATGTAGGTAATAATTAGCATCGTGGTTATGATAATACCTAATGCGATGCTAAAGAAGTAGATTATAGTATTTAGTATGAGTAGTATAACTTTTATTTTCATTGTGTCTTTATTGAATTAACATCCCGGACAGCAGATTGATTCTACGAATATCTTATAGTTTTGATTTAATGAGTCAATATATTCCATTTCGTTCTTTGTTAAATTAAAATTAAAGATGTCGCAATTCTCTTGTACCCGATGAATTTTTGAGGTCATAAAAATAGGTATTATTCCATTTTGTATATGCCATTTTAGAATGATTTGATTGATTGTTTTATTGTGGTTTTTGGATATTTCAGATATCCCAATATCCTCTTTGATTTCATTGCGCATTTGACATACCGGAGAGTATGCTTGAACTTTTATGTCGTGAGATTTGCAATAGGTTAGTTCTTCTTTGCATGTTCTAAGTGGATGGCATTCAATTTGAATGAAGTCTGGTTTAATACTTGTACTATCAATAAGTTCCTTAATATGTCTTACTCGAACATTGCTTAGGCTGATATTTTTTACGAGACCAGAATCTTTTAGTTCTTTAAATGTTATCCACGTCTTTTTGAGATATTGAGGAAATGGCCAGTGGATATGTAAAATATCAAGGTAATTTATTCCCATTTTTTGTAGTGCAATTTCGACATATTTAGAAATCACGCCATTTGTATTATACATTTGCCACCAATCAATCTTATCGCTAATCCAAATGTCTTCTCGTTTTATTTTCCGACATGATAACTCTGAATTTAAAATTTTGCTAAGAGAAACTTCTGTATTATAGCTTGGAGAGGTGTCAAATCCATAGATGCCACAGTCTAATGATTTTTTGATTATTTCTTGTAGAACTAATTCATCTGAATGTCTGAATGTCCCGATAAAAATGGGTGGTGTTAGGTTCATTTTTTGAATTTTATAATATAAGAATACAACTTATCTTTAAAAACTGAACGCTCATGTTTATTTAATGCAAAAATAAAACTAAAAAGGATTGTGGAGAATATACTGATTGTTCCAACAGAAATGACTCTAATTATTGGATTTACAATAAATGTAGAGCCATAGTGACAAATTAAAAATACAAAAAAAGTGACAGGTGTAATTCTTAAAATAACCTTATTTAAGAATAAACTAATTGGAAGCCCTATCATATTACGCAATAAGAATAATCTATATATAAGTTGGATTATATATATGCTTATCGTTACATAATATGCGCTTTCGATATTGCATCCAAAATGATAAAGTATATATGTTATTGGTAATACAAGAAAACCGGTGCCACCTACAATAATTTGATAATTCCGAATTTTACCTGTTGCCAACATTGCTGTTATAAGTGTGTTTGAGATATTATGGATTAAAAACATTGTTAGTGTTAGGTGAACAAATGTTACGGTATATTTTGGTACGATGTTTAGCCATAGTTTTAGTATCGGTTCTGCCTCAAGAAAAAAAGGAACTGCGATACACAGCATCATTAAATATGAGTATTTTGCGCCATTAGTAATAAGTGAATATAATTTGGGAAAATCATTTTGTGCGTATGATTTGATTATTGATGGATTTAATGCGGTTGTAAAGTTACTGACAAATTGCGAAATTATACCATTAACACTCTCAGCAATGCCTCGTGCGGTATTAGCAATTACGCCAAAGTATAAATTAATTAAGATATTCACTCCGGAAGTCATTAGGATATAGGAGCCGGAGCCAAAAAAACTCCATCCGGCAAATCCGAACATGCTTTTGAAGAGTTTTTTGTCGAAAGTGAAATGGTAGGTACATTCCTCGAAGTTGCGTTTGCAATACCATCCATATAGTATTCGCATTAAAATTGTGACGGCAAGACCTAAAACGGCGAATGTTTTTAATTTGTCGTATGGGGAGATGTATAGCATATATACTATAACTAATTTTAATATAGTGTCTAATATGCTCATATATGCGAATACATTCATGCGTTCGTGAGATACAATTGATGCGTTATATGGCGAACTAATTAGGCCTACTGCAAACGATATTATTGAGCAATGAAATACCCAACGAGCTGCAACTAATCTATCGGGGGAGATAACAAGTTCGTTGTTGATAAACCAGATGCCGACAATCTCTGCAACGATAATTATTATTGCGGCAAGGATAAATTGTATGGTTACAGATGTGGAAAACACTTTTTTCAACTGCTCTATATCTCCTCGTCCAAGTTCAAATGTTAAAAAACGACTGATTGAAGCGGATATTGAAGCGGAAATAAGTGAAAACATTGCAACGACACCACCGACGACATTATTTATTCCATAATCTTCTACACCAAGAGTATTTAGGATTACTCGTGAGGTGAATAGCCCCACCACCATGGTGATGAGCATACGGAAATACAAATACATTGTATTTTTGGCTATACGCTTGTTGTCGCTTATTGGTTCTGCCATGATTATATATTATGCGCTTTGTAGCGCATCAAGAAATATATGTTATAAATTGCGAGAATTAGAGGATGTTTTGCCATCCATGCCATGCGTTTTTTGTATCTCTCAGGGAATGGATATTTATCAATGTCGGCATGAGATTCAGCCCATGTCTCGCACCATTGGCGAGTCTGATTCTTGTTGAGAAGAAATCGTTTGGCATAAAATTTCAGATAATTGCAAGTTATTGTAAATCCGTTGTCGCCTGTTTGTTGTAAGTAGTCCGAGATGCGATTAACACATGGTTTATAGTGTTGATTAAAAAGGACAAGTTCGTCAGTACGACTTATTGCCGATAGATTTGAGCGATTATAGTGATATGGATAATAGTTTGTCATTGTCACGACCTTGTCGGCATGATATAGTACACGCACGGTAACGTTCAAGTCTTCAGAGAAATTAATCCCTTCATAGGGGTATATTTTGTTGTCACGAATGATTGCGCTACGAATGAGTTTGTCATATAACGCAAACGAAAACTGCATAGCTTTAAGCGACGCTTTCCCATTTTCGCAAAATATGATTTGTTCATTGTTGCATCCGCTCTCAGTATGGCGTCTAATTCCACAAGTAACAACGTCGGCGTCGGTTTCAACCGCTTTGCGATACATTGTCTCATACATGTCGGCATCAACGAAATCATCGGGGTCGCAGTGTATCATATATTCTCCCGTTGCGGCTTTCATTCCGATGGTTCGTGTGCCTGCTTGTTTGAGATTTTCAGGGTTGTTTATGATTGTCACTTGCGATTGTCGGTGAGGATAATCCGATAGCGTTGCATTAAGAACTGCCATTGAATTGTCGGGAGTGCAATCATTCACAAATATATATTCGATATCGTCAAGTGTCTGTTCAAACAACGAGCGAGCGCAACGCTCAATATATTGCTCAACATTGTAAACCGCTATTATGACCGAGACTTTTGGCATTGCACGTTCTCATATTTGATGCCATTTGTAGCGCATCAAAAAATATCTGTTATAAATTGCGAGAATTATAGGATGTTTTGCCATCCAAGCCATGCGTCTTTTGTATCTCTCAGGGAGTGGATATTTATCAATGTCGGCATGACATTCAATCCATGTCTCGCACCATTGGCGAGTCTTATTGCTATTAAGCAATGGATGTTTGCAATAAAATTTCAGATAGTTGCAAACCACGCGATATTCTTCACCTCCATTCTCGGTCAGAAACTCCACAAGCCGCTCGGCGCACTTGCTGTAATATCGTTCAAAAATCTCAACTCCCGGCATTTTTGTAGCAGAGTCGGGGGTGGAGATATAATGGTAAGGATAATAATCGGTCAATGTCACAACTTTATCGGCATAAAACAGCACTCTGACTGTCACGTTCATATCCTCACCAAAATTTATGTCGGGATATGGGTATATTTCATTGTCGCTAATGAGTCGCGTTTTGATGAGTTTGTCGCACAACGAAATTGAAAATTCAAGCGACTTCAATGAGGCTTTTCCGGTGGATTTGAGTTCCATGATGGAATAATTTACGTTGTTGCCATTGTGCATTATCCACCCGCAAGTAACAACATCGGCATCGGTTTCAACCGCTTTGAGATACATCGTCTCATACATGTCGGAGTCAACGTAATCATCGGGGTCGCAGTGTATCGTATATTCCCCTGTCGCGGCTTTCATCCCGATGGCGCGTGCACCTGCTTGTTTGAGATTTTCAGGGTTGTTTATGATTGTCACTTGTGATTGTCGGTGAGGATAATCCGATAGCGTCGCTTTAAGAACTGCCATTGAATTGTCGGGAGTGCAATCATTTACAAATATATACTCGATGTCGTCGAGCGTCTGTTCAAACAACGAGCGAGCGCAACGCTCAATATATTGCTCAACATTGTAAACCGCTACTATGACCGAGACTTTTGGCATTATATTATGCTTTCTCTATGAATGCGAGAGGGATTGAGGTCGCTGCAACTGCGGTTATTCCCTCGATTGCGACAATCACACGCCGATCTCGAGAACCTTTAATCCGTTTGAAAATGCCGGTTACTCCTGCAAATGGTCCGGCAATGATTTTTACGCGTTCACCTTTGGTTAAGTCAATTTCCGATGGCGATAAATACGTGGGGTTATCGTCGGTCGAGTTTGCCACTGTGATAAAGTCACGCATTTGGTCTTCGGGGACGATTATCGGCATCGATTTTCCGTCGGCTTTTTTGATGAGATATTGCAGATAGCTGTATTCGATTTTGAGCGCTTTGATTTTATCTTGGGAAGAATAGATGAAAATCAAATTAGCTACAGCCGGCATCGTCTTTTTAATTTTGCGAGTACCTTTGACTATGACGGAGTGGCGCACCGGAACGAAATTATGAATTTCTCGTTGGTCGAGTTGTTTTTTCAATATCAGTGAGCGGTTATATGTCGCGCTCATTGCCCACCATTGATTGTCGGTTGCTCCTGTCATTATCGCACTATGTTCTGCGTCACATCGACAGATATATCACCGATTTAAATCGTTGATTTGTGAGCCGGGCACATTCTTAGCTCCGCAATGAGTGTGTAATGTGCTGGATGTGCGCATTTTAGGCCTCATTACGCTGCGATGCTATGCATAATTTATGCAAAGATACAAAAAAAAACGATATTATAAAATTAATAATGTGATGTTTAACGGCATGTTGGGTGATAGGTGGGTTCAACAAGTAAAGTAGATTAAAAGACTTAATGATTTGAGATAGGGGGAATTGTGTGGTTGTGGCCTTCGGATGTAGCAAGTTTTGTCAGTTTTAAGGGCGTTTGTCAGACCTGTGTCAGTTGCTATGTCAGAATTATAATATGGCGCAATGGGGTGATTTGTAGCGCTTTGTGTGGCGTAGAACCTTTTTGGCACAACATTTGTTTTTTATTTGGCTGTCATCGCGATTGTGGCGATGAAAATTTAAATTGAAATTAATAACAAAACTATAAAAACTAAATTTTACTATTATGGGAAAAATTATCGGTATTGACTTAGGAACTACCAACTCATGTGTAGCTGTTCTTGAAGGAAACGACCCTGTTGTAATACCCAACAGCGAAGGCCGTAATACAACCCCCTCGGTTGTGGCATTTGTTGACGGTGGCGAACGTAAAGTAGGTGATCCTGCTAAACGTCAAGCTATCACAAACCCCAAACGCACCATCTACTCTATCAAGAGATTTATGGGCGAAACCTACAATCAAGTTGAGAATGAAATCAGCCGTGTGCCTTATAAAGTAGTGCGTGGCGATAATAATACTCCACGTGTTGACATCGATGGCCGCGAATACACTCCACAAGAAATCTCTGCAATGATTCTTCAAAAAATGAAGAAGACTGCCGAAGATTATCTCGGTCAATCAGTTACTGAAGCCGTTATTACTGTGCCTGCTTATTTTAATGACTCTCAACGTCAGGCTACAAAAGAAGCCGGTGAAATCGCTGGTCTTACCGTAAAACGTATCGTAAACGAACCTACTGCGGCAGCTCTTGCTTATGGTCTTGACAAGGTAGACAAAGATCAAAAAATCGCAGTATTTGACCTTGGTGGTGGAACATTTGATATCTCTATCCTTGAACTTGGCGACGGTGTGTTTGAAGTGAAGTCAACTAATGGTGACACTCACCTTGGAGGTGATGACTTTGACCACGTGATTATCGACTGGCTCGCCGATGAGTTCTTGAAAGATGAAGGCGTAGATTTGCGTCACGATCCAATGGCTCTCCAACGTCTCAAAGAAGCTGCTGAAAAAGCTAAAATCGAGCTCTCAAGCACTACAAGTACCGAAATCAACTTGCCATATATTATGCCGGTTAATGGTATTCCCAAACACTTGGTGAAAACTCTTACTCGTGCTAAATTTGAGCAACTTGCCGACCGTCTCATCCAAGCTACAATTCCTCCATGCGAACAAGCTCTTCGCGATGCGGGTATGTCAGCGAGCGAAATCGATGAAGTAATCCTTGTCGGTGGTTCTACTCGTATTCCCGCAATTCAACAAATTGTTGAAAAATTCTTCGGTAAAGCTCCTTCTAAGGGGGTTAATCCCGATGAAGTTGTGGCTGTAGGTGCTGCAATCCAAGGTGGTGTGCTTTCGGGTGAAGTTAAAGATGTGCTTCTTCTTGATGTTGTGCCCTTGTCAGTTGGTATTGAAACTCTCGGTGGCGTGATGACAAAACTCATCGAAGCTAACACTACTATTCCTACTCGTAAGAGCGAAGTGTTCTCAACCGCTGCCGACAATCAGCCTTCGGTTGAAATCCATGTGCTTCAAGGCGAACGCCCAATGGCAAAAGATGACAAAACTCTTGGACGTTTCCACCTTGACGGAATTAATCCCGCTCCTCGCGGTGTGCCTCAAATCGAAGTTACATTTGAAATCGACGCTAATGGTATCTTGAATGTGTCAGCCAAAGATAAAGCCACCGGCAAGGAACAAAGCATCCGCATTGAGGCTTCAAGCGGTCTTAGCGATGCCGAAATCAAGCGCATGAAAGATGAGGCTGCTGCCAATGCCGCTGCCGATGCCAAGGAAAAAGAACGCATTGATAAGCTTAATCAAGCCGATGCGATTATTTTCCAAACCGAAAAGCAACTCAATGAACTCGGCGATAAACTTCCGGCAGATAAGAAAGCGCCTATCGAATCGGCTGTTGCTAAACTCAAAGAAGCTCATAAAGCTCAAGATATTGCGGCTATTGATGTTGCAATCAAGGAAATCGAATCGGCGTTTGCTGCGGTTCAACAAGATATTTACAACGCTCAAGCGCAAGCCGGAGCCAATCCGGGGGCTAATCCCGGTGCAGGAGCTCCTAATGCGGGAGCGCAAGACGACACCGTAACCGACGTGGATTTTGAAGAAGTAAAATAAGTAAGTAATTTTGTTTCATAATGTTTTCAGCGTGTAGCCTGTGACGGGTTGCACGCTGTTTTTTTGTCGAACAGGTCCGCAACATTGTCCAAAATTAATGGCGATGTAGTCTTGGTATAGTTGTAACAAAAAAACGGTGAGAAGCCATGGACCACTCACCGCAATTCGATGTTAGATATAATTGTGTTATTAATACTTCTCGTCAAAAGTCATTTCATCAAAACCTTCAGCGTCAAATTCATCTTCGTTGAACTCGTCAGAACCATAAAACTCTTCATCAAGATCCTCTACCGATGCAGCCGCTTTGGCTTCCATCTTAGCTTCATATTCATCGATGTCGATAAATTGAGCCGGGGCTTGACCTAAAGCAAGTGTGCACACAGGGTCTTTCAAGTTTTTGCCGGTAATCATTTCTTTCATCTCAATAAAGAAAGATCGATCGGTAAGGTAGTCAAATGTGAACATGAGACGTTGTCCTTCGTCCTCTACATAATCACTGATGATTGTCTCGTCCATCAACCACACATCTTGATCAGAATCCGACCCCATATCCTCAAGAGTGATTTCTCGTTCTTTTTCCCAACTATTGTCGCAAAGGAAGAATGAACACATCTGATTTTTGTCATAACCAACGGCATCGCAGATGGCATTTTTCAGGTCGAGGAATGTCATGTCGGCATCTATCTTAATCTCTCTCTTGAAGTTATCAACTTCATCCGATACTAAACGAAAGTTGTATATCATAACTGTTATATTTTTTAATCAAACTTGGTTTTCTGTGTCAATAAAATTACACTGCAAATATAATAAGATTATAGTAACTACAACATATTTTTTTGTTTTTTCTGTCAAAAATTATGCTAATGATTTCGGGTGTCCGCTCGGTGATACTTCTTCTACCGGAGAACTGGTTTGATCAGAAGTTGTGGTTGATGATTGCTGACGTGGTCTCATCTTCAATTTCACTTCGTCAAACCCCTTACCATACACTCCGTTTACGTTGGCTTGGGTTATAAGGGCTTCGTGGTCGATTGACTTGATAATTCTGAATATCGTTACTGATTCTATCTTTCGACACATTACAATGAGCATCTTTACGTTTTGTTTGCTATACCAACCGGTGCCATCTATTACGGTACATCCGCGGTTGGCTTCGTTGTTTATCGCTGTAGCAATCTCTTCCCATTTTGATGAAAATATGGTGAATTGCACTGCCTGGCGATTGGTGTTGATGATTTGGTCGGCGACCCACGATGCCATAAACAGCACAACAAGTCCATAAACAATCTTTTCAACATCATGGAATAGCAGGTATGATGATGATATAATAAGGAAGTCGGTGTAAAGCATGGTTCGTCCTACACTCACATTGCTTTTTTTTGAGACCATTGCTGCTACGATGTCGGTACCTCCGGTGCTACCATTGTGAACAAACGCGATGCCAATACCTAATCCGCAACAAATACCGCCAATGATGACGTTCATGAATGTTTCGCCTTGCATCAGAGGCTTGCCGTCAAGCAATTCGTGGAATAGCGGTTGCATGATACCTATCATGAGGGAAATGACTGTCGCTCCAAAAATGGTGCGCAATACAAATTGTTTTCCTACAATTTTATAGGCAACGGCGAGCAATGCCAAATTGAGGGCATATTGCGTAACTGCGACCGGTATGTCAAACGCAAAATATAAAAGCGAACCGATCCCGGAGACTCCACCCATGATTACCTCCTCGGGGAGGATGAATGCGCAAAATCCGAATGCGTATAGTGCGATGCCAAAGATTATCATCATGTAGTCCTTGGATCCTAACCATAGTTGTTTGTATGAGAAAATAGACATAACTTCTCGTTTTTTTATTTTTGTTTCAAAGGTAATACATAATTCATAAATCTCAACTTCCAATCGTGATTATTTTTTCAGAAAATTGTTTTTTGTTTATCTTTTGGTTGATACAAAAAAAGGAGTGGCGCACGCCACTCCTATATATTATTAATGGGTATTTATTGTTTCGATTAATAGAATTTTTTGATACCCATGATTTCTCGCACTTCACGTAGGGTTTGAGATGCGCGTTCACGTGCTTTTTCCGCACCTTGGCGCACAACGCGACTCAACAATGCGTCGTCGTTTTGAATTTCAATGATGCGCTCGCGTATTGGCAATGTGATTTTGAGAATATCTTCGGCGAGTTGCTTTTTCAAGTCTCCGTAACGTATTGAGCAATCGGCGTAGGCGTCACGATATTGTTGCACGACTTCTGGCGCAGATGTAAGAGCCATGAGTGTGAAAAGATTTTCCACAGGTTGGCTTACCGGTGAGTTTGGCTCTTTGGGACCTTCATCGGTTACTGCACGCATCACTTTCTTGCGAAGTACCTTTTCTTCGTCAATCAGGTAGATGCAGTTGCCCTCGCTTTTGCCCATCTTGCCTGAGCCATCAAGACCGGGAACTTTTACAGGTGCTCCGCCAAAGTCAAAGTTGGCAGGTTCGGGGAATAGGTCAACGCCATAGAATGAATTGAAGCGACGAGCAAAACGACGAGTCAATTCCAAGTGTTGCTCTTGGTCTTTACCCACAGGTACTTTATTAGCCTTTTGGATAAGGATGTCAACCGCCATAAGGGTGGGGTAGGTGAGCAGGCCGGCGTTTACACGCTTGTTTGACTCATTGCCGATGATTTCTTTCTCGATATCTTCGTTTTCACTTTTTATGCCGAGTTGTTTGCGAGCTTTGTCTTTGAATGACGCGGTGCGCATCAATTCACCGATACCCACGTGCATGTTCAACAATAAATACATTTCTGAGATTTCAGGCACATCGCTTTGCACAAATATGGTTGCGTTGTCGGGGTCAATACCGGCGGCGAGATATTCGGCAAGAATGTTTTTCACATTAGAATGTAATGTTTTGGGGTCGGGGTGAGTTGTGAGAGCATGCAAGTCGGCAATGAAAAACAAGCAGTCATAATCATTCTGCATTCTCACAAACTTATTTAGCGCGCCGAAATAGTTGCCAAGGTGAAGATTACCGGTGGCACGTATTCCGCTTAATACAACTTCTTTCATCTTTGTCATTGTTTTAATTTTCTGCAAAGATACAACAAATTTTCTTAATTCGGATTGTGTAGCGATAGTTCGGTTGACAACATAGCGAAAAAATCGACATCAAGTATCACCGAGATGCGTCGCAAGGTGTTGGTGTCAAGCGATTGTGACGCATAGATTTTATAGACATTGGTGCGTGAACATGACAATTGCCGAGCAAGCCACACCGTGGTGCGGTTTTGTGCTTTCATCGTCAATTTTATCTCTTCTCCGATGTGCATAATGTGTGAGAGATGCTTGTTTTTCTTTGTGACTGCGCTCCTCCTTGTCAGTCAGCGGTTATAAAAAAGGCGTGAGGAGTCTGGTACTATGCTCATCTCCGGAACATCAGGCTCTCACATGCCTCCCCTCCAAGAAGATAAGCAACTCAGCAGCCCACGCCGGTGATGTATATAAAACACTATAATCGTCGTTGCGGTTATGCAACAGCGATTAAACGATGTTAATATAAAACACCTCCCATAGGCGCTTACGTTGCTGTATTATCAAAGAAGGGGTTTGAATTTGTGAGATTCGATGCTCCTAAGAATACGCTCTGTAAACGTCTTTCAGATATTTAGCTGCCCACCCGCCCAACGCTATGGGCGACTAAGCACTGCAAATATACACAAAATTGTTAATACTGTAATGCAATTTATAGAAGTTTTATAGCGGACATTTTGTTAATGTGTGTATGTGATTTAATCGCAAATATATAGTTGTGTCATTGATTGGTTTACATGTTAACCGATTGGGGACACGAATTTTTGTAACTTCATAAGTTTAATGTGTTACTTTGCTGAAAAATTATTAAGCACTATTTTAATACTTTAAAGAAATGAAAGAAGAAAACAAAAAAGAGGAATTACAATCACGCCGTGATTTTTTCCGCAAAGCAGCTAAAACAGCCCTACCAATTATTGGCGCGATGGTCATTGGTCAATCACTCTTGACATCTTGCGACGAAGATGATGAGCCAGATGGATGTAAAAATGGATGCTCAGGCAGTTGCCAAAGTAGTTGTTCTGGAGATTGCGATGGGGGGTGCACAGATAATTGTGAAAGTCGATGTGGGGGCGATTGTTGGTCATATTGTGAATCAACAGCTAGGAGTTAATCAGTTAGTACAAATAGAGGGGTGCAGTTCAACTGCGGCACTCCTCTTTTATTTTTATGGTATGTCTAGTCATTAATTATGAATAAATCAATTACCTTTATTGTAACAAAGGATTGTCAACTTGCATGTAAATATTGTTATCTCGTTGGTAAAAATGAGAAAGAGCGCATGACTTGGGATGTAGCCAAGACCGCTATTGATTATATCCTTGATAATGAACAGGATTTTCAGGAGGATTCTGTCATTTGGGAATTTATAGGAGGCGAACCGTTTCTTGAAATTGACCTAATCGACAGAATTTGTGATTATATCAAACTTGAATTGTATAAAAGAGAACATCGTTGGTTTAATAATTATAAATTAGCCTTTACTACAAATGGTTTAAATTACCAAACCGACAAAGTACAAAATTTCATAGAAAAAAATAAGTCACATATTCATGTCACAATAACAATTGATGGAACCAAACAAAAACACAATATAAATAGGGTGTATAAACAATCAAATAAAGGTTCTTATGATGATGTTGTAAAAAACATACCTTTATGGTTGGCTCAGTTTCCAAATGCGACTACTAAAGTAACAATTAGTTCTGAGGATATTCCTTATATCGCTGAAAGTGTATTGCATATTTATGAATTAGGCATACAAACAATACATATTAATTGTGTATTTGAGAATGTGTTTAAAATTAATGATGATATATTATTTGAAGAACAACTGATGCAACTTGCCGATACAATCATTGATAATAATTTATACAAAAATACCTCTTGCTCATTTTTTGATGAAACAATTGGGAAGCCATTAGACCCAATAAAAAGGAATAACAATTGGTGTGGTGCCGGTCGCATGCTATCAATTGATGCCGCCGGAAACTTCTATCCATGCACTCGATTTGCCCAATATTCATTGCGAGATAAAAAGGCTTGGATTATCGGTAATATACATGACGGTATTGACAAAAACAAACTCCGCCCGTTTCTCACACTTGATCGTTGCACTCAATCAACTCAAGAATGTATTGATTGTGAGGTGGCAAGCGGTTGTGCATGGTGTCAAGGCGAAAACTATGATGCTACCGATACACCCACTATCTATCAACGTTCCACCGCGATATGTAAAATGCACAAAGCGCGAGTGAGAGCCAACAACTATTATTGGAACAAACTATTCCGCAAGTTGGAATTGGAGGGACGTCGTGAAGAGTTTGAACGCAATAAAAAGAATGTCAAAACCGAAATCTGTTAATCGCTATGTTACAATACTTGATAATACAACTTGATGACACATCGGTGTCTTATTGCCATTATAATAATCACAAAGTTGAGCATAAACTCATCTCTCTTGAAGATCTAAAGGCTGGTATTCTTTATGCGATGAAAGAAAACCTAATGGTGCAAATGGTTTATCCCGACTATCAATTACCCGAAGAATATGAAGAGGAGATAAACACTATTGACCATATTAAAATCAAACCATTGTCACAATTCAACGAAGCCAACATCGTAGTGGTTGACAAATGGAAAGATATTACAAGCATAAAGGTTGATAAATCAGTCATATATGTTTTGCGTACCGATAAAACTGCTTTGTTTGCCAACTATAAAGAGTTACTTCCGCTATTTGATGAAGTATCGCGACTGAATATGGTTATTACCGATGTTGAAACTTTTACAGATGTTGATATTGCTACTTACAAATCCATCCTTGGTGAACTTGCTGTTAAAATCAAGCAATGTTATATTGCCGGTCACGCGGTGCAATTCAACTTGTTGACCGATCGCATGATGCTTGACAAGATGAATAATTGCAATGCCGGTTGGGAGTCGGTAACTCTTGCTCCCGATGGTAGGTTCTATGTGTGTCCGGCATTCTATCTCGCCGGCGATGATGAGAATTTTGGATTAGGTGCAACAAAATATTCTGTTGGCGATTTGGAAAATGGTTTGGAAATAAAAAATCCACAACTTTATCATCTTGACCATGCTCCGTTGTGTCGCAAATGCGATGCTTATCAATGCAAGCGTTGTGTATGGCTTAACCGTAAGATGACTTATGAGGTGAATACGCCGAGTCATGAGCAGTGTGTCGTAGCACACATTGAGCGTAATGCGTCACGTGAATTGCTTGCCGACATTCGCACCAATGGACAATTTCTCCCTAATAAAAAAATTCCCGAAATAGATTATTTAGACCCATTTGAGAAAAAAGAAAAATTATGAAAAAGATAGTAGGAAAAGTGACTGAGGCTGAAAAGAAGGAAATACAAAGCCTCTTTGAACGACGAAATGGATTAAATGAGTTGGCTAAAATTCTCACCGCTGACAATAGTGAGTTATATGAAAAACTTGTGAAGGATCTTGGTGAAACCGGTACTAAGTTTCAACAATGGTGGGACTCTATGGCTCAAAAATATGCGTGGGAAGGTGCCGAAAGTGGTCACTGGGAGATAAATTTTGGCACATGTGAAATATATTTGGTAACTCAATAAATGTCGGAATGATGAATGGAATTTTATGTGCGATAGGTGCTACTGAGATAATTGTAGTATGCGTACTTGTATTGTTGCTTTTTGGAGGTAAAAAGATACCCGAACTGATGAAAGGGTTGGGGCAAGGAGTGAGAAGCTTTAAACAAGGCATGAATGAGCCTTCTCCTGAAGAGATTGAACGACAACGACAAGCGCAACAAGCAATGGCTCAAAATGATAAAACGCCAAATGAAGAAAACGTATAATGATAATCAGTTGCCACAATCGGCAATGATGACAATGGGAGGGCATCTTGAGGTTTTGCGCAAGATGCTTTTTCGTATAGTTGGTGTTGTTATTTCTCTCGGTATAGTGATCTTTTGTTTTAAAGAGACGACGTTTGGTATATTGCTTGCTCCTCACACGAGCGATTTTGTGACGTTTAGAGTTGTGGAAAACATGTTGGACTCGATAGGGTATGATTTTCGGTTTGATGCATATAATGTGCCTCTTATAAGTACAGAATTATCAGCGCAATTTATGACACATATTTCAACGTCGTGTTATTTGGCTTTTTTGTTATCTTCTCCGTATATATTGTTTGAATTGTTTAGATTTATTTCTCCGGCTCTTTATGAGCAGGAAAAACGGTACTCAATCGTTGTCGCCGGGGTGGTATATGGTTTGTTTATACTTGGGTTATTGATGAGTTATTACATTATATTTCCAATCTCATTCCAATTTCTGGCTACATACCAAGTCGATCCCACAATCAACAATACTATCACTCTTACGTCCTATATATCCACATTTACAACGTTGTCGTTGATGATGGGGATTGTGTTTCAATTGCCGGTTATTGCTACTATTCTTGCAAAAATGGGATTGATAGATGCGTTACTATTGAAGCAGTATCGACGTCATGCACTTGTGATTATTACGATAATTGCGGCGATAATTACGCCATCGACAGATATATTTACATTACTCATTGTTACCGTCCCGGTTTATATGCTGTATGAGCTGAGTATATCGGTGGTGAAACGTATGACTTCAGAGTCAACTGTTGCAGAGATGTGAAATAATTAGTTGTGTTCAAGTTTATGAAATACGCAAGAGGATATGCCCAATCGCATATCCTCTTGCGTATTGTGGTATTTTTTTTGGTTATAGGATAACTTTGGTGTGATTTACAATGTAGAAACCACGAGTGAGGTTGTCGATATAGTTAATGCCGGCATTAACAGATATTATTTTAGAAACGCCATCGGCACGAGTAATTGTTGCTTGTGTGTCGATAGGGGATTCGATAATCAAGACTCCGTTTGATACATAGATTTTCAATTCTTGAGCATCTGACACATTCTCAATGCCGGTGTATTCCCAACCGTTGAAATTATAGACACCATAATTCTTTAATTCAAGGTCGGCGGTTTGGTTTGAGCCACCACCTTGACCATTGTTGAAGATAACCATTGGCGTGATGAGATTGTCGGTTGTTGTAAATGAGATTTCCCACATGTTATCTGCATTTTTTGTCATTGCAGTGCCGGGCCAAGTGCCAAGGTAGATTTTGTCGCCGTTTCCTGCGTCCCAAGCGTAGGCATATACTGTTGAGTTGCCCCAATTAGTGCCGTTATAGTAGCATGTCCACTTGTTTTCGGTCTTATCTTCGTTGTTGTCGCTTCCAAATAAACCGATGTAGCCCGATGAGGTATATATGCCATTGTTTATCCACGAGAGGTCGGCTGTTTGCGTTCCGGTTCCATTATTGAAGATGATCATTGGTGCTGTAGCTTGAGTGCCGGCAGTTACTTTGTAATATCCTGATGCGCTATCAAAGCTGATTTGAGAGCCGGGCCATGTACCAAGGATTTCGCCACTGCCGTTGTTGTCCCAAGCATAGGCATATACATTGCTCCAATTGCTGTTTGCATTGTCAAAATATGCGGTCAATTCAGAATCGTCGTTGTTGCCGGGGGTGTTTCCTGATGGGTTGTCGGGTATTGAGCCATCGGGATTGTAAATCACTGCAATGCCGGTAGAACCGATTGTGCCGGTGATTTTAGTGGCGGTAACAGTCCAAATGTTTCCGGTGATTTCATCCTTATATGTGCCGGGTGCGACTGTGCTACCGCCATTTGTGATAGACACAGCACCGCTGCCTGATGCTTTTACAACAACTACACCTTTTTCGCGGCACACTGCCATTACGCCATTTTCACACACGTAATAATCCTTTTGTCCTAACATCGCATTGTGGAAATGATTTACGGCAGCCACTTCTTTGTTCTTAAAGTCAACGCCACCTTTTTGTCCGAGACGGATAGAATTGGAACTTGTTGAAGTGGGACGAGAGAGATATAATGCTGTTGCACCACTGCGAGAGGCTAAGAGTGCGTAGGTGCGATTTATCTGATTTACACTTGCTCCGCGCGAATCGTCGCCATAACCGCCGTCATTGGCGTAGGTGTCGTGGCTCTCCGCCCAATATACGATTTTGTCGCTTGCTATGCCGCGGGTTGTCCAGTTGCCATAGCCGCTATAGGCGTTGCCCGATTTTATGGAGTTGCGTATATCTCTACCATATACATTGTCGGTAACCGATATATAGTCGGTGTATTCTTTCATGAGGTTATCGTGTCCGCCGCCATCGGTTGGGCCAATAAGGATTTCGCCATAGTGCCACATGTCGGAATTTTGAGTTACAGCTCTCCAAAATTCGCATTGCTCAGAGGGGAGACCGATATGTTTAGCGGCGTCCCAACGGATGCCATCTACACCGTAGGATTTCAACTCATCGACATAGGCACGCACTGCGTTATATACTGTCGCATGTTCTGAGTTGAGGTCTCTCATGCCTATATCGCCATGGGTGACTTGCCAGCGATTGTTGTAATCGATGTTGCTGCCGTGAGTGTGCCAGTATTGGTTGTCGCGCCATTTGGGATTTACATAGTCCATTGACCCGTTGAGGTGGTTTGAAACTACATCGACGATGATTTTAATTCCATATTTGTCGGCTTCGGTGCAGAGATTTATTAAATCTTGTTTTGTGCCGAGTCCACCTGCCGCAAAAGTGAAATCATAAGGTTGGTAAGCAAAATACCATGTGGCATTATCGCCTGCGTTGCCTTGACTTGGGGATGTTTGTACCGATGTGAACCCCGCTGCCGCTATGTTTGGCAACTCATCTTTAATTTGGTTAAAAGACCAATCAAAACAATGTAGTATTGTTCCGTCTTGGCAATTTTCTGGAAGGCCATAGCTGTTTGTCGCTGATACATTTAATGCAAGGCATAGTGAAGCAATAGTAAATAGGCAAGAAAGTCGATTAATCATAAGTTTTTGTTAGGGTTGATGTATGTTAAATTTTAAGAGATGCAAAGTTAAATAATTTATATGACGGATGTTTGTCGCATTATGGAAAATTAACAAGAAATAGAATGTGTATATCTGAAGATTTTTAACGATTGATTGATGTATGCAAGGTTGTTTTAGATATAAATAAAAAAGTGAATATGTGAAATAATCTATAAAAGGCGGATAAAGGGTTGAAAAATTTGTGTATGTGAGGAAAATTTTGTTACTTTGCACTCTGTTTTGTGGCTCATCCTGTAAAGTCGCTTTGAATGATGCACTTAGCGATGATATGAGAACTGAGATGGCGTGCCACAGAAACCAAATGTTAATTTAAAAATAACAAGATAAATAAAAAACAGCCATGTCAAAAATTTGTCAAATCACAGGCAAGAAAGCGATGGTTGGTAACAACGTATCGCACTCAAAAAGACGCACTAAGCGTAAATTTAATGTAAACCTCTTCACCAAAAAATTTTATTGGGTAGAAGAGCAAATGTGGATCAGCCTCACATTATCGGCTGCCGGACTTCGTACAATCAACAAGCTCGGTCTTGACGCTGCAATCAAAGCTGCTGCAGCAAAGGGTTATTTAACAGAAATCAAATATTTAGAATACTAAGAAGATGGCAAAGAAAGCTAAAGGTAATCGCGTACAAGTCATCCTTGAATGTACCGAACATAAGGCAAGTGGTATGCCCGGCACTTCTCGTTATATCACTACAAAAAACAGAAAAAATACCACCGACAGATTGGAACTTAAAAAATACAACCCAATCCTTAAGAAAGTAACAGTTCACAAAGAAATTAAATAATACTGAGATATGGCAAAGAAAACCGTAGCATCACTTCAAAAAGGTGAAGGTCGTACCTATAGCAAGGTCATCAAAATGGTGAAATCACCTAAGACCGGTGCTTATTGCTTCAAAGAAGAAATGGTTCCTAACGAAGCCGTTAAAGAAGCGTTGAAATAATTTTACGATACCGATTAAACTTTTTATAATATAAGCAGTCTCATCATTATGATGAGACTGCTTCTGTTTTTATTGGTAGTTGTTATTGAGACTATGACAGAAAACATCGGGTAGTGTCAAGTTGTTGAAAATAATATAACCAATTAAGTAATAACCATTAAAAACCTGACTATTTATGAAGACGACAAGTTTTAAAGTATCCGCGCTCTTTGTCGGAGTGCTGTTGATGATCGGTGTAGCTGTTACTGCTATTGCCCAAAGTCACAATCCCCCTCGCCGCCCTCACCAGAGCCAGGCAATTCCAACGGAGATTGTAAATTATGTGGAAAAATACTTTGGGAATGAACGTATTGTGGAGGTAGAACAAGGTCCTCGTTCTCGCAACTATGAGATTGAACTCGCCAATGGTGTGGATCTCAAATTTGATTCGCGTTATAATTGTTATGAGGCAGATGGTGAGAGCCATAATCCGCTTCCGGCAAAGTTGGTAAAGGATTTTCTTCCTAAAGATGCTTACAAGTATTTGAAAGATAATAATCTCATAGATGATGTAGAGAGCATTAAACGTGAAAACCGTCGCGGATATGAAGTGGAGTTGACTAATCGTCATCAAGAAAATGAACTGCATTTTGATGCCGATGGCAATCTTCTCTCTCGTTACCACGATTAAAAGTAAAATTTGGATTAGCATTAAACTCCACCAATAGAACTTTTCTTTTGGTGGAGTTTTGTGTATGCGAGAGTGGATGAAATAAAAGCGGGAATGTCTCTATCTCAGAGACATTCCCGCTGTCGCGTTATTTTATTTAGTTGAACTTATTTGTTTCCTGATGGGCATCCGCCTTGAGGCATTTCCCCACAACTTTGAGGTTGTTGACCGCATTGTCCGTGATGTGCGCGGCGTGGTTGGTGGTGACGTGGACCTCTTTGATGGCGAGGTTGATTTTTAATTGTGTTTTCAAGGAATTGAACATATTGTTCCGGAGTCAAAATCTCTTTTATTTTTGCAAGAAAGTCGGGACATCCAGCCGGCATAGCTTGGGGTTGAGGTGCGTTTTCTTCGCATTTTGGCATAATCGCTTTTAATTGCTCTTTTTGTGCGTCGGTGAGTTCTATCCCTTCAAATGGACAAGAGATTGCCGGACGTTGATGGTGAGCGCATGCATTGTTATGATGACCACATTGGTTGTGGTTGCCGACATTTTCACATTTGGTGCTATCGCATGAATTACCACAAGATTGACCGCAAGAGGGTTGATGTGCCATTGCCGAGAAAGTAAATAAAGACAATGATGCAAATGCAAGATTTAAAATGACTTTTTTCATAAATACAAGTTTTAGGTTATTAAATGATTTTTGTTCTGTTGATTTACTCTTTTGACTTGTGTGTCGATTGAAGGTTTAGTTGGTGTTATAAAATTCAATACAATTTAACCAATATCCTTGTATAATAACTTTTTTAGCAAAGAAAAATAAAAAGTTATTGCCGATTGGCGATAATAGACTACTTTTGCGCTTAATTGTCAATTAAGTTTGTTATGAGATACGTCATAATCATTATAATATCGTTGATAGCTATGTGTCGTAATAATGCGACAGCTCAGATAAATACAGATCAAGTGATGAGGGTAGGGCAGAATGCTCTTTATTTTGAGGATTATATGTTGTCAATACAATACTTTAATCAAGTTATTCAGGCAAAGCCATATCTTGCGCAACCTTATTTTTATCGAGCGATAGCCAAGCTTAATCTTGAAGATTATCGAGGAGCTATCGAGGATGCTACCCTTGCCATTGAGCGAAATAGATTTATCACTGACGCATTTGAAGTGAGAGGTGTGGCTCATCAAAATTTAGGAAATTATGCCGAAGCTGTAGCAGACTATAACGAGGCGTTATCCATGTTGCCCGAAAATCGCCAAATGCTTTTCAATAAAGCGATGGCACAAGAGGCTATGGGTGATCTTAATGCCGCCGAAGAGACTTTTACAACGCTGTTGACAATACATCGTAGTTATGACAATGGATATATGGGACGAGCAAAACTCCGACTTACTCAGGGCGATACTATACCAGCTCTTGAGGATATAAATAAGGCGTTGGAGTTAAATCCCAATTTGACAAATGCTTTTATATTGCGTGCTGATATTGCTATTAATTCTACAAAAAATTATGAACAGGCTCTTGCCGACATGAATGAGGCTATAAAATTGCAACCTCATTTTGCGGGTTTCTTCATTAATCGTGCGTTTTTGCGATATAATCTTGATGATTATTTTGGTGCAATGGCCGACTATGATTATGCTATACAGCTTGATCCGCTTAATAAAGTCGCATTGTTTAATCGCGGATTGTTGTTGTCGGAGGTAAATGACAATGATAAGGCGATTGCTGATTTTAATAGAGTGTTGCAACTTGATTCAAAGGATTATCGAGCATTGTATAATCGTGCGCTACTGTTTTATAATACAAGAGATTATAAAAGTGCAATTGCTGATGTCTCTCAAGTGATTGAGGCATACCCACAATTTGCAACCGCATATTCTTTCCGTTCAGAAATCTATCGCGAAATGGGAGAGATGCGTAAAGCCGCAACTGATTATGACAAAGCGATGTCGCTATATCGAGTGCGTCCGACGCTATCGGATGAGTCAGCTACTACTGACAACGCTTCAACTCCCGAAGAGATTGTTTCAAACCGATTTACGACATTGCTGACTATTGAGAATGAAACTGAGGTTGAAGAAGAGTATAATAACAAAGGAATACGAGGCAGAGTGCAAGATCGAAATGTAAACATTGTGGTTGAACCTCTCTTTACACTCTCTTATTATTCATCTCCTACACAGTTGCAAGAAACTACTTATTATATAAAAGAAGCTGATGATATAAATGCGACTCGCATATTGCGATTTGTGGTGGTCGTGACCAATAAAGAGCCTCAATTAAATGATGAAAGTCTAATTAGGCGTCATTTTGAGTCAATCGAGTACTATAATTCTTACATTGCTACTCATGAGCCTCGATCTATTGATTATTTTGGTCGAGCGATGGATTTTATGACAATCCACAATTATGCGTCGGCAATTCAAGACCTTGATCGTGCTATCGCGTTGACCCCCGATTTTGCGTTGGCATATTTTCTTAGAGCTGTAGCTCGATATAATAATATTGAAGTGGAGCAATATACCCAAGATGGAGAGTCGATAAATGCCGGCGACGCATTGGAGATTGCTCGTAGCCGTCGTCAACTGGCATTAAATGAAATTATTGCTGACCTTGACATGGTTATAAAATTGTCGCCTCGCATGTCGTTAGCATATTTCAATAAGGGTAATATATTACTTGAAATGCAGGACTTTACGTCGGCGATAAGTGCTTATTCCAAAGCAATAGAATTAAAACCCGATTTTGGGGAGGCCTATTATAACCGCGGATATGTCTATCTTAAATTAGGCAATGAAGACGCCGGTGTCGCCGACCTTAGCAAAGCCGGTGAGCTTGGGGTGCTTCCATCGTATAATTTATTGAAACGTATATCTCGTTAATCTCAATCAGATCCGGTCAAGAACTGTTGCAATTAGGTCTCTGATTGCGGTTTTGTAGTTGGGGGTTGCGTCGTGGTTCATGCGATTGGCTATTATCGAACATACTGTCATTGCTTTATGCCCGAGCATTTTTGCCATGCCTTGTAGTGGCGCGCTTTCCATTTCATAATTTGTAATTTTGCGCCCATAGTGATTGAATGTCTCAATTCTGTTGTTTAAGTCGGGATTGGCGAGTGGTAGTCTGAGTTCTCTACCTTGAGGACCATAAAAGCCTATTGCCGAGATTGTGTTCCCTTTTACCATGTCACTTTGCCCTATGCGTGCGACCAACCCGGCATCGGCATCTACAACGTATGGCTTTGCCCATAGCGGGTTCCAATCAACGTGATTGCAAAATGCGTTTTCAAAATCCAAATCGGCAACCTCATTGCGACCGTCATAGAAATTTAATACACCATCAAAGCCGATTGATTTTTCCGCTATTACAGGAGTCCCTAATTTTAATTCGGGCTGTAAGGCTCCGGATGTTCCGATGCGTATTAATGACAAAGTGCGGTGTGTATCATTAACCTCACGCGTTGAAAAGTTTATATTGGCGAGAGCGTCAAGTTCGGTCATTACGATGTCGATATTATCGGGCCCGATGCCATGGCTCAAACACATTATAGGTTTACCTTTATATGTTCCGCCTATGGAATGAAACTCCCTTGAGGAAACCTCAAAAGTTTTTGAGTCAAAAAACTCTGCAACCATATTGACTCGATCCGGGTCGCCAACGAGGATTACATTATCTGTTAATTGTTCGGGGCGAATATGTAAGTGAAAAATCGACCCATCGGGGTTGATTATCATTTCTGATGGAGCAATGACTTTTTTATCCATATAATTTTCATGTTATTTGGTTTAAGGATGCTTATTTAATTTCCCGGATTTACTATTTCATAGCGTCCTCCCGGCAGATTTATAATAATGCCTTGAAATTCCATATCAATGAGTGTAGGCATTAATCGAGATAGTGGCATATTGATGCCTACTGATAGTTGGTTGACATTGCTTTGTGGATGAGAAAGAAGATATTCATGAATTTGTTGTTCCTCTTCACTCAGCTCGGTAAACATTTCGCATTGGTCCCCTTCTATAGCTTTGGTTGTCCAACGCATTGCGTTAATAATGTCATCGGGCGATTGTACAAGCGCAGCAAGCCCTGAAGAAATAATGCGGTTACAACCGGCACTATATGGATCATTGGCGCGACCGGGGAGAGCAAATACATCGCGATTGTAACTTGATGCTACATGAGCTGTCACGAGCGCCCCCCCTTTCTCGGCCGATTCTACAACGAGTAGGCAATCGCACAACCCGGCAACAATGCGGTTGCGGGCAAGAAAATTACCACGATGCACAGCATCTGTTGAGATGTAATCGGTTATTAATGCGCCGCCATTATTAAGCATTTCGATTGCGGTGTTGCGGTGCTGGGCGGGATATATTGTGTTTAGTCCATGAGCGAGTACGGCGGCTGTCGGTATATTGTTTTTTAACGCTGCGCGATGAGCGGTAATATCAATTCCGTATGCCAATCCGCTTATGATTATAGTGTTGTCAAGCATTTTTGAAAGTCCTTCAACTATACGATTAGTGTAGTCTATGCCGTATGGGGTTGAATGGCGAGTGCCGACAATCCCCACGATATGAGCTGAATTGAGATCGCAATTCCCCATAGTGTATAGCATTAGTGGGGCGTCGTCACATTCTTTCAACCGAGAGGGATAGTTGTTATCGGTGAAATATAATGGTTTTACATCATGTCGAGTGATAAAATCAATCTCTTGTGATGCCTTTGCCAACAATTCATTGCGATAGCTTTGCGCTATAAATCGTTTTTCTGAGGTTAAAAGACATCGCAACTGATTGTCGGTAGCTTTGAAAAATGCCTCTTCTGAACCGACACGTGCCAATAGTTGCTCGGCTGTGACACGATTAATGCCACGGACTTGCGAGAATGCAATGCGATATGTCAATTCTTTGGTTGTCATCTTACAACTTATTACAGAAAATCCTTAAATGCCTCAACAAGAGCATCGCCACGAGATAGACGCCCATTCTCAAGGCATACACAACTCACTTTGGCTTTAACTACTTGCGCACCTTGCTCATTGAATATATCTTGATAGAACACAAATCGTGCGCCTTCGCGAGTTATCCACAATTTGCTTACCATTTTTTCGCCGAGACCGAGTGGAGTTTTATATTCGATTTCAACTTTGTTCAAGACAGGGTAGAGACCTTTTGCTCTCATCTCTCTAAATGATAACCCCGCCCATTCACAAAATTCATGGCGAGTGTGTTCAAGATAGTGAAGATAGCGAGCGTTGTTTACGATTCCTTCGGCATCAACCTCATAATCCCTCACTTTCATGGGTAGCTCAAATATATATTTTACTTTTTCCATTATCGTTGTAGTATGATTAACAATGTAAAATTAAAAAATTCCATTGAGACCTCAAAATCTCTATAGTAAAAATGCCAGAAGTAGATAACTTTCGCTAAATTTGCATTGGAAAATATATATTGGAGATTGAGCGCAAATAGCAAAATAGGAGTAATCGCGAAAATTGCATTGCCGATTTTTATCGGAGGTGTGGTCATTTGGTGGCTGTTTAACGATGAGTTTAACTTGCAAACATTTCAATTATTGCGTTTTGACGCACGCATGATTATTGCTCTTTTGTTGGCATTGCTATGTGTGTTTGGTCGAGATTTCGGCATGAGTTGGCGATTTCGGGCATTAACCGATTGCGACTTGTCTTGGCGACAATCGGTAAAGGTTACAATGTTGTGTGAATTTACTTCGGCATTAACCCCCTCATCGGTTGGAGGTGGCGCTTTGAGCATGATATTCCTCAATCGAGAAGGGATTAATTTCGGACGTGCAACAACGCTGACAATGACTACATTGCTCCTTGATGAATTATTTTTTGTTGTATCATCTCCATTGATATTTTTGTTTGTTCCATACGATCAATTATTTGGGTTTGGAGATGATAATTTTACCAGTGGTCTCAAAATCGCTTTTTGGATAATATATGTGGTTATATTTATTTGGACAATTATACTTTATTTAGGTGTAATTTCTCATCCTCAAATTATCCGCCGAGTGCTTATCGGATTGTTCAGTTGGCGATTATTGCGACGTTGGAAAAATAAAATTACCGAAATGAGCGACAATATGGTGGCGACATCAGTTGAGTTGCGCACTCGCAACCGCCGTTGGTGGATTAACTCGTTTGTGGCTACATCGGTGTCTTGGATTTCACGATATTTGTTGGTTAATGCGTTGTTTTGGGGACTTTATCCCGCTGCCGACCAACTTGTGGTCTTTGGACGTCAATTTATCGTATGGGCAATTCTTATGGTAAGTCCTACGCCCGGGGGTAGTGGGATAAGCGAGTATTTATTCACGAGTTACTATGGCGATATGATTGTAGGTGGAGGTTTTGTTATGTTACTTGCATTGTTGTGGAGATTGTTGAGTTATTATATATATTTGCTGATTGGGATATTTGTATTACCATCGTTCCTGGCGGCAAAAAAAGTTAAGAATCAAATTATGTAATTATGATACAACGAGTTTTATTTTTTATACTATCGGTGATTATTGGTTTGCCGGCGTTTGCTGTTGAAAAACAAGTGTATTTACTTGAAATCAATGATGAAATCGGTGCGATGACATGGCAACACACTCGTCGCGCTTGTCAAGAGGCAAAAGAGAGCGGGGCTGATATATTGTTGCTTCATCTTAATACCTATGGTGGCACTGTTGAGCATGCCGATTCGATACGCACATCTTTGCTTAATTTCCCTTGTCCGGTTATTGCATTTATTGATAACAATGCGGCTTCGGCTGGTGCGTTGATTGCACTCGCATGCGACTCTGTTTATATGCGTCCAGGTGCAAGCATGGGTGCTGCGACAGTGGTTAATCAAAATGCTGAGGCTATGCCCGACAAATATCAATCCTATATGCGTGCCATGATGCGTGCAACTGCCGAGAGTCATGGTAAAACAATTGTTAACGACGATACGGTGTGGGTGCGTGATCCACTCATTGCTGAGGCAATGGTTGACCCGCGTGTCGTTGTGCCGGGACTCATCGACTCGACAAAGGTTCTTACATTTACCTCTCAAGAAGCCATAAAATGGGGATATTGTGAGGGGGAGGCAACGTCGATTGAGGATGTGCTTGATAAATGTGGCGCGACAGATTATGAGATTACTCAATTTGAAGCGACATGGATTGATTGGCTGATAGGCTTTTTCTCTAATCCTGCTGTTCAAGCGGTTTTGATTATGCTTATCGTGTGGGGATTATATTTTGAATTGCATAGTCCGGGAATGGGATTTCCCTCTGCGATTGCCATTACTTCTGCGGTGCTATACTTCTTGCCTCTATATATTACCGGTATTGCTTCAAGTTGGATTATAATTTTGTTTGTAGTCGGATTGATATTATTGGTGTTTGAGATATTTGTTATTCCGGGGCAGGGTGTTGTCGGCATTCTTGGGGCAATCGCGATGTTTGCGGCACTTGTCGGAGGTCTGTTGGAAGGGACTTCTCCGTCAGAAATTGAAATGAGTGATTTATTTAGGGCGTTGGCTATTGTAGGCTCCGGAACGGTGCTTGCTGTTATCTTGATATTCTATCTCACATCTTCCCGTTTTGGACCTAAATTTGTCAGAAAACATTCCGAACTTCAAGCTTCTCAACTTGTCGAGGATGGCTACATAGGAGTTGATTTGACTCCCGCGCAGCATATCGGCAAAACCGCTAAAGCTGTTACCGATATGCGCCTTGGTGGGAAAATTGAGATTGAAGGTGAGATATATGATGCCGTTTCAATCTCAGAGTTTATAACTGCCGGCACTAAGGTGAAGGTTGTGAAATATGAGAATAGTCAATTATATGTAACAATAAATGAATAGAGCAGAGATGAAATTTATAGGAATTATCCCCGCGCGTTATGCGTCAACCAGATTTCCGGGAAAACCTCTTGCCGACATTTGTGGCAAGTCAATGATTGAGCGTGTATATATTCAGGCAAGCAAAGAGCTTGATATTGTTGCTATAGCTACCGACGATGACCGTATCGCCGATGCTGTAAAAGCGTTTGGGGGAAATGTTGTGATGACCTCATCTGAGCATCGCAGTGGTACCGACCGCTGTTTTGAGGCATATCAAAATCTTCGTTCCAATGCCGATGTTGTAATAAACATTCAGGGTGATGAACCATTTATTGACCCCTCGCAAATTGCTGCGGTGAAGCAATGCTTTGATGTTCCAGATACACAAATCGCAACACTTGTGCGTCGATTTGATCCTTCACGTGGTTTTGAGGCATTGTTTGATAACAATACGCCCAAAGTGGTGATGGACAACGATATGAATGCGATATATTTTAGTCGTTCTATAATTCCCTATGTGCGTAACTATGATTGGAAAGAGTGGGTTGACAAGGCTGAATTTTTTACTCATGTCGGTATGTATGCCTATCGAGCTGAAGTCCTTGGTGAAATCACGAAACTCCCGCAGTCGTCGCTTGAAATTGCTGAGTCGCTTGAACAATTGCGTTGGGTGCAAAATGGATATAAAATAAAAGTTGGCATTACCGATTGCCCTACAATAGGGATTGATACTCCTGCCGACCTTGAAGAGGCTCGCCGACTTTGTGAAACTCTCAACATTTAATCACTATGGCTTTGGATCGTTTAACTCCTCCTGAAATAAAGCAATTTGGAGATTTGTCAGTCCCTCCGGCTCGTGTATTGACATTGAATAATGGCATAAAACTCACAGTCGTTGATCAAGGGGAGCAAGAGGTTAATCGTCTTACAATATCATGGGAAGGTGGGGCAAATGATGTTGTTAGTCTCTCAACATTAAAACTCGCTTCCGATTTGATGCGAGAGGGTACTACATATCACTCCGGTGCAGAAATTGCCGAAACACTTGATTATAACGGCTCGTGGCTGAAATGTTGCTATAATTCCCATTTTACATCTCAAGTTATTCATTCTCTCAACTCGCGAGTGGAAGAGGTTTTTCCCACAATGGTGGAGATTATTTCCGAACCGACATTTCCCACAAAAGAATTTGAGGTGTTGAGAGATAAGATGGCAAGTCGCAAACAGGTTGAGATGGAGCGTGTCACATACTATGCCAATCGAGATAGCCATCAACTTTTGTATGGGGAAAATCATCCTACATCGGTTGATGAAACGCCCGATATGATTAGAACGATAACTCGTGAAGATGTGGCAAAAATGCATGCTGACTTGACTGCTACGTCAACATGTGAATTATTCCTTGCGGGTCGCATTACTCCTCAAATTGAAGACATGGTAAATCGTACGTTTGGTGCGATAAAAAACAATTCTAATGGGTTGGCTCAACGAGTAGTCCCGATGAGACCTTCTGGAAAAAGAAAAATCGTCACCGCCCGTCCCGGCGCGCTACAAAGTGCGGTGGTAATGGGTATTCCCACAATCATGCGTTCACATCCCGATTATATTGAATTGCGTCTTGCGGTGATGGCTCTTGGTGGATATTTCGGGAGTCGATTGATGTCAAACATTCGTGAGGATAAAGGATATACCTATGGAATCTCGGCATCTCTTTTAGGGAATTGGGAAGGTAGTGCAATCACAATAAATTCTCAATGCGATAATCGTTATGTGGAGCCGTTAATAGGGGAGACTCGTAAAGAGATTTCCCGACTCGCATCAGAACTGATGGAGGCGGATGAATTAGAGCGTATGCGACAATTTGCCATGACATCACTTGCCGCCACTCTCGACTCCCCATTCTCGATAATGGACTATTATGAAAATATGAGAGTGGTGCAGACACCTCACGATTATTTTGCTCGTCAACTACAAGCGATAAAATCATTGTCGCCACAGCGCATTGCATATCTTGCTGAGAAATATATGCTTCTTGATGAAATGCGTATCGCTGTTGCGGGCGATTTAGCTGAGTAGCCCAAGTGCTTTGGAACGTCCGATAAGGTCTCCGAAAAGTTTTATTGGTTTTTCCGGGTCTATCTGTTTATCAATCACATTTATTCTTGTACGGTCTATAACCACCATATCTTTTAATTGAGAGAGTAGGCGATAGGCTACATCAAGATGAGGAAATTCGGGTGACTGTTTTCCCACCTTGTTATAATAGTGGTATAGCATTGACACCAAGTAGCGCATGATATGATTCATGTGAGAGCGAGAATACTCATCGGCTGTAAACTCGCCACTATCAAGACGTCTTATCAGCGACATTACAGCGGTGATGTATAGTTGCAACCTTGACTTGTCGAGAGATTGCGAGTCGCTTTCATCAAAAGCGATTTGGAATAATACCATAACTGCCGTTGAATATGCGTCAGCTTCGTTTCCCATTATCGCAAGCGACTCGCAGTGATATGACGCGATAATTGATAGGGCGGTTATTTCATCTATTGTTGGAGAATTGCTATTGCGGGCATCTGTCCATAATTTATCGGCTTGCGCAAGTTTCTCTCCCGATAGCATTGTGGCATCTTGAATGTCGCCATGGTCGAGCATCATCTCAATCTCTCGGCAACTATCAAGCAACTTAATTATCTTTTCGTTTGACATTTTGTGTGTCAGTTTTATTATGACCACAAATTTACGACATTTTCTTCACTTGCAGTGCAACTATTGGTTATCTTTAGCGTCTAAAAGAGAAATCACCATTAAAATGGAGGAACAACGATTTTTAGATATTGTTAATCACAATCAACAGGTCATTTATAAGGTGTGTTATATGTATGCCACCGATAATGACCACTTTAAGGATTTGTATCAGGAGATACTGATAAGTCTTTGGCAGGGGCTTGAACGTTTCCGTGGTGATGCTCAACTATCAACATGGATTTATCGCATCTGTATTAATACTTGTGTTACATACTTTCGACGCAATCACCGACATGATGAGACCTTGACTCTTGACGCGGTCAAGGAAATACCCGATGTCGCAAGTAATCGTAGCGAGGAGTTGAAAGAGATGTATAGACTAATCAGTAGATTACGAAAACTTGACAAAGCGATTATTCTCATGTGGCTTGATGAAAAATCTTATGATGAGATTGCCGAAGTCACCGGTTTGACTCGCAACAATGTTGCTTCGCGCTTGCATCGCATTAAAGCCAAACTTGTTGAGTATAGCCAAGAGTAAATTTATTAACCTCACAACATTGAAACTATGAATATCGACGAATTGAAAAATAGTTGGAAAAATATAGAATTAAGAGTCTCACATCTTGAAGACGAAAACCGCAGGCTTGCCCGCAAATTGCGCAATAATGCCGCGATGAGCTATCGTAGCAATCTCTCGCGACGATACATCATGGCAATTATCGCCTGTATTGTTGCTCCATTTTCATTGATTGGGATTAATGAGCAAGCACCACTGCCGATGTTGTTAATAGTCAGTTATATTGTATTTTTTGTTGTAATGGCATTGTTGGTGGTATATACATTATATCGATTGCGCACAACTGATTATATCTCACTTCCAACCAAGGCAGCGATAGTTGCGGTGACTCAACTTGAGATAATGCGCAAGCGACACAATCTCATAGGCTATGCGCTTGCCGTCCCATTATTAAGTTATATTTTTTATTTTTTATATCAGGTAGGTCATAGAGGGATGATTGTTGGTGCTATAGTGGGATTGGTAGTTGGTTTTATTGTCGGAGTGTTTATAGATCGTCGCACTCGTCGCATCATCCGTCACCTACGCGACACCCTCGCTTCCGAACTCCAAGAGGATCAATAAACCTTTGATACGGCTATCGATTAATCATTATTTTGCATAACATGGTTGAATAGGGCTATCTTATGGAGGTGTAACATCTATTGCCCAAGGGTAAAATACCAAGGCTATAAACCTTCGAAGGCTTATAGCGTAAGCCGGTAGGTTAGGCGTAGCAAAGCCACAGGATAGGATGTTTTGCCCTTTTGTTTGGTCATTCCACAAAATTATGAATTGTGCATTATGAATTGTGGATTAAATTCTTTACCTTTGTAAATTAGAAAATTATTAACGACTAAATACCCATTTTTTATTATGGAAAATGAAGAATTATTGAAATCTGTGACTGCCAAAGCGCAAGTGTGGCTTGGCGAAGGTTATGATGATGAAACTCGTGCCGAAGTGAAACGTATGCTTGAAGCTGAAGACAAAACCGAGTTAATCGAGTGTTTCTATCGTGACTTGGAATTTGGCACCGGTGGATTGCGTGGCATTATGGGCGTAGGCAGCAACCGCATGAACATATATACAGTTGGCGCTGCGACACAAGGCTTTGCCAACTATCTTAAAGAAGCGTTTGCCGACCTTGATGAGATTAAAGTTGTTGTTGGTCATGACGTGCGCAACAACAGCCGTCTTTTTGCTGAGATTGTTGCCGACATCTTCTCTGCCAACGGCATCAAAGCATATCTTTTCGATAGTTTCCGTCCTACTCCGGAGTTGTCATTCGCAATCCGTCACTTAGGTTGCCAAAGTGGTGTAAATATCACTGCGTCACACAACCCCAAAGAATATAACGGATATAAAGCATATTGGGCTGATGGCGCACAAATCATTGCGCCTCACGATGTCAACATCATTGACAACGTGAATAAAATTAAGGGTGTAGAGGAAATCAAATTCAAAGGCAATCCCGACAAAATCGAAATCATCGGTAAGGAAATTGATGATGCATTCCTCTCTGCAATTAAAGAACTCTCTTTGAGCCCCGATGTTATCAAGAAACATAGTAACTTAAAAATTGTTTATACTCCTATTCATGGTACGGGTGTTGAACTTATTCCTGCATCGCTCAAGAACTATGGTTTTACCAACATTATTCACGTTCCTGAGCAAGATGTTCCAAGCGGAGACTTCCCCACTGTTGACTCTCCCAATCCTGAAAACCCCTCAGCTATGGCTATGGCTATCGCAAAAGCTAAAGAGGTGGGAGCCGACATTGTCATGGCCTCTGACCCCGATGCCGACCGCATTGGTTGCGTGATACGAGACAACAAAGGTGAATACACTCTCATCAATGGAAACCAAATCGCAATGATTTTGCTTTACTACTTGATGACTCGCAATGCCGAGCTTGGCAAATTAACCGGCAACGAATACATCGTTAAGACTATCGTTACAACCGAAACCATCAAAGCTATTGCCGATGCCAATAACATCAAGATGTATGACTGCTACACCGGTTTCAAATGGATTGCTTCAGTAATTCGTGAAAACGAAGCTACTTGCCGTTATCTTGGTGGCGCAGAAGAAAGCTATGGGTTCCTTGCCGAAGACTTTGTTCGCGACAAAGACTCTGTTTCTGCTATCTCTCTTATGGCTGAAGCCGCCGCTTGGGCTAAAGAAAATGGCATGGACTTCTCTCAAATGCTCCAAGACATCTATTTGAAATATGGCTTCTCTCGCGAAGAGGGTATCTCTGTTGTACGCACTGGAAAAAGTGGAGCTGAGGAAATCCAAGCCATGATGAAAAACTTTCGCAGCAATCCTCCTAAATCTCTCGGTGGTAGCGCGGTTGTTACAATCAAAGACTACGCAACTCTTGACTTAACCGATGTCAAGAATGGCAAAGTTGAAAAAATGGATATGCCCACAACTTCCGACGTGCTTCAATTCTTTACCGAAGATGGCACAAAAATCTCTGTGCGACCTTCAGGCACTGAGCCTAAAATCAAATTCTATGTTGAAGTTAAAGGCACAATGACAACCGCCGAAGATTATGACAAAGCTATTGCCGAAACTCAAGGCAAAATAGATATAATCAAGAAAGACTTGGGCATTTAATCGAAAACGATTTTATATTACTATAACCCTGACACACGCCCGACGAGGGCGAGAGTCGGGGTTATTTTCCAAAAGAATGTTTTCTGCATGAAAAAACTGCTTACAATCCTTTTTGTGATTTGCTGTGTTACCTCTGCTGACTGTCAAGAAATATCAATGAAAAGCTGGGTCCCAACTACCATTGACGACGACACCGATAATTCTATTGTTGTCGATATAGCTCAATATACACCTATGGCATTCCCTTGGGTTATGAAACTTTGTGGCGAGCCTACTCGCTCAGGATGGGGGCGTATGGCAGTCTCTGACGCGATAGGTGCGGTAGCGATGGCCGGGTCAGTGGAACTGCTGAAACGCACAGTATCGGCACAACGTCCCGATGGGAGCGACTATCGGTCATTTCCTTCAGGACATACCGCATGGGCTTTTCTCGGTGCTACCTGGATTTCGCGCGAACTTTGTTGGCACTCTCCATGGTACACGGTTGGAGCATATACATTTGCCACAGGGATTGCGGTTCAACGAGTAATGGATACTCGTCATTTCCCATGTGATGTGGTTGCGGGAGCCGGAATAGGCATCTTTACAGGTCATCTCGGATATTATATCGGGGATCTTATTTTTAAAGACCGACAGTTAGATAATAGGGGAAATAATATCGAGGTTCGAAATGATCATCGTCCATATTTGTCACTTGAGACATCGTTTATTTTTCCTATGACAACGGTATCGGTTGGCGGAACAATTCTCAATCGAACACAAGCCTTGTCGGCAGGAATAAAAGGTGGACTCCCATTGTCAGAGCATTGGGGACTTTCCGGAGAAGTGGCAATCACATCGACATCGCTGTTCCTTGAACATGACGAATTTACAACTTTCGTAGCTCCTCAAAATGCTATTGGATTTATTGTCATGCCCTACTATCGCCTTGCACTTAATGACAGATGGTCGATTAATGCCGAAATAGGTGGCGGATATATGAAAAATCTCTCATTGACATCACTTGATAATGCTATTGATTGCGGTAATGGGTCATTTGTTGGACAATGCGAAGTAGGAGCCTCTCTCAATATCGATGAGCATTTGACACTCGGCGCGGCATTGGGATATAATTTTAGTCAATATAACTACACCATGACACCAAGTGATACATACCACATTGGCGACAATGCCAACATATCGGGCATTGACAACTCCCTATCATTAGGTATCTCTACTCGTGTTAACTTTTAAAGACTGAAAGATAAAAAATGGTTGCGCTTCTCACGAAGTGCAACCATTTCCATGTTTTAATCATTTATGTCGGGAGTATTACATTTGACCGGCTTCGATAGCAGCTTTAACTGCTTCTTTACTCAATCCACGATGCAATGCTGTGTAATCGATAGTCACAGTATTGCCTGATTTAGTCACAGGATACTCAGGACTGTCTTCTTTCCATGCCTGATAGAACATGTCGGCCATTTCTGAAGAAGAGAATTTACAAGCACACTCTGATTTAACACAAGTATCACCATCAAATGTCAAAGTCCATGTTGCGGTATAGCTTACACCATAGCCATAATCATAGGTATATACCCAGATAAGTTTGTTGCCCTCTTCTCTCCATTCGCCCTCTACAAGTTCGGGATCATCGGGATCAACAATACCGGGATCCGGCTCGTCAGTGTCATCACCACAAGATACCGCACACAAGCTCATTGAGCATACAAACAAGAGAGAGAAAAGATACTTCAATAAAGTTTTCATTGTATAAATAATTTATTCAATTTTCAAAATTAGAATTTATAAGCCGCACCTAAGCTGAGAACCACGCGATCAAAGTCACTTACAAGTTGATATTTAACTTCGAGACTTGCCGCGATTTTATCGGTAAACCAGTATTGAGCGCCACCACCGATATTTGCGCCAAAGTTGGTTGAAGATGCGCTATATCCCCAAACGTCGGCTTTCGCACCTAAAACGGTCAAACCTACAAAAGGATAAACTTCAAGTTTATTGGCAACATCAAATACGTATTGAGCATCTACATTAACGTCCCACATGCTTACAAAATCCGACTCCAGGAAGTAGTTAACAGAGGGTTCAAGACGGATAGCATCGGTAATGTTCCATTGAAATTCCGCGCCGATACCAAAGTTTGTAAATCCGCTACCTGTACCCAATGAAAGATTTACACCGGCAGCCATGTCACCTTTTTGACTTTGCGCGTTTACGCTAAATCCGATAACAGCCATTAAGGCAATCACTAAAAGTTTTTTCATAATTGAATAATTTTTTTTATTAGTCCTACTCTATAAGCTTTTCGGTTCCGCTATAATAATTTCTCTTTAAATTTCAGTTGCGATTATCTGCTGTTGGGGAGAGAGTTGAGATACTCGATATCCTCTTCGGTCAATCCGTCATAGTCTGTTACTTCCCAAACGATGCTTTGCAACCTGCTCTTTTGACTGGTGTAGATACTGTAGTCATCATAGCTTGTCGGGTCAAACTCCTCAATGTTGATTTTCTTGTTTTTCACGCGTTCACACAAGTCAAGCAACGGAGCGGCATCACTTACTACACCAAGGGTATATACATCGGATGAACCTGCCGAACTGCGATGAGCATTCCCGCAATAGAACGAGAGGTTAAGATGATATTCGGTGTTGGCGGGAATTGTTACCATAACTTTCTTAAGCAATATACCATTTTGACTGTCACCACCAACATTTTCCAAAATAAGAGCCGCGGGGAATGTGATAGTCACAGGCTCATTGCGGGTGTTGCTCATTGGGATTAACAAATCAACATAGCCTTTTCCGCTACCATAATAATGACGCTCAGGAGTTGTACGTGATAGTGGTTTAAAACTGCGAGTCTCGATGCTACCGTTCTTCAGGGCATACTGATAGGTTGAAACCGAGTAAGAGCTGTAATCCCAATAATCATATTGGTCGCCTTGTCCGGTGATTTCGCCGGTAAGTTCTACTCCGTCAGGAAGAGAGAACGGAGTTCCGGTCAACTCACCATCGGCTTCACCAAGTCCGGGTATTTCACCTGCAGGATAATCAACTACCGGAGTCGGTTCATCTTCATCACTACATGAATTTAATGTCACACAAATCATTGCAGCCATCAAAAATAAAAATTTCTTCTTCATACGCAATAAATTTTAGGGGTTAGAAATGATTTATAATATCACAATTTAACAAATTTACTTACCTATTTTGTCATCGCATTTCGGCATATTACAAGCAATTTTGGTTCAATTCTCACTGCTTGACAAATTCCACACGACGATTTTTTGCGCGGCCCTCATCGGTTGTATTATCGGCTATTGGCGATGTTTGCCCTTTGCCTACAGCACTCAGACGGTCAGGCGCAATGCCCAATTCAACCAACTTGTCAACAATGGCTTTGGCGCGAGCTTCGCTGAGGGTTTGGTTACCTGTGGGATTGCCGGTATTGTCGGTGTGACCCTCCACCGAGAATTTCAATTCGGGATTTTCGGTCATCAGTTGTACGATGCGATTGATTTCACCCATAGATTCAGGTTTGATGGTAGATTTACCCACATCAAATGTAATGCCGTATGTGATGAATTTTCCATCACTTATCATGCGGTCATACAATGGCACTGCACCTTTAGCGATACGTATATTTGTAATAAAGTCATTACAGTGATGAGACCAATTATCATATATTTCAAAACGTACAGGGCGACCTTGCACATTTGGTATATTAATTACTCGAGTCCCATTTATGTATCCTTTGAATGCACGTTTGTTAAATGAAAATGCCAAGTGATTCCAATCGTTCAATTTCACTATATTTGATGTAACTTGACGACCGGTTAAATTTGATTGCCCTTTTCTGTAAAAATCCCAACTGATATTTTCGCCTTCATCATATAAATCTAATTCGTGATAGTCCCCATCTTCAGAATATAAACAAATGATGTATCGCGATTGATTTTTCTTATACGGTTCTTCTGAGATATAAGATCCATCACCAACAAAGACGTCCATTTCCAATGTAAAAACGTCGGGTAAATAATTCTGAGGATTACTCATAAGAGGCATAATGTTAGCCGACCCGTCAACAAGGCAAATCGCTTTTACTCCATTCACATTAACAACCTCTGCATTGCCACTATTCAAATCCCATTGCATTGGAAACTCACCTAATTGTTCATTGGTAAGATTGTCCTCAAATATGATTTCATCACCGGGAACGAAGTCACACTTTGCGTATGTTGCCTCAAGTGTTACCGGGGTTGCTGCCGGAGCTGCGCTACTGCCTGTATCGCCTGTCGCCACCGGAGCCGGTTGCGAAGTGTCGTTTCCGCGATTATTGTCAGATGAATTATCGCCGGAGATAGCCTCGCCGGCTTCGTCAAATGCGCCATCAACAGCATCGCCAACACCATCCACCACCCGGTCTTCAACGCGCTCTTTTATTTCTTCCTCTACTTTGCGACCTAAGCGTTTAAGCCACCCTTGGGCCATCAACTCAGTCACACCTCCCACTATGAGAGATAATGACAATGTAATCAGCAGTCGTTTCATAAACTCATATTATTAGTCAATTAGTCGAATTAATTGGCATTTAATTCATATTTGCAAATATACACGCTAAAATATTGAACACATAATAAATGCGCTCTTAGTAAGTCCTAAAATCGGAAGTTTGGATAAAAGTTCTTGCAAGCAGCCCCTGCGATTGCCTTGCATGTAATAATTTGCTTAAATGATATTGCCATCGCAATTCAATTTAGTTATCATCCGGGCTCTTGATGACGGTTATAAAATAAGAAAGCGTGAACCCGTTAACTTACATTTTATGAAAGCAGGCTCTGGTAAGCCTTTGGACTAAAATAAGCAACAGCCCACGCATTGCGATATACCTATGACTAAGGATATACAACTTACGTGAAAAAATGGTGCTCATTCTCGTCCGTTAAATTTACCAGATTTGCTTTCAGAGAATAAAGCTAAACACTTTCGCGGTATCTAAAAATGTACCTCATCCGACGATGAGTCTTACAAAGATATACATTTTCTTTCTATCCGCAATAGCGTTACCACATTTTTTTGTGGGCTGGTGCTTTTTTTTTGCAAAGTAATGTAAAAGCTATCGAAAATTGGCAGAATTTGACATTTTATTAGTACAAAGTTCGGAATTTTGGACTCATATCAAACCTTTTTGGTTTCAGCCAACCATGTCGCCGGTGTTTTGCCTGTCGTCTTTTTGAAAACGAGGAAAAATGTAGAGCGTGAACGGAAACCACATTCGGCATAAACGCTATCCACATTATAATCCAATGCGTCCAAATGCAACAATTGATGTTTGGCCTCCTCCACACGCATTTCATTAATAAATTCAAAGAAATTGCGATGCAGATAACCATTGATTGATTTAGATAATGTGCGTTGTGGGATGCCAACCTCTTTCGCGAATAGCGCCAGATTTATATCGGGGCGCAGATAGGCTTTAGTCGTTTTCAGATATTCGGTCGCCTTTTCACAGATTTCGCGCATCTGTTCAACATCAATTGCTGTTGGTCCCAAATTCGCCGGTTCCGCGAAATCGACAACGTTCTGCTCTGTTTTTGATAATGCCGGCAACACTGGATGTGCGATAGAGTTATAAACCAGGTAGCTCATCGCGATTACATTTAATATCTGAATAAGCCAGGCATCGGTACGCGGCCATATCATATAACAAGTCATCACCACCGTAAACAGAACCGCAAACAATCTCATAAAAGTTACAATCCACTCGGCTTGTATCCATTCGGCATCAGACTCCGAGTCTTTTATGCGTTTTTTCTGTCGGTGAATAAATACAAATATCGATGTGAAATAGCCTATGACTTGCAATAATACGATAGCGGAATTTATGTCTCCAAACATAGCGTCATCTCCGCTCATTTCATATACAATGTTTTTCTGCCACTCTGTTATACCAACGCTCAAGCATAACGCAAGGCTTGCGACCATGGGAAGGAAATGCAATATATGAATAGGTCGGAAACGGAAGTTCGCATCAAGATTGCGTTTTGCAAACAACCATAATAATGGCATCAGAGTCGTATTGACAGAAAAAGCCAATGGAAAAAGAGCCAACGACAATCCATGCCATTCAAGCATGCGACTCATATTATATAGATATACCGGAATGGTAGGAATGATAATGATTGCCGCCGCATAAGAGTTTTTGCCACGAAAACGTGTGGCGATTAACAAAATGAATGTCAACAGCGTTAAAATCACAATCGAAGACGAGTTTACCGTCAAAATAAATTGTTCGTAGCTCATAGTTCCTTACATAAAATTTGCACAAAGGTAACATTTTTATAAAAATGCGTATATATTCACTAAAATAAATTACGTCAGTTATACATTATTTCATTGAGTTGAGTTGCTTATTGTTTATGAAATGTGTTTTATCCCAAATAAAATGATTAACTTTGTGTAATATATATGTTTGAGATGGAAGTATTGTACGAGGATAATCATATTATAATTGTCAATAAGGCTCCGGGGGAGATTGTGCAAGGCGACAAAACCGGTGATCGACCTCTTGTTGATATTGTTAAAGATTGGATTAAAGAGAAATATGCCAAGCCGGGAAATGTTTTTTGCGGAGTGGTGCATCGACTCGACCGACCGGTTGGTGGCGTGGTCGTGTTTGCCAAGACGTCAAAGGCGTTGGCTCGCATGAACGAAATGTTTCGCAATGGCGATGTTCACAAAACCTATTGGGCGATAACCCGCAATCAGCCACCAAAGTCGGAGGACACTTTGACTCATTACATTACCACAACAGAGCGCAACAACAAGTCTTATGCCTCGCTTACTCCCAAAAATAATGCAAAAGAGGCTCGATTGGCATACCGACACATCGCGTCGAGTGATCGTTATCACTTGCTTGAAGTGAATCTGATGACCGGGCGCAAACACCAAATCAGAGTACAACTATCGGCAATAGGTTGCCCGATAAAAGGGGACTTAAAATATGGAGACAAGCGTAGCAACCCCGATGGAAGCATATCATTGATAGCTCGTCACATTGAATTTATACATCCTGTCTCAGGTATAGAGATTTCAGTTATCGCACCGGTACCGGTCGATGATAACTTGTGGCAAGCCTTAGCCGGAAACATTTAGGATAAAACAGATTATGAATAAAGAGGATTTAAAAATTGTGTTTTTAGGCACACCCGACTTTGCGGTTGAAAGCCTTCGTCGCATACATGAGGGTGGATATAATATAGTAGGAGTAATCACAATGCCCGACAAACCGGCAGGGCGTGGACACAAATTGCTGCACTCTCCGGTAAAACAATATGCGACAGCCAACAATCTACCCCTATTACAACCGGTGAATTTAAAAGACCCCGCATTTGTAGAGGAATTGAGAGGACTTGGCTCAAACTTGTTTGTCGTTATCGCATTCCGTATGTTGCCTGAAGTTGTGTGGTCAATGCCGGAACTTGGCACTTTCAACCTACACGCATCGTTACTACCCAAATATCGCGGTGCAGCTCCGATAAATTGGGCTGTAATAAATGGCGATACCGAAACCGGAGTAACAACATTTTTCCTTAAACATGAAATCGATACCGGTGACATCATTCGCCAAGAACGCGTTGAGATTAAGCCTACCGACAACGTGGGGGATGTTCATGATCGATTAATGATGCTTGGCGCCGACCTAACTATTGACACAATCGAGCATATCATAGCCGGAGATTTGACTCCGATACCTCAAGATGAGATACTGCAAGGTGCCGAGCCTACTCCAGCACCCAAAATTTTCAAAGACACTTGTAAAATTGATTGGAGTCGTAATGCAATAGAGGTTCACAACCTCGTGCGTGGACTATCCCCTTATCCCGCAGCATGGACTGATCTGATCGAGGAGGGTAAAGACCCGATAGCTGTGAAAATTTTTGAAACAGTGGTTGTGCCTAATAACGGCGAACTCACTCCCGGCAAAATCACAATCGAAGGAGTGAGACTTTTTGTCGATTGTGTTGATGCTCGCATCGAGATATTATCGCTCCAAGCCGCCGGAAAAAAACGAATGTCAGCCGCCGACTACCTCCGTGGCACCCGCTTCACGTCACATCCTAAGATGATATAATAGCATCTGTAATAAGATATATATATAAAAATGGTTATGCTCTTTTGAGCATAACCATTTTTATAATATGTAACTATGATTAGTAAGCGAACATTGGATATTCTATCATGATTGAATTTACTTTCTCACGTACTGATGCGATAATTTTTGCATCTTCGGGGTTAGAAAGTACTGTATCGATCATTTCAACGATTTCACCCATGAGGTCTTCTTTGGCACCACGAGTTGTGATAGCCGGAGTACCGAGGCGAATTCCTGAAGTTTGGAATGGTGAACGACTGTCAAATGGTACCATGTTTTTATTAGCAGTGATGTCGGCTTCAACAAGTACCTTTTCGGCAACCTTACCAGTCAATTCGGGGAACTTGGTGCGGAGGTCAACCAGCATGCAGTGGTTGTCGGTGCCGCCGGAAATGATTTTGTAGCCTTTGTCAACAAGCGCTTGAGCCATAACAGCCGCATTTTTCTTAACTTGAGCTTGATATTCTTTGTATGAGGGTTGAAGTGCTTCGCCAAATGCAACGGCTTTTGCTGCGATAACATGTTCGAGCGGACCACCTTGCACTCCGGGGAACACGGCAGAGTCAAGAAGAGATGACATCATGCGAGTCACGCCCTTAGGAGTCTTTTTCCCCCATGGGTTTTCAAAGTCTTCGCCAAGAAGAATGATACCGCCACGAGGACCGCGAAGGGTTTTGTGGGTGGTTGATGTTACAATGTGAGCATATTTTACGGGATTGTCGAGCAAGCCGGCTGCGATAAGACCTGCAGGGTGAGCCATGTCAACCATGAAAATGGCACCGATTTCATCGGCAAGACGACGCATGCGGGCATAGTCCCATTCTCGAGAATAGGCACTTGCGCCACCAATGATTAATTTGGGACGTTCGCGGCGAGCCACTTCTTCCATTTGCTCATAGTCAACAAGACCGGTATCCTCTTTTACATTATATTCAAGCGCTTGGAACATCAAGCCTGAGAAGTTTACAGGGCTACCATGAGAAAGGTGACCTCCATGAGCAAGATTAAGACCGAGGAACTTGTCTCCGGGTTGCATACATGCCATGAATACCGCCATGTTGGCTTGTGCGCCTGAGTGTGGTTGTACGTTGGCATACGCAGCTCCAAAAATTTCTTTAAGACGATCGATTGCAAGTTGCTCGGCTTCGTCAACCACTTGGCAACCACCATAGTAACGATGTCCCGGATAGCCTTCAGCATATTTGTTGGTCAAGCAAGAACCCATAGCTTGCATCACCTGTTCACTCACAAAGTTTTCAGAAGCGATCAACTCAATACCTTTCTTTTGGCGTTGATGTTCACGCTCGATAATGTCAAAAATTTTATTGTCTCTTTCCATTATTGATATGATTATTTTATTATTTATTTCTTTTTCTTTACGGTCCAACCAAATGTCCCAATTTTCTCCCCTTGGGTGAAATATGTGCCATGACTGTAATTGAGTAGTCCGGCTCGCTCCATTTCAAACGCACCGGTCTCGGGGTTGAGATATTTCTCATCGGCAAGTACATTTATCACATCGGCGATAAACATATCGTGGCTACCAAGACGCACAATCTCTTTTACTCGACATTCTATGCTTAGCGGAGACTCTTCAATGTAGGGACAAGCGACTTTTACACCCTTGCCAGGAGTCAAGCCGGTTTCTTTCCACTTGTTGTAGTCTCGACCTGAGCGCACTCCGCACCAATCAGTCGCGCGAGCCATTGCCTCGGTTGTGAGATTGATAGTAAACTCCATTTGTCGCTTGATTATTTCATAGCTGTGGCGTTCGGGACGTACAGATATATAGCACATCGCCGGGTCGCTGCATATAGTCCCTGTCCAACCGATTGTGATGAGATTGCTATCTTCAATAGAGCTACCGCAACTTACCAAAATGGCGGGAAGCGGATAAATCATTGTACCTGGTCTCCAACTTTGTTTTGCCATATAAATTTAATCTATTTGAGCATCTTTGTTTTTCACCGAATGACCGCAATAATGACAGCGGATTGTCACATCTTCACGATCAATGACATCAAAACGAGTCGCCATAGGCTCATTATTGGTGATGCACTTGGGATTGTTGCAACGCACGATACCTACAATTGTGTCGGGCAATACGACCGGATGTTTCTCTACCACCTCAAAATCACGTATAATGTTGACAACGGCAGTAGGTGCGATCAAAGCAATGCGATTGAGAGTCGCTTCGGGGAAGACAATATCGGCAACCTTTATGATTCCTTTGGTGCCAAGTTTTTTGCTCTCAAGATTGTTGCCAATTGTCACATGTTTATCCAGGTTTTCAATACCAAGGATTTTTACGGCTTTAAACAACGCCGATGATGGAATGTGGTCAATAACAGTTCCGTTGCACAATGCCGCTACGGCAAGTTCTTTTTTATCGGTAGTCATAAGGATTATTCCTCCATTTTTTTAATGTCAATACCTAATGCCTTGCAAATAATCGCTTGTCGAGCATACAAGCCGTTTTGGGCTTGTTGGAAATAATATGCTTTTGGGTTGTCGTCAACATCGTATGCAATCTCATTGACACGAGGTAGCGGATGCAATATGCGCAAGTTGTCGCGAGAGTCATCGAGCATCGAATTGCGTAGAGTGTAAAGGTCTTTCACTCGCTCATATTCCATGATGTCGGTGAAGCGTTCACGTTGCACACGAGTCATGTAGATAATATCTGAAGTATTAATTACATCAGCGGAGAAGTCGGTGTGTTTTGAATATTTTATGCCATTTTTATCGCAAAACTCGGTGTATTCTTTAGGCATCTGCAATTCCTCACATGCCACAAAGCGGAATGTTGGATTGAAATAACGCATCGCCATTAATAGAGAGTGAACCGTTCTGCCATATTTTAAGTCGCCTACCATAGTGATTGTCAAGTTCTCAAGAGAACCTTGGGTCTTGTAAATCGAGTATAGGTCAAGCATTGTTTGTGAGGGGTGCTGGTTGGCTCCATCTCCGGCATTAATGATGGGAGTATCGGTAACCTCAGTCGCATATCGAGCGGCACCTTCCAAATAGTGACGCATAATTATGATGTCAACATAGTTGCTCACCATTTTGATGGTATCTTTAAGTGTCTCACCTTTAGATGAACTCGTGGTTGAGGCATCGGAAAATCCGATAACTCGTCCGCCAAGGCGGTTAACTGCTGTTTCAAAACTCAAGCGTGTGCGCGTTGAGGGCTCAAAGAACAGGGTTGCGGCCACTTTGCCGTCAAGGACTTTATGATTGGGATGCTCCTCAAAATAACGCGCCTGCTCCAATAAATACAATATCTCCTCTTTGGAGATGTCTGTTATCGACACGAGACTATTGCTATTCATCGTTGTAGCGAGATTAAAGATTAATATATTGCAAAGATAGTGCAAATCGAGCGCAATAACAAAAATAAATGAAATTTAATTTTTGTATTGCCGAGATGTCGCCTATCTAAGCTATAGCCAACGATAGTTCTAACTGAGTTCAAACCCAAACACAACCTATATATGAATAAAACATAGTACACAATTCATAATTTTATAGGATGGTCAAACATAAGAATAAAAACATACTATTGTATGATAGTGCGTGTCGAGGTCTTTGTGGGATAATGTTGGAGGAGATGAAAAAATAACCTATTGCAATTTTCTGCAATAGGTTATTTTTATGATGGTGGAGTTGGAGGGACTTGAACCCTCGTCCAAACGCGGAACTAATGAGCTTTCTACGTGCGTAGTCTCTACTTGGTTGTCGGGGAGTGACAGGCAAGAGACCGCCAATCACAACCTTAGCCTCTAAAATCTCGGACGCCTCGCGAGGCTCTTGGCATCCCATTCCCGATTTACCTGCACCACCTTATCGATTAGTCTCGGGAAAAGGACAATCGGGTGATGTCTTGTCTCTGCAACTGTTGCGGAGATTAAGCTCAATCTACTGTACTTCGATTAGGCAGCAAGAGCATAGTTATTATTGCCATTTAAAACTTTTGATGTCCCTGATTAAAGAGCGTAGCCATCATTGCTCTGCACGCTTACACACCACCTCTACACGCTGTCAAAACCGGTCAACCCCATGTGTCGCTAATGTATAGCGGTGCAAAGTTACGTATTTAAATTCATAATCCATAATTTATAATTCATAATTTTATTAGGAGAGGGGTGTTGGAAAGAATTTAACACCATTATTATGAGGCTTATCGGGCAAGATTGAGGTTGAATGAAATGCCGTAGCTGCTATTGGATGTAGGGTAGGCACTTGAAGATACAAGCGGGGTGTTGACTTGGTGGTCAAAGTAGGCTGCAATGGTAAGTCGCTTGCTCATGATGTAGCTTGCGGTAAAGTTAATGTTCAGAGATTTTGTACCGCTTGTGGCTTGGGCATAGTTGTTTTCGATGTTGCGTATCAATGCTTGGCTTTCTTGGAAAGAAATGTCGGCATTCAGAGTCAAGTCGTTGCTGATGCCTTGTTGTGACCCTTTCATTTTAAGGAATGTGTTGAACCCTACGATTTTGTAGCCGGCACCTATGGTCAATCCTTTGGTTGCGGCTTCAACAAGTTGACCGGCGCTTGAATTGAGAGTCAACGTGCGACTATCACGATATTCGGCATTAAATTGCAACTCGTTTTTCAATGTGAAGTTAACCCCGATAAGAGGTGCAAACTTTTCGGTAATCGCAACAGAAGAAATGTTGAATGGAGATGATGGAACCGGTTGACCTGTAAGCTCGTCAACTGTAAATCCGAGGTTGCCATCAGCACTTACCCAATTAAGATAAGATGAATAGGACCCAACGGTGTAGGTACATTGATAGGCATGAGTCAATTTAAATGTCTTGAAGATGTTTTTCATGTTGCCTAAATGGATAAAACCATCGTAGGTTACACGCCAGTTGGGCAATGCGTTGGCAAATGAAGGGAATGGGTTCAAGTAAATGTTTTTTGCGTCGGTTCCGGTATATGCCGCGATGAATGCGGGGATGAGTACGTCGCTACTTGTTTGGCTTACTGTTCCTACCGCAGGGTCAAACGGAGCTCCGGCATGAGCCGATTCCTTGAAAAATCCTTGGGTAGGATAATTCAGACCGATATACTGGCTTTCAACACGTTGAGCAATGATGGGGATGTTGTTTAGGAATGTGTTGAAAGCTTCGCTATAGTAACCATCATCGGCGCTGCTACCACGTAGAGCAGTCGCAATAGCACAGTGTGTCTTGGTATATGTGCCGGAACGGGTCGTAGGCATATCGGCATACATGAATTGTATCTGATTGGTGCGACTTTCTGTGCGGTTGGTGGTTAATTGTATTTTGAGGCCTCTTATCGGCTCAAGATTTAACTCAATGTTTAATTCGTCGGAATTGGACCAAACGGCAGGAGATGTCTCGCCATTATCGGTTATGAGCCAACCTCTGTCAATAGCGCGATCGATATAGCTCTCGTCAGTAAAGCCGAATGCGAAGTCAAGACCCGGTGCCATTCGCCCATAGCTGTTGGTTTGCCCGAATACGTTACCGATTTCGGGAGAGAACAACGGAAGAGAGATTGAGCGTGTTGTTTTCCAGCGAACGCTTGCACTACGAGTCATCATGGCAAATCGGGTAGCGTATTCACCAATCTCTGTCCAGATGTTTTTATCTTCTTTAATAATCTCGGTAATGGTAAATTTAATGTTTTGGTCGCCACGAGTCAGTATTTCAACACTATTGGCATCAATTGCGCGGGTTTTTACGGCGAATGGTTGCCCATCGGTTGTGGTCGCAACGATTTTGACTTTTTTGTTGCGGAGATTGTGTTTAATCACAAGCGATGTGTCGGGCAATAGTTTATAAGTGCGCTCAAACTTCTTGGGCTTTCGAGTTGTGTTGCCTGTACCGCGTCGAGAAGAAGATGAGAAGCGTTGGTTTATTTTTTTGAGGTAGGGAACTTTATTGTAAAGTGTTTCAAAGTTTACACGACCATCAACGTTCCATGAGGATTGGTTGGCTATTGTGTTACCGAGATTTACATCTTCGATTGCAGCACCTTTGTCCCAACGATAGGTGGAATTGTAGGTGGCTGAACCGGTTATGAAATCAAGCACCGGAATTTGGTTAAATGGAGCTTTGTAGGTTGCGGTAAACGTTTGGTTATAGGACCAGGGTGTACCCAAGTGTAAGATGCTTTGCAACACGGTATCTTTCCACGCTTGATATTTATCGGGAAATAATTTGCGGTTAACGGCTCCAACCGGTTCTTCGATGCGGGCTGATGTATTGGAGTTGAATGTTACACTAAGACTTTTTGTTAAAGCCCAAGTTAGAGCAAGTTGTCTATCCCAAAGGAAGTTTTTGCTAACTGATACGGGAAGTTGGAACATGACGTCAACTTCACTTCGAGTCTGTTGCTCATAATAGTAGCGTGACATCGTAGTGAGAAATGATATATTTGTTGGCAATGGGTTAAATTGCCACTCTTTGAAGAATTTGAGATTTTTGGATTTGCTTTTAATCCAATCAAATGGCTTGAACCCTTTGAAATAGGGTGTATAGCTATATTGGAAACTACCACGATAATCGTTGGTGTATTCATATTCGGTGGTAGGATCCATTTTTGTCTTTTTGTTAAACGAGAAGTTAATCGTAAAGTTGGCAGGATCCCAAGGCATAGGATTTTTGCTTTTGATGCCGAAGTTCAACCCTGAGATGCTGAAACTTTGAACCGTTGAGCGTTCTACCGCATAATCATTGATAGAGTCTCGTTCCTCTTCGGTCGCTGTCGCATCAAGAGCGTCTTCCAATAAAACGTCTTGGTCAAGAGGATTATAGAGTGGGGTAGTTGTTTCTTTTGTTACAGAATAGTAAATAGGCGCTCTCAATTTAGCTGCTTCGGGGACAACGCGACCAAGATCGGCTTGAACGGCAAAGTTATATTGTTCATAATCATCAAGGCGACGAGCATTTAGTGCTTGGTCAACTCCACCAAAACCGGCAGTCTCAACATGAGCTCCAAAATTGAGCGTGGCGATGTCTGACACACCAAGATTGGCGTTGACTTTTGCAGCCCAACCCCCACTTTCGTTGAAATCTGTAACTTTCAACTCGTTAACCCAAACAATTGCATCACGTGTGGAACTTGCGTTGTTGCGTACACCAACAAGTATAACTCGAACGTCGCTTAATGACGGATTACCTATGACTGCCATTCGATTGCGTTCATTGTCGGGGTCACGTCCGGTGTATAAAGTTGCATATCCGATATTGCTTCCACCTTGACTTTTTGCTGCGTTTCGCTCGTTTTTGAGTGCTACGAGGTTTTGCAGATTAAGGTCAAGACGGTTTTCTTCAGGCCATACTATGTATCTGTCGGAAGATAAATCTCCATTGTATCGTCCGGCAGGTGTAAGCAACAAAGGAATTTCATATTCGTAATAGTTGCTCTTGACATCGGTTCCGAGACGGACGAACAATGAGACTTCGCCGGATTGCAAATTGGTGACGTCATCAATGAGTTTTTCGGCGTGTACCCACATTTGTAGGCGTTTGTAGTTGCGTAAGTCAAGTTGTGTGTTGCGATAAACCCCGCGTCCATCGCCGGCTTGAAGTCCGATGACTTTCATCATGAGCGATTGCTCGTTGAGTTGAGTAATTTGTGATTGACCCGGGTCAACGATGCGAGTTACACCGGGAGGTAATACATAGTTAACCGGTTCACGTTCGGCATTCTCTTCGATATTTACAACAGAAAGGTCTAATTGACCTTCGGCGGGAGCATCGCCACGGGAATTAAGATTGAAATCGTAGGTGCGCCATTCACCACGAACAAGTTCAAGTGTAGCAAAACGCAAGTGAGTAACCTGTTTGAAACCTGTCATAAAGATACGTGCGAAACGAATGGTTGAGAAGTCGGAAATAGAGCCGACAACTTTTTCATAATCATTCAAGGGTATCTTGAATTGATACCATTCAACTTCTTGATCTTCACCGTCTCGAGTGCGCACAAGAGAAACCTGTTTGTCGGTGATGTAATTTTTGCCGACAACGAGGTCTTCGGGACGAATTGACACGCGATATTGAAAATAACGCTCATATTCGTTAAGTGTGTTATCTTGGTTGATGTCTTCAACATCGGGAACGCTACGAGATGATTGATAGAGTCCATCGTTGCTATCCTCAGGAGATAATGAGTTTCCTTCGACACCATTGTAGTGTTTATAGCGTTCAAGTATAGAGAGACGCTCTTCATCATAGTCATATCCTCTGAAGAAGTGATAGTTGTCGCCGGCAGGGTCGTTAAACGGAGAGAATTGGTCAAGTTGCATCTGCTCTATGGTCGAAGCCGGCAATTTGGCACGAAGTTGATCAAGATAGTTCTTGTAAGAATCAAACACAAACTCCTCGTCGTTACGCAATCCGTCAAGTCCGACATCTTGGGCGAGTCGTGCGCCGGTTGCGTTGTCAAATGCGTATGTGAGAGAATTTTGTGATGAAACTTGGCCCCATACGGTTGATGTGAGATATTGGTTGTCTCCATTTATGGGTAATCCGTTTTCGTATGATTTCAATCCATCTTTCAGAATGTCTTCGCTTAATTCTCCAAAATTGAAATAAAGGTCACCACCATCATAGTTGGGATTTTCAGGATCAAGGAATGGGTTCATCATCCAGAATTGGAGATATTCAATGTTGGATTGCTCAAAATTGGTATTATCCATTTTGCGCATGATGCCACCCCAACGACGTTCAGGATAGAGAAGATTGCCTTGATCATCAATGTTGGTTGCGTCGAGGTTGTATGGACCACGCTCTGTAGGGTAGAATGATAGGTTGAGCGTTTGAATAGTTGAGGATTCTCCATAATTTAACTGACGTCCCGGGAATATCTCATAAGATGTAACTTCACGCACGTAGGGGTTAGATAGTTGTTTCAAGTCGCTACGGATATAGCCCGGCGCAAGGCTCGAATTGCGTTGAGTGAACATGCGGTCGATGTAGTACCATGCTAGAAGTGCGCGATTTTTCCCGTAATCAACGTTATTGGCGAGAGCGGCCTCAGGGAAAAGCGCGTTTACGCCTTGTTCGTATGGGGTTGACGCAAGGAACCATGAGTAAGGAGAGCGCAAATCAATGCCTGTTTGAGAAGATTCGAAATCATCGACATAGGAGCTTCCGCTACTTGAACCGGAACGTTGATTGGATGGCACCAATTGTGCGTATTCGGCTGTTAAACTTAATCGAGATGGTTGAGTGGCGTTGATCGTCGGAATTTTATTTAGCAGATTGGTGAGCCACATAAACTCAGTATTGTAGGAGAGATTTAATCCCCACATAGAGTTGTTTATGACTTCGTCGCCAATGTTAACTTTCTCCGTAAGAGCTTTTTCGGAGAAGTGCATGAATGTAGCACCGATATTGAAATTCTTGCTGAACGCATATTGGAGATCCAATCCAAGCAATGTCTTGCGCTGAGTGCTGAACATCGATTGATTTTCAAGCGTTACGCTGATGTTTTGCCCTGAGTCGATGATGCTTTGGTTGGTGATTGTCACAATCCCCATAGAATAGTCAACGGTATAGTCACTGTTCTCGACAAGAGTAACACCTCCGGCAGTCACAACGACCGACCCTCGTGGTATATTCATCGCATTAAGGCGGATTTGAGAGCCTGACGAGGCTTGATATTCTCCACTTAGTATGAATTTGTTTTTATCGGCAAATTGTCGTGCTACAACTAATGTTGAATCATACAATTCATTATAAACATATTGTTGAGCAAGTGTCGGATTGTTTATTTTGTCTGCTAGGTGAGAGCCGAAAGGTTCAACAACGGGGAATATGATTTTCCCGCTTTGAGATAATACAGTGTAACCTTCGATAAAATCAAAGAAACCGTCGGGATTAGACTCTTCATTTGAGTCTATGCGGTCAAGATTCATCACTTGCAATAGTGATTGGTCATTGAGTCCCGGAACCGGCAGGTAGTTTATTTTTGTACCTGTAGTGTCGCTGAGGTATTTTATGTTTAGCTTGAAGTTGCTTTTTTGGATTTGATATGCTCCGAGAGAGTAAACGTTTTTCATCATAAGATCCCACATGGGAAGACGTGGGGCTACTGTAGTGCCTTTCAGCATTTTAAGGTATAGCGATTGGTCGGTTGAGGTGATGTCGCCTGAAAATTCACCAACTTGATAGACTTTGCCTTGATAGGTGTATTCGTAAGCGACTGCTAATACTTCATCGGCGTTAAGCGCACTTTTAATTGAGATATAACCAAGAGTGGCGTTAAGTGTATATTCTGACTCTGTAAGTAGCCTTGCGCTTTCGATTTTCTCATAGTCACGACCTCCATCAAATCCGTAAACCGATAGCGGTTCAAGTACTTGGGTGACTTGATTGATATTTCGGGCTCCCGGGTAATCGTTTTTGATTGTGGTCAATAGGTTGTTTGATGTATTTGCCGGATTTGGCAAGGATGGGTTCCCAATCCAATGATTGTTGGCCAATCGAGAGTTTTCTCCTAAGTCCATGAACGCAACAATGTTGCGAGATTGATTGTAGTTCCCGCTTTTGTTGGTAACCCACACTTCTATGCGTGTAATGTTAACTCCTGAAGATACATATGGCAACTTTGACGCAAAATGGTCGTAATTGTCTCTGAAGAAATGCCCAAGGAAATAGTGGCGGTTTTGGTCATATTCATCGGCATTGATTTCGAAATCAGTAGTTTGTACACCTCCTGAGGTGTTGACAGTTTTTGACTCGGAATTTTGTTGAGAAACCAATGCCGTGGCTGTCAACCGACCAAATTGTAATTTGGTTTTGACCCCGAAAAGAGCTGTACTTCCTCTGATGAGTGATGACCCGGTTGTCATGCTCACGTTACCGGCTTCAATGCTTTGTACAATATCGTCTTCGGTGCCTTCATAAGCCAATTTGATGTTTTTTGAGTCAAAATCAAATGTTGCGTCGGTATTATAGGTCATATTGAATTTTAACCTGTCACCAACCGAAGCCGCAATGGTCGCTTGAATTTTTTGGTCAAAATCAAAATATGTTTTGCGACGGGAATTTAAAGACAATGAGGGGTTGTCGGTTTTGTTGGATTTTATCCCCATTGAAATTTGAACCGAGCCTTGAGTTTTGAGTTGTACTCCACCGGGTCCGAATATCTTTTCCAATGGCCCGAGCGCAAAATTCATATCAAAGATGTTGAAAGGTTGTTTCTCTTTATCTTCGATAAGAGCGAGGTTGCGTTCTCGGTAGTATTGTTGTAGCGATTCCCTAAGTTGCCAATCGTTATATTGACTTGCCGATAAAATAAATGGAGTGGCAATCTCCATCTCTCCCAATTTTGTGCGCACAACGTAACATCCGGTTGTCGGGTCATATTCGGCTTCGGTTGTGATGTTTGATGGAGTTTTTAAGTCGGCGGCATATTCCGATGAGATAAGGTCGTCATAGCTTTGAGGGGTGGTAGGACTCACCGGGAAATGCATGTCGATTGAGTCTCGTGAGATTTGAGATGCATTGGCAGGTGGGGGTGATACCGGAGGGGTTAATTTAGTCTCTTTCTGTTGGGCGACAGTGAAAAACGCAGTCATGAGACATAGCAATATGCTACCTCTCAGCAATAGTCCTTTGATATTTCGTTTTTTACTGTTCCCTTTTCTCATTTATAAAAGCATAATCTTTGCGCGCAACGTGTGATGCTTTTGATGTTTTACATCATTGCGAGTGCTTTTTTTATCGCGACTTCGACTTTCAATGATGGTTCGCTGTCAAAAAGTTTTTTCAAAACTTTTTGTGATGCCTGACGAGTAAAACCAAGCATTACAAGTGCTGCCAAAGCTTCTTCATAGACATCGGATGTCACCGACGGCTGTATTATTAACGCATCACCCATTGGTTTTATTTTATCCTTGAGGTCAACAATTATGCGTTGTGCGGTTTTTATTCCAATGCCTTTGACGTTTTTTAGTCGCGTATGGTCGCCGGAAATAATGATTTGTTCTAATTCCGGTGCTGAGATTGACGATAAAATCATGCGTGCGGTATTAGCTCCGACACCTGACACTCCAATAAGTGAGCGGAATCGCGAACGTTCTTGGTCATCGATAAATCCATATAGAGCATGTGTGTCCTCTCTTATTATCTCGTGAACAAGTAATTTTGTGTTTGAGAGTCCTTCAAGTCGGCTATATGCTTGCAAAGTGATGTTAAGTAAATATCCGATGCCGGAGCAGTCGATAACTACATAAGTTGGAGATAACTCAGTTATATTTCCTTTGATGTATTCAATCATCTTAGCGCATTTTATGATTACTATACAAAGATACAATCAATTGGTCTATCTCGCAATATAATTGAGGGAAACAATTGTTGTTGGGAGACGTTTTAGTCGTTTGGATTAATATCTTTCATCGAGAGAGAGATGCGACGGCGTGTGGTGTCGATGTCAATTACTTTTACTTTGACGTGTTGATGAAGTGAAACGACTTCAGCCGGCGATGAAATGTATTTATCAGAAAGTTGAGAGATATGTACTAAACCACTTTCTTTTATTCCGATATCAACAAAGACTCCAAAGGCGGTAATGTTATTTACTATGCCGTTGAGTTTCATGCCGATGCGCAGGTCTTCAATCGTTTTAACTGTTTCGTCAAATTGCATGATTGAAACTGACGTACGAGGATCGCGACCTGGTTTGTCAAGCTCTGTAATAATATCGTTTAAAGTGGGTAATCCTACGATGTCGGTAACATATTTGTTTAAGTCGATTGAATGAAGTAGTTGTTTGTTTTCAACAAGTTGTGAAATAGTGCAATTGTTGTCGGTAGCTATTGTTGAAACTAAATCGTAACTCTCAGGGTGAACGGCAGTGTTGTCAAGGATGTTAATCGCTCCCGGAATCCTCAAAAATCCAGCGCATTGCTTGAATGTTTTTTCTCCCATTCGCGGAACATTTAATAGCGTTTTGCGAGATTCAAAATCTCCGTTTTCGGCTCGATATTTGACAATGTTTTCGGCAAGTTGTGGACCAATCCCGGAAACATATGATAATAATTCTTTGGATGCGGAATTGAGATTTACGCCAACAGAGTTAACACAGGAAGTAACGGTAAAATCAAGTGCTTCTTTAAGACGGGTTTGATCTACATCGTGTTGATATTGCCCAACACCTATGGATTTTGGCTCGATTTTGACAAGTTCGGCAAGTGGATCTAAAAGGCGACGACCTATTGACACTGCACCTCTGACAGTAACATCTTTGTCGGGAAACTCTTCGCGAGCTACTTTTGATGCCGAATATATTGAAGCGCCATTCTCGTTTACGACATAAACTTGAACATTGCGAGGATAATGTATTGATGATAAAAAACGCTCTGTCTCACGACTTGCTGTGCCATTACCTAATGCTATGGCATCAATTTTATAGGCTTCGACGAGATAGCTTATTTTGCGAGCAGCACCTTTGAAGTCGTTGGTTGGTGCGCATGGATATATAACGTCGTTATGCATTAGATTGCCTTGATTGTCCAAACACACGACTTTACACCCGGTTCGAAATCCGGGGTCAATCCCTAAAATGCGTTTAGAACCAAGTGGTGGGGCAAATAATAGTTGTCGCACGTTGTCGACAAAAAGGTTGATTGCGTCAGTGTCGGCTTTTATTTTTGCGGTTGAGGCAATCTCAGTTTCTATAGATGGACGTAATAATCGTTTATAGCCATCTTTGACTGCTTGTTTGACAAGTTGCGCGATATTATTGTCGCTATTCCGTTTTACAAAGATGTTGTTTAGCTGCTCAATAGCGTCATTGTCGTCAATGGTAATAGAAACCTTAAGAAATCCCTCCTCTTCACCGCGTCGCATGGCTAAATAGCGATGTGAAGAGCAATGGCGTAGTGGCTGGCTGAAATTATGATAGTTTAAATAGTTGGCACCTTCGTTTTCTTTGCCATTTATGATTGAAGAACTGATCTGCGCTGAACGTGTATATCTGGTGCGGATTACATGACGAGCTTTTTCGCTCTCACTTACCCATTCTGCTATGATGTCAAGTGCTCCTGAAATTGCGTCATCAGTGTTTTTGATTTCATTGGATAAACTGCGTTGGGCTTGATGCTCAACTGCTGAAATCGAAGATTGTGACATTATGACTTTCGCAAGGGGTTCTAATCCGAGATTTCTGGCTGTTTCGGCACGTGTACGGCGTTTTGGCTTAAAAGGCATGTAGATGTCTTCAAGCAAAACCGAGTCAAATGTTGTTTCAATTTTGTTTCTCAGTTCTGATGAGAGTTTGCCTTGTTGCTCGATTGTTTCAAGAATATATTCTTTGCGATGAGCAAGATCTTTTAATCCTTCGTAACGAAGTTGGATGTTGTGTATCGCAACTTCATCGAGTCCTCCTGTTATTTCTTTGCGATATCGGCTTATGAATGGAATTGTTGCGCCATCATCGAGTAGTTTTATTGTCGCAATTACAGATCTGTTGGAAATGTTTAGTTCACTACTTATTATCTCGGCAAAATTTGGAGTCATTTTGTTACTTTCGTTTTAATGTTAGTATTGTAATTTCGGGCGTTGCGCCAATGCGCATGGGTAAAGCAACCGTTCCAATGCCGACATTAACATATAGGTGTTGATTCTTGTTGTCGTTATACAATCCACCCCATGTGTCATATCGCAATGCCGCGGGGGAAAGATTGCAAAACGATAATTGCATAGCATGAGTATGACCAGAAAGAGTCAATGCGATATTTTTGGTCGGATTGTTCTTTATGTCTTTGACCCAATGCGCAGGATTATGTGAAAGGAGTATTTTGGTTACACTATCATTTAGTGTGCTGTAGGCACCATCGAGCGAGCCATATATTTTGAATGGAGGGTCACCAACGTTTTCTACTCCAATTATAGCGATTGAATCGTTTCCTCTATATAACATCCGGGTATCATTAAGTAATAATTGCCACCCCATTTTTTGTTGTAATTCATACATCAGTTGCATGTTTTGTTGTTTTTCTGCATCAGATTCCCAATCACTATAGTCGCCATAATCATGATTTCCAAGTATTGAAAACACACCGTCTTTTGCGTGGAATTTGGATAGGGTATCAATAAAGGGTAGTAATTCTTTGGTGTTGCGATTTACAATGTCTCCTGTAAAAACAATGACATCAGCTTCCAACGAGTTTATTTTGGCGACAAGCTTGTCAATAAATTCAGAGTCTTTTCCATAAGAGCCCACATGTAGGTCTGATATTTGAACGATTTTATATCCATCAAATGCTTGTGGGAGGTCACTAATTGCTATGGAGTGTTCTTGGATGTCAATGTTGTATCTGTTAACGAGAGCTCCCCACCACATTAATATGAATGATATGGTCGATATCCCAATGCCAATATAGGTTGTTGCCTGCCATCGTTTATGTTTCCAAAGTTTTGGAATGTATGATATAGCATCGCAGAGTACAAATATAAATTTGGGAATATATATTGACATGTAGGCAAATAAAAGCCACATTATTGAAATCAGTAACTCATTACTGCCATTGCGTCGAGGTAGAGAAATAGATATAATTAAATATGTAAAGAATAAAATTGCGCTATATGTGTGAATGTTTAGCCAGCGACGTGATTTAGTATGGCGTTTTATGGCTCGGTATATATAATAATCAATAGTCCCACTAAGTAGTAGGACTATTAACATCATTATTATGGGTAATCTCATGAATGATTATCGTGTGATTATTTGTAGGATAAATTTTAATTCTTGGCATTGAGTTTGTTTTTTAATGGATATGAATACATTGTCAATACCATTTGACGCATGTACTCAATATCATCTTCGCTCAAATCCGGGATGTCAACCTTTGCCAACTGAGATGAGATATAAGCATTAAATTCGGCTATATCATTGTCGGTGTATTTATCGGTAAACGCTTTTGTGTCGTTTAGCATATCGTAGGCGATGTAGTTTATTGGATAAATTTTATATCCTGAGTGAATAGCGTTGTCAATATAACCACATACGCGTTTTACTATCTCGGCTTTATCGGTTAATCCTCGCAATGTCTCTAATTTGTCATTAATACAACCTGCTACATGGAAGTGAACTTTACCTTTGTATTGTAATATCCCTGTTTCCATTGCAAATAAATCATCGCGTTGGCTCTTTTTAAATTCCGGATCGTTGCGTCTTAGCAAGAACTCACGAGCTTTCAAATAGTCGTTGGGGTCATATTCGTAAGAGATTGAAACCGGACAAAGGTTAATCTCCAACAAATTCTCAACAATGTTCCCTTTGCCCGCAAGCGCAAGCATCTTAATGAGACTTTCTTGTGTTACATCGTTGGAATCTTTAGCGCGACCTTCGCGATGAGCAATCCACACTGATTGTCGTTTGTCGTTAATCGCGTAATGAATATATCCGGACAATTGTTTCGCTGCTTCAAGTGCTTGAAGCATTCTTAATCCTCGCTTAACGATGAAACTCTTATTGAGTTTCACCAAGTCACTAATCCAATCATGAATTAGAAGGTTGCTACCTATTGCTATTTCAGAAGTGGGTAAGTTGTTGCGTATAAAAAGTATGTTTAAGAATGAGGCATCAAGAACTATATCACGGTGATTGGTAATGAATGTGTAGTTTTGTTGTGATGAGCATTGCTCGTTGCCACTCATGCTTAATCCTGATGTGGTTTTCATCGCCAGCATCTCAAGAAATGGAGCGACAATTTTGTGCTGAAATTCGTCCTTGGATTTGATTGTCAATAATCCGGCGGTAAATTGCTCCCAATCAACATCGTGCATAACAAAACGCACTGCATGTTCAAAGCCCGGTTCTTTTATGAGTTGTGACATTTTTTCTTGAAACTCGCAATCATCATAAGGGGCGATATCGTTAAATGCCGAATAGCTATCTTGTTCTGTAGTTTGAGACATAAATGCAAATTATAGTTCAACTTTTCAAAATTAATACAAATTCCTAAGATTTTAGCAAAAAAGACTAATTTCTTAGAGAATTTTAGCTATTTATCAACATTTGAATAGTTTTTCCAACGTTCAATCATCGATGTCATGTCATTGGGGACGGGGCAAGAAAAAAACATTTCTTCTCCGGTCTCGGGATGAACAAATCCAAGGGTACGGGCATGAAGGGCTTGTCGAGGGCATATCTCAAAACAATTGTTGACAAATTGACGATATTTTGCGCTTGTAGTGCCACGCAAAATTTGGTCACCGCCATATCTCGCGTCATTTAATAGTGGATGTCCGATATGTTTCATGTGTACACGTATTTGGTGTGTACGACCTGTTTCCAATCTACATTTGACCACAGAGACATATCCTAAATTCTCAATTGTTTCATAATGGGTGACAGCATGTTTGCCATTGCTGCCATCAGGAAACACCGCCATTTGCAACCGATCTTTTAAGCTGCGCCCGATATTCCCTTCTATGCGCCCTTGTTCGGGGGTTGGAACACCCCACACAATGGCAACATATTCACGTTTTGTTGTTTTGTCAAAAAATTGTTTCCCAAGGGCGGTTTTGGCGTTGGGTGTTTTGGCAATTACCAACAATCCCGATGTGTCTTTGTCGATACGATGCACCAAACCCAATCGAGGGTCATTTACATCATAGTCGGGATTGTCTTTAAAGTGATAGGCGAGAGCGTTTACTAATGTTCCATGGTAGTTTCCGTGCCCTGGGTGTACAACCAATCCCGGTGGTTTGTTAACTACCAATAAGTGGTCGTCTTCATAGACGATATTTAAAGGAATATCTTCAGCGATAATCTCAAGTTCATATCTTGGACGGTCCATTACGATTGAAACCACATCAAATGGTTTTACTCGATAATTGGATTTTACGGCTTTGCCGTTTACGAGTATACATCCAGCTTCGGCGGCTTGTTGTACGCGGTTGCGTGATGATTTTTCAAGACGCGCTACAAGGAATTTGTCAACACGCAAGAGTGTTTGTCCTTTGTCGGCGACAAATCTGAAATGCTCATACATTCCACCTCCATCATCACAATCCTCAAGTTGCTCGGATGGATTGTAGTCTTCATCAAATTCAATATCCGTGTCAGTATTCATAAAATGAGATATTATTGAATTGGATTAAAATGAGTCAAACATGTTGTCGGTTGTTGTTTCGACAATTACATCGCCGTTGCTGTCGCTCATTCCGGGAATTTCATCAATAATTTCTATTTCTGGGACACGTCCTACTTCAAGTGTAATCGTCGCGTTTTTTGGGATTATGCTTCCTACTTCAATCGGAATTCCGTTGAATGTGGCTGATAGAACTAATTTGTCTTTATACTCTGTATCTACATAACGCACGACTATATTTTTAAATCCGTAGTTTTTCAAATTGCTTGATGCTTCAAGTTCTGACGTGCCGATGATAGGAGCATATATGCGTATTGGCTCTGAATTGAAAGAGTTTATAGTTAGATATACTATCCCATCTGGTTTTACGCAGGCACCGGCTTTGGGTTGTTGATCCATGATTTGTCCGGGGGTTGCACTTTCACTATATACTGTATCCACAATCTGCATGTTTAGATTGGATGTGGCAAGTGTTTCCGATGCTTGTTCGATAGTCATCCCCTTTACATCGGGGACAGTACTGATTTCGCCATGGTTTGTCCAGAAATCAAGAAATATCAATGCGAGCCATAGGATTGTACATCCGGTTAGGATTATATATACCAGATTAAATATGATAGGGTGCTTACGGTAGCTATCCTTGTATCGTTCAATTATATTCTTCTTGCTTTTTGTTGTTGCTTCATTCTGATTTTCCATATTGCCGAAATTTTGCTAATTTATTGCAAACTTACGAATAATTCCCGACATAATTGCACCCCAAATTGTTTTTTAGTTGTCAAGTCGCACTATTTTGTCTAATTTTGCGTTTGAATTTATGTGTTATACCGATTAAAAAATCCAAACAATGAAACATTATCGATATATAATGACTGCGATTACACTTGTAATAGTATTAAGTGGTTGCAATTTACTTAATGGGACAACCAAATCAGGCAATTATGCATCAACGGTTGTTGAAGTGGATACGTTGTCAAATCCGGCGTCGTTTATTGAGGTGAGCGATGTGATTAATGGCGAGTGGATGATATATTCAATAAATGACAAGCGTGTTACAGGGGAGGATAATCGCCCATATATAACATTTGAAGAGTCGTCGCTCCGTTTTTATGCGTTTAATGGTTGTAATACGCTTAATGGAGACTATAGGCTTGGCACTGACAATCGTATCTCTTTCTCTAATGTCCTGTCAACAATGCGCTCATGTCCTGATGCAGAATATGAATATGAAATAAATAATGCTATTAATGCTGCTCGTTCGTTGTCGATAACTCAGGTCGGCAATGAGTATTTTATGAGTGTCTTCAATGAGGCAAAACGTGGTGTAATGGTTTTGCGTAAACATAATATGGATTTTCTTAATGGAACATGGAACGTTATTAATATAAACGAGATGCGGTGTGATAACGAAGATATTGGGATGGTTATTGACATTCCACAACTGAAAATTCATGGCAATACAGGATGTAATATCTTTAATGGAACTTTGCTTATAGATCCGGACAAACGAAACTCAATTATGTTTCAGCAGATTGCTACAACACGCATGGCATGTCCCGATGGTGAACAAGAAATGGCGTTGTTGATAGCTCTTGAAGAAGTTGAGAGTTGTTTAAGAGGGAAAAATGCTGATACAGTTGTGTTATATGATAAAGATGGTAAACAAGTCCTTGTATTGCGACGAATAAGATGACGGTAGGTGAATTATGATGAAAAATTTCCGTAATCCACTATTTATTACTAACTTTGCAAAACATTATTTTATAAATTGAAAATTCACCCAAAGGTATGGTTAAACCAACATTGCTTGTGTTGGCTGCCGGGATGGGCAGTCGCTATGGCGGGCTAAAACAATTAGATGGAGTCGGTCCTCACGGAGAGACAATAATGGACTATTCAATATATGATGCTATTCAAGCTGGATTTGGCAAAATCGTGTTTGTTATTCGTCATGATTTTGAAACTGATTTCCGTGAACGTGTGCTTTCAAAATACTCATCACATATCCCGGTTGAGATTGTATTTCAAGAATTGACAGCGTTGCCTCAAGGTTATACTTGTCCTGTCGATCGTCAGAAGCCATGGGGGACAAATCATGCTGTGTTGATGGGTAAAGATGTGATTAATGAGCCGTTTGTTGTTATTAATGCTGATGATTTTTATAGTCGTGATGCCTTTAAGGTGATTGCTGAGGAGTTGCAACGACCTCGTTCGGCAAAAGGAGATTACTGCATGGTGGCATTCCGTTTAGGTAATACTATCACTGAAAATGGAAGTGTGTCTCGAGGTGTATGCTATGATGATAATGGTTGTTTGTCAACGGTTGTTGAGCGTACGGCTATTTCTTATAATGAAAATCATGAGATATCATATAAAGATGAAACCGGAGCGGAAAAACTGCTTGATCCGATGGCTCCGGTGTCAATGAATTTCTGGGGATTTACACCCGATTATTTTGATTATAGTATGGAAGAGTTTGTTAAATTCCTTGATGCTCGCATTAATGAGCCAAAATCGGAATTTTTCATTCCAACCGTTGTTGATACTTTAATCAAAACCGGAAAAGCTACAGTTAAGTTGTTGGATACCGATGCGAAGTGGTTTGGTGTTACATATCTTGAGGATCGCCCCGGCGTAATTGCTAAATTGGCAGAGCTTCATTCTCTTGGGGTTTATCCCGATAAATTGTTCTAAAACTCGTTATAATACAGAATTAATATAAGAATGCTGAAATGAATTTATTTCATTTCAGCATTTCTATTACTCTTTTTTTTACTTGCTCCATTAGCCATCTGGGGGTTGATGTCGCGCCACATATTCCTATGCCTGATACGCCAATAAGCCAATTCGGGTCTATTTCGTTTTCGTTGGCTATGAGATGTGTCGATTGATTGACAGAGTGGCATTCCTCATATAATATTTTCCCATTACTTGATTTCTTCCCGCAGACAAAAAGTATTAATTGGTGCGAGGCGGCAAACTCTCTGACTTTGGCAACTCGATTGGCAACTTGGCGGCAAATGGTGTCGTAGCTGTTAAATGTGGAATTGGTTGCCTTGCGACGAGATATCTCATCAATGATGTCTGAAAATCCTTGAAGTGATTTAGTCGTTTGCGAATATAAGGTAATGTTTTTTGCGAAATCTACTTTGTCAAGCGATGCGACATCTTCTACAACGATTGCTTCTCCCGATGTTTGTCCGACGAGTCCGTTTACTTCTGCGTGTCCGTTTTTGCCGTATATGACGATTTGCGGACGAGGAGATGCTGTATCGTAGGTCTCTTTAATGCGTTTCTGCAATTGTAGCACAACCGGACATGTAGCATCGATGATTTCTATGTTGTTGCGTCGGGCGAGTTCGTATGTTGATGGTGGCTCGCCATGTGCTCTAAGCAACACTTTTACATTGTGAAGTTGTGCCATCTCTTCGTGGGTAATTGTTATCAGCCCTTTATCGCGTAGTCGCTCAACCTCATCGCTATTATGCACAATGTCCCCCAAACAATATAATTGTCCGGATTTTTCAAGTTCTTCTTCGGCTTTGCGTATAGCTGTTACCACGCCAAAGCAAAAACCGGAGTTTTCATCTATTTCTATGGTTGGGGTTGACACAAAGGTTGACTTAATTTAGATGTTCTAATGTTGTGTGGTATAACTCAAGCAGACGAGCGTTTTGTACTTCAATCGTCATTTGAGAATTGTCAAGCATGACGGCATCAGCGGCTTTTCTTAATGGACTTTCTTCTCTGGTCTCATCAATATGATCGCGTTGCTTGATGTTGTCAAGCACTTCTTGGTAAGTTGTTGTTGTCCCTTTTTCTGTCAATTCTTTAAAACGACGTTGCGCGCGAGTCTCTGCCGATGCGTTAACAAATATCTTTAATTCGGCATTTGGGAATACGGTTGTTCCGATGTCTCGTCCATCCATTACAATTCCTTTTTCATTTCCAAGAGATTGTTGTATGGCTACTAAGTGATGTCTTACAGCCGGAATTGCCGCAACTTGCGACACGTTGTTTGATACGGCTAACTCTCTGATTTCGTCTTCAACATCTTCACCATTCAATAAGGTGTGTTGTTTGTCTCCGACTACTTTGAAGTCAACTTTTATCGAAGAGAGGGCTGATGATAGTTCTTCGGTGGCAACTATGCCATTGGATATCATCGAATGCCTCATTGCATATAGTGTCACTGCTCGGTACATTGCGCCTGTGTCAATATATCTGTATCCGATGGAATGTGCAAGAGCGCGAGCCATGCTGCTTTTACCTGATGATGAATATCCGTCAATGGCGATGATTATATTTTTATTGGTTGTTGTCATGATTATTATTTGATAAAGTTGTTTATGTTACAAGTGATGCCTATCATAAATGTTGTCGCTCCTGTGTGGGGTTGTGACAAGGCGGCTTCTATGCCAAATGATTTGACATTAATGCCTGCGCCGATTGAGAAACCCGATAGAATGTTTCTCGCGTATGTACTCATGTCGGTACGAGTCTTGTAGTTATAGCCGATGCCGATGTGGAAGCGTTCGGATGGAACAAAATCAAGCCCAAAAACTAAGTGACGGAACAGATTGGATGTGAAAGAGTCTTTTAATTCGGGCTCTTGATCGGTCGTCCCATCTCCGACTTCATAATAGGGGAGTCGCCATTTTGTTAAATTCCACGCTGTTACAGATAGGCGTATTGGAGTGGAGCCAAGTCCTTTGGTGAAGCCGAGTCTCACATCAATAGGCAATCGGTCGTAACTTTCGTTAAAACGCTTTATTTGTCCTCCGAGGTTGGCAACAACTAATGATAGAGACAAGTCATTATTGGGGTTGTAATAGTTAAGTCCAAGATCGGTAGCAAGTGCCATCGCCGAATACTCATCATATGCGCTGTATAGATATTTGACACTGATACCTCCACGCAATCTATCGGTAATGTCATGTGAATATGTCAAGGAGAATGCCATATCCTTTGCTGAGAATGTGCCTAATTTGTCTCCATTCTCATTGGTGTAGTCCATCTCTCCATATCCGAAGTATTTTATTCCAATCGCAAGTGTTCCATGGTCATGTACAGCTTTGCCGAATTTTACCCCTGCAAAATTGGAGTTCCCGATATATCTCATGTAGTTTAGATTGAGTTGTAAGTCCATCTCTCCGCCGAGCAATGCCGGGTTTTGGTCGGTGGTGCCAATGTTGTCTTCAACGGTTGAGATGTTTACACCTCCTAATCCGTATATGTGGGGCGATGATGTTATATCAAGAAAGTTGTATGCTGCCGATCCATCAGTTGCCGATAGGGTAAAGCATCCAAATATAGCAAGCGTTACAATTATTATTGCGCGTAATGTTGTCATTGTGTAATTTGTTGTATGGTTTTGATGATAATTAAAAATTATCACATTAATATAATAACGTAAATGGATGCTTGTCTATTATAATCTGCGCATATTTTTTATATCTATAATTGTATTTAAAAAACAAGAGATTGCCGTGCTGACAATCTCTTGTGTGTAATCTTCAAGTAGAGCCTGCGGCTTACTTTCTGATACCGAGCTCTTTTTGTGCGATGATTGCACGGTAACGATTGATGTCTTTTCTCTTGAGGTAGTCAAGGAGACGACGACGTTTACCTACAAGCATTTTGAGAGCTCTCGCAGTGCTATAATCTTTGTGATTTGACTTGAGGTGTTCAGTCAAATGAGCAATACGGACTGAGAATAATGCTATCTGAGCTTCAGGTGAGCCAGTATCAGTCTTGCCCTTACCGTATTTCTCAAAGATTTCTACTTTTTCTTCAGAATTCAAGTGCATTCTTGTGAAATTTTAAGTGTTAATAAAAATTGAGCGCACAAAGGTACAAATTATTTTTGAAATAACCATAATTTGTGCGATATATTTTCTTTAGTCGAGATTTGGCTTGTCTTTTGCTGGGTTGCGATAATGAATTTTGCCCTCTTCATATTCTTGAGCCGCGATGAGTGTTGGTTTGGGTAGTTTCTCGTAATAACGAGAGATTTCAATTTGCTCGCGGTTTTCAGAGATTTCTTCAAGATTGTCGTTGAGGGTGGCAAACTCTTGCAATTTCTTTTCGAGGTCGTGTTTCATCTCGCCGGCGATTTGGTTTGAACGTTTGGCTACGATGCACACTGTTTCATAGACGTTGCCTGTGTCTTCCGACATTTTTATCATGTCGCGAGTGACGGTGTTAAGAGGGGCGTTTGTCTTTTTGTAATCCATAATGGTTAATATATGATTTTAAGTTTTTGATATTAATCGGTTATATATTTTGATGCGATTTTAAAAATGTTGTCAGCCTCTTCGCGGTTTGGTCCGTCGGGATAGTTGTTTATAAAAGAGTAATACTCATCGATTACATCGCGGAAGCGGTCGGCTTTCTTCTCGGCTACACTTTGTGATGCCTCTTGAAAGCGGGCTTTTAATATAATCATTTCAAGATCTTCCTTGTATTTTGAGTATGGGTAAGTTTTTATCGCGTTGCGAGCGACGATTACTGCCGACTCATAGTTGTTCCCCATGTAATTGCCTAAGTTGTAATATAGTTGGGCACTTTGCAACTCTTTTAGAGTTAACTTGTCTTGAAGTTCAAATATCGCATTTTGGGCAATGGAAACTTTGTCGCTTTTAGGAAAATAGTCTAAAAAAGCTTGCAACTCTTCGATTGCCATAATTGTCCCGCTTTGATCAAGTTGAGGTTCGGGAGAGTCTAAGTAATAGCCATATCCGGCATAGAATCGAGCCAATTCGGTGTATTTGCCTTTGGGATATCGATTGTAGTAGCTTTGGAAGTAAGCGCTTGCGCTAAGGTAGTCTTTGTTCTCATAGTGGCTCATGGCCAATAGGTATAGCGATTCTTCGGCGCGCTCTGATCCTTTCATTACTGTTACCACTTCTTGAAGAATGGTTGATGCTTGCATATATTTGCCCTCTTCAAATGCGCGTTTGGCGTACTCAAATTTATAGTTGTAGTCATTGCTCTTTTGTACACGTTGATATTCGCCACAAGATGTGAGCATTAACGCGGATATGGTAAAAATAATATACTTAAGCATATACATTTGCAAATGTTGTCATTTTAATTTGCAAAGTTAGTAATTATTGGTGAAATATCGGTTATCTCAATGTCAAAAATTGCGTTAAAAGTCGTTGGTTATTACAATTTGGTTATAATTGGGAGTGTTTCGTACGCATTTTCGCTATTTTATATTAACTTTGCAATTTATTGTGCATTAATAATTTTATAACATAAACATGAGAAATTTTTTAACCTTAATGCTTGCTTGCACCTGTTTGGTGTGTAGTGCAAAAAATTTAGTTTACCATGATGCCCGACAATTTCCTGTGCTCGGCACTGTGGTTCTTGTTGAGGAGGGATATACCCGATTCCCGGATTCGTTGAAAAATCAAGTAGAACGAGAATTGCTTTATACGCTCGGAACAAATACCGCAGGTATGGCAATACGCTTTTCTTCTGATGCAACAGCGTTGAGTGCAAAATGGGTGTCAACTCTTGAACTTGAGATGAATCACATGACACCGGTAGGTATTAGGGGGTTGGATCTTTATACGCTTGATGACAACAGTGAATGGACTTTTGTAAGCAGTGTGCGTCCCACTTGTAATAAAAAAGCGTCTCAATACTCTATTGTTAGCGGTATGGAACGCAAAATGCGTGAATATCTTTTATATTTGCCATTATATGATGGCATTGACAGTCTTTATATCGGTATCGATTCGGCGGCAGTAATCCAAATGCCAAATGTTGATCTTCCCATACGAGAAAAGCCTATTGTTGTTTATGGTACAAGCATTACGCAAGGGGCTTGTGCTTCGCGCCCCGGTATGGCATACACCAATATCCTCGAACGAGAAATGAATCGGGAGTTTTACAACTTTGGATTTAGTGGTAATGGGCAACTTGACATGGAAGTCGCTCAGTTGCTGGTTACAATCGATGCCGGATTATATATAATGGATTGTTTGCCTAACAATACCGCTGAGCGTTTGAGAGAACGATTGGAACCGTTCTACCGCTATTTGCGTGAACATCGTCCCGATGTACCCATTCTGTTTATCGAAAGTCCATTGTTCCCAATTATAAGATATAATCAAGGAACTGCCGATGCGATTAATGCAAAAAAACGAAGTGTTGCGCGAATTTTATGAAAAAATAAAGGCTGAAGGCGCACAAAACATTTATTATATGGAAGCCGAGGAGGTGTTTGGTGGTAACACTGAGTTTACTGTTGACAATTATCATTTCACAGATTTGGGTTTCCGCTATTTCGCTGACAAATTGAAACCGATAATCAACACAATATCATTGAAATAATTTATAATACCAAAACATAAAAACATTTTATGCTGACTAAATTAAAAAAAACTGTTTTAACTGTTACCATTGCGTCATTGGCAATCGGTAATGCAATGGCTCTATCGCCCAAACGCGAAATGCGTTCGACTTGGCTGACTACCGTTTGGGGCATTGATTGGCCTTCAACACAAGGTACGTCGGCTTCTGCTCAATCTAAGCAAAAGTCAGAAATGACACAATTCCTTGACAATCTTGAGGCCACCAACTTTACATCTACTTGTTTTCAGGTGCGCAGTATGGGTGATGCAATGTATCCCTCCCAATATGCTCCATGGTCAAGCTACGTTTCCGGTTCGCGTGGCACAAGTCCCGGCTGGGATCCATTGGCTTTCTTTGTGGAGGAAGCGCACAAGCGTGGTCTTGAAGCATACGTGTGGTTAAATCCTTATCGTTGGTCAAGTGGCACAATCTGGTCAACCGCTCTTGATAAGGAATGGCAAGATAACAATATGTTAATTGCCGGAACCGAAAATACTAGTTATTATACGTTTAATCCCGGTTTGCCTGAAACTCGCGAACTTATTGTGAATGTGATAAAAGAAATCCTTGCAAATTATCGCATTGATGGTATTATCTTCGATGACTACTTTTACCCAAGTGGTGGTACGACTGAATCATCGTCAGCTCCCGACTATGACACTTATAAATCAAGTGGGACTACATTGTCTTTTGGCGATTGGCGTCGCGCCAACGTTAATTTGATGGTTAAGGAGGTCTATGAAGCAATTCAGGCTACTCGTCCCGATGTGCGCTTTGGTATTTCACCCGCCGGGGTTTCGAGTAAGTCGGCAAGTAAATATGGTATAGACTCTCCATCTTCTTACGGCGTAAGTGCAAGTGATTGGCAGTATGCTCAGATTTACTCCGATCCATTGGCATGGATGGCTGAAGGTACTATCGATTTTATTTCTCCACAGTGCTATTGGTTGACAAATCACTCCTCTGCACCATTTGGTCCGTTGACCAATTGGTGGCATTATGCCAATGCGACAATCGGCAAAACTCATTACTATGCAAGCCATTCGGCATCATACATTAGTAATTCCGATACTCAATCCAATTGGAATGAGATGATTAAACAGGTAAATTACAATCGTGAGTATTCTCCCGATGGAGTTTTTGGCTCAATTTATTATAGCCACACAAGTGTGACAAGCGGTCTTCGTGAGTTGATGCAACAAGACGCATACTCTCATCGTGCGCTTGTCCCTGTTATTGATTGGAAAACTAAAACAAACTATGGTAAGGTTAGCAACCTGCTTTCAAGTGGCTCAACTTTGTCATGGGATGCGGTGTCAAATGGTAATGCGATAATCCGCTACACAGTTTATGCGATACCTAATGAAGTGACAATTACTGATGCTATGCTTGACAATGGTGATGGTATCAGTAATGAATATCTACTTGGTGTTTCTTATTCAAATTCTTACTCTGTTCCGGCAAGCAAACAGGGAGACTACTACTATGCTGTGTGTGTTTATGATGGTTATGGTAATGAGTTTGAACCGGCAATTGCGGGTTATCCTGAAGGCGAATCAACAAAAGTTACGCTCACTTCGCCCATAAATGGCGCAACAGTTTCTTGGGTTTGCGATTTTTCTTGGACTGCTGCCGAGAATGCTACCTATGTTTTGGAAATAGCCGATAACGCCAATTTCTCAAATGTATTGATTCAAAAGTCGGCATTGACCACCAATTCTGTCAGCGTTGATTTAGCCAATCTTGAAGCTTCCAAAACTTATTATTGGCGAGTTTCCGCCTCAGAAAAAGGCAAACTACCCTCTACAAGTGATGTCGCTACATTTAAAACCACTACTCGCCCCAATGCGCCTAAAGTGACATTGATCTCGCCTGCAAATGGAGCATCTTTTGAAGATAACTTTACATTCTCATGGAGTGGGGTGGATGTTGAGAGCTACACATTGCAAGTATCAGCCTATAGCAACTTCTCTTCTGTTAAATATACCAAGGAGATTGCAGCCGGTGCATCAACTGTTTCTGAGCCGGTGATGATTTCAATGCTTGGCAAGGGCTTGTTTTATTGGAGAGTTATTTCCAATCACCGCCACATGACATCTACCGCGTCTGATGTTCGCTCATTTGAGATTACAAAAATCGCAGTAGGTAATTTTGAACCGGGTTATCAGGTTTTGACCGATATAGATTCTTATGACCAAGTGGGCGACATTCAATTAAACAACCTTTGGATGCGCTCGGTTGACAGTAACTATGACAACATTACATTTGGCAACAATGGTTCTTACAATCGTGGTATGTGTGCCGTTGGCGATTATGTTTATATGGCAGGTCGTGCCGACAATGACAATAGCGCAACTATCTACCTCCGCAAGTTTGACGGCAAAACCGGTGAGATCATAAGTGATATTATTCTTGGTGATGAGGGTAAAATCAGCTATTACCCTTGTAATGATGTAATCAAAGACTCTGAAGATAATGTTTGTATCACCAATCTGACACTTAATATATCTTCGACTCCGTTAAAAGTCTTTATGGTTGATCTTGAAACCGGTGCGTTGACCGAAGTCGCTTCTGTAACATATTCAGGATTGTCTTCAACTCGTGTTGACCACGCGTCTATTTATGGTGACGTCGCTACCGGTAACTTCCAACTTTATGCCGCTGTATCTAAGTCAAAATATATTATCCGTTGGACATTTGTCGATGGTGAACTTGATGATACCGAAACTTGCACATTGCAATCATTCTACCCAACCTCGGCAAGCGTGCTTGGTATTGCACCTGTAGTAATCCCTATCGACGGCAACTCAATGTTTGTTGCCGGTGGTAACACGGCGTTCTCTCGCTATGATTTCTCTACCGGTAGATTGACCGATTCGTTTAAAAACAATACTTCGCTCGCTCCCACAGGATATGAGGCGAATGGAGGGGTGTATTTCACATTGAACAATCAGAAATTCATTGTTTATCCCTATTCTGATTATACGGGTGGCTCTCATTCATTCAACCTCGTTTCGGTAAATAACAATATGGATTTTAGTTCAATGTCGTTGATGTGGAACATGCCTAAATCAGGTATCGGTGCAATTAATTCAACTACTATGCAAGCCGATGCCGACTATGTGGCCATTCACGAGGGGAAAGGTATTGTTTATTTGTATGTTCCCGGTAATGGTATTTCTGCCTACGAAGTTATCGATACTACAGTTTCGGGGGTTGAAGATGTTGCGACCGAAAGGGTGGTAATCTCTGTCGTTGGAAATCAAGTGATGTTCGGTGCGATTGCTGATGTAATTGCCGTTTACGACATGATGGGTTCTCAAGTTGCTTGCGCTCAAAACTCCTCATCTATCATTGTTAATCGTCTTGCCGGCATCTATATTGTAAATGCAGTTGTTGATGGCGAAACTATTGTACAAAAAATCATCGTGAAATAACATTCACTCAACATCACAAAAAAAGCGTGCCGGGATAGCACGCTTTTTTTATTCCACACTCCTCCGCCCTATGGGCACCTCCCCTAACCCCACTCTAAGTTAAAATCACCCCACATTTATAAATTATTATTATCGGTTGACAATGCCTTAGATAGGCTGCATCTCGGCAATGCAAAAAATTAAAATTTCATTTTATTTTTGTTATTGCGCTCGATTTGCACTATCGTTGACAGGGTCTTAGATAGGCTACGCTTCGGCAAAAGAAGAAATAAAACTTTGTTTTTTCTTGCTTTTGCGCTCGATTTGCACTATCTTTGCAGTAATCTTGGGAAAGCTAATGCGTTAGCCCCCAAGTGACATTTTATTTGTGAAAGCGTTTTCAGCTTTATCCTTATTCGTAAAATTCGCCAAATTTTAGCACATAGGATAAACAAAATAAACGCTCATGCTTGTCGTCTATCCACTCCCCGACAAGGGGCATCGAGATATTCGATATAGGCGTGGGAGTGGACTGTTTATTATGTGCAAGGTGTTTGGCGATACCTACGAATAAATAAACTGGCAATGTCCCACGTTTTCGCATTTTTATAACCTAATCAATCGCTATTTATTAATCGCCAAATTCGGGGACACAGGAGGCACACAAAAACATTCATCTCAATGAAAAAGATTTTACGCATTCCGCTACTCCTTGTAGCCCTGCTCCTCACCTCAATCCCCCTCTCAGCCCACGACTTCAAGGTCGATGGCATCTACTACAACATCACCTCTTCAACCGACAAAACTGTTGCTGTCACTTACAGTGGTGGTTCTTACGATGCTGTTGCCAACGAATACACCGGCAGTGTCGTTATCCCCGAGGCTGTAACCTATTCCGGCACTACCTATTCCGTGACCTCGATTGGCGAATGTGCGTTCATGGGTTGCACCGGCTTGACTTCGGTAACTATCCCTAACTCGGTGACTTCAATTGGCGAATCTGCGTTTTATGGTTGCACCGGATTGACAGAGGTTAATATCTCAGATTTATTTGCGTGGTGTAAAATAGATTTTAGTTTATATTCCAATCCATTACGTTATGCAGATAAATTAAAATTAAATGGAACTGATATTACGAAATTGGTTATACCTAATGAAATTACAGAAATTAAAGATTATGCCTTTGAAGGTTATGATATAATGACATCAGTAACTATTCCTAACTCAGTAACCACAATTGGCAACTCTGCGTTCAGTGATTGCACCGGCTTGACCTCGGTAACCATTGGTAACTCAGTAACCACAATTGACAACTCTGCGTTCAGTGATTGCACCGGCTTGACCTCGGTAACTATTCCCAACTCAGTGACCTCAATTGGCAACTCTGCGTTCTATGGTTGCACCGGCTTGACTTCGGTAACTATCCCCAATTCCGTGACCACGATTGGCTACGATGCATTCATGGGTTGCAGCGGCTTGACCTCGGTAACTATTCCCAACTCAGTGACTTCGATTGGCTCCTCTGCGTTCCTTGGTTGCTCCGGTTTGTTGGAGGTTAATATCACAGACCTTTCAGCTTGGTGTAAAATTACTTTTGCTGATTCCGATTCAAATCCATTATATTATGCAGATAAATTAGTGTTAAATGGTTCAGAAGTTATAGATTTGGTTATTCCAAATGATATTACTGAGATTAAAGCCTATGCGTTCTATAATTGCAAAGGCTTGACAGAGGTAACTATCCCCAACTCTGTGACCTCAATTGGCAATTTTGCGTTCAAAGGTTGCACCGGCTTAACCTCTGTAACTATACCTAACTCAGTAACCTCGATTGGCAAAGATGCGTTCAATAATTGCACCGGCTTGACAACTGTAAACTTCAATGCTACTAATTGCACAACGATGGGAAGTTATGGTTATCCGGTATTTGAAGGTTGCTCAAACCTAAAAACAGTAACTATAGGAAATAATGTGCAAAATATACCAAATTATGCGTTCAAAGGTTGCACCGGCTTGACCTCGGTGACTATCCCCAACTCAGTGACCACGATTGGCAGTTATGCGTTCTATGGTTGCACCGGCTTAACCTCGGTAACTATCCCCAACTCGGTGACCACGATTGGCAGTTATGCGTTCTATGGTTGCACCGGCTTAACCTCGGTAACTATCCCCAACTCGGTGACCACGATTGGCAGTTATGCGTTCTATGGTTGCACCGGCTTGACAACAGTCAACTTTAGTGCTACAAATTGTACAACAATGGGCAGTTCAAGTTATCCGGTATTTAGTGGATGTACTAATTTTACAACACTAAATATTGGCGATAATGTTACAAATATTCCTTCTTATGCGTTCTATGGTTGCACCGGTTTGACATCGGTAACTATTCCCAACTCGGTGTCCACTATCGGCTCCTATGCGTTTTATAATTGCTCCAACTTGGCGTCATTATCAGGTGGAGATGGTTTATCATCTATTGGAACAGATGCATTTAGGGGTTGCAATAAATTGATTGATGGCAGTGTTGTTGCAACAACTCAAACTACAGCCACAATCCGATTAACATCCCCCACGCAATATAACTTGGGGTTATATTACAGCGATAACGATAAAGCACAGGCCGCGAATGGAGTTGCTAAACTCACCGGTTTAAAACCGGGTTCAACAATCAGCAGTTATGACCTTGCATTGATAATCAATGGTATTTATTGCCCCATTAAGGATTTTAGCTTCACTACTCAATCATTTAGCGCATACCTCTCTGGTAGCACAACAACTACTTCGGTATCGGCAATCGGAACATATACCAATGGTGACGTGACCATACTTGGCGAGGGTATTAACTATGGCAGTAGTGTAACCAATTATGACGGCAACAACACTATTACAGTTTACAATCTTAATCCCAAGACAAGTTATACTATATATTATGCTGTCAAAACTCAAGAGGGTGGTGTTTACTCGACTTATAAATATTTCACTACCGGAGATTTGACATGGAGCAATGGTGGATTTACCGCTACTTCAACCACAAGTGCAAGATTGAGCGTTGAGACAAATTGCGATGCAACAGCCGGTACAGGTTTTGAGTGGAAACGCTATGACGCTCCCGAAAGTCTCGCCCCAAGCAAGGCTCCATGTCCTGTTGTTGATGGTATGCTTATTGGCTCGCTCCGCAATCTCAATCTCAATCCCGATGTATATTACAAGTGCCGACCCTACTACACCTCATCAAGTGGCACAACCTATTATGGTGAATGGATAACATTCTTTACCGGAGATGCCAATGTGTATTTCGAGCCTGAGGTACGCACCTTCAGCGAACGTTCTGTTGTCAATAACTCTGTCACCGTCAAAGGGTATGCTCTCCCCGGTACCGACGATATCAGCGAACAAGGATTTGAGTATTGGAAAGTGCCAGCCTCTCGCGCCACATCTACCGTTATGACCGTTAAGGCTTCGGGCATCTCTATGACCGCCACGCTCGCCAACCTTGAATATAACTCGACCTACCGCTATCGTGCGTATGTCAAGACAGCACAAGGCACATTCTATGGAGCGGAAGAGGAATTCTCTACCGGAGAAGACCCCGCAGGCATTGAATATATCGAAGTTGATGACAGCAACAACTTTGACGTGATGTTGCGAGAAAATCCCGCCACAGCCACAGCATGGGTTAAAGTTGCAGGAACATCAGCCATCGAAGCCGAATATTATATCCTCACCACCAACGGCGGCGTGGTTGCCAACGGCTTCATTCCTGCCGACGGTGAATATCAACCCATCGAGTTGAACATCGCCAACGGTTTATACTTGATGACCGTCACCGACGGCTCACACCGCAAGACACTCCGTCTTATCGTAAGATAATATAACTCTAAAAACTTTTTACACAAGGCGTGCCACTTCACAGCGGCACGCCTTTGCTATTACCCTAAAAAAGTCGTAACTTTGCACTCCGAAACAGAAAAGTATTTAGAATGATAGCTGTAAACAATTTAGGTATTCAATTTGGTAAAAGAGTGTTGTTTCAGGATGTGAATTTAAAATTTACTCCTGGCAACTGTTACGGTATTATTGGCGCAAATGGTGCCGGGAAGTCAACATTAATGCGCATTTTGAGCAATCAGTTGGCTCCCACTCAGGGTTCTGTGATGCAAGGACCCGGAGAGCGCATGAGCGTATTGTCACAGGATCACTTTGAGTTTGATGAGTGTACGGTTATGGAAACAGTGCTTCGAGGTCATACGGTGCTTTGGGATATAATGCAAGAAAAAGACGCCTTGTATGCCAAAGAGGATTTCAGCGATGCCGATGGTGAGCGCGCCGCCGAACTCGAAGAGAAGTTTGCCGAACTTGAAGGGTGGAATGCCGAAAGCGATGCCGCCGCTTTGTTGAGCGGTCTTGGTATAAAAGAGGATCGTCACTATATGTTGATGAAAGATATGAGTGGTAACGAAAAGGTGCGTGTGTTGTTGGCGAAAGCGTTGTTTGGTAATCCCGACAACTTGTTGCTCGACGAGCCGACCAACGACCTTGACCTCGAAACTGTCGCGTGGTTGGAAGACTATCTTTCAAAATTTGAAAATACTGTGCTTGTGGTGTCACACGACCGTCACTTCCTTGACTCGGTGTGTACCCACACTCTCGATATTGACTATAACAAAGTGAGTCTCTTTGCCGGTAACTATAGCTTCTGGTATGAGTCATCACAACTCGCGTTGCGTCAACAACAACAACAAAACAAAAAGGCTGAAGAGAAGCGCAAAGAGTTGCTTGAGTTCATTCAACGTTTCTCTGCCAACGTTGCCAAGTCAAAGCAGACTACAAGTCGCAAGAAAATGCTTGAAAAACTCAATGTGGAGGAAATTCAACCATCGTCACGTCGTTATCCCGGGATTATTTTTACTCCATCTCGCGAGCCGGGCAATAAAATCCTTGAAGTTAAGGGCTTGACAGCAAGCATCGATGGTGAGTTGTTGTTTAAAGATGTGAATTTCCAGATTGAGAAGGGTGATAAAGTCGCGTTTCTCAGTCACGACCCTCGTGCGATGACCGCATTGTTTGAAATCATCAACGGCAACCGCAAAGCCGATGATGGAAGCTATGATTGGGGACAAACAATTACTACCGCTTATTTGCCTCTTGATAACTCGGCATTTTTCAACACCGACCTCAATCTTGTTGATTGGTTGTGCCAATTCAGTGATGATTCGAGCGAGATATATCTCAAGGGCTTCCTTGGCAAAATGCTCTTCTCAGGCGAGGAGGTTTTGAAGAAAGCATCGGTGCTTTCGGGGGGCGAGAAAATGCGTTGTATGATAGCTCGCATGATGTTGCGTGACGCCAATACTCTTGTGCTTGATTCTCCGACCAACCACCTTGACTTGGAGTCTATTCAAGCATTTAACAACACATTGCAAGGGTTCAAGGGTAATGTGCTTATGGCTTCTCATGACCACGAGTTTATTCAGACAGTTGCCAACCGCATTATAGAACTCACACCCAACGGCATAATCGACAAGATGATGGACTATGACGACTACATCACCGACGAAAAAGTCCTTGCCGCCCGCGAGCGTCTCTACAATTAGAAATACAAAATAAAATATAAAGAATTATGGTAAAGCATATTGTTGCGTTTAAATTGACCGGAACCGATGCAGAGCGTCGTGAGGTTGCCGAAAAATTCAAGGCTGCGCTATTGGCGTTGCCCGAACAGATTGAAGTGCTCCGTTCGATGGAAGTGGGTATTAATGAAAATCCTGCTGAGACATGGGACGTGGTTTTGACCGCTATTGTAGATTCAATGGCTGATGTTGAGGTTTATGCTAAACATCCAGCACACGTTGCCGCAGCGGGCTTGCTCGCCGGACACAAAGGTGATCGTGCATGTGTTGATTACGAGTTTTAATCTCAACGATATAGAAACGACAGAGGCGCGTCATTTTTTTGACGCGCCTCTGTCGTTTTAGGTTGAAACCGATTAACGTTGTTTGGTGACGTTAAATCCTACATATATTCCGTCATAATTTTTCAGAATGGCAACCGCGCTTTTAAACGTGTCATTATTTGCGATTGAAGATATTTTCTCTGCAATAGTGATGATTTTAGAAACGTCGAATGTGAGACTGAGATTATTCCCTGATTTCTCGGCATAGGCAGTGATTTTGCCGATTTTGATTTTGTCAAATGCGTTGAAATTAAAAATCAATGTTCCATTCTCACCTTTTTCAATGGTTCCGTTGAGAGTGACTATTTTTGTCGCCATCGAAAATTTTAGATTGCTATCAACTGTGAATGTGAGAGTATTGATGCCGGCTATCTGATAGTATGATTCTAATTTGCTTTCAACAACTCCTGATGCCGCACTACCGCCGACGTTGGTCAAAACATCGTTGCTTTTGAAATTTACAGCCGGGCTGGAGTAATTCCATGTTCCAACGAGGTTGTTGATGTCAAACTCGCTTGTTGATGTCAAATCTGTGAGAATGTTACTTATTGCGCTGCCGACTGTAGAGCCATTTTCTTTTGAACCACCAAACAATGAACTCAAGTCAAACGCATATCCGTTAGTAGATGTGAGTAAAAGAATAATTACGCTTGAGATAATTGAAATTTTTCTCATTTGTTTTTTGCTTTAATATATTTTTTAGAAATACTGATTTACAGCGGGATTGGTCTCTTTTACATGTTCATCGGAGTTTATCTCTTTGTCGATTTCGCTCCATTGGGAGTTTTGAGATTTAAATTCCGGTACAATATGTTTCATCTCAGTCACCATATCACGAATTTTCCCTTTGTTGGCATATCCAAGTAATGAGTTGAGATGATTGATAACGTTGTCATACTCATAGGTGCGCACTTTGGCGATTTTGATTTTTTTATGATGAGTCGCAATAGTTTGTTCTTTGTTGTTGAGTAGCTCTTCATAGAGTTTTTCGCCGGGACGCAATCCGGTTTCAATGATTTTGATATCCTCATTGGGCTTTAATCCGGCGAGAGTAATCATGCGACAAGCAAGGTCGTATATCTTAACCGGTTTACCCATGTCGAAAATATATATTTCTCCGCCATTTCCCATGCATCCGGCTTCTAACACCAAAGAGCAAGCCTCTGGAATGGTCATGAAATATCTGATTATTTCACGATGTGTAACTGTTACAGGACCTCCCTCCTCAATCTGTTTACGGAAACGAGGTATTACAGAACCATTACTACCCAATACATTGCCAAAACGTGTTGTGATAAATTGAGTGGACTTTTTGTCGCGTCTTTTATTGTGTAGGAACAATGATTGCACATATATCTCGGCGATGCGTTTTGACGCCCCCATTATGTTTGTCGGGTTTACAGCCTTATCGGTCGAAATCATTACAAATTTCTCAACGTCGTATGCTATTGATAAATCGGCAATGTTCTTTGTTCCGAATACGTTGGTCAATATCGCTTCTGATGGGTTGTGTTCCATCATTGGCACATGCTTGTATGCCGCGGCATGATAGACAAATCGCGGGTGATACTTCTTGAACACTTCTTCCATTCGTGAGCGATTTGTTATGTCGCCGATGAATAAGTGAGTTTTCATTGTCGGATAGTTCTCCTCCAATTCGATTTGAATTTCATGCATTGGGGTCTCAGCCTGGTCAACGAGGATGATCTCTTTGGCGTTAAGTTGCGCGACTTGTCTGACAATCTCGCTACCGATAGAGCCGGCGGCACCTGTAATCAATATCGTTTGATCGGTGATCTGTTGCTCGATATATGGGTTGTCGTTGTCAATCTGTTTGCGTCCCAGCAAATCTTCAATTTTGATGTTTTTGACGTGCAATGAAAGGTTGGGATAGGTCGATCCATTAATGTCAAACTCCTCAACCTGATTTAACATCAATAACTTTATGTGGTTGTTTAGAAATTCATCGGCAAGACCGTTGCGCATCATTTCAATCTGTGTCGCAAGAAACAGCAATGTGTTACAGTTGTATGATTGGAATATCTCTTTCAAGTGGTCGGGGTTGTATTTTAGGATTGGTATGCCATTGACAATCGACCCGATTTCTTTATCTGATAAACTTAGCATCGCAACCGGTTCAAATTGCCCGTTAACCTCATTTTTTAATGCACTTGCAAAGGTGAATGAGTTTAGTGCGGAACCTAAAATTATTACCGGTTTACGAGGAGCGTTAGTGCCACAAATGCGATTGTATAGATATTTCAAAATCAATCGGATGCTCATCATTGTGGCAAATGTAAACATCCCTATCGTGAAGATATTCCAAATGCTGAAATATCTATAACCGATAGCATATTCAAATATAAGAGCAATGACAGTCAGCAACGCAGATGACAATGATACCAACAGGGCTAAACGATAGACATCCTCAATTACCGATAGTCGTGCGATGTATTTGTATGTTCTAAGTGTAATGCTGAAGGCTAAGTATATGCCGACAATAATAGCGCTTTTGACAATTGGTGAATATATAAAGCTGTCATTTGCTCCAATTGATGGGTTGAAATGGTATGTAAGTATGCAACTGACAGTAACAATAATTAAATCGGTCAATAACACAACCCACCGAGGTGAAGGGGTAAGTATTATAAGACGCATTAGTGCTGATGTAGATATGCTTGATAATATAGATTGGGCTTTCATCTTTTTTGAATAATAGCTCGCAAAATTTTAATACTTCTACAAAAGTAATAGGAATTTTTGGAAGTAACAATTTTTGAGTATGTTTTAATGTCGCAATGAATGGAATAATCTTCCAAATTTGAATAAATCTGTTTCAATTAAAAAGATGTTAATGTAATTTAACGGCAATAAGTAGTCTCAGTTAAAATAAATCAACTAACTTTACAAACAAATTAAGGTGACCGATTTGGCGGTTTTTATGAGAACTGCTTATTTGGTCGCTATTTTCTTTGTGGTCAATGTTTTATATATGAAAAAAAACAAACTCTTATTCCTTTTGTTACCTGCATTTATCTGTGGGTGTTCTTCTGATGAGATTGCATTTCCTGAAAATGTGGCCGAGGGCAAAATCAGTCTGAATTTAGACATGGATGCCGATGTGATTAGTGCTACTACAGTTCCAGAACGTCGGTCGGTTGTTGATATCCCTCAAATCGATGATTTCAAGTTGGCTTTGAAGAGTAATGATGGAACATTGGTAAATGAGTGGAATTCATTATCGTCGTTCAATCAAAATGAATCGTATAAAATCGGCTCTTATTTCATGGAGGCATTTTATGGCGATGTGTCAGATGAGGGTTTTGAAAAGCCTTGTTTTTACGGTTCGGAAGAGTTTGAAATCACTGAGGCTTCGACTACACAAGTCAACATAACATGTACTCTTGCTAATACAATGGTTTCGGTAGGATATACCGATGCGTTTAAAGGATTTTTTACTGATTATGCGGTGTCGGTTGTTTCTTCGACCGGTACAAAAATTTCTTATGCCAAGAGCGAGACAAGAGCCGCATATTTTGTTCCCGGTTCTATCAAGTTGAATATCTCGGTTACAAAATATAGTGGAGCAACCGCAACCTATCAAGTTTTATTGAATGAAAATGCGCTTGCTCGTCATCATTATCATGCGACACTCGATGTGAATAATGGAGAGATGGGACAAGCGAAACTCATTGTGAAATTTGATGATACGCTTGCGAGTGAAGATGTCATTATCGATTTGAGTGATGAGATAATGAGTTGTCCGGCACCTGAAGTTTATACCGAAGGTTTTGGGAGTGGACAACCTATTTCTTTGGAAGAGGGTGTGGTATCAGCAACACCGGTAAAGATGACTATAAATGCACGTGGAGGCTTGAAATCTGTTGTGCTTAATCATCAGTCTCAACTGCTCACTGCTGCCGGACTTTCGGCTGAAGTTGATTTGATGTCTATAGACAAGGCAACTCAAGAAGTGTTAGTATCATTAGGATTAGATGTTAAAGGCTTGTGGAGCAATCCTGATCAAATGGCTGTAATTGATTTTACGTCATTCTTATCTCAGATTAAAACAAATGGCGTCGCAACTCAATCGATATTTAATGTTGTCGTAAAAGACGGTTATGACAAGATCAGCGATACAATTTCTTTAATAGTGAATACAACTCCAAAACAATAATAATTTAGAAATATAATAAACTCTTATATATGAAAAAGATATATAACATATTGCTTGCGTTGACCGCAGTTGTAATGTTCAATTCATGTGACAGTGAAAGTTGGGAACCCAATGAATTGCTAAAAGAGACGGGAGACTTGTCGTTGGCTTCAATTTCAATTGATGTTGACGCTACCGAGACTATCGTTAGCCGTACATCGGTAGATCTGTCAGATTTTGAGATTGTTGTGAAAAAAACTCAGACTCAGGAAATCGTAACTTCATGGAAATACAGCGAAATGCCTGAAGTTGCCACATTTGAAGTTGGTGAATATATTATAGAAGTAAAATCTCACAATCCTGAGGCTGCGCAGTGGGATACTCCTTATTATTTTGCATCAAAAGAATTTAAAATAGAGAAAAATAAAGTTACTGAAATCGGTGCTGTTACATGCACATTGTCAAATGTAAAAGTGTCGGTGGCTTATAGTGAAGCGTTGGCAGCTGCCCTTGGCGATGATGTGATTGTGAAGATAAATGTTGGCGGTGACGCAACATTGGATTATGTCAAAGGTGAGCAACGTGCAGGATATTTTATGCTTCCATCTCAAAGCTCAACACTTGTAGCATCGTTTGAAGGAACTGTTGATGGTCGTTATGTATCTTTCTATAAAACATTTGCCGACGTTGCCGTAGGTCAACATCATATTATTACATTCTCATTGAATACCGGTGCCATTAATCCCGATATTATAATTGACGCCGATATTTCTTATGATGATGTAGAGGTAGATGTTCCGGGTGATGATGATGTTTTGCCCGATGACCGCCCCGGAGAAGGTGAAGATAACGCTCCGACAATTACAAGTGAAACTCTTAATCTTGATGGCGTAAACGAAATTACCGAGTCTTTGATTGCAAAAGTTGATATTTCTGCGCCATTAGGCATTAGCAATTTTAAAGTAGTAATTAATTCTCAGGGATTATCGACGGAGGATTTGCAAAATGTAGGTTTGGATTCGGAATTTGACTTGGCTTATCCCGGAGATTTGGAAGGCGCATTAAATGAATTGGGCTTTCCGACAGGTGATGCTGTTATTGGTCAAACCAATATGACGTTTGATATCACGCTATTTATGTCATTATTGATTTATTTCCCCGGTGAACATCAGTTCCAACTTACAATAACTGATACAACCGGTCAATCAATCACCAAAACTCTTAAATTATTTGCTCCTGAGTTATGATCAGTCAATTAAAAAGATATTGTGTGTATGCGTTGTTGGCGGGAAGTGTGTTTTCGTCATGTAACAACGATAATGAGGCATTGTTATCGGGTGAGGGTAAATTGATGATGCGTGCCATTATCGAAACTCCATCTGAGTCTCGTTCAATCGATGCTAAGGAGCTTTCCGATAGCTGTGAGATATATTTGTTTAATGACAAAGGAATAATTCGCAAGTATAAAGGTATTGACAATCTTCCGGCTGAAGAGTGGTTGAAAACCGGCGAATATCGCGTTGAAGCATGGAGTGGTGATAGTGTGCCGGCATCATTTGATGCGATTTATTACAAAGGTCAACAGTCATTTGTGATTAACAAAGGTGAAACAACTACTGTTGAGTTGACTTGTGGCATTGCCAATGTTGTGGCGTCTGTTCAATATGATGCAGAGGTTACAGATGCGTTGAAAGACTATTCAATAGTAGTGGGACATACTCGTGGCTCGTTGACATTTAACGGCGATGATACTCGCAAGGGATATTTCATGATGCCTCTAAATGTGTCGCAATTAAGTTGGACATTGAATGCGACCACATTTGATGGTAAGCCATTTACAAAAAAAGGGATTATCCCAAATGTAAAAGGTGGAACAGAATATAGTATAAACATTAAATATACCGGCAATCTTCCTGATGAGGGTGGAGCTCAAATAATTGTAACTGTTGATGAGGCTGTTGTTGATGTGGAACACAATGTGTCAATTAATAACGCGCCCTCTATTTTAGGCGTTGATTTTGATATAGCACAAACTCAAGAATTTACAAAGGGTGAAGTTGGACGTAAAGCTATTATTGTAACATCTCCTGTTGAGTTGTCGCAAGTGACAATGGCTTGTGACAGCTTTGTCGAACTTGGTTTTGACGCACTTAGCTATGAATTGTTACCTATTGCTGATGAACAAGCCGATTACTTGTTGCATAAGGGAATAAACTATGTGTATAAAACTTATGACGATGGTAGCTCGAATTTTGTGTTGAATATAAGTGCCAAATTATGTAATTTGTTGCCGGCAGGGGAGTATACAATTGTGATAACAGCTGTCGACATAGATGGCTTAAGCCGCTCTGAGACATTGGATTTGATAATAAAACCTATAGAGGTGGTCGAATAAAACAAAGTAGGAATGAAAACGATAAAAAATATATTTATAGTATTGTCGCTTGTGTTATGCTCTGCGTTTTATGCAGATGCGCAAGAACGATTCAAACGAGATCTTGAACAAGTGCCATTTATCCCCAAAGGGCAGTGGATTACCGGTATAAGTGTTAGCTATTCTCATAACGATCAGGATAATTATCAGTTTTTGATAATTGAGGATTTGTCGGGAGATTCTTATACATTTAAAGTTAGTCCTATGTTGATGTATAGTTTTAAAGATGACATGGCAATTGGTGGTCGATTTGCCTACTCCCGCCAAATGTCAAAACTTGATGAGGGAAGAGTAGTAATAGACTCTGAAACTGACTACTCGGTGGATAATCTCTATTGTTTGAGCCACAACTATTCGGTGACAGCTGCTTTCCGCAATTATATAAGTATGGGTAGTAGCAAGCGTTTTGCTTTCTTTGCAGAAACACGCTTGGAACTTGGCGGAGGTGAAACAAAAATTTGTAATGGTAGCGGTGATGACTTATCGGGAACCTTTGAACGTAATTTTAATGCTCACCTTGGTGTAGCCCCCGGTGTTATGATGTTTTTGAATAACTATTCAGCTCTTGAAGTTAATGTCGGAGTCCTTGGATTTGGCTATTCTCATACAAAAGCAACTACCGATCAAATATATCGCTCTGAACGGAATAGCAGTTCCGCGAGTTTGAGCTTGAATTTATTCTCAATATCTTTTGGTGTGTCATTCTATCTTTGATTATTATGAAGAGACTCAATATATTAATCGCTATTTTCTCAATGTTGGCAACAGTCAACGTTAACGCTGTGGAAACTCTGTCGGTTACATCCGAACAACCTTCTTTTGATCAGATGGTTATTGTAGGAAATGATACTGTAAGCAACATTATTCCTGAGAAGAATTATAGTCGTTATGACCGTGGATTGTTTAATTATTTATATATCCCTAAAGGAGGCTGGGCATTTGGACTGACAGCATCTTGTGGTAGTTTTGATACCGATGATGTCCAAATTTTGTCGGTTTTGCAAGACCTTGATTTTGGAGGTAAAATTTATACAATAAAACCTACTGTAGCATATTTCTTTAAAAACAACCAATCGGTCGGCGTAAAATTCAGTTATACAAATGCAAGTGCGAGCATAGGTAGCTTGTCGTTTGATTTTGACGAGGATTTAAATTTCACATTGAGCGATATCAGTTATGATTCAAAAAATTATGGCGTGTCATTGTTTTATCGCAAATATATAGGGCTTGATACCAAAAGACGTTTCGGATTCTTTAATGATGTAGATTTATCGTTTGGTTGGGGTGAGTCGATATTTCGCCGTCCCTATAATAGTGAAATGCGTAGCACTCGTACCACAATGACAAAAGCGAGTCTTGATTTCAGTCCCGGAGTATCGGTTTTTGTGGTAGAGAACGTCAGTTTTAATCTCTCATTTGGAGTTTTCGGAGTTCATTTTACAAATGAAAAGCAGAAAACCAATGGCGTAGAAGATGGATCGCGTTTCTCTTCCGGTGCCAATTTCCGATTTAACCTTTTGAATATCAACTTTGGATTGAGTGTTCACATCTAATAAAAAACAAATTTTTATGAAAATCAGAAATCTATATATATTAGTGGTTGGACTTTGCGGTTTGATGACAATTGCATTTTCGGGTTGTATAGAAAATGACATACCTTATCCCCGCATTCAACCCAATTTTACATCAATTGAGGCTCAAGGGGAAACAAAACCGGCGTTGATTGATACGCTTAAACGCAATGTGACTCTTTATCTCAGTGATACTGTTGATATTGAGAATGTTTACATCACTGATTATACTCTTAGTGAGGGCGCGTCGGTTGTAGGCGAAGATATTAAATCGGGATTAAATTTGGCAACACCTTATCCTGTAATGTTGAAGTTGTATCAAGAATATCAATGGACTATAACCGCTGTTCAGGAGATACAACGCTATTTTACCATTGCCAACCAAATTGGTGTATCAACTATTGACGTTGCGTCGCGTCGTGTTGTCGCATATGTTTCTGATGTCGTGGACATCAAATCGGTTGAGGTGCTGACCATGAAATTAGGATCTGAACGTTCTGTTGTTACTCCCGATTTGGTGGGGAATAAGGTTGATTTTTCAATGCCGGTTGAAGTTGAGGTTTCAGACTATGGTCGCACATCGACATGGACTATATATGTAACTGCTACCGAGAGTTCGGTTACTACCGAACGTGTTGATGCTTGGTCTCGCGTTGCATGGGTTTATGGTGTTGCTGAAGTCGGTAAAATCAATGGAGTAGAATATCGCGAGTTAGGCGCATCAGAATGGATTGCTGTTCCGGCTGACTGGATTACTCATGATGGGGGAAACTTTACAGCTCGCATAATTCATCTACAACCCGGCACTCAGTATGAGGCTCGTGCGACGACTGAAGGGGAAGCCGGAGTTGCTATCTCTTTTACTACCGGTAGTGAACCGCAACTCGTAAATCCATCTCTCGATGATTGGTGGTTGGATGGTAAAGTTTGGTGCCCATGGGCGCGAGATGATGCGTCTTATTGGGATACCGGCAATAAAGGTGCAACTACATTGGGACAAAGCAATAGTGTGCCATCAGATGATACTCCATTTGGAGTTGGACTATCGGCTAAGTTAGAAACTAAGTTTGTAGGGATTGCGTCTATCGGTAAACTTGCAGCTGGCAATCTATTTACCGGTTCATATGTGAAAACCGATGGTACAAATGGAATCCTTGCTTTTGGTCGTGAATTTACGCAACGACCTACCAAACTGAAGGGGTACCTAAAGTATAATTGTGCTCCAATAAGCCATTCATCATCAGATTTTACACATTTAAAGGGCCGTCCTGATACTGCTATCGTTTGGGTTGCTCTTGCCGATTGGGCAGAACCATTTGAAATACGTACCAATCCGGCTAATCGTCAACTATTTGACGAAAATGATGACCATGTAATTGCTTATGGGAAGGTACAATATGGGGAGAGTGTGCCTGAATATATACCATTTGAAGTAGAATTGGATTATCGTACAACTCAACGCATTCCGCGATATATTGTTGTAGTTGCATCGGCAAGTAAATATGGTGATTTCTTTACCGGAGGCGATGGATCATTGCTTTATGTCGATGAGTTGCAATTGGAATATGATTATTAATTGTCGTAAATGGAACGTAATAACGCGGTTTCGATAGCTAAAGGGATAGCTATCATCTTAGTGGTGATAGGTCATGCCGAAATGCCCGGATTATTAAACCGGTCCATTTATATGTTTCATATGCCGTTGTTTTTTATTACGGCAGGATACTTTTTTAGTCATAAGGCGATAGAGAAACCATTTGTTTTTATTAAGAAACGATTTAAGGGTATATATTGGCCGTTTCTTAAATATAGCTTGTTTTTCTTGTTTATACACAATTGGTTGTTTGACATTGGGGTGTATAACTCGGTTTATGGCAATTGGACAGGAGGCGTAATCTATCCTTATACAACAGAGCAATTTTGGAATAAATTCCAAAGCATAATTTTTTCAATGAGTGGCTATGATGTATTTCTTGCCGGTGCATTTTGGTTCTTTAGGGCTTTGTTTGTTGTAAGTATCGTCTTCTTGATATTCTATTTGCTTTTAAATAAAATCAAGTGGCTTAAAGATAAAACGACAACGATACCTTTAATAATTGCATTCATTGGGTTGGGGATCGGTTTTATTTTGGCATACAAAAAGATGTTTATCCCTAATTTCCCGCAAGGTGGATTTCGTGACACAATGGGGTTGATGTTCTTTGCGATAGGGGTATTGTATCGCAAATACGAGCATTGTATCGGACATAATCTCATCTGGTCATTTGTTGGCGCAGTAATTGTAATTCTTGCGGCATGGCTTAAATTCTCAGGAATGAATATCCGACCATTGTTACAAGACCCATTCACATTGCCGTTGACAGGTATTGCCGGTTGGATTATGACATATAATTTTTCGGTGTATCTGGCAAAATTCAACAACTCACGGCTTGTAAGAGGTCTTATCTATTGTGGTAATCACACGCTATATGTATTTGTTTGGCATGTTGCAGCCTATAAATTGGTTAGTCTGATAAAAATCTGGATATATGATTTGGACCCTCGACAGATAAGTTGTCACATGGTGATACATGATTATTCGGCCGATGACTATTTTTGGATATGGTACACTATAGCCGGAGTCGGTATCCCGCTTGTTGGTTACTATTATTATTCAAAGTATATAAGCCCACGACTGCCCAAAATCAGCAATCTATTTGTGAAGCATGGAGCTGATAACGCTGGTTGATAATGTCTGCGAACACCCTGATTTGGTTAGTGAGCATGGATTGTCGATATTGATTAAAATTAATGGTCGGCATCTGCTTTGCGACATGGGGAAGTCAGACGCGTTTATTGACAATGCTGTTGTCCTTGGAGTGGATTTGAAAAAAATCGATTTTGCGGTTCTATCCCATGGTCATAATGACCATAGTGGTGGATTACCTCGTTTCCTTGAGATAAATTCCACCGCAAAGGTTTATTTATCTCATGACGTACTTAATGAGCGATATTTTTCCACTCGTCACGGAGATTGTCGAGAAATCAGTACCGATGTTGATGCTTGTAAACCTTATCTTGACCGCATGGTTATGGTTGAAGATAGTTGTTGGCTGAGTGATGACATTGCGTTGGTGCGAACACAAAACCGCAATTTCCCCACACCAAAAGGAAATAATTTCCTATTTACAAGAGTAAGGGAAACTCTTCATAAAGATGACTTTTCTCATGAATTGGCTTTAGCGATAAAAACCGGTAGGGGATTGGTCGTTATTTCGCCATGCTCTCATTGCGGAGCGATTAATATAATGAACTCATGCCGAGAATTTACGGCTGTGGAAAAAGTGAGTGCCTTTGTTGGTGGACTGCATTTTGTCGATTGCAACGCGACTCAACGAGAGGTCTCACAATTTATTCAAGACCTGAACGATAATTATCCCGATACCGAAATATATACCGGTCATTGCACCAGTGACCGAGCGAAGCAACTTCTGTCAGCCTCGTCCCCACATATCCATATCTTCTCCACCGGCTCCATTATCTCAAATTAGATGCATAAGGTGTATCGTTGATTATAAATTATTTTTTGCTGAAAAATAAGATTGTATTGGATAGTTTTTGTATCTTTACGCAAAGTTGTAAAACAAAATATAAATTTATAACCAATAAAAATTACGATATGATAAGAAAGTGGTTTATTTTTTTGTTTGTAGGAGTTTTGAGCGTTTCTTTTTTTTCGTGTTCCGATGAAGAACCATCTTCTACAGAATATGACTACGACAAGCATTATGTAGATAATCAGCCAACTGAAGACAAGATTGAAAATGTTTTTAATGGCAAAGTTGCTATTCTTCAGCCTAATAGTGATAATGTGGTAGGTTATTTGACCAAGCGCATTATCAATACAACTGTCGAATTGGTTGATGATGCGGATGTCGTTGTGCTTGACGAGAGTCGTGCACATTCTATTCTAAATACAGCAGAATATGAGACACTGAAAAAGATGTGGGATTACAATAAAATAGTTGTATTTATAAATCCTGGAGCAGAGGCATATACTTTAATCAAAAAACTACAATCGTCGGATTATGCCGGAAGTCCCTCAGTAGAAGATCTGGTGCAGTTTAAAGATGTTCATATTTATGCTACACGTGCTGATGGAACCTCATTCTATCACGAAAGGATGGATGCTGTTTCTAGTCCCTATGAGAGTGTTATTGTGAGAACAACAGACAATGAGTCAACAAAGGAAACTGTAGCAACAACTCCACATATCGCAGAATTAAATGACTATCTGAGGGGGCGTGTGGCTGATAATTTGGCTGAATGGCTGTCTGATAATGTGGTTATTGGTCAGTCTCGTCATGTTGCATTCAGCCGTGCAGATTCCTATTGTGTTAAACCTGCAGAATTGACGTTTTATAGACCAATTACTGTTACCCATGACTGGGTTAAGGAGTATTGCGAAGACGCTGATAAAATTCCCGGTCCAACAACGGTAGATGCAAAGTATAAAATAACAATTTATGGAGTGTATGATGTGGATAAGCAATGTGATATATATGACATTAATATGTATGAGGATTTTCCTGCCGATAAGACATTTGTTGATGATGTATATATATATGAGCATTTAGCGTATAATTATAAATATACCGGAGGTTGTTATATTGGACCGGAAAGTAAGTTGTATTTGATTGATATACCGGAATCTACAATTGAAGTAGAGGAAGTCGCTCCACTACCTATGACAAATGGACAATATAACAATACACACTATCCCGCGCAGATTAGCCTTGGTGCGTCCGGAGGAGTTGATATTTCTGATCCCCCGGGACTTTCATTAGGGTTGAGTATGGGTGTCACACTGCCAACAACGACAATAAGTTTCAATCATGCTGAGATGCCAATATCTTTCAGTAATACCAACAAGCATGCCGAATGGGTATATAATGTTGATTTGGATATTTATACTTGTCGTGCCGGATTTAATGCCGTGGTCAATGATTATCCTGATATCGTACATGAATATTGTCATACTGATCAGGCGGTTACATTTTTGGTTAGTGATACCAAATCCTTCGGGAAAAATGATGTGAAACTGCAATGGGATATAAAACAAACGGTTCAAAGTCAGTATGCCGGAATTTGGGAAGGAATACTCCATTGGGATTACTATTATGACTATCATACGATTACATTGCCGAAGGTTTATCGCTATTTTGAAAAATACTCGCCATATCCGCTTCCCGGTTACGGCGGAACTGCAGATGGTGCTGAGTGGAGTAATCTTGAAGCGTACTTAATGTCGAATGTCAATTATCGAGCTCTTAGCGACGAAACACTTAAAGTTGGTGCCCAAATCGAGTCTGATCTTGATAAAACTGCCGAAAGTATATGGCGAAATGCAATTGAATCGCTTGTGAACCAATATAATGGCACAACAACTACTAACGACTATGTTGTTGCATTGGCTCGCACCGATGGTACGCATATAGGTCTCGGGCTTTATATCCAAAAGGATGGTACTTGGCGGTTGGTTGAAGATGTTGATAATATAACTAAATAGGTAGCCCAAAAGATAAAATTGCCAATAAAATAAACCCTTAAGTTTGTCTAAACTTTGGGGTTTATTTCTTTTTTATAGGTTATCATTTTTGTGAATTTGCGATAAATAAATAAAATTCATGTGCCAACCGGAGTAAATTAGGTGGGAATGTTGTAACTTTGCAATCACAAAGGCAGTCGGACGGCTCGTCGCTCACTCACATATAGCGGGGTGGGAGGAAAGTCCGGGCAACACAGAGCACCATATTTCTTAACGGGAAGCTATCGGCGACGGTAGAGTAGCGTGACAGAAAATAACCGCCTGAAAAGGTAAGGGTGAAAAGGTGAGGTAAGAGCTCACCGGGTGTGATAGCGATATCATGCGCCGCACGTCTTATGGGTTGCAAGCTCAAGTATACCGGCATTTAAGGGCTGCTCGTCCATTGTCGGGGGGTAGAGTGCTAAAGCGACGTGGCAACACGTCGTTCAGATAAATGACGAGCCGGTGGGGTGGCTCCGCAAGGAAAGTGCAACACCGACATAACCCGGCTTATAGTTCGACTGTCTTTTTTTCTTTAACAATAACTGTAATGAACAAAATACTGATAAAAATTCTGCTTTGTTTCGCTTTATTGCAGTTGGACGCGTGTACAACAGATGAGAAACAACCGGCACAACCGATAAAAATACATCGTCTCGACTTGGCAATGAAGAATTATGTGACGATGTCGCCGTCTGAGAGATTGGCACTTGCTGATTCTCTTGTCAATGGATTAAACGCATTGATGGCAATTCATGGCATAGCCGAAATAACCGACTCGGTTTTAATGGATTATTCACAATCCCCGGCTGTAAGAATTTTTACTCCCGATGTTGAAACTTGTATGCCGGATTTATCGTCAATTGAGCAAACACTTGGCGAAGTAGAGCGTAGCGCCAAGGAACTGTTGCCATCAATAGGTCGCGCGCGGTATTATGCGATAGTTTCACCTTATAATCAATCTATCTATATCGCCGATGATGTTGTCCTGATTGCCCTGAATCATTATTTGGGAGAGGATTATCCCGGTTATTCGGGTTTTGAAAAGTATCAATGTGCGATTAAAACTCAGGCACATCTGCCTTATGATGTGGTTGAGGCGACAATTTGCACCGAATTTCCTTATCAACCATCATCAGATGCATTAGTGTTAAATCGCTTGTTGTATGAGGGGGCGATTGTTGAGTCGATGATGCAATTGTTGCCGGATGCAGATTTGGCTGAGATTATGGGATGTGATGCGCAGGGTATGAAGTGGTTGCAAGAGAATGAGGCTCAGGCGTGGAACGCGCTCATTTCACGCAAGTTGCTATATTCTTCATCTATTGCAGATGCCGATAAACTGGTTAATCCGTCTCCATCAACAACAATCCTACATCCCGACTCGCCAGGTCGTGTCGGTCGATTTATTGGGTACAAAATTGTTAAAGCCTATTTGAAAAACAATCCAAATGTATCATTGGAGGATATTTTGTCCCCTGAATTTTATAACTCTCGGCAATCGCTCATTGCTTCACAATATGCGGGAAAGTAGAACCGTAATTATTTGCAAAATTGCGGAAATGGGCGTAAATTTGCATAAATAATTAATTTTGAAATCATGATTTATCTATATAGAGTTTATCAAGTGTTGGTAATGATACCATTGGTGGTTGTTTTCACTATCATTACAGCGTTGGTTACAGCCGTTGGCAGTCTGCTCGGTGGAGGTCGTTGGTGGGGTTATTATCCTGCTAAAATATGGGCAAAATTGTTTTGTTGGCTCACTTTTGTTAGCGTTAAGGTAAAAGGTCGAGAAAATATAGAGAAAACCACATCTTATGTGTTTATTTCCAATCACCAAGGGGCATACGATATTTTTGCGATATATGCTTTTCTTGGTCATAACTTCAAATGGATGATGAAAAAAAGTCTTGAGAAAATTCCGTTTGTTGGTTATGCTTGCAAGAAAGCCGGTCAAGTATTTGTTGATAGCTCTTCGCTGGCTGCAATAAGAGCGACTATGAAAGAAGCAAAAGCTCGTTTGCAAGGTGGAATGTCAATCGTTGTTTTCCCTGAAGGGACACGCTCAAAGAATGGCAGAATGCGTTCATTCAAACGTGGCGCATATCAGTTGTCATCGGAGTTTAAATTGCCATTAGTTCCAATAACCATTGATGGCGCCTATGATATTTTGCCGAAAAATGCGCGTTTGCCTCGTTGGGGACACATCACAATGACAATTCATAAGCCTGTGGCTTGCCCTGAGACAAATGAAGACATACAAGCGGTAATGGATGAGACATTCTCAACCATTCAGTCGGCTCTTCCTGAAAAAAATCGATAATAAAATTCCTAAAAACGCAATATCCTTTAACCGAATGCGTGCTTACAAGATAATACGTGCGGTAATAGTGACGATGTTGTCGTTGGTAATAGCAATTCCTTTGTTGTTATATATCGGCTTATCCTTACCTATTGTTCAGGCAAAAATCTGTGCGGTTGCCGAGATCGAATTAACTAAGGTGTTAGGAACTGATGTCGAAATCGGTTCGCTATCGATAAAACCATTTAATCAAGTAATTTTAAAGGACGTTCATATTGCAGATTCTGCCGGAGAACAGGCTGCAATAGTGAAAAAAATCGGTGCAGGTCTCAGTTTGTACGACTTAATGTCAGGTGGCAATATCGTTATTAATTATGCGGAATTGATAGGTCTTGACGCATACATACACAGAGCTACTCCCGACTCCCCATTGAACATACAAAACATAATTGACGCGTTAAACCCCAAGGATAAAACAAAACCTCCCACAAAGTTTGATTTTAGGATAAATACGGTTGTAATACGTCAATCTCGTGTCTCTTTTGATATATTGTCTGCGCCTGTCACAGAGGGCTGTTTTGATAAAAATCATATTCAAATTGAGGATTTTAGAGCAGATATACATATCCCTAAATTGAAAAACGACGATTTTGAATTTGAGTTTAATCAATTTGCCATGCAAGAACAATCCGGTTTGTCGTTGGAAAACCTAACCGGAAAATTTAAAATAGCGTCAACCGGAATTAAAACCACAGGGGTGGAAATCTCATTCCCTAATAGTTATATTCATCTTGCCGATATTGATTTGACCTTTGATGGGTGGGAGAACTTAAAACGCAATATATTATCAATGCCAATCGATTTTGGCATTGAGGAGGGTAGTTATATAACCCCATCAGATTTTGCGGCGTTTTCTCCGGCGTTGTATAAACTGGATATGTTATTGAGTGCGCAGATGCATTTGGATGGAACTGTCAATGATTTGAATATCTCAAAATTAGAGTTTATAGATTTATATCGTGATATAACCGTGGATATAACCGGTAATGTCAAACATTTGGCGGATTCACTTAATGTTGTGGTCGATTTTCCTCATATAGAGGTTTCATCAAATGGAGATGATATAATGACAGTGCTCACATCGTATGCGAATCTGTCGCCAAGTGCTTTGAAAACGATGTCGAGACTGGGTAACATCGGATTTAAAGGTGATTTGAGTGGCGATATAAATGATGTTGCATTTGTTGGGAATGTGTCAACATCTGCTGGGAGTGCCGATATTCACATGGTGTATGATAGACTGAAAAACTCAAATCTATCTCGATTAAATGGCTCGATTTCAACTCATGGAATAGATTTAAAACGCATTACCGCAAATGATAATTTAGGTTCTGTTGCCGGAAATATATCACTTGATGCTACATTGGGCCGAAATTATAAGAAGGGTCGTTTGAACGCTGAAATCATTGATTTCTCATTTAAAAATTATGAGTATGATAATCTGATGGCAACGTTGCAATTTGATAATGATGATTATCTTGGTGAAGTTGTGGCAAATGACCCAAATATGACATTTAATATATCGGGGAATGCTTCATTTAATGACACGTTACCTGTGGTGAATGTCGGAGTCGAGATTGTAACCCTAAATCTGGATAGTCTCAACCTATGGAATAAATATCCGGGATATACGTTGTCGGCAAAAATTGACGCTAACTTTACCGGAGGGGCTTTGGATGATGCCGATGGTGTGGTGAGTGTTGAAGATGTGGTATTCACCAACAATGAAAAGAATTTTAATATCAATTCAATTCTTGTAAGTTCTAATGGACGAAAGGATCAAATGCAGTCATTGACACTCTCGTCTGATTTTATTGACGGACATATAGAGGGCGCATATTCATTTGCTACTCTTGTCCCGGCGGCGAAGCAGATATTATCAACGGCATTCCCTGTGTTCTCACTTGAAGAAGAACAAATTACTTGGTTGGAAAATTCAAGGATAAATGATTTTTCGTATAACTTTATATTGAAATCAAACTCAAATTTCTCGGAATTTTTTAACCTGCCAATCAGTTTTGGTCAAGATGTAGTACTTTCGGGTGCGTTTAGTCAACCTAATCAGAACATAAGTTTGGAACTTCGTGCCGATGAGATAATCCAAAACAACAAGGATAAAAGTAAAATTAAAAAAATTACGGGTTCTTTAATCTCGACATCGATTAATGGAGAGGATGGGCGTTTAGGTTTATATGTGCAGTCGGTTCTACCTACCAAAAGGGGACCAATGACATTTGCTATTAGAGGCGTTGGCGAAGACAATACATTTGATACGCAATTGGCATGGAATATCAAACGTCAGGGTACGTTTAAAGGGAATGTGGAATTTACCACAACATTATCTCGTAATATATTTGATGACAACTCTATGATTGTCGATGTTGACTTTGATCCTCATAGTAAAATGATATTTAATGACACGGTGTGGTCGATAGCTCCATCAACAATACATTATGCCGATAGTGTGATCTCGGTTGATGGGTTGAGGGTGTATCGAGATGATCAATATGTATTGGTTGACGGGCAAGTATCTCGTAATCCTGATGATCGGTTGATGCTTGATATCTATGATTTTAATCTTGATTACATTTTTGAAACGTTGGAAATCGAAAATGCTATGCTTGGCGGAGATGCGACAGGTACAATATATGCCTCAAATCTATTGTCTCCTGAGCCACAACTTGTAACAAAAGATGTTTTGAAGGTAAAAAATATAAGTTATAATCGCACAGTATTGGGTAATGCCGACATAAAAAGCTGGTGGGATATAGAGCAAAAAGCGGTAATGCTTGATGCTGTTGTCTCGCAGGAAAATGGTAGAACTTCTACGATTACCGGATCGATAAAGCCACTTGATCAGTATTTGGATCTTACATTTAATGCCGACTTGATAAAAGTAGGTTTTATGCAACAATTTATGAAGGCTTTCGCAAGTGATGTAAGTGGATACGCATCGGGCAAAGCCCGATTGTACGGCACGTTTAAGGATATTAATATGGAGGGTAATATCTTTGCGAGAAACCTTGGATTGAAAATTAATTTCACCAATGTGCATTATCAGACTCTTGAAGGAAAAGATTTTCCAATTGTACTTACTCCGGGGCGAATTGATATAAAGGGTATTACTATAACCGATAAGTTTGGAAATACAGCACAACTTAATGGGGTTTTGACGCATGACTATTTCAGGGCTCCGGTATTTGATTTTGAGGTGACAAATGCTGATGAGTTGCTTAGCTACGATGTTACACCGAGTCTCAGCCCCGATTGGTATGGACGTGTATTTGGATATGGAGGTGCACGTGTTTCAGGAAAGCCGGGGGTGGTTAATATCGGTGTAAGTATGGAAACGGCTCCAAATTCATCATTCACATTTGTGCTCTCTGATCGCGAAGACGCAGTGGAACACTCATTTATAACATTTAGAGATCCTAATCGACAATATGATGTTGATATAGTAGTAGAAAATACACCATCAGCACCTCAATCATCAAATTATATAATGACCATTGATGTGGCATTGGAAAATAATCCCGAAGTTATCGTCATAATGGACCCGGTGGGTGGTGATAGCATTAGGTCAAATGGCCGTGGAAATATCAGAATGTTTTATGATGCCGAGAATAATGATTTGAGTCTGCATGGTGGATATGAAATAGATCGCGGTAACTATAATTTCACGTTGCAAGATATTATTTTGAAGAATTTTACTATTATATCCAATCCCGATGATAATACTCAAAAAAGTCAGATTTTATTTAACGGAGACCCATACGCTACAAAACTGAATTTGTGGGCAAGTTATGACTTATATGCCAATATCAGTGACTTGGATGCTTCTTTTCAGGAGAGCGGAAATACCAATGTGCCAACTCAGGCAGTAATACATATCAATGGTGAGATGCTTAAGCCAAATACTTCTTATACTATAAAATTCCCCAAAATGGAGAATAAACCTGATATCGTGGAACGATTAAATACAATTATCGGTTTGCGTAGTGGTAATCAAGAAATGATACAACAACAAGTGATTTATCTTCTTGCATTAAATCGCTTTTATACGCCTGAATACATGGCTTCAACAACAAAGGGCAATGAATTATTCTCTGTAGCGTCGTCAACGATTTCATCTCAACTTAGTAGCATGTTGGGCAATCTAAGTGAGAATTGGAATATCTCACCAATGTTGCGTAGTGATCAAGGAGACTTCTCTGATGTTGAGGTCGATGTGGCATTGTCAAGTCGGTTGTTGAATAATAGATTATTATTTAATGGTAATTTTGGCTATCGAGACAATTCGTTAAATACAAATCAATTTGTAGGTGATTTTGATATAGAATATCTGTTGACTCCGAGTGGTACATGGCGTCTTAAGGCCTATAATCGATATAATGACCAAAATTATTATTATAAAACAGCAGAGACAACTCAGGGGGTCGGTATTGTTTTAAAACGAGACTTTGACAATATCTTTTCGTTCTTAAAACCCCTAAAAACGAAAAAAGATGAAAATTCTGTCGTGCCGGGAAATACTGAAGATGAAACGCAAAGTGAGAATGTAGCAATTCCGACAGATACGATAAAAACAACATCAAATGATATTTTGTTTTTTAAGTAAACCTTTGCTATGGATGTGATAAATTTTTTAAATGACGTTTGGAGTTATATTCTCATTGTGATATTAAGCCTATGTGCGATATATTTTACAATTAAAACTCGCGGAGTTCAGTTTACTATGCTTAAAGAAATGGTAGTATTATTATTTCGTTCAGGTAGTCGAAATAATGATGCAAGAGATGGCGGGAGGCGAGATGCCATAAGTTCATTTCAGGCCTTTGCTGTATCCATTGCCGGGCGAGTAGGAACAGGAAATCTCGCAGGGGTGGCAACGGCGATAGCGATAGGTGGACCGGGTGCGATTTTTTGGATGTGGGTTATTGCATTGTTGGGCGCAGCCAATGCTTTTATAGAATCAACACTTGCTCAATTGTATAAAGTTAAAGGAGGAAACTCTTATCAGGGTGGACCGGCATATTATATCTTGCATGGTATCGGAAAACGTTGGTGGGCAGTATTGTTTGCGGTTTTGATAACTATAACATTTGGCTTGGCATATAACTCTGTGCAATCCAATACGATTGCCGAGGCGTTTAAAGCGCAATTTGGTTGGTCTCCACTTGTCGTTGGAATTGTTTTGGCTCTTTTGTCATTATTTATTATATGCGGTAGCATAAAGCGCATATCTCGCTTTAGTGAAGTCGTTGTACCTATTATGGCTGTTGGATATGTGATGTTGGCATTATATATATTAGCCATAAATTTTACTGAAATCCCGGCGATTTTAAAACTGATAGTTGTTGATGCTTTTGATTGCTCCTCGGCTTTTGGGGGAGGAATAGGTATAGCTATGCTCATCGGCATCAAACGAGGACTATTCAGCAATGAGGCAGGGGAGGGGTCTGCGCCAAATGTTGCCGCAACGGCATCGGTAAGCCACCCTGTGAAACAAGGTCTAATTCAGACATTGGCGGTTTTTACCGATACGTTGATTATATGCACCTGTACTGCTATAATAATCCTATGTAGTGGCATCTTTAACAATGGGAGTTCGGGCATAACATTGACGCAAGATGCGTTAAATAGCGAAATTGGACAGATTGGCTCGCTGTTCATTACCATTGCAATTTTGTTTTTTGCGTTTACAAGCATTATCGCCAACTACTATTATGGTGAGACCAATATCCAATTTATAACTAAGAAACGTTGGATATTGCATATTTATCGAGCGGTCGTTGGAGCGCTGGTCTTTGTCGGTGCGGTTTCCTCTTTGGATTTTGTTTGGGCATTAGCCGATATTACCATGGCATTAATGACAGTGTGTAACCTTGTTGCAATCATTGTGTTGGGACGATTTGCAATTATATTGTTAAATGATTATAAGTCTCAGCGATTAAAGGGATATGATCCGGTGTATAGAGCATCAACAATTCCGCAGATTGCCCATAAGACTAAATGTTGGCTGTAAATTAGAAATATCTTTATGTGATTGGAATAACCGTGTTTCAAACATTATGCATTATAAATTAATTTTTGTATCTTTGCAAGATAAAATTTAACGACGTAACTATTTGTAACGAAGATGAAAAAATTCAACGAATATAACAGATTTAACCTATCTGATATTAACAAAGAGGTGCTTCAACAATGGAATGATAAAAAACTCTTTGAGCAGAGTATGAGCGTGCGTGAGGGTTGCCCCTCTTTCGTGTTTTATGAAGGTCCTCCTTCTGCCAATGGTATGCCGGGCATTCACCACGTAATGGCGCGTACTATTAAGGATATTTTCTGCCGTTACAAAACAATGAAAGGATTTCACGTTAAGCGTAAAGCCGGGTGGGACACTCACGGTCTTCCGGTTGAGCTTGGCGTGGAAAAGGCTCTTGGTATCACAAAGGAAGATATCGGTAAAAAGATCTCTGTTGACGATTACAATGCTGCTTGTCGCCAAGAAGTAATGAAATATACCAAAGAGTGGGAAACATTGACCAACTCTATGGGATATTGGGTTGATATGAATGATCCTTATATCACTTACGATAATAGATATATTGAATCAATCTGGTGGTTGTTGCGTCAACTCTATGACAAAGGTTATCTATATAAAGGTTACACAATCCAGCCTTACTCTCCCGGTGCCGGTACCGGATTGAGTACACATGAACTTAATCAACCCGGTTGTTATCGCGATGTGAAAGATACAACTGTGACCGCACTCTTTGAGATGACCGACCCTCGTCCCGAAATGATAGAGTGGGGTAAACCCTATTTTGTGGCTTGGACAACTACTCCTTGGACATTGCCTTCAAATACAGCATTATGTGTCGGTCCTAAAATCGAATATGTCTCAGTTCAAACCTATAATCCCTACAATGGCGAAAAAATTACCATTGTGATGGCTAAAGATTTGGTAAATGCCTATCTTAAAACCGAAGGTGCTGAGTTACCTATGGATGAATACAAGCAAGGTGACAAGGTCGTACCCTATCGCATTGTTGGAGAGTATATCGGAACCGACCTCGTTGGTATGGGATATAAACAACTTATGCCATGGGTAAAGCCTCTTGAAAAGGTTGATGACAATGCGGCAGATTTTGTTAAGCAATATGCTGAGGCATCTCCCGATAAATGTTTTACTGTTGGTAAAGACACATTTGTGGAATTATCGGAAAAAGCATTCCGAGTAATTCCCGGTGATTATGTGACTACCGAAGATGGTACCGGTATTGTTCATATCGCGCCAACATTTGGTGCCGATGACGCCAAGGTTGCTAAGGCTGCCGGCGTACCATCATTGTTTATGATAAACCTTAAGGGTGAAACACGCCCCATGGTTGACCTCACCGGTAAATACTATCTACTTGAAGAGTGTGCTCAATCTTTTGTCGATAAGTGCGTGAATGTTGACGGATATTCTCGCCATGCAGGAGACTATGTGAAAAATGCCTATGCGCCAGAGTTCAATCCCGGTGGAAAATATGATGAGGTAGCAGCTCAGAAAGCCGAAGACTTGAACATTGTTATCTGTATGGAGATGAAGCAAGAGGGTATTGCTTTCAAGATTGAAAAGCATGTTCACAACTATCCTCACTGCTGGCGCACCGACAAACCGGTCGTTTATTATCCGCTTGATAGCTGGTTTATCCGCACAACTGCCGCTCGTGAGCGCATGATGGAATTGAACCAATCAATAAAGTGGAAACCACAATCAACCGGTTCGGGTCGTTTTGGCAAATGGCTTGAAAACCTTCAAGATTGGAACCTTTCTCGTAGCCGTTATTGGGGTACTCCACTTCCAATTTGGCGCACTGATGATGGAAAAGAAGAATTCTGTGTTGATAGCGTAGAAACTCTTTATAACGAAATCGAAAAATCTGTTGCTGCCGGAGTAATGACAAGCAATCCATATAAAGAAAAAGGATTTGTTCCCGGTGATTACAGCAAGGAAAATTATGATAAAATTGACTTACACCGTCCGTATGTCGATGATATCATTTTGGTATCACCGTCAGGTAAACCAATGCGTCGCGAACTTGATTTGATCGACGTGTGGTTTGATTCAGGTTCAATGCCTTATGCTCAAATTCATTATCCATTTGAGAATAAAGATGGTCTTGATTCGGGTGAATTATATCCTTCTGATTTCATTGCCGAAGGGGTTGACCAAACTCGTGGTTGGTTCTTCACTCTTCATGCCATCGCAACAATGGTATTTGACTCTGTAGCATATAAAGCGGTTATTTCAAATGGTCTTGTCCTGGACAAAGATGGCAACAAGATGTCAAAACGTCTTGGAAATGCGATCAATCCGTTTGAAACTATCGAGCAATATGGCTCCGACCCTGTGCGTTGGTACATGATTGCCAACTCATCACCATGGGATAACCTCAAGTTTGACCCTGCCGGAGTTCAAGAAGTAAGCCGTAAATTATTTGCTACGCTTTACAATACATATTCATTCTTTGCGCTTTATGCCAATGTCGATGGATTTGACAATAGCCAACCTCAGGTTGCTCTAAATGCTCGTCCTGAAATCGACCGTTGGATTATCTCATTGCTCAACACTCTTGTCAAGGATGTTGATGAAGCACTCAATGATTATGAACCAACAAAGGCCGCTCGTGCAATCAACGATTTCGTTAACGACAATCTCAGCAACTGGTATGTGCGTCTAAATCGCAAACGTTTCTGGGGTGGTGAGATGAATGAAGATAAACTATCAGCTTACCAAACACTTTACACTTGTCTTGAAACGATAGCCAAATTGATAGCGCCTATCGCTCCATTCTATGCCGATAAGTTATATCAAGATTTGACTGGAGACGGTTCTGTTCACTTGGCATTGTTCCCGGTTGCTGATGAGAACGAAATTGATAAGTCTCTCGAAGATCGCATGAACATTGCGCAAGTTATTACCTCTATGGTGTTGTCATTGCGTCGCAAGGTTAACATCAAGGTGCGTCAACCACTTTCAACATTGATGATTCCTGTGATGGATGATGCTCAACGTCAAACAATCGAGTCAATGAGCGACTTGATACTTAGTGAAGTGAACGTAAAAACATTTAAGTTTGTTGATAATGAAGCCGGGGTGCTTGTAAAGAGAGTAAAACCCGATTTCAAAAAACTTGGTCCCAAATTTGGTAAGACCATGAAACTTGTCGCCAATGCGATTACTTCAATGAGTCAACAAGATATTGCAACTCTTGAGAAAAACGGGAACATTACTCTTGATGTAGATGGCACTCCTGCGGTTATTGAAGCTGTTGATGTTGAAATCATTTCTGAAGATATTCCAGGTTGGTTGGTGGCAAACGAAGGCAACATTACTGTTGCTCTCGATGTTACCATTACCGAAGAGTTGAAACAAGAGGGTATCGCTCGCGAGATTGTTAACCGTGTACAAAACATTCGCAAGGGTCGTGACTATGAGATTACCGACAAAATCAATCTTGTATTCCAACCCAATGAAACTACTGATGCTGCAATAAACGCCTATAGCGAATATATCGGTCGTCAGGTTTTGGCAACTAACGTTTGCATCGGTTCTGTTGATGGTCTTGAAGGGGTTGAAACTCTTGATATTGACGAGTTGAACATGAATGTAAGCATAACTATTAATAAGTAACAATTAAATAACATAAACCATGAGTGAAAAAACAAGATATTCCGATGAGGAACTTCAAGAATTTAAAGAGATAATTCTCAAGAAACTTGAGAAAGCACAACGTGATTATGATTTGCTCAAATCAAGCATTATGAATACCGACGGCAATGATATTTCTGATACATCGCCCACATTCAAGGTGCTTGAAGAGGGAGCAAGCACGCTCAGCAAGGAGGAGGCAGGTCAATTGGCTCAACGTCAAATGAAATTTATCCAACACCTTCAAAATGCGCTTGTTCGCATCGAAAACAAAACCTATGGAATCTGTCGTGAAACCGGCAAATTAATTCCAAAGGAACGTCTTCGTGCTGTGCCTCATGCGACATTGAGCATCGACCAAAAATTGAAAAAATAACCATTTGATGAAAATATCTAAAGGATACTTGGCGGTGATAATCATTCTTGCGGTTATCATCTTGGATCAAGTGCTTAAAATCTGGGTAAAAACCAATTTTTACTTGGGTGAGAGTTATTATATTGCCGATTGGTTTCAGTTACGCTTTATCGAGAATAATGGTATGGCGTTTGGGATGGAATTTGGAAGCAAATTGTTCCTCACCTTGTTTAGAATTGTAGCGGTTGGTGCGTTAATTTACTACATTTGGCGCATTAAATCAACTCGATTGGTTACAACGGGCTATATCGTTTGTTTATCCCTTATCACAGCCGGTGCGCTTGGAAACATTATCGATTGCATGTTTTATGGCATCGTCTTTGACAACCCGTTGCCACCGGCGACAGCTACATTCCTTCCGGCAGAGGGATATCAAACCTTGTTTCATGGGCGTGTAGTCGATATGTTCTACTTCCCATTGTTTAGCTTCAATTGGCCTGATTGGATGCCATTTGTCGGAGGTGAACGTTTTGAGTTTTTCAAACCGATTTTCAATTTTGCCGATGCCGCTATTTCGGTTGGCATTATAACACTGATTTTGTTCTATTCCAAATTTTTGGTAGCGCCGTCAAAATTAGACGCACCCGATGAGGAAACAATTTAGTTTCATATTATCGCTTGTTGCCATGTTGTCGATATTGGTCGCGTGCAATAGCGTGCCCGACCATGTCATTCCTCAAGAGGAGATGGCGCAACTGCTCGCCGATATTCACATCGGCGAGAGTGTCGTTGACGCCAATAGCCGTGAGTACATGTCCGATTCCTTAAAAAAAACAGTTAAGCAATCTATTCTCCTCAAGCATGATGTTACACAGGCTCAACTTGATACTTCTTTTGTGTGGTATGGAAACAATATCGAGGAATATATGAAAGTTTATGAGCGTGTTATTGAGATATTAAATCAGCGATTGGAGCATACCGGAGGAGCTACAGTAGCGCAATCTGTCGTGAGCATTGAGGGCGACTCTGTCGATGTGTGGTCGCAATCCCGATATTTCTCGGTTACATCAAAATCTCCGTCTCAATACCTCACATTCACAATCAATAGCGATACTCACTGGGAAAAAGGTGACTATTACACTTGGAACGTGAAACTGCTCAATAATATGTCGCCCATTGAGTGTGCCATGGCGGTGGACTATTTTGATGGATCAACCGATTATACCTATTCGCTTGTATCGTCTGAGGGGTGGAACAATATAAAACTATTGTCTGACTCTACCAAATCCATGCGTCGGGTTTATGGCTATCTGAGATTTAATCCCGTTGAGGGTGAGCACCTGTATGTTGATAGTATCTCGTTGGTGCGACGTCGAGTAGATAGCAAGGTCTATCCACAGCGATTTAATATGATGCCATTTAATTATGGTAAAGACTGAGCGTTGTCGATACCTGCCACTTGCGGTTTTGCACCAAGGGCAAGTTTTTAGAAATCATATAATTGAAATAACTGGCGACAACATTACGTTGTTTCCATTCATACAAGAAATTGAGGCGACAACTTTTGTTTCGGCTGTTATTGCTGTAGTTTCGGCAGAAAAATTACCTCAAATCACCTCTAACTCCGGTAAATACGCATCTCTTGCAACTTCTCTCGACGAGTTATGTCAACTCCTTGCCAAAGAGCAACTTTTTCCCGACTCTCTAACCGAGAAATTTGCCCTTCTTGCCATCACATCAAATTCTCTCCAGATTATCCGTTAGCTTAGATTGACCGACAGACTCCCTCCCGGCTACGCCGGACTCCCTCTAACTTAGAGGGAGATTGCACAGCAAACCATAAACTTACACATTTTTCAGTCTCCACTTGTTTGCGTAGCAAATAGGGGAGTGGCTCGAAGAGCCGAGGGGGTCTGAACATTCTTCCATTGTCGCAACTGCGATAGAAAGAGTACCGCAAAGTCGGGTGGAGGGTATGAACAACAATTGCAACAAAGCGCATTGTGAAACAATGGTTTGTTGGTAGCCGGTTTTTGCCTTTAGGCAAAGCCCGGTAATAATGAAAATAAAAATATCAATCTGAAAAGATTGATTAATTAATGATTCTTTCAAAATCACAACCTTATGTTGATTATCAAAACCGTGCTTTGCCGTAGGCAAAACACGGCTATCAATTAATTATTGCTTCGCAAAACATGGTTTTGGTTGGTATGGTATTGGTTTGAAATCGGGATGATTGTTGGCTCTGAAAACCACTTTTATACTATCAAATACATAAAAATTACACTGATTTTACAAAAATTTGCATCGGCAAAATTGAGATTAACAAAATTTAAGGGGGGGGTAAAAAGCAGCCTTTTATCCGTAAATTTGCACCCTATTTGGTGCAATATGCGATTAACTAATACTAATTAATCTATTAACAACAATAATTTTTTACTTATGATGAAATTTTACCCATTAAAACCGGCAATAGCCATAGTTTTGTTGCTAACCGGTTTTGTTGCAAACGCATTCCAGGTTGACAACATCAGCTACAGCGTGATTTCGGAAGCAGACCGCACTGTTGCTGTCGTCAAGAAATCCTCTCCCGCCTATTAAACAGGCGATATCGTTATCCCCGAAAATGTCATTTACGAAGGCACTACTTACACCGTGACTTCAATTGCTAATTCTGCGTTCTATGGATGCCGTGACCTAACCTCGGTAGCCATACCCAACTCTGTGACCTCAATTGGCGATTTTGCGTTCAGACGTTGTGCCGGTTTGACCTCCGTAACCATTGGCAACTCTGTAACTGAGATTGGATATACTGCGTTCGAGGAATGCTCCGGTTTACCTTCAGGTTTTATTCCCAATTAGGAGTTATTTTTAATAATTGTATATTAAATGTACCTAAAAGTTGTGTAGATGATTACTCTAATGACTATGTCTAATGTAGTTGTGCTTGGGGATAACACTGAGGTTGCCCGCTATGACCTCCACGGACGTTTGCTCTCAGAACCCACGCAAGGTATAAATATCATCAAAATGAGCGACGGCACAACCCGTAAAGAGTTTGTGAAATAACCTACAGATATAAAATACAGATTAAGGTCGTGGCGCATCCCGCCACGACCTTTTTATTCCCATGCTCCAATAGACCAATACCTTATGATTTCGATGTTGTAGTTACTATTCCATTGCTCAAAACTCTGTAAAGACTTGGACGCGTAACGAAACCTGATATGGGTAAACAATCCACTTTATGTTTAGTTGTAGATGAGGATGTAGGCGTTGAGGTAGGTAGCAAATGCGAGCCATAGGATATATGGAATAAATAACCATGCCGATAGGCGGTTGATGCGGTGGACGGTGAGGATGTAAAACAAGACTACAATGTCAAGCAGTAGAATGTTGATAAATCCGCTTAACGGACTGCGGAGATAGAAAAACATAAAACTCCACGCAAAGTTCAATATCAGCTGCAATGTAAATATCCAGCCAAGTCCCAATCGATTTGCCGAGAGTTTATTCCAAATTAATCCAAATGATAATCCCATGCACAGATAAATAATTCCCCATGCGATAGGAAACGCCGAGTCGGGTGGGGTGAGTGGTGATTTTATGAGGGTTGGATACCATGAGTTGAGTGAGTCGGCTTGAAACAGACTTGCGGTAAATCCAACGCCAAAACAGATTAATACCGCGACTAAGATGTAGATTAAACGTTTCATAGTATAATGAATTTAAATTTATATGTATAACATTAAATGTGGTTGTGTTGTTTTTTCTCAGCTACAAAAAAACGAGGTCTTGTCACATGGGCAAGACCTCGTCATATTAAATTATGGAAAATTTGTATTAACCTTTGATAGCTGCGATACCGGGAAGTACTTTACCTTCGATAGCTTCGAGGAGCGCACCACCACCGGTAGAAACGTATGAAACTTTGTCGGCAAGACCAAATTTGTTAACACAAGCGACAGAGTCACCACCACCAACGAGTGAGAATGCTCCGTTTTCGGTAGCTTCAACGATTGCATCGGCAACAGCTTTTGAACCTACTGCGAAAGTGTCAAATTCAAATACACCTGCGGGACCGTTCCAAAGGATGGTTTTTGCACCTTTGATAGCATCAGCAAATGCTTTTTGAGTTTCAGGACCTGCATCCATGCCTTCCCAACCTTCAGGAATATCCATTACCGAAGCGATTTGAGTGTTGGCATCGTTGCTGAATTTGTCGCCGGCAACACAATCGGTACCAAGAACGAGGTTTACGCCCTTGTCTTGTGCTTTCTTCATGATGTCGAGAGCGAGATCGAGTTTGTCATCTTCGCAGATTGAAAGACCGATTTTCCCACCTTGAGCTTTTGCGAATGTGTAGGTCATACCACCGCAAAGGATGAGGTTGTCAACCTTGTCCATAAGGTTTTCGATGATGCCGATTTTGGTAGATACTTTAGAACCACCCATGATTGCGGTGAAAGGACGTTTGATGTCGCTGAGGATAGCGTCAACGGCATTAACTTCTTTTTCCATCAAGTAACCAAGCATTTTGTTGTCGGCATCAAAGTAGTCGGCGATAACTGCTGTAGAAGCGTGTTTGCGGTGAGCGGTACCGAATGCGTCGTTAACGTAGCAGTCAGCATAGCTTGCGAGAGTTTTAGCAAACTCTTTTTGGCTTGCTTTCATCGCTTTTTTAGCGTCTTCGTATGCAGGGTCTTCTTTATCGATTCCAACGGGTTTGCCTTCTTCTTCGGGATAGAAGCGGAGGTTTTCAAGCAATAGAGCTTCTCCGGGTTGCAATGCTGCAGCTGCATCAGCCGCTTTTGCGCAATCTTCGGCAAATTTTACTTCACAACCAAGAGCAGCGGCAACAGCTTCTTTGATTTGAGAAAGTGAGAATTTGGGGTTAACTTTTCCTTTGGGTTTGCCCATGTGTGACATGATGATGAGACTACCACCATCAGCAAGAATTTTTTTGAGGGTGGGGAGTGCACCGCGGATGCGGGTGTCGTCGGTGATTTTACCGTTTTCATCGAGAGGCACATTGAAGTCAACTCTCACGATTGCCTTTTTGCCGGCAAACTTGTAATTGTCAATAGTCATTTTCTTTGGAAAATTAAATTGTTATTGTTTGGTAATTATATATTTCAACGTTTGAACTACAAAATTACTTATTTTTTTGTTTATGGCAATTAAAACCACTCTTAAATAATATTATGCTCTTTTAAAAGTGTTGCCATCGCATCGGCAAGTTTCTTGGATTCGTCGGCAGCTGCTTGTGCAAAATCTTCGCCTTGTGATGCGTAGATGATGCCACGAGAAGAGTTGACAAGCAAGCCGCAATCGTTGATCATGCCATATTTTGCCACCTCTTCGAGGCTGCCACCTTGTGCACCGACACCGGGAACGAGCAAGAAACTCTTGGGTGATACTCGGCGAATATCTTCAAACATTTTACCTTGAGTAGCACCTACTACATACATCATTTCTTCTTCATTTGCCCAACGTGCCGAAGTCGTGAGTACGTGCTCAAAGAGACGTTTACCTTCGGTGTCTTCAATGAGTTGGAAATCATGGCTACCTTTGTTTGATGTGAGAGCGAGCAAGATAACCCATTTGCCGTCATAGCCGAGGAATGGAGTAACGCTGTCTTCACCCATATATGGAGCGACTGTAATCGCGTCAACATCAAGGTGCTCAAAGAAACTGCGAGCATAGAGTTGTGATGTATTACCTATGTCGCCACGTTTTGCATCGGCGATAATAAATTGGTCGGGGTGATTTTCTTTGATATGTTTGATGGTTTTTTCAAGAGCAATCCACCCTTCAACACCAAGGCTTTCATAGAAAGCGAGGTTGGGTTTATATGCCACGCAGTAGGGGGCTGTGGCATCGATAATTGCTTTATTGAACGCAAACAATGGGTTTTCCTCATTCAATAGATGTTGAGGGATTTTTTTGATGTCGGGGTCGAGACCAACGCATAGGAAACTACCTTTGCGACGGATGTTTTCAACCAATTCGTTACGTTTCATACTGTTATATCGTTAAAATTATAATTCGCTTGCTTTAAGTTTTTCGGCGTTTTCGGCGATGATGAGTTGATCTATACAGTCTTGAATATCACCATCGACAAATGCCTGAAGGTTGTAAATCGTGTAATTAATGCGGTGATCAGTGATGCGACCTTGAGGGTAGTTATAGGTGCGTATTTTTGCCGAGCGGTCACCGGTTGAAACCATTGTCTTGCGTCGAGAAGCGATGTCATCAATATATTTTTGATGCTCCTTGTCGTAAATGAATGTGCGCAAGCGACTCAATGCGCGCTCTTTGTTTTTGGGCTGGTCGCGTGTTTCGGTACATTCAATCAATATCTCTTCGGTTTCACCTGTATTGGGGTTGCGCCATAGGTAGCGCAAACGCACACCGGATTCTACCTTGTTTACGTTCTGACCACCGGCACCACCTGAGCGGAATGTATCCCATTTAATTTCGCCCTCGTTGATTTCCACATCAAATGCTTCGGCTTCGGGTAGTACTGCCACTGTTGCTGCCGATGTGTGAACACGACCTTGGGTTTCTGTCGCCGGAACACGTTGTACACGATGTACACCGCTCTCATATTTCAGAGTGCCATATACATTTTCACCACTAACTGCCATGATGATTTCTTTGAACCCGCCGGCTGCTCCTTCGTTGAAACTTGTCACTGCTACGCTCCAGCCTTTTGTTTCACAGTATTTGCTATACATTTTGTATAGGTCTCCGGCAAATATCGCAGCCTCATCACCTCCTGTGCCGCCGCGTATTTCAAGAATGGCATTTTTCCCATCTTCGGGGTCGGCAGGGATAAGCAGCAATTTGATCTCCTCTTCCAATCGTGGAATCTCTTCACCGGCAGCATCTAGTTCCTCTTTTGCCATTTGGCGGAGTTCTTCATCACTTTCGGTTTCAAGCACCTCGCGAGCCTCCTCGATGTTGCCAAGCAATTGCTTGTAGTGACGAGTTGCGTTGGTTAGTTTCTCTAAGTCTTTGTATTCTTTTGTTAGTCTCACATAGCGTTTCATGTCGGCAATAACGCTTGGGTCGGTTATCAGAGTGCTAACCTCTTCAAATCGAGCTTCGATGCCGTCAAGGCGAGACAATAATGAGTTATCAGCCATAAAATTTAAATTTTATGCGAAGTTACGAAAATGTTTCTATATCAACAAAAAAACGCAAGTCGTTTATGCCGGCTTGCGTTTTTTATGAGTGATGAAATTTTGTTACCAGATAACCACGCGGTCATCAATTGGGCGGAACATCTTGTCACCTTCTTTCACATCAAATGCTTTGAAAAATGTTTCGAGGTTGCGCAATGTCGCGTTCACGCGCCAGCGACCGAGAGAGTGAGGGTCGGTTTTGGTGCGAGACAAAATTTCTTCATCGCGAATGTTGCCAGCCCATACGTTGGCGTATGCGAGATAGAAACGTTGTTCGGGAGTAAAACCATCAATAACTTGAACTTCTTTGCCTTGTTGAGAGTTTTGGTAGGCTGTGAATGCTACACGCAATCCGCCTTGGTCGGCTATGTTTTCACCGAGGGTGAAAGCGCCATTGGCATGAGTATCACCATGAACAATGATTTGATCAAATTGATTTACCAATACTTGTGCAAGAGCGTTGAACGCTTCAGCATCGGCATCGGTCCACCAATTAATCAAATTGCCGTCTTTGTCAAATTGGCGACCTTGGTCGTCAAATCCGTGGGTCATTTCGTGTCCGATAACGACACCGATCGCTCCATAGTTTTCAGCATCATCGGCATTGGGGTTGAAGTATGGAGCTTGTAAAATGCCGGCAGGGAAACAGATTTCGTTTGACAATGGGTTGTAGTAGGCGTTCACTGTTTGCGGGGGCATGTACCAACGTGTTTTGTCAACCGGTTTGCCAAAGTCGGCAAGAGAGAAATCAACGTTGTGTTTGATTGCAGCTTGCACGTTTGCCCAATAAGATTTTGAGGGGTCAACAACGAGAGTTGTGTAGTCGCGCCATTTGTCGGGGAACCCGATTTTAACTGTGAATGTCGCGAGTTTTTCTTGAGCGCGAGCTTTGGTTGTATTGCTCATCCAGGTTAGATTGTCGATGTGTTGACCAAGGGCGATTTTGAGATTGTTGACAAGTTCAAGCATCTTGTCTTTAGATGATTGAGGGAAGTATTTTTCAACATAGAGTTGACCTACAGCCTCACCAAGTAATCCATTAGGAATTGCGAGTGCGCGTTTCCAACGAGGTTGCAATTGTTGAACACCCGACACGACTTTGTTGAGTTCAAATCCTGCATTGATAAAATCATCACTCAGGTAGTTTGCTGCCGATGAGATGTAGCCAACCATGATATAGTCGTGAAGTTGTTGCTCGGTTGCATTCGCCATTATGCTATCAACAGCCGCAAGTGATTTAGGTTGACCAATAATCACAGTCTCAATGTCGTTGATACCTTGCAAAGCAAAATAGCGACGGAAGTTGACGTTGGGATATTGCTCGGCGAGTTGTGCAATGGTCATTGGGTTGTAGCTTGCAATGGGGTTGCGCAATTCTTCGCGAGACATTGCGGCCTTAGCCAATGCAGTCTCAATTTCCATCACGTTATCGACAATGCGTTGTTGTGCAGTGGCATCAAAACCAACGAGAGCGGTAATCGTTTTGATGTATTGCTTGTAAGCATCACGGATTGCGACAACATCGTCGGTATTTTCGAGATAATAATCCCGATCTCCAAGTCCGAGTCCGCCTTGTTGCCAATACATGGCGTTCATCTCAGAGTTCATCATATCGGCATCAACGCCAGTTCCGAAAAACGCATCAACTCCGACCATTGTGGCCATTAAGTCGATTAATTGGTCTTTGGGGGTGATATTAATGCGAGCAATGTCGTTCATGATGGGTGTAGCGCCTTCGTTGTTAAGTCGCACGCTATCTAAGCCCATAGCATAGAAATCACCGATTTTTTGAGCGATAGATCCAGGCGCGGCGTTAGCTACATCAAGAGTCGCGACAAGATCTCGTACTTGCTCACGAGTATTTTCGGCAAGCAAATCAAAAGTCCCGAAACGAGAAAATTCGGGTTTCAATGGGTTGGCTTTCATCCAACCACCGCAAGCATATTGATAGAAATCATCTTGCGGACGTATTGACTCATCAAAATTTTGACGGTCAACACCTTTTGGGGTTTCAGCAGTCATTGTTATCGTTGATGTTAGAGCGATAGACAAAACCGCGCAAGTCAGTTTGTTCATCTTAGTTATTATTTAGTTTGTAATTTATGTTGTAAAATTTTTTACAATTAATTTCCTTGTTTGAGTTCTTCGAGTTCCATTGTTGCGAGTTCCCAGATGCTCATAGCGTTTTCGAGTTGTTTGTTCATCGCTTGATGTCGGGTGAAGATGTCGTTGTCAACATTTCCTCCGGCAATTTCGGCTTCGATTGATGCGATTACTTCCTCGATGCGGGTGATATCTGTTTCAGCTTCTTTTACTTTTTTCTCGGCACGCTTGATGTTTTTTTCTCGTTCACGTTGCTCGGTATAGCTGAGACGAGCTTGAGAGGGTTGAGCCTCGGAGGCGGTCTCTTTGCAGGGCTTTGTGTTGGTGCTTTCCGGTGATTTTGAAAGTTCAAGTTGAGCGAGTGAGTTAATTTTTTTCTTTTCAAGAAACTCATATATTCCACCTAGGCACTCGTGGACTTTGCCTCCGCCAAATTCATAGACTTTTTCAACAAGTCCGTCAAGAAACTCACGATCGTGAGACACGACAATAACCGTGCCATTAAAATCTTTGATGGCTTGTTTGAGAATATCTTTAGTCCTCATGTCGAGGTGGTTGGTCGGTTCGTCAAGGATAAGTAAATTGACAGGTTCAAGCAATAGTCTAATCATCGCCAATCTGGTTTTCTCTCCCCCCGACAAGACTTTGACTTTTTTGTCGGCGGCTTCGCCTCCAAACATAAATGCCCCGAGTAGATCGCGTATCTTGGTGCGTATGTCTCCAACAGCGACATAGTCTATTGTGTCAAAGACAGTAATTTCGCCATCAAGCATTTGAGCTTGATTTTGAGCAAAATATCCGATTTTAACATTATGACCGATTTTTAGAGAGCCGGTAAATGGAATTTCGTTCATGATACACTTGACAAGTGTAGATTTTCCTTCTCCGTTTTTGCCTACAAATGCGACTTTTTCGCCTCGTTTTATAGTAAAAGTACAGTTGTCAAACACTTGGTGCTCGCCATAGCGTTTACCTACATTCTCGGCAATAATCGGGTAGTCGCCGGAGCGTGGAGCCGGAGGAAATTTGAGATTGAGACGGCTTGTATCAATTTCATCTACCTCAATCCGCTCTATCTTAGCAAGTTGCTTGATGCGCGATTGTACTTGTACGCTTTTGGTCGCCTTGTAACGAAAACGCTCGATAAATTCCTCGGTGTCTTGAATTTGTTTTTGTTGGTTTTGGTAGGCTCGCATCTGCTGTTCAAGTCGCTCTTGGCGTAGAACAACATATTTAGAATAGTTGACCGCATAATCATAGATTTTACCTAATGAGATTTCGATAGTGCGGTTAGTCACATTGTCAATAAACGCACGGTCGTGAGACACAAGAACAACGGCATTGGCTTTTGTGACCAAAAAGTTTTCAAGCCATTGAATTGACTCAATGTCGAGGTGGTTGGTCGGCTCGTCAAGTAATAGCACGTCGGGACGTGTAAGAAGGAGTTTTGCCAACTCTATGCGCATACGCCAACCTCCGCTAAATTCGGCAGTCGGTCGATTGAAATCAGATCGGTTGAACCCTAACCCCATTAAAGTTTTTTCCATCTCTGCCTCGCAGTTGCCACTCTCCTCAATAGCTATGCGCTCGGTGAGTGTTGTCATTTTATCGATCAACTCTTGGTAGGAGGGGGATTCGTAGTCGGTGCGATTAAGCAATTCGGCATTGAGCTGGTCCAGTCGGGTATGCATCTCATCGATGTGGGAGAAAGCTTGGCGCACCTCTTCAATGACAGTCAACGTGTCGTTTATCTCCATTTGTTGTGGAAGATATCCGATAGTTACTTCAGAGGGAACGGCTACAGAGCCTGATGTTGGGCGTTGCAGTCCGGCAATAATTTTAAGCATAGTTGATTTGCCGGCTCCGTTTTTGCCAACGAGAGCGATTTTGTCTTTTTTATTTATGACATAATTTATATTGTCAAACAGCGACTTGGCACTGAACTCGACAGATAAATCTGTGATTGAAATCATAGTTGCAATAAGATTAAGCTACAAATTTAGTGAAATTAATTTAGAAATAGGTTTGCGGTACAAATTTTAACGGAGTTTCTAAATAAGAAAAAAGCCTGCCGAGAGCGACGATGCTCCCCTGGCAGGCTTTACAAGCTGTGAATTAGGGTATATTTGTTATGGAATTATAATCCTTGGTGCTCGTATTTGAGAGTCATTGATGGTTGGTCGCAAACTTCAGCGGGACCGAAGTATTGGATAGGACCGGGATATACATAGCATGTGTTTACAGCCCATTCGTCACGTTTTGATGCAAACTTCAAGAAAGGAGCATCGTCAAGACGAACGAGTGCTTTTTGGATTACAGGTTTCATTTCACCATGACGGCGTTCCATGTTCATCATCATTGTGATGGGTATACCGCCTGCTACCCATTGAACTGAAGGTTTAGTCAAGTTGCGAACTGATGACATATAACCGGTTACACCTGCATTGATAAGACATGCGGCATTGAAACCGAGTGCATAGCAGTAGTCTGCGTCAAAGTTAGAGGGATCGGCGCAACGTCCTTCATAACCAAAGAAGTGGTGAAGAGCTGCAAATTTACCAACGAATTTGCCTTCAGCTTTCATTTCGGCAAGACGACGACCTACCATTTCGCTAAGCAATTTTTCAGTTTCGATGAGTGAAACTTGTACGTTGCCGTGTGGGTCGCGATCAAGGCTGAGCTGACGAGCCACACCTTCAGGGAGTGACGCATAAACTGCTGCGTTTTCGGCTGAAAGATGGTCGATGATGTATTGACGTTGGTTTTCGGTTGCTGCAAATTCAGCTGCATTGTGAGCGAGCAAGTCGTTGAGTTCTGCGATGAGAGCTTTCATTGCGGGGATAAACTCAACAAGACCTTCGGGAATGAGTACTGTACCATAGTTGTCGCCCTTTTCTGCACGTTTTGCAACAATGCAAGCGATATTGTCAACAACGTCTTGAAGAGTCATGTTTTTAGCTTCAACTTCTTCCGATACGATACAAACGTTGGGTTGAGTTTGAAGAGCGCATTCAAGAGCGATGTGAGATGCTGAACGACCCATCAATTTGATGAAGTGCCAGTATTTTTTTGCTGAGTTACAGTCGCGTTGAATGTTGCCGATAACTTCAGAATATACTTTTGTCGCGGTGTCAAAACCAAAAGAAGTTTCGATTAAACCGTTTTTCAAGTCTCCATCGATAGTTTTGGGGCAACCGATTACTTGTACACCTGCATTGATGCTTTTGTAGTATTCTGCAAGGATTGCGGCATTGGTGTTAGAGTCGTCACCACCGATGATAACGAGAGCTTTGATGTTGAGTTCTTTGAGAATTTCAAGACCTTTGTCAAATTGCTCTTGTTTTTCGAGTTTTGTACGACCTGAACCGATGATGTCAAAACCACCGGTGTTGCGATATTCGTCAATGATTGCACTGGTCAATTCTACATATTGGTGATCAACAAAACCACCGGGCCCCATGAGGAAGCCATAGAGTTTGCTATCGCGGTGGATTTTTTTGATGCCGTCAAAAATGCCGCTAATCACGTTGTGACCGCCGGGAGCTTGACCACCTGAAAGGATTACACCTACATTTACAGGCTTGCCTGCTGTTGGGGTGGGGTTTTTCTCAAATTTCAATTCGGGAAGACCATAAGTGTTAGGAAACAACTTTTGAATATCTTCTTGGTCAGCAACCGATTGAGTGGGGTTGCCTTCAACTGCTTTCACTGCGCTTGTAAGCACAATGGGCAACTTGGGTTGATAAGCTGCGCGAGCTTTCTGCAAAGCACTTTTTTTCATTAAATTTTGAAATTATAAGTTAGAAATATATATGTCGAAATTAAAAATCACAATTAGGCTACAAAGTTCGTAAAAAAATATGATTTTGCCAACATATATAAGCCTGATTTATCTCCTTATTGAAATAATTTTAAATTTTGTAGAGCCCAATAGCAAATAAGTTATAACTAATAAGACGCATTAAATAACTTGCATTAACTTGTCGTGTCGATTTTATCTTGTAACTTTGTAGTTTAATTCACATTTGAAATGGCTCAAGGAAATATCACGATAAAAGGCGCACGTGTCAATAATCTCAAAAATGTAGATGTGGAGTTGCCTCGCAACAAGTTTATTGTTATTACCGGCTTGTCGGGCTCCGGCAAGTCGTCATTGGCATTTGACACCCTTTATGCCGAGGGGCAGCGTCGATATGTTGAAAGCTTATCATCGTATGCTCGTCAATTTCTTGGTAAAATGTCAAAACCTGAGTGTGATTACATAAAGGGTTTGCCTCCGGCAATAGCAATTGAACAGAAAGTAAACACACGCAATCCTCGCAGTACTGTAGGCACTTCTACCGAAATTTACGATTATATGCGATTGCTATTTGGTCGCATTGGTAAAACAATGTCGCCATTATCGGGGTGTGAGGTCAAGAAACATACGATTGAAGATGTTTTGGCTAAGGCAAGGTCCTATCCCGAAGGGACTCGTTTGGCTGTTGTAACTCCGATTTCAATGCCTGAAAAACGCAAATTTGCCACTCAATTGGAAGTCTATCTTAAAGGTGGTTACTCGCGATTGATGAAAGATGGCGAGTTCGTTATGATTGAAGACTTGTTAGGTAGCAACAATTGTCCAGAATCGAGTGATGGTTATGACTTGCTTATTGATAGACTTGCGGTAGCACATCTGGGAGATGAGAAAAGTCGCCTTGCCGACTCAATTGAAACCGCGTTTTTTGAAGGCTTTGGCTGTTGTAGCCTTCTTGTGTGGGATGATGGCGATGTGTCTCGACATGATTTCTCCACTCGGTTTGAAGCCGACGGAATGTCATTTGCCGAGCCAAATGACTTGATGTTTAATTTTAATAATCCCTATGGTGCTTGTCCTCGATGTGAGGGGTTTGGTAAAATCATTGGTATTGATGAAGCTCTTGTTATCCCCAATCAGGCATTATCAATCTATGACGATGCCGTAGTGTGTTGGCGTGGCGAAAAAATGAGCGAATGGAAGCGAGAATTTATCCGCCTTGCACCATCTACCGGTTTTCCTATTCATAGAGCTTATTGTGACCTGTCTGACAATGAAAAATCATTACTATGGCATGGAAATAATATGTTCCCCGGCATTGACGGATTTTTTAAAATGCTGGAGGAGAACCAATATAAAATACAATATCGTGTGATGCTTGCACGCTATCGAGGTAAAACGATTTGTCCGGTGTGCAATGGTACTCGATTACGCCCCGAAACCAATTATGTTAAGGTTGGTGGTCGTACAATTACCGAATTGGTGTGTATGTCGGTTGAAGACTTGCGCTTGTGGTTTGAAAATCTACAATTATGCGACTTTGAACAAGCCATTGCTTCACGATTGTTGATTGAGATACGCAATAGGTTAACTTTTCTTGTTGATGTCGGGCTTGGTTATCTTACACTCGATCGATTATCCTCAACACTATCGGGTGGCGAGAGTCAACGAATTAATCTTGCAACTTCGTTAGGTAGTAGCCTTGTCGGGTCACTCTACATCCTTGATGAGCCAAGCATTGGGTTGCATTCGCGCGACACACAACAACTCATTGGGGTATTGCGTAAGTTGCAAGGCATCGGTAATACCGTTGTTGTCGTTGAACATGACGAGGAAATAATGCGTGCATCTGACTATATTGTAGATGTAGGTCCCGAAGCCGGACGACATGGTGGTACTATTATATATCAAGGAGATATCGCACAATTGCAAAAGGCGTCTAACAGCTACACCGTACGTTATCTTAATGGGGAAATGTCAATATCCGTACCCTCATATCGTCGTCGTTGGAATAGTTATGTTGAGGTGAAAGGTGCGCGTGAGCACAATTTAAAAAATATCGATGTGCGATTTCCTCTTGGAGTTTTGACTGTTGTAACTGGCGTCAGTGGATCAGGAAAATCTACGCTTGTGCGCGACATTCTTTATCGCGCCATGGTGCGTCACCTTGGTGAGGCAGGTGATGCTCCTGGCATACATAGCGGATTGCATGGCGATATGTCACGCATCGCCGCAGTTGAGTTTGTCGATCAAAATCCCATTGGCAAATCCACTCGAAGCAACCCTGCGACTTATCTAAAAGCCTACGACGAGATACGCAAACTATTCTCAGATCAACAGAGTGCAAAGCAGATGGGGTTTACTCCTGCCTATTTCTCTTTTAATACTGAGGGCGGGCGATGTGAAGAGTGTAAGGGCGAGGGTACAATTACCATCGAAATGCAATTCATGGCTGATATAACGATTCCCTGTGAGGCATGTCATGGGGAGCGTTTTAAACGTGATGTTTTGGATATCGAATATCGAGGCAAAAACATCAACGATGTGCTAAACATGACTATTAATCAGGCTATCGAATTTTTTGGAGAGTCGTCAGGCTCGACTGAGAAAAAAATAGTGCGACGACTTCAACCGCTCAAAGATGTCGGTCTTGGATATATTAAACTTGGTCAATCTTCATCAACTCTATCGGGTGGTGAAAATCAACGTGTAAAACTCGCTTATTTTCTTGCCAATGAAAAACCACAACCCACAATGTTTATTTTTGACGAACCAACCACCGGGTTACATTTTCATGATATAAACACCTTGATGGGTTCTTTTGATCGACTTATAAAGCAAGGTCATACGGTAATTATTATCGAGCATAATATGGACGTTATCAAGTGTGCCGACCACATTATCGACATCGGACCTGAAGGGGGAGATGCCGGTGGCAACATTGTCATTGCCGGGACTCCTGAAGAAGTTGCAGCTTGTTCCGCAAGCTACACAGGGCATTATCTCCAAGAAAAATTGCAATAGATTTTAACAAAACAATATGATTACAATTAAGAAGTTTCAACATTATATTATTTCAGTAGTGATAACAATAACATTAGTGTCGTGTGCATCTCATAAATGGACCGATGTTAGTGACTATGTTAATACTGAAACAATTTTACGGGAGAAATTTCAATCGCTTTATTCAAGATATAAAGAAGGCGAGATTATGATTTCAAAAATTGAACAAAGTATAGATGATAATGGAGAGGTAAAATATCGAGTTTTTTATTCTGAGAAAGATGACGAAACCGATGAAATACTTTGGCAAACAATCTATATGCCTCTACTTAATGAATAGATTAAAAACGAAAATAATGACGGCTGAAACATTGGCCGTCATTATTTTTTTGTAATTACAAAGTGTTGTTGCTAAATTTTGCTTTATCGCGAGATATTGAAGATTGTACCTTCGATAAGTGACACGTACGCATTTCCGGTTGTGGGGTCGATGTCGATGCCGTTTATCTCAGATTTTCCGATGTAATAGGTCGAAATTTCTTTGGTCTTAGGATTTACCTTTACCACGATTCCGCGACGTGAACCGGTATATATCATGCCTTCTTTATCTTCGGCAACGATACATGGAGCATGTTCATATCCGAGTCCCAAATCTACCAGCCACAATTCGTTAAACTCGCGAGAGGTGGCATCGACTGCCACAAGTTCTCCATCCATTGTTTTAGCATAAACGCGTTTCCCGTCATTACTCACACCAAGGCTTTCTCGATATTTGTGGTCATTGTTGCGCCATATTGTTTCGCCGGTATTGCGGTCTATTGCTGTCATATATCGGTCGGGAGCTACAATAAACACTATATCTTTGGTTACTACCGGTACTACGTTGCCCGGTCCGAGCATATTTGATTGTTTGCCATTGTTCCATTTCCAACGCAATTTTCCTGTTTTGTTGTCTAAGCAATATAGATAAGAATCCCATGCGCCAAATATGAGATCCTTTCCGTCAACAACCGGAGCTGCTTGGCAGTAGTTATTGATTGAGTCAAATCTCCATATCAATCTGCGATTCTTAACATCCCATTTCTCCATCTTCATATATCCACCAAGATAGAGCGAGTTGCCCACGCACAATCCATCGGCAACGTATGCACCATTTGATTCACCGCGTTGCACAATCTCCCCACTTTTGCGATCAATCCACAATAATTCTTTTGCGGCAGATGGTACCACTACATATTTACCTGCGACTACAGGACGAGCAAAAAGTGATGCTCCTGTGGGTATCGACCACAACAATTCGCTGGTATTTTTGTCAATCGCTTTGGCGTATCCGAGCGAGTTGCCAAAATATATCCTCTCTTTGTCAAATCCAAGACGAGTAAAAATCGAGGCACTATCGGTGTGGATTGATGCTATTGCAGATGTTTCTCTCTCTGCGGGTTGGGTTGTGGCATCGGGCAATGTGATTGCAAAACCATCTACACGCATAGGCTCTTGGCCGATGCGCTTGTTGAAGAATACAACAGAGTCGGCAGTAATGTCCATAATTGTGTAGCCGTAATTACCTTTCTTCATGTCAAGTGAGCGCACCATCATGCAATTTATATTGCCATTTTCACTTTGATATTTTTCATATTTATGATAGTGACCATTGACGTGTGCGATGACCGGATATTGCTTTAATACATCGGTGTAATCATCAAAATTGTCAAGGTCTTTCAATAGGGGATAGTGGTTAAACGAAATGACACGTTTTCCCGGAGTACAACGTTCTTGCAGTGTGGCGTTGAGCCAATGCAAGTCCTCTTGCTTGATGTGACCATCACCCATTTTCATGTAAGGACCGCAAGCAATACCAATCAATATGAGAGAATCAAGTTCAGTTACAAAACGATCGTTGCCCCAAAGATCAAAAATAGTTTTTGTGGCACTTTGTGACCAGTTGGTTTCGTGATTACCGGGCAACATAAATTGGGGCTTGGTGATGAGGTCAAGTATCGTCTTGACATTGGTCAGCTGTTCGTCTGACCCTTCATTTGTCAAGTCGCCATCTATTACTACTGCATCTGCGTTTGACTGATTAATCTCATTTACAGCCAAACGCAATTGCGCCTCACACTCGTTGCCGGGCAATACATGGAGGTCGGCAAGCACTATAATGCGTGCGGCTTGCGACGTAATTAATGAAAACAGCAAACAAAGGCTGAATAATAATGTTTTAAGTTTCATTGTTAATAAAATCTCTATGCTTGTGAATAATTTTGAGTGTAAAGATACTGAAATAAAATCAGATTTGATTAATTTTGCGAACTATTTCTTGTTATGAAAAAGATTGACCGCGAAACAGTTCAAAAAATTCTTGACACTGCCAACATTGTTGACGTGGTGAGTGATTTTGTGCATTTGAAACGCCGTGGTGCCAATTATATCGGTCTCTGTCCGTTTCATAATGAGCGTACTCCATCATTCTCTGTCTCTAAAGCAAAAAATATCTGCAAGTGCTTTAGTTGTGGAAAGGGTGGGAGTCCGGTCAATTTCATAATGGAGCATGAGCAACTATCATTCAACGAGGCGTTGCGTTTTCTTGCCAAGAAATACAACATTGAGATTAAAGAGCATGAGATGTCCGACAAGGAGCGTGAGGAGGCTACTGAGCGGGAGAGCATGCTTGCGGCAAACGAATTTGCGCTCAATCATTTTGAGCATAATCTCAATGAGACTCCCGATGGGCAAGCTATCGGTTTGAGTTATTTTCGTGAGCGAGGTATTAACGACGTTTCAATAAAGCGATTTCGTTTAGGTTATTCAATAGATAGCCGAGATGACTTGTTGAAAACTGCGACAAACAAAGGTTATAAAGAGAAATATCTCGTTGATACAGGATTGTGTATAAAAAATGATGCCGGAAAAGTTTATGACCGTTTTAAGGGTAGGGTAATGTATCCGGTGTTTAGTATTTCCGGTAAAGTAGTTGCGTTTGGTGGTCGCACTTTGCGTAAAGATAAAGATGTCGCAAAATATGTCAACTCTCCGGAATCGTTAATCTATCGCAAAAGCTACGAATTGTATGGTCTTTACCAAGCCAAGCAAGCTATTGTAAAGAAAGATAAATGTATCCTCGTTGAGGGGTATATGGATGTGATTTCGATGTATCAATCTGGCATTGAAAATGTTGTTGCATCATCAGGAACATCGCTTACTGAAGGGCAGATACGCATGATACATCGCTTCACTGAGAATGTAACGGTTATCTACGATAGTGATCCGGCTGGCATTAAAGCTTCATTGCGTGGTATTGATATGTTGCTTGCTGAAGGGTTGAATATCAAAGTGTTGTTGTTGCCCGATGGTGATGACCCTGATTCATTTGCGCAAAGTCACACATCAAGTGAACTTGAAGAGTATCTTGCGACTCACGAGACCGATTTTATCAGTTTCAAGACTTCTATTTTGATGCAAGGGGCAGAGAACGATCCCGTGCAACGCTCCCGTGCGATTGCCGATATTGTTCGCTCAATATCGGTTATTCCCAATGAATTAACTCGCACTATATATATAAAGGAGTGTAGCCGGTCGCTTGAAATTGATGAAAAGGTGTTGACTCGCCAAGTTGCTAAATATGTTGCCGAGCGTCGAGAAAAAGATGCAACAACGCAACAACGACAACAAGCAGCTGAAACAATAGAGCCTTTGTTGCAAGAATCTACTGAAGTGCATAGCACTCAAGTTGTTGATAAGTCAAATTATCTATCTACTTCATCAGTTGATAAGGCACGTTATTTCGCCCCTTATGAGCGAGAAACGTTGCGATATGTCTTGAAATATGGTATGCTTGATTTTTGTAGTGCAGTTGACGATGAAGGTAACACGGCTCCGATGAAAGTTATTGATTATATCGCATCAGAGTTGATAAATGATGGAATGAAATTTACAAATTATGATTGTGCTATAACTTTTGATGCGGCTGTTGGTGTTAGTCAAGCATCGTGGGCTGAGGATTTAGAAAAATATAAAGCGCAATTGCTCATTAAACGCGAAAAAAATATAGCAGAAGGGGAGGAGCTGATACGTCAAACAGCTTTAGATCTTGCCGATATTAAAGTAAAAGAAACGCAATTGATTGAAAAGTGTGACAATGCATATAATAGTGAGCTGACTCATTATACGGCATTGTATATTGAGCGTGCTTTGTTGTCTGACCCCGATGATGTCGTACGACGTCTTGCCACCGACCTGGTCAGCGAGAAACATGTATTGAGTAAAGTTCACACCAAATATGCTCAGATAGCTACAGAGCAAGACCAATTAGACGAACTTATACCCAAAGCGGTATTTGGATGGAAAAACGCAATTATCGAGTGGAGTATCAAAGAACTCATTGCGAAAATCTCAACGACCACCGATGCCGAGCAACAAAGAGAGTTGATTATTAGGTTGCAAGAAAAGAAAAATCTGAAGAAAGATTTTGATAAATATCTTGGAGAAAGGGTGGTTGCACCTCGCAAATAAAGAAAAAATCATTAATTATGCTCCTTTTGGTGAATTTTCGGTGAAATTATTCGTTTTTTATTGAAGATATCTGCAAAGTTTATTAACTTTGCTTAGTTTTAGTATTGCGTGCTAAATGCATAAATGAATATATACTGAATAATAATTTTAACTCTTATAACTATAAATTTTTAATACCTTATTATGGCAGAAAAGAAAGAAAAATTGTTCGACCAATTTCCTCCGATTTCTACCGAAGAGTGGAGAGCAAAAGTTGATGCCGATTTGAAGGGCGCTCCTTTTGAAAAAAAATTGGTGTGGCGAACAAATGAAGGCTTTAATGTGCAGCCGATGTATCGAGCTGAAGACATTGCCGATCTCAAAACAACCGATTCTCTTCCCGGAGAGTATCCTTATGTGCGTGGTACTCGCACAGAAAACGACTGGCTTACTCGTCAAGAAATCATTGCCGACAATGCCGCTGATGCCAACAAAAAAGCGATTGAAGTGCTTACAAAAGGTGTGACTTCTCTTGGCTTTAAAGTGAAAAACGCAGAAGATGTAGCAACACTTCTCAATGGTATCGACCTTGCCGCCATTGAAATCAACATCAACTCTTGTATCAAGTGTGCTACTGAAGTAACTAAGGCTCTTGTTGCTGTTGTTAAAGAAGCCGGTGTAGCCGACTCTTTCCGTGGTTCAATCGATTTTAATCCTTGGCGCAAGGCGTTGAAACATGGAGTTGAGTACCCCGGTGACATTACAAAAGCAGCTGCAGAAATTATTGAAATCGCTAAAGAAGTTCCCGGATTGCGAGTACTTGCAGTTGACTCAGTAATGTTTAATAATGCCGGTGCTTATATTTTCCAAGAACTCGGTTATGCTCTCGCATGGGGTGCTGAATGGCTCTCAATGTTGACCGATGCGGGTCTCGATGTTGATACCATAGCTAAACGCATCAAATTCAATATGGGCATCTCATCAAACTACTTTATGGAGTTGGCTAAGTTCCGTGCGGCACGCATGCTTTGGGCTCAAATCGTTGAGCAATACAAGCCTGCTTGCAAGTGCTCTTGCAAAATGATGGCTCATGCCGTGACTTCAGAGTTCAACCAAACTATCTTTGACGCTCACGTAAACTTGTTGCGTAGCCAAACCGAAGCTATGTCGGCTGCTCTTGCCGGTGTTGACTCTATCACAGTTACTCCTTTTGATAAGTCATACAAAACTCCTGATGACTTCTCAGAACGCATCGCTCGCAATCAACAATTCCTTCTTAAAGAAGAAAGTCATCTCGACAAAGTTGTTGACCCTGCCGGTGGTTCTTATTATGTAGAAACCCTAACCGCATCAATTGCTCAAGAAGCGTGGAAATTATTCCTCGCAGTTGAAGAAAATGGTGGATTTAACGCTTGTGTTAACAATGGTTCAATCCAAGAAGCTGTTAACGCTTCATCTGTGAAACGTCATGAAGATGTTGCTCGTCGTAAAGAAATTCTTCTTGGTACCAACCAATATCCCAACTTCAACGAAATGGCTGCCGACAAAATCGAAACTACCGGTTGCAAATGCTGTTGTGGAGAAAAAGAAGAAGGAAAAGGTTTGTCAACAAAACGTCAAGGTAGCGACTTCGAGGATTTGCGTCTTGCTACCGAACGTGCTGCCAACCGTCCTAAAGTATTTATGTTGACTATTGGCAACCTCGCAATGCGTCTTGCTCGTTCTCAATTCTCATCTAACTTCTTTGGTTGTGCAGGATATGAAATTATCGACAACTTAGGATTTAATACAGTTCAAGAAGGTATCGACGCCGCTATCGCTAAAGAAGCCGATATCGTGGTTATTTGCTCAAGCGATGACGAGTATGCTACTCTTGCCCCTGAAGCCTACAAGGCTCTTGACGGTCGTGCCGAGTTTGTTGTTGCCGGTGCTCCTGCTTGCTCTGAAGAATTGCAAGCTCAAGGCATCACCAACTTCATCCATGTGCGCAGCAATGTTCTCGAAACCCTTCAGGCTTTCAATGCTAAACTTCTTAAATAATTGATTATGAGACCTGATTTTAAAAATATCAATATAACAGCTGATGCATTTGGTGGAGCTCAAGCCCCCATCGCACAAGGTGAAGAATGGCTCACTCCTGAGTTGATTCCTGTTAAACCTATTTATACTAAAGAAGACCTCGAAGGTCTTGAACATCTCAACTATGTTGCCGGTATTCCTCCATTCCTTCGTGGTCCATATAGTGGTATGTATGCAATGCGTCCTTGGACCATTCGTCAGTATGCCGGATTTTCTACTGCCGCCGAGTCTAACGCGTTTTATCGTCGCAACCTCGCTTCTGGTCAGAAAGGTCTTTCGGTAGCGTTTGACCTCGCCACACACCGCGGATATGATGCCGACCATGAGCGTGTGGTAGGTGACGTTGGTAAAGCAGGTGTGTCTATTTGCTCTCTCGACGACATGAAAGTGCTTTTCGATGGTATCCCCTTGAACAAAATGTCGGTTTCTATGACAATGAACGGTGCGGTTCTTCCTGTGCTTGCGTTCTACATCAATGCCGGTCTTGAACAAGGTGCCAAACTTGAAGAAATGGCTGGTACTATCCAAAACGACATATTGAAAGAATTCATGGTGCGCAACACCTATATATATCCACCTGAATTCTCAATGCGCATTATCGCCGACATCTTTGAGTACACTTCTCAAAACATGCCTAAGTTCAATTCAATCTCTATCTCAGGTTACCATATGCAAGAAGCAGGGGCAACTTGCGACATCGAGTTGGCTTATACTCTCGCCGATGGTCTTGAATACCTTCGCGCCGGTGTAAACGCAGGTATGGACATCGACGCTTTTGCGCCTCGTTTGTCATTCTTTTGGGCTATCGGCATGAACTTCTTCATGGAAATTGCCAAAATGCGTGCAGCTCGTATGCTTTGGGCTAAAATTGTGAAACAATTCAACCCCAAAAATCCAAAATCTCTTGCATTGCGTACTCACTCTCAAACTTCGGGTTGGTCTCTTACTGAGCAAGATCCATTTAATAACGTGGGACGTACTTGTATTGAAGCTATGGGTGCTGCTCTTGGTCACACTCAATCTCTTCACACCAATGCACTTGACGAAGCTATTGCTCTTCCGACTGACTTCTCGGCTCGTATCGCTCGTAACACTCAGATTTATATCCAAGAAGAGACCTATATTACTAAAGAAATCGACCCATGGGCTGGTTCTTACTATGTAGAAGCTCTTACCAATGAAATCGCTCAACGTGCGTGGGCTCACATTCAAGAAATTGAAAAACTCGGTGGTATGGCTAAGGCTATCGAAAGCGGTCTTCCCAAACTCCGTATCGAAGAGGCTTCGGCTCGCACTCAAGCTCGCATCGACTCCGGTCGCCAAACTATCGTAGGTATCAACAAATATCGTCTCGATCACGAAGATCCTATCGATATCCTTGAAATCGACAACACCGAAGTGCGCAAAGACCAAATTGCTCGTCTCGATGTAGTTAAAGCCGGTCGTGATGAAGAAGCCGTTAAAAAAGCTCTCGAAGCGATTACAGAATGTGTTCGCACCAAAGAAGGTAATCTTCTCGACCTCGCCGTTAAGGCTGCCGGTCTTCGTGCCACACTTGGTGAAATCTCAGATGCCTGCGAAGCTGTCGTAGGTCGTTATAAAGCAGTAATCAGAACTATTTCAGGCGTGTATTCAAGCGAAACTAAACAAGATGCCGACTTTGTTAAGGCTCAACAATTGTGTGAAGAATTTGCAAAGAAAGAAGGTCGTCAACCTCGCATCATGATTGCGAAGATGGGACAAGATGGTCACGACCGTGGTGCTAAAGTCGTTGCTACCGGTTATGCCGATTGTGGTTTTGACGTGGATATGGGTCCATTGTTCCAAACTCCAGCCGAAGCTGCTCGTCAAGCGGTTGAAAACGATGTTCACATCCTCGGTGTATCATCTCTTGCCGCAGGTCACAAAACCCTTGTTCCTCAAGTGATCGATGAATTGAAGAAACTTGGTCGTGAAGATATTATCGTAGTTGTCGGTGGCGTTATCCCCGCTCAAGACTATGACTATCTTTACAAAGCCGGTGTTGCCGCTATCTTCGGTCCCGGTACTCGCATCCCTGTTTCAGCAATCAAGATGCTTGAAATCCTCATGGAAGAATAAGAAATTGATTGTTCAATAAAAGTTGCAGCCTCTTAGTATATGCTAAGAGGCTGTTTTTTTAGTCTAACCCTCATAGGATTAGATTATGACACATTATAGGTGATTATGTTTAGTGTGATAGTGCCTGTTGGTTATCAATTGAAGATGTCGCTGTTGTCGCGGCGCAAGTGGATGAAGGCTTCGGCATATTTGCAGCGAAATTCAAGACCTCTGAAACGTTCCATTGTTTCGTGCCATTCTTCATATAACGGCACGATGTTTTGGCTCTCATGACAATAACATGCCTCGCGTTTTTGAGTGGCAACGGCGGTTATATCAACATAGTCGGTGGGTTGAAACAGTTGTGTCTGAGTGCCGCTCATTACCTCAAAGTAGTATAGATTAAAACAATAATCAAGGCGACGCCACGCGTCATAGACGAGTAGCGAACACACGCGATGGTCGGGGTGAGAATCGATAGGCCAGTGAGTAAAAACGATGTCGGGTTGCTCTGCAGCAATCAATTCACGCATTTCGACATATCTTGATTTATTGATTTCGCAGTTGCCATCGATTTGTGACATGAATATGGGACGAGCATCAAGAATTTTGCAAGCGTTTATGCCTTCGCGAGTGCGTATTTCTGCGGCTTCGTCATGTGATTTCCCAACAATACCACCTTGGCCTTTGGTCATGTAAACCGAGACCACCTCATAGCCGGCTTGACGTAGGAGTATCATAGTCCCTCCACATCCGGTTTCAGGATCGTCAGGGTGTGCGCCTATGATTAATGCTTTCTTACGTTTGGCAATATCATTGTTGTTTGACTCATTGGCGAAGGCGTTTGCGCCTAATAAAGTTGTGCCGGCTATTGCCATTCCGGTTGCTTTGAGCATTTCTCTACGGTTCATGATATTAATGTTGAGTTATGTTGTTTATTTCATTTGGAAAATCTCGGTATCTAATGGCACATTGATATTGTGTTTATTGAAAATTGCCTCGGCGCTGCGCATAAAATCTTCACACTTGTCGCGCCACTCATTATTGGGGCAGTATTCTGCCGGGTACAAAATGAAATTTTTGTTGCCGTCACATGGAGGCATAGTGAACACCAATCGGTAACTTGCGTTATCAAAACGGGCTATGCCATTACGGTCGCGAGTGAGTTTTACTTTAATCATCGCGCCACCGCGAGTGTCGCGGGTTTTCATGTTGGATATAAAATTGCCAAGTGAGTAAACCAATAATATATCTTTGTTGAATTTCTCACTGTGGCGCACCTCCATTGGTTGTATCACATGAGGGTGTCCGCCAATGATTAAATCCACACCTTGATCCATGAGAAAATCGGCAAGAGATTTTTGTGAGGAGTGGGGTAGTAGTTGGTACTCATTTCCCCAATGGATTGCAATGGTAACAATTTCGGCACCCGCTTCACGCGAGCGGGCAATATCCGAAGCTATCAACTCACGGTCGATATAATCCACCACTACGTCACCTTTTATTTCGATTCCATTGGTGCCGTATGTGTAGTTGAGAAATGCGACTTTGAAACCGTTTATGTCTTTAATTATAGGTAGCACAGAGTCTCTTTCGGCTTTATTGCGATAGGTACCCACGTGTGCGATCCCTTGCTTGTCAAGTACATCGAGAGTGCGCACTACTCCGGCATCCAAACGATCCAATGAGTGGTTGTTGGAAGTCAGCATCATGTCAAATCCGGCATCGGCAAGAGCTTGGGAATAGCTGTCGGGCGCACTGAAACATGGATAGCCGCGATAGGGCTTTCCTCCAAGAGGGGTCTCAAGATTGACAACGGCATAGTCGGCGCTGCTTACATAGTCGGCGATATTGGCAAAACACTCGTCATAACTATGAGTGCCGTCGGCATTGCGCGATGCGTCGATTTGTGCGGTGTGTTGCATCGCATCGCCGGCAAATACTATCTCAACCTCATCTTTCCCTAACAGAAAAGATACAAGTGATATGAATATAGGAGCAAAATATGTCATTGTCAGCGTTATTTAGATTAACGGCGTAGAATTTTAATCCTACGCCGTGTTATGATACATTGTGAAATGGTATTCTTAATAAATTTTGTGTTGACCGGCGAGCAGAGTGTTTTTCATCAATGACACAATGGTCATTGGTCCAACCCCTCCCGGTACAGGAGTAATGTATGAGCATTTTTCTGCTACATTCTCAAAGTCAACATCGCCACGCAAGCGGAAGCCGCTTTTGCGTGTCGCATCGGGAACGCGAGTAGTACCAACGTCGATAATTATCGCGCCAGGCTTAACCATGTCGGCGGTTACAAAACCGGGTGAGCCAAGCGCCGCGATTATAATATCGGCTTGAGCGCAAATCTCTTTAAGATTTTTTGTTGCACTGTGGCACACTGTTACAGTCGCATCACCGGGGTTGCTCTTTTGCATCATGAGTGTAGATACCGGTTTGCCCACGATATTGCTACGACCAAGCACAACACAATTTGCGCCCTTGGTGGGAATGTTATAACGTGCGAGCAATTCCATGATGCCGGCAGGAGTCGCAGAGAGGAAGCAGGGGAGACCTATCGACATGCGACCAACATTGATGGGGTGGAAGCCGTCAACATCTTTGCGGTAGTCTATGGCTTCGATAATTTTTTGTTCTGAAATGTGGCGAGGCAATGGTAATTGCACAATGAACCCATCAATGTCGGTGTCGTTGTTTAGTTTCTCGATAGTCTCAAGAAGTGCAGCTTCTGTTACATCATCTTCAAAACGGATGAGAGTTGATTTAAATCCACATTGCTCGCAGGCTTTTACTTTATGGGCAACGTATGTTTCGCTACCACCATCGTGACCAACGAGTATGGCAGCGAGGTGAGGACGTTTTTGACCATTGGCTACCATTTGCTCGACTTCGGCAGCGATTTCTTGTTTTATATCATCGGCGATCTTCTTACCGTCAATAAGTTGCATAGTATAATGTTTTTAGAGGTTTAACGACGACGCATTTGGCGCATTTGACGCATCATTTTCATTGGGTTGCTCTTCATTGCTGTTGCCGCTTTCATCATTTTGCGGGTTTCATCAAATTGTTTCAACAATCGGTTGACCTCTTGCAATGTTGTGCCCGAACCCTTGACAATGCGTTGACGGCGACTGCCATTGATGATTTCCGGATTTTCGCGCTCTTGCATTGTCATTGAGTTGATGATAGCTTCAATGCCTTTAAACGCATCATCATCGATGTCTATATCTTTAATAGCTTTGCCAACTCCGGGTATCATTGACGCAAGGTCTTTGAGATTACCCATCTTCTTGATCTGTTGGATTTGGTTTAGGAAGTCGTTAAAGTTGAATTGGTTCTTCGCGATTTTGCGTTGAAGTTTGCGAGCTTCCTCTTCGTCATATTGTTGTTGTGCTTTTTCAACAAGTGAAACGATGTCTCCCATCCCCAAGATGCGGTCGGCCATACGAGAGGGGTGGAAGTAATCGAGCGCATCCATTTTTTCGCCGGTACCGACAAATTTGATTGGCTTGGTTACAACAGTGCGAATAGACAAAGCCGCACCACCGCGAGTATCACCATCGAGTTTGGTCAACACCACACCATCAAAGTCGAGACGATCGTTAAATTCCTTGGCGGTATTAACCGCATCCTGACCGGTCATCGAGTCAACGACAAACAATGTCTCGTTGGGTTTGATAGCTTTCTTAATAGCTTCGATTTCGTCCATCATCTGCTCATCAACGGCAAGACGACCGGCAGTATCGACAATTACAAGGTCGAGATGATTGGTCTTGGCATACTGAATTGCGTTTTGAGCGATTTGAACAGGATTTTTATTCCCCTCTTCGGTATAAACAGGAACTTCGATTTGTTCGGCAAGAATTTTCAATTGGTCAATTGCCGCAGGGCGGTAAACGTCACAAGCAACGAGCAAAGGGCGTTTGCCTTTCTCGCTTTTTAGTTTCTTGGCGATTTTTCCTGAGAATGTTGTTTTACCCGAACCTTGGAGACCCGACATTAGAATCACAGTGGGATTTCCGCTTAAGTTGATTTGAGCAGTGTCGCCACCCATCAATTGTGTCAACTCATCGTGAACGATTTTTACCATCAATTCACTCGGCTTGAGGGCGTTGATTACGTTTTGGCCAAGAGCTTTGGCTTTTACGGTATCGGTAAATTGTTTCGCTACTTTATAGTTTACGTCGGCATCAAGAAGAGCGCGGCGCACATCTTTTAATGTTTCGGCAACGTTGATTTCAGTGATTTTGCCTTGTCCTTTGAGCAATTTAAAACTTCGCTCAAGTTTCTCACTTAGATTCTCAAACATATTACATTATTGTCTTTTAATTTTTACGTTGAAAGATTTGTTATTAATCTCAGATGAGGCGATTGGTCGCAGTGTCGGGAAATATAACCCAAGGCTTGAATGTTTTTGCTTCTTCAAATGGCATTGTGGCATAGCTCATAATGATAACTATATCACCTTTTTGCACTTTGCGAGCGGCTGCGCCATTGAGACATATTACACCGGAGCCACGTTTACCTTTTATGACATAGGTGTCAAAACGCTCACCGTTATTGTTGTTGACGATATAGACACGTTCGCCGGCAATGATATTTGCGGCATCCATCAGGTCTTCATCGATGGTTATGCTACCGATGTAATCGAGGCAAGCCTCGGTTACTGTAACACGATGTATCTTGGATTTAACAACCTCGATTTGCATCATCTTTTGCTGTATTTAATGTTATCAATTAATCTCACCTCTCCGCAATACACAGTGATACACCCAACCGCTGTTTCGGCATCGCTCCAATTGGCGATTGGTTGCATTGTGGCGGCGTTTACAATTTCATAATACTCCACTTCCATTTGATCGATGGCATTGAGGGTGTCGATTACATGTTTCTTGGTTTCTTCAATGCTATGTGTTGTGGCATAATCAACGCTTTCGGTCAATGTGCTATAAATCGTGGGAGCGATAGCGCGTTGTTCTGCCGTTAATCTCACGTTGCGACTGCTCATTGCCAACCCGTCATCTTCGCGTTTGATAGGACAGCCGATAATGTCGATATTGAACCTTTCAATCTCTACCATGCGACGTATTACGGCAATTTGTTGAAAATCCTTTTCCCCAAAATATGCGCGATGAGGCTCTACCATAGCAAACAACTTGCTCACAATTTGAGCTACACCATTGAAGTGTCCCGGACGCATCGGACCTTCCATCACTTCGGCAACCTCACCGAGGTCAAAAATACGAGTATCAGGCTCAGGATATATTTCCTCTACCGAGGGGATAAATGCATAGTTAACGCCTGCTACTTGTAATTTTTCGCAGTCGGCTTTTTCGGTGCGTGGATAGGTGCGCAAGTCATCGGGATTGTTAAACTGAGTGGGGTTGACAAATACGCTCACTACAACAACATCATTGTCATTGCGTGCACGTTCAACCAACGAGATGTGACCGGCGTGCAAAGCCCCCATTGTAGGAACCAAGCCCACCGAATGTCCAAGCTGTTTCTCCTCGGCAATGCGTTGGCGAAGGAGTTCAACTGTACGTATGATTTCCATTACTATTATTTGTAATAAGCTTGTTTCGGACTACAAAATTACGCATAATAATTCACAATTCACAATGAAAACTCAAAAATTGTGTTTCTTTGTAAAAATCATTGTTTAATAGTAATGTTGGATGAGCTTCTGTGTTGTAAATTGTTGAATTTGTGTTGAGATTTAAATTAAAAGATGTAACTTTGTAACAGATTTAAAGTTATGGAGCAAGAGTTTGCATCGACATTATTAGAAAATGCCGTGACTGAGTTGTCACGTTTGCCGGGGGTAGGGCGTAAGACGGCTTTGCGCTTGGCTTTGCATATTTTGCGTCAAGAAGAGAAGTCGGGCGTTGCGCTCGGAGAAGCGATAATAAACTTGCGCAAAGGGGTGAAATACTGTGAGATGTGTCATAATATATCAGAAAATGATGTTTGTCCGATTTGCTCTAATCCCTCTCGTGATGCATCTACAATCTGCGTAGTGGAAAGTGTCAAGGATGTAATGATTTTTGAGAATACACGCCAATACAAGGGATTGTATCATGTGTTAGGCGGGGTAATATCGCCGATGGATGGTATAGGTCCCGACAAGTTGGAGATTGATTCTCTCGTTGAACGTGTGTCAAAGGGTAGTATCAACGAAGTGATACTTGCTCTTGGCGCGACAATGGAGGGTGAAACTACTGATTTTTATATCTACCGCCGACTTGGTGCGTTGCCAGTGAAAATTACTCAACTTGCACGAGGAGTCTCTGTCGGGAATGAAATTGAATATACCGATGAGGTGACTTTGGGTCGGTCGTTATTAAATCGCACATTGTTTTCTGACTCATTTAAAAAGGATTATTAATCGCTTATGACATTGACTGACGGCATATTGACACTTAGGGCTTTGGAACCCACCGATCTTGACTCGCTTTTCAAGTGGGAAAATGATACGTCTATATGGGAAGTCGGTAGTGCGATTGCTCCGTTTTCCCGTAAGCAGTTGTGGGATTACATCGAGGGCTATGATGCTGATATTTTTTCTGCCAAGCAGTTGCGATTGATGATTGTGGAGGTTGAAACACAATGCTCGGTCGGAATGATTGATTTGTTTGATTTTGATCCTATAAATCGCCGGGCATATATCGGATTGCTTGTCGATGCAGCTTATTCAGGTAAAGGATATGGCTATAAAGCGGTGAAACTTATTGAGACATATTGTGTGGAATTGGGGCTTTACCAATTAGCGGCAATTATTCCGGTTAAAAATGTAGCGTGCATTGCGTTGTTTGATAAGTTGGGTTGGACTCTCAGCGGGACTCTCAAAGATTGGATATTGCGTGGCGATACTCCGTCAGATGCTCGTTTCTATCAGAAATTATTGACGAAGTGAGGGAACATTTAAAAAATATCGTAGGCTTTGTGATGAGTTGGAAGTTGATGTTTTATTCCTTTCTCATTGCATTGACATTGCCAAATATCTTGTTGTCATTTACCGAGCAGGCGACGTTATTGGAACGTGTGACAAATGTGATTTTACCGTTTGGATTTTATTATTTCCTTATCACATTGAGACGAAGTATCGGGGTTATGGTGTGGGTGTTATTACCATTCTCACTGATGGCAAGTGTGCAAGTTGTGCTTTGGACAATGGATGGACGATCGGCAATCGGGCAAGATATGTTCTTGAATTTTATGGCTGCCAACCAGTCGGAGTCTGGGGAATTGTTGGGTAGTATGCTTGGATTGATTATATTATCGGGCATATTGTATATATTGCCGTTAGTGTTGGCAATCATAGAGTTGACGCGTAAAAAGCATTTAAGTTATAGGTTCATCAGTGATAACAGAAAAATTGCTGTGGGAGTGTTTGCGATTGGGTTATCTATGCTTGGCACTTGTTATGCTACCGATGACCGCTATGAAATGCAAAAGAGTGTGTATCCGATTAATGCCTATGTTAATGTTTATGAGGCATATTGGCGATTTGACAAAATTCAAAGTCATCATGTTACATCATCGAGATTTTCTTATAATGCTGCATCTTCTCATCCCGACAATCAAAAAGAAATATATATATTGGTGCTTGGTGAAACATCTCGTGCGTGTAATTGGCAGTTGTATGGCTATGGGCGAGAGACAAATCCGTTGTTGTCTCAACGAGATGATATACTTGTGTTTAATAAAGTGCTAACGGAGTCAAATACTACAATAAAAAGTGTGCCGATGCTATTAACTCCTGCTTCAGCCGGAAACCATGATGATATATTTAATTATAAAAGTCTTATTTCGGCATTTAAAGAAGCGGGATTTGTCACTTCGTTTATCTCAAACCAAACTCCCAACCCATATTTTTTGGTGGATAAAATGGGACGCGAAGCCGATTATACCTATTTTATAAAAGATACCGAAGACAAGTATGGTGTGTTATATGATGATATGGCACTATTGGGGTGGGTTAAGAATGAGTTGCAGAGGGGGGATGAGAAATTGTTGATAGTATTACATTCCTATGGCTCGCATTATTGCTATAATAAACGTTATCCGCGACAATTTACACATTTTACGCCTGATGAACCAAACACTTTGGATGAGGAATGTCGAGCCTCATTGATTAATGCCTATGATAATACAATTCGTTACACTGATATGTTTATTGATCGATTGATCAATCTGATTGATGATGAAAATGTAGTGTCGGCGGTAATGTATGTAAGCGATCATGGCGAGGAAATTTTTGATGATGAGCGCAAGTTAATACTACATTCTTCTGCCATTCCATCTTATTGTCAGTTGCATGTCCCCATGCTATTGTGGATCTCTCCTGAATATATAGAAATCTATCCAAATAAACTAATTGACGGGCTTTGCAACCTTGATTGTAACATTTCATCAAGTTTGTCGGTGTTTCACACAACATTGGACTTGGCAGGTGTAAATACTCCTTATCTAAAGGCGGAGTACTCAGTCTTAAATCCATCACTGATAGATTGTAAGCGATTGTATCTCGATGATAAATATGTAGCTGTTCCGCTTAAAGATGCCGGATTAAACACAAAAGATTTTGAACGTTTGCGAGGATTTAATTTGAACTAATTGAGTATCGGGTTTTCGGGGTGGTAACGCCAATGACGGTATCTTTCGCCCATGTGTCTCACATGGCGATGCCAATAGTTGTCTTTTTCTCCGATTAAAACGTTAGTCATGTCGGGTATATCTGTAACTGCCCACACGTTTTGTCGTAGCTCGCTTTCCAATTGTCCGGCGTCCCAACCGCTGTAACCGATAAAAAACCTCATTTTCCCTTCAATGTCATAACCTGAATTTACAATGTCGATCATTGTATCAAAGTCACCCCCTATGTATAAACCCTCAATTATTTCTCTAGATTTGGGTATAATGTCGCCTATGGTATGTAAAAAATAAAGTCTGTCACACGAGAGCGGACCTCCGCAATATATCAGAGTTTCGTTATCGTCGTCAATGCGTTCAATCACTTCTCCAAGTGTATAGGATGTTGGCTTGTTCATGACAATCCCCATAGAACTTTTCCCTATCTCATATTCAACGAGAGATATTACTGAGTGGCAAAAATATGGCTCACGAAGAAATGGTTCCGACACTAGCAACGCTCCGGCTTGAGGCGCTCGTTTGCATGTCTCAATGTTAAACAGTATAGAGTCGAGATTAATCATGAGGAGAGTGTTTATATTGTTTATAGTCGCAAGATACACATAAAATTTAAAATTGCAATATATTTTTCGTGGAAAAACATTATTTTTGCATATAATTGTTTTTTCAGATTAGATTGATTATGTTGAAAATTTTGCGCGTAACGTTTGCGATAATTTCAATAGTAGCGATTACGTTATTGTTTCTTGACTTCACCGGGGTAGCGCAAGGTTGGTTTGGATGGTTGGCACGAGTACAATTCATTCCCGCATTGCTGTCATTAAATGTGATTGCGATATTGTCGTTAATAATCGTGACACTATTGTTCGGACGTGTATATTGTTCTGTTATATGTCCGCTTGGCGTTTTACAAGATGTGGTCAATAATGTGAGAGGTTGGATTGGGAAAAAGAAAAAACGCCAAAATCGATTTAAGTACAGCAAGCCTCAAACGTGGCTGCGTTTGGCTGTTATGACTCTTTTTATCGCTATGATAATAATGGGTGTGGCAAATGTGGTGATGACTTCGTTGGCATCATTCATTGAACCATATAGCGTTTATGGGCGTATCGCTTCATCACTTTATTCGCCTTTATATGATACCGGAAACAATTTGCTCGCTGATTATGCTGAGAGTCAAGGCAGCTATGATTATTATCATGTTGAGACATATACTTCAATGCCAGTGATGATTGTAGCGGTAGTTTCTTTATTGGTCGTGTCGGTAATGGCATGGTTAGGAGGTCGAGTCTATTGTAATACGATTTGTCCGGTCGGAACGATATTAGGTTATTTAAGCCGTTACTCTTTGTTGAAACCGGTGATTGATACCACCAAATGCAATGGTTGTCGCAAATGTGAGCGCAACTGTAAAGCGACGTGTATAGATGCAAAAAATCATAATATTGATTATACTCGTTGTGTGGTATGTATGAATTGTATTGGCAAGTGTTCGACTGGAGCAATTTCATATACCTATCGTCGTCCGAAGTCTTCGGTAAAAGTTGTTAAAGTTGCTGTAGATAAAGATCTAAATGAAGATCGACGTAATTTTTTTACGATAGGGGCAATGGTTACAGCTATATCAGTCGCAAAGGCTACTGATAAAACTATTGATGGGGGATTAGCGCCAATTGTAGCTAAAGCCGAGCCACAACGAGCCGTGCGTATTGTTCCGCCTGGAGCAATCAGCCTATCAAATTTTGAAAGTCATTGCACCGCTTGTCAATTGTGTATTACGGCTTGTCCTAATGGAGTATTGCGTCCGTCAACTGCTCTATCCACATTTATGCAACCGGTTGTCGGATATGAAAATGGATATTGTCGCCCTGAGTGTGTAAAATGTTCATCAGTATGTCCTGTTGGTGCTATTAAGCCTATATCAGTAGCAGATAAAAGTGCAATACAAATAGGACGAGCGGTTGTGCGTCTCGATGCCTGCATTGTATCTTCCGAAGGGAAGAAGTGTGGTAACTGTGTACGTAATTGCCCAAGTAAAGCAATCACAATGGCACCGAAAAATCCAAATAATATAGCTTCTAATATGATGCCGGTTGTTAACGAGGCAAAATGTATAGGTTGCGGAGCGTGTGAATATCTATGTCCGGTGCGACCTCTAAGTGCGATATATATTGAGGGAAATCATGTTCATAAAACAATTTAAGGAGGAGCATAAATGAGCAAAATCAAATATATAAATCGTCGTGATTTCTTGAAGTTTTTGGGTGCTGGAGCAACAGCTGTCGCGACTTCGTGTATTACCCCCCCCAAAAAAAACAATCCCAATGCTGTGTCAAATCGCGAGATAACCGGTGAAATGACATATCGAACAAATCCTTCTACAGGCGATAAGGTTTCATTGTTGGGTTATGGTTGTATGCGACTCCCAACAGTTTCAACAGATAGCGTGCGTGAAGGCGCTGATGAAATTAACCAAGAAGCGGTAAATCGGTTGGTAGATTATGCGATTGAGCATGGTGTTAATCTCTTTGATACATCTCCGGCATATTGTAAGGGATTGTCGGAGCGGGCAATGGGGATTGCGCTCAGTCGCCATCCTCGTGAGAGTTATTTTCTATCGACTAAGTTGTCAAACTTTTCAAAAATAACTTGGTCACGCGAAAATTCACTTCAGATGTATCATAACTCTTTTAAAGAGTTGCAGACCGATTATATTGATTACATGTTGCTTCATGGTATCGGGATATATGATGCTGATGATAGCGATGGGTTAGATGCTATGGCGACATATCGTGCACGATATGTTGATAATGGAGTACTCGATTTTCTGCTTGAGGAGCGCAATGCGGGACGCATTCGCAATCTTGGTTTCTCTTATCATGGAGATGTAAAAGTGTTTGATTATTTGCTATCGTTGCACGATGAGATAAAGTGGAATTTTGCGCTCATTCAGCTCAATTATGTTGATTGGAAGCACGCAAAAGAGGTGAACGAGAAAAATACCAATGCCGAGTATCTATATGGTGAGTTGCGCAAACGTGGTATCCCTGCAATGGTCATGGAACCTTTGCTGGGTGGACGATTGGCTGCGTTAAACGGTGGATTGGTGACGAAAATGAAGCAACGTCGCCCCGAAGATAGTGTCGCTTCTTGGGCATTTAGATTTGCCGGAACCCATGAGGAGGTTTTAACGGTACTCAGTGGCATGACCTATATGGAACATCTTCATGACAACTTGGTGACATATTCTCCGTTGCAACCATTAAGTGATGATGAGTTTGCGTTTCTTGAAGATATGGCACAACTGATTTTAAAATTCCCAACAGTCCCATGTACTAATTGCAAGTATTGTATGCCATGCCCCTATGGAATTGACATACCATCTATTTTTACACATTACAATAAATGTGTAAATGACGGTAATGTTGTTAATGGTAAGGATGATTCTGAATATGCATTGGCTCGACGAGCATTCCTTATTGGCTATGATCGTACAGTCCCCAAGTTGCGACAAGCCGATCATTGTATCTGTTGTGGAGCATGTATATCACACTGTCCTCAACAGATTGATATTCCCACTGAGTTGCGCAAAATAAATGATTATGCCGAATCTCTCAAACGCAATCCTTAATTTTTGTTGAAGAATTGGTGAAATGTTTTGTCAATCAAAAAATAATGTGTAAATTTGCAAGCCATTACGAATTATCGCCTTACCAGCGAGAATTTAAAAAACTTTGATTAATAAAATAAAAACGTAAAGATAAAATGAAAAAAGACATTCATCCTTCAAATTATCGTGAAGTAGTATTTAAAGATATGTCAAACGAAGAAATTTTCATCACTCGTTCGACTATTGCAGCTAAAGAAACTATCGAAGTAGATGGCGTAACATATCCTTTGGTGAAGCTTGAAATCACTAGCTCTTCTCACCCTTTCTTTACCGGTAAGCAAAAACTCGTTGACACCGCCGGTCGTGTTGATAAGTTCATGAGCCGTTACGGAAATCGTCGCAAAAAATAAGATATACTTTAATATACATCTTAAAATAAGGTCGGAATTTTTGTTCCGACCTTATTTTGTTTTGAGAAAATAGAGTTGAAAAGCTATATTTGTCGTAAATTTGCACAGATATAATAATGTAACTTTTGAAACAATGAATAAACGATTTATAAGTGTTATTACGCTTCTTATGGTTGTTGCCGGAGTGGCAATGGCATGTACATCGGCGATAGTAAGTGCCGAGGCGTCAAAAAATGGTCGTCCTCTATTGTGGAAACATCGTGATACAGGTACTGAACACAATTTTGTGGAGCGTGTTCCTGCTCACAATGGTAATTTCGCTTATGTGGCATTATACAATGGTGGTGACTCATTGTTGACCGATGCTTGGCTAGGGCTGAATGAAGTGGGTTTTGCGATTATGAACACAGCTTCTTATAATCTTGCTCCCGATACAACTAAGTTTATAGATCAAGAGGGCAGAGTAATGGCTCTTGCCTTGCAACGTTGTCGAACTCTTGAAGATTTTGAGACTCTGCTCGACACATTACCTAAGCCGATGGGGGTGCAAGCCAATTTCGGGCTTATTGATGCATCCGGTAATGGAGCATATTATGAAACAGATGATCATGGCTATATAAAATTTCCTTTGTCAGACTCGTCAAATGGTATATTAATACGCACCAACTATTCTTACACCGGAGAAGATATTGATGGTGGATATGGATATATTCGTGAAGAAAATGCACGTCGATTATTGGAGCCATATATTGCAGGCGATTCTATAACTCCGGCAACTTTTACCGAGGGGTTGTCTCGCTCGTTTTATCATTCGCTTATTGGTCGCGACTTCTCTCTGGGTAGTGATCGTTGGGCAATAGATCAGGATTTTATCCCTCGTCGCTCGTCAAGTGCATCGGTTGTGATTGAGGGCGTTGCTCAGGGTGAAGATCCTCGATTGTGTATTATGTGGACAATGATTGGATATCCTCCTTGTTCATACGTTGTTCCTGTTACCGTTGATAGTGTTCCAGAACAGTTACGCCCGGCGCACGACACATGGCGTAGCCCGCTTTGTGATAGTGTGGTGGAGCGCAAGCACCTGGTGTTTCCGATTAAACGTGGTAGCGGAAAGTATTATATCGATATGAATCAAGTGAGAGTTTTTTCAGCAGAAGGGACTCTGAAAAGTCTTGAAAATTATCGTGAGGGGTATATCATGCGTCAAACTCGAAAAAATTCTTTTGCAAAATGAGTGCGGTGTTATTGACGATATTATTTTTGGTCATATCCAATGTGTTTATGACCTTTGCTTGGTATGGACATCTTAAGTTGCAAGCGACAGGTACGGCATCTAATTGGCCATTGTATATTGTGATACTTTTTTCTTGGGGTATTGCTTTGTTTGAGTATTGTTTTCAAGTACCCGCCAATCGCATCGGATTTGATGGAAACGGAGGACCATTTTCTTTGATACAACTCAAGGTAATGCAAGAGGTGATTACACTTGTTGTTTTTGTTGTGTTCAGCATAATGGCATTTGGCATGGAGCTGCGATGGAACCATTATTTGGCATTTATCTTGCTTGTCGCAGCCGTCTATCTCGTTTTTATGAAGTAAAAAATTGAATTATTGTAACGGGTTTGTAACCTTGTTTTTTGTAGTGGAGTATATAATAGCCTGAATGTTAATGTTTTATCCCCCCCTAATAAAGTAGGCGAAAGAGTATCGAAAAAGCACCGCTAAAAATTTTGTGAATAAATTAATAATAGGTTACTTTGTGGTAGATATAAACAACTAAACTTTGTTATTATGAAAGGTAAATTTCGTTTTAAATTTGTATCGTTACTCTTGGCGATGTTAAGTTTTTTATCTCTATCGGCTCACGATTTTGAAGTGGATGGCATATTTTATAATATCATTGATGAGAATGCCAAAACTGCTGAGGTAACATTTAAAGGAGATGCAGTATCAACTTTTGATAATGAGTATGATGGCGAAGTGATTATTCCGGCTACAGTTATATATAATAATGAAATATATAGCGTAGTAGAAATTGATAGTTATACTTTTTTTGATTGTTTTGGAATTACAAAAGTTGTTATGCCGGAAACTTTGAAAAAAATAGGTGATTCAGCATTTAAGTGTTGTTATGAACTAAAAACTGCGGTAATTCCTAATGGAGTAACAACAATAGGAGCTGAGGCATTTAGGCTTTGCGAAAATTTGGAAACAATATCAATCCCTGAAACAGTAAATTCGATTGGCTGGTATGCATTTGATGAAACAATATGGTTTGATGCTCAAAGTAATGGTTTGTTATACCTTGATAATTGTTGTTTAGGATATAAAGGAGAAGCATTGTCAGGTAATGTCGTTATTAGCAATAATACTCGTTTGATATCTTCATTTGCATTTAAATCATGTTCAGGAATTAAATCAATTATACTACCCTCATCGGTTGCTCAACTTGGAGACTATTTGTTTGATGGAAATAATCAAGGATTATCAATGATATATTCTTATTGTACATTTCCTCCAGCAAGTGATGAAAATACGTTTTATGAAGTAGATACAACTAATTGCGTAGTTTATGTTCCGATTGGGTGTGTAGATGCTTATAAAAATGCAGTCGGTTGGTGTAATTTTGATAATATCAAAGAATTTGATGCAAATGAGAGTGTGTATTTGCCGAGTGGTGTATATTATGCCAAAAAGGGTGGCAATTTGTGTTGCTATAAAGATGGACAAGAATATGATACTGACATAAATGTTGGAGTACATCCATTTAATATCCAGATATATAATAATAGTATATATGTGTCTGATGCCGGTGATCAGTATTATTATATGGCAGAAGGAGAATCTAAAGGAGGTGATGGTGCTATATATCGAATAGATAAAGTCGGCGACAGGTTTATAGATTTATTAATAAGAAATAAAGGTGCCGCATTTAATGATCCGTTTACATGTTGGATTGACACAGTGTCGGGCGAACTATATTCATGTACAAGAAGTCAAGGTGTTTATAAAATTGACTTAAGCAATGTTGATTGGAATAGTTCAGAGTTATCTCAGATGAACTATTTGGTGTCAACTTGGAGCCAATTGCCGGCTTATAATAATGGTATTTCTTATGGGGCAATTACTCATGGTATTCAGAAGGATAAAGATAATGTTTATTGGCAATTATTTGATTATGCCGGAAATGGAATACACCGATATACAGAATCGTTATCAAGAGTTGGAGAGATTATCGGATCAGGATTAAAATTGACAGCTTTTTACCTTGATGAAGCAAATGGTTATCTTTATGCATTTAGCCGATCTCCATATAAATATGGATTATATCGCATCGCAATTTCAAAATTAGATAAATCAGATAATTTGAATAATTGGGAATTAATAGATAATTCACCTGCTTCTCCCGAAAATACAACCACTGATGAAGGTGTTCACGTACGTCAAATTATAGGCGACGGAAACTATATCTATTGGAGTTACATTGCCGATGCAGAAAATGTCGAGACTGATAATCCATTGCACAAGAGTGGCATTAAGATGATATCAGCAACAGGGAAACCCAATGTGTCTTATTTGGTCCCTAATGTAGAAGCATATGGTTTTGCTGTTGTCAAGGATTCTAGCGATTCTGGGGTAGAGTCAATCTCTATTGATGAGACAAAAAATGAAATTATATCAGTAACCGAACAATCGATTATTGCTAAAGAAGAACTTTCATTATTGGTTTATGCGATTGGTGGTCAGTTGATATTGCAACAATCATTAGAGTCTAATCAACAATTAAATTTGGAGAATTTATCAAGCGGATTATATATAATCAAAGCTATATCAGTTAGTGGAACTTCCCAAGTTGAGAAGGTGTTATTAAGATAATCTGTCGCTGGTAGATGATGTAATGAGGGTCGCGTTTTAAAATGCGACCCTCGTTGTTGTTAAGGAGGTGATTCTTTATAGCTTTAAATCTTTGGGAATGCGATACATTGGTGTGAATGGTTTAGATGTAACCATTAAGTCATTGACTTCCCCGGAGTAGGGGTAATCAGGATTGTTCATTAGGTCAAGTTTTTTGACTGGCGCGCCTTTGCGCAGATCCATTTTTGACAAGTCTACCCATATAACCGACGGGCTCAGAGTGGTTTCGAAGAAATAAATTTTGTTTTGTTGGTCGGCAACTGAGCGCCATCTTGTAGATGATATTTCGGGCTGTTCTGGAACTGATATCCCAAGAGGAACCGATACATTTCTAACGACACCAAATACTCCGCCGAGTGCCATTTGGCGATTTGCATTTTTTGGAATGGCATTGATATAGAAATATCCGCGGGCAAATCGGTCTGACGAGCGATTTGTGCCTGGCAACATATGCATTCCGCCTACACCTTGCCAATAATCATTTATGGCAAGTTGGTCATCATAAGTTGGTGCATTGGTTAAAACTTGATACTCTTTACCCTCATGAATTGAGATTTTGCCATCAATGTATTCTATTATGGCGCTATTTCCTGTTGCGTCAGAGATTGCCATGTGTAAGGTAGTGGAACTCCCGCCTGGCATTGCCGGTGCATCAATACGAAAGGCATCTTTCTTTAATTCTGCAACAGCTTCGGCGGTTGTGGCAAAATTGTCGAGTACATATTGAGCCCACACCGATGTTGACATTGCCGGACGATTATCCCCTGGCAAGCTGTATATGGTTCCCGGTAGATATAGCAGGTTGCATACAAGCCCTTTTTCGTTCATACCCTCGCTCACTCCCATGTCATATCCTACGGCTACTACACTTCCATATTTAGAAGCCCATTTTATAGTATTGTTGTCATCATATCCGGTACGCTCCATGCCGCGAGGCATAACATAGAGGTTAGTGCCTATATTTTCTTTCCAGTCGAGAGTGCGACCGGTTATCACTATACCGCTGTCTCCGATATAGACAACTCTGGTACATGCATCAGCGTCGAGTGGCGCACTCCCTATGAGTGCCGCCACCGACATAACCGAAATTTTTGTAATGAAATTCATAATAGTAGATTAATTTGAGAACTTTACATATTATAACACCGCTCCCGTAATAAAGTTCGCAATAGTATTTAAATGTACTATAAAATTTGTGTTTGCATATAATTATCTATATTTTTGTATTAATAAGAAAAGGTAAAATTAAAATGATATAGTAAACTTCAAAACTTAAATTATGAAACGTTCATTAATCGCTCTAACAATTTCACTTATTTCAATGCCGGTTTTTGCATATTATGGTAGTTACTATTCATCATCATATTATAAAAAAGATGATGACCTTGAAACTTATGGAATTGTGATGATTATTATTCTTATAATCGGGTCTATTTTAAATCTGATCTTATTCTTTAAAATTTGGAAGATGACAAATAATGTTGAACTGATAACTCAGAAAATTTGTGGACATAGTAATACAAAAGGAACTCTTAAAGAAGATATATTAAGGTTGCATCTTGAAGAGAAAGATAATGAGGCATATGAAGTGTTGAATAGCTATATGGCTAATAAAATAAATGAAATAGTGAGCGATATAAAGCTCAGAAGTTATTTGCCATCAGATTCAACGTCAGCCGAGCCTAAAGTGTCAGACTTTTATGCAGGAGGTCTGCCGGTAGAAGAATGTTTTAAAGAAAAAGTGAATGAGCTGTTGCAAGAGTTAACACCATTGTATAATGCTGTAAATAGAGACACGCCGCCTCATTTTCAGACTTTAACGTTGACAGAGTTGCTTAAATTTGGAGAATAACAAATGAGAATATAAAAGAAATACGGACGACCTATGCTGGCGTCCGTATTTTTCTATATCAAAATTCAAGTCCTCTATTTAGTCGAGTTTGTGGATTACAAGACCTGAACGCAATTTTGGTTCAAACCATGTGGTTTTTGGAGGCATGATATTGCCGGTGTCGGCGATATTCATCAATTGATCCATTGACACGGGATAAAGTGCGAGAGCCATTGCCATTTCTCCGCTATCAACACGGCGTTTTAATTCGCCAAGACCACGAATCCCTCCAACGAAGTCAATGCGTTTGTCGCTGCGAAGGTCGGTAATGCCAAGAATGTCGCGCAAGATGAGGTCTGATGAAATTGTTACGTCAAGCACTCCGATAGGGTCTGCATCATTGTATCTACCCTCACGTGCGGTCAATGAATACCATGTGCCGGCAAGATAGAGTGAGAAGTTGTGTAAAGCTACAGGGCGATACTCGTCAGTCCCCTTTGCCTCAACAATGAAATCGTTTTCAAGGAGTGCAAGGAATTGTTCGGGAGTATTGCCGTTGAGATCTTTCACTACGCGGTTGTAGTCAATGATTTTCAAATGTGATGCGGGGAAGCATACAGCAAGGAAATAGTTATACTCTTCGTTGCCGGTGTGGTTGGGGTTTTGTTGTGCTTTCTCATTGCCAACGAGGGCAGCCGCGGCGGTGCGGTGGTGACCATCGGCGATATAGAGATAGGGGATTGCCGCAAACTCTTTGGTTATAGTTGCAATCATTTCGGCGTCATCAATAACCCAAAAGTGGTGTCCGAAACCATCGGGGGCAACAAAATCATATTCGGGAGTTTTTGCTGTTACGGTTTTAATCGCTTGCTCAAGTACCTCGTTGTCGGGGAATGCAAAGAATACCGGCTCTATGTTGGCATTGTTGATGCGCACGTGTTTCATGCGGTCTTCCTCTTTGTCGCGACGAGTCAATTCATGTTTTTTGATGCGTTCGCTCATGTAGTCATCAACGTTGGCTGCGACAACGATACCATATTGTGTGCGACCATCCATTGTTTGAGCATAGATATAATAATGTTCTTGTTCATCTTGAACGAGCCAGCCGTTTTGTTGGAACGCATTGAAATTTTCTACAGCCGAATCATAAACTTTGGGGTCATGTTCATCTGTTCCCGGTTCAAAGTTGATTTCGGGTTTGATGATATGATAGAGAGATTTGGGATTGCCTTCAGCTTCTTGACGTGCTTCTTCTGAGTTCAACACATCGTATGGGCGTGATGCCACTTCGGTGACCATCTCGCGAGGAGGACGCACCCCCTTAAATGGTTTTATCTTTGCCATGGTTATATCGATTTATTATTTACGGATAATAGTTTGTTCGCGGTCAGGACCAATTGACACGATGGTGATAGGTGTTTCAAGTTCGGTTTCAAGGAATTTGATATATTCCTTGAACTCTTGGGGGAACTCATCTTCACTCTTGAATTTGGTCATGTCGGTCTTCCAACCTTTGAATGATTTGTAAACCGGTTCGATTGCTTGATTGTCGTCGATTGAGAATGGGAATTGAGTGGTTTCTTCGCCATTGATTTTGTAGGCAACACATGCCTTGATTTCATCAAAGTCATCAAGTACGTCACTTTTCATCATAATCAATTGAGTTACGCCATTGAGCATGATAGTGTAACGGAGAGCAACGAGGTCAATCCAACCGCAACGGCGTTCTCGTCCGGTAACTGCACCATATTCATGACCGAGGTCACGAATGCGTTTGCCGGTTTCGTCAAACAATTCAGTGGGGAATGGCCCACTACCTACGCGAGTGCAATAAGCTTTGAAAATGCCAAATACTTCACCGATTTTGTTGGGAGCGACACCGAGACCGGTACAAGCACCGGCACAAATAGTATTTGATGATGTTACAAATGGATATGAACCGAAATCAACATCGAGCAATGTGCCTTGAGCGCCTTCACATAATACTGATTTTCCCTCTTTGATAAGACCGTTTATCACATATTCGCTATCGATGATGTCATAATCTTTGATATAGTCGATTGCAGCGAGCCAGCGCGCTTCAAGCTCTTCGATTTGAGGTGTCTCACCCATTGATTGCAATTGAGCGATGTGGCGGTCTCGTGCAGCAGTATATTTTTGCTCAAAGTTGTGGAATACATCTCCAAGGCGCAAACCATTGCGACTGATTTTATCAGTGTAAGTCGGACCGATACCTTTGCCGGTAGTACCGATTTTTGCACCACCTTTAGCCTTTTCGTTAGCTGCATCGAGAAGTCGGTGGGTTGGCATGATGAGGTGTACCTTCTTCGAGATTTTGAGGATCTTGCGAAGTTCTAGTCCGCTTGCCTCTAATGCTTCGGCTTCTTCACGGAACAATACAGGATCGAGTACTACGCCATTACCGATGATGTTTATCTGTCCTTTTTGGAAAATGCCCGAAGGAATAGAGCGCAACACATATTTCTTTCCGTCAAATTCCAACGTGTGACCGGCATTTGGCCCACCTTGGAAGCGAGCTACCGCATCATAACGCGGGGTCAACACATCGACCACTTTCCCTTTTCCTTCGTCGCCCCATTGGAGACCTAACAGAACATCAACTTTCATAATCTATTATCTTAAATGTTTGAGTTATATTTTGTTTTTATTTATTGTCGTTTTTGTTTTTGCGATTACGCTTGGCGCATCGTGAACATACCCCATAAACATATAGCACAAAATAATCGGTGGTAAATGTTGGATAGCGTTTCCCGTTTAGGACTTTTATTAATTCAGGGTCTTTTACCTCTTTGATTTTTCCACACTGTGTGCATATTAAATGGTGATGATTTCCTACGCCTGGAACTCGTTCATATTGTGCCGATTTATTATCAAACTGATGGCGTCTCACAAGCCCACATTCTATCAATAACTGAACGGTATTATAAACCGTTGCTTTACTCACATGAAATGCCTCACCTTCAAGTGAAGCATATAGTGATTCTACAGAAAAATGCTCGACCGTGTCAAAAACCTTGTCGAGAATCGCATAGCGTTCAGGTGTCTTGCGAAGTCTTTTTTGTAGCAGATATTGAGTGAACGCGTTTTGTGCCGATGTCTTCAGTTTGTCATCGTTCATAACGATTTACAAAGATAATGTAAACCCATGGCATACGCAAAAAAATATGCTAAAATATCATTAAACTGTTTTTTGATAAATAATTTTGTTATCTTTGTAAAAAAAAAGATTTTATTATGACAAAAATAGGTTCAGTAATGACTCGAGTTGGACGCAAGGCGTTGCTTCTCGGTAGTGGTGAGTTAGGAAAAGAAGTTGCGATTGAGCTACAACGTTATGGAGTGGAAGTCGTGGCATGTGATAAATATGCCGGTGCTCCTGCTATGCAGATTGCTCATCGTTGTCATGTGTTTAACATGCTTGATGGTGCTAAGCTTCGTGAGATAATCGAATTGGAAAAACCCGATCACATTATTCCCGAAGTTGAGGCTATCGCAACCCCGGTGTTGAAGGAGCTTGAAGCTGAAGGCTACAATGTGACCCCGACGGCAAATGCCGCATGGCTCACAATGAATCGTGAGGGAATACGCCGTCTTGCCGCCGAAGAATTAGGCATAAAAACTTCGCCTTATCGTTTCGCCTCAGATTTTGAAGAATTTAAGGCTGCTGTTGATGCGGTGGGTATTCCTTGTGTGGTAAAACCCATTATGAGTTCTTCGGGGCATGGACAAAGTGTGATTAAAACTCCTGAAGATATTGAAAACTCTTGGAAAATTGCTCAAGAGGGTGGACGTGCCGGTGCGGGTCGTGTTATCGTTGAGGGGTTTGTAAAGTTTGATTATGAAATCACATTGCTCACGGTGCGCAGTTGCTCAGGAACAACTTATTGCCAGCCGGTGGGACACATTCAGATTGATGGCGACTATCGTTATTCTTGGCAACCACAACCAATGACCGACAAAGCTTTGGCAAGCGCACAAAAAATCGCAAAGAAAGTGACTGACGCACTTGGCGGATATGGTATTTTTGGTGTAGAATTGTTTATTAAGGGTGATGAAGTTATTTTCAGTGAAGTGTCACCTCGTCCTCATGATACCGGAATGGTTACAATGATTTCGCAAGACCAAAGCGAGTTTGCTCTTCATGCTCGCGCTTTGCTCGGATTGCCAGTCCCTGCCATTCGCTTTTATGGTCCATCGGCATCAAGAGCAGTTGTTGTAGAGGGTGATACCGATAAGATTGAGATGGATAATCTTGAAGAAGTTCTCGCTGAACCTGGTGTGCAAATGCGCATCTTTGGCAAACCCGAAATTAACGGTCATCGTCGCATGGCTGTAATCCTTGCTACCGATGATACTGTTGAGGCTGCACGTGAAAAAGCTGAACGAGCTTACAATAAACTCAAAGTTAACGTGCTTCCCCGATAAAATATAACGCAGTCTTCTCTCTTCATTTTTTATATACCAGAAATCTTAACTCTAAATTTTAACTGATATATCATGGATATTAACACAATTATGACCGCTTTGGAAGCAAAGCATCCGGGCGAAAAAGAGTATTTGCAAGCAGTTAAAGAGGTGTTGACATCGGTTGCCGATGTGTATAATCAACATCCTGAGTTTGAACGTAATCGCATAATTGAACGAATGGTTGAGCCTGATCGTATTGTAACATTCCGTGTAACTTGGCTCGACGACAAGGGTGATGTCCAAACAAATATCGGATATCGAGTGCAATTCAACAATGCGATTGGTCCATATAAAGGTGGTATTCGTTTTCACGCATCGGTAAACTTGTCTATCTTGAAATTCCTCGGTTTTGAACAGACATTTAAGAATGCGTTGACCACTTTGCCCATGGGAGGAGGTAAAGGTGGTAGCGATTTTTCTCCGCGCGGAAAGAGTGACAGAGAGATTATGCGTTTTTGTCAAGCCTTCATGTTAGGTCTTTGGAAAAATCTTGGTCCCGATAGAGATGTCCCTGCCGGTGATATTGGTGTGGGTGCTCGTGAAGTAGGATATATGTATGGTATGTATAAACGTCTTGTTGAAGAGCATAATGGTACATTTACCGGAAAAGGGCTTGACTTTGGTGGTTCATTAATACGTCCCGAAGCGACTGGTTTTGGTGCGTTGTATTTTGTCCAAAGTATGCTAGCCGAAAAAAATGATACTATTGCGGGAAAAACTGTGGCGGTCTCTGGATTTGGAAATGTGGCGTGGGGTGCAACCCTTAAAGCAACCGAACTTGGAGCAAAAGTTGTTACCATCTCAGGTCCTGACGGATATGTATATGACCCCGACGGCATCAGAGGCGATAAAATTGATTATATGCTTGAATTGCGTGCTTCAGGTGAAGATATTGTTGCTCCTTATGTGGAAAAATATCCTGGTGCGACATTCTACGCCGGGCGTAAACCATGGGAACAGAAAGTAGATATCGCATTGCCTTGTGCTACTCAGAATGAACTTGATGGCGATGATGCTCGCATGTTGGTTGACAATAATGTAATGATGGTTGCCGAAGTGTCAAATATGGGATGTACACCTGAGGCAATTGACACATTTATTGAGTCTAAAACTATCTATGCGCCCGGTAAAGCTGTTAATGCCGGAGGTGTAGCGACCTCAGGTCTTGAAATGACACAAAATGCTATGCATTTGCAATGGAGTGCCGAGGAAGTTGATGACAAGCTACATGTGATTATGAAAGATATTCACACCCAGTGTGTAAAGTATGGCACGCAGCCCGACGGCTATATAAATTACATGAAAGGCGCAAATATCGCCGGATTTATGAAAGTCGCCAACGCCATGATGGCCCAAGGTGTCGTATAATCTCTAATAAAGGTAATGACATTACTTACAACTCATGAGGCTGTATCAAAGTTACTCTTAAGATACAGCCTCAATAAGAATTAAAGGCAAAGCTAATTAGCGCTAAGGTAGGAATGATATGTAGTGGATTTTTTAGTAGATATATCAATCAGAAACTATCATAACTGCTGCATAATTACTAATGTCGTCACATATATAAGTAATCCCTCCACATACAGTAGTTATTTGTTCTGCATTAACACCAAATGAAATAAGTTTTTCCTTTATTAAATCAGCACTATTATAACATCTCTGTACATTTTCCTTTTCACTTCCTGAGGCCTTACTATAACCGTAAACCCAATAATTTCTATTTAGATTATTTTTCATAATTGTCGCAATCTCTGATAGTAAATTCAGATCTTTAGGGAATAATAACAAGTCGTTATTTCTAAATATAAACTCGACATGTATTGTTGTATCTAATTCATTTATGATATATATATTTTCTAATTTTTCTTCTATGATTTCTGCATTCTCAGACATTTCATTGTTTTGTTGTCGGTCATTACTATCTTCAACGATAACTTCTTCCGCCGATAATTCTGCAATTGTACTTGTCAATTCAGATAGATGGACAGATGAGTCGGTTGGCTGAAGGGTTTCGTTAGAAGAGGATGCAATGATGGAAGATGAGTCTTCTCCCCACCAAGATTCGTTGCCGAAAAATCCACTTCCCCACCATAGGGCGCATGCAATAATTAAGCTAAGTGTGATAATTACAGGTATTAGCCATTTCTTTGATGAGTGTTTAGTCTCATTAAATATAATCTCAGTGGAATTGTTGTCCTTTTGGGGCTGTGGTTTTTCTATTTGTTGGGTGCAGCTCGGTCTCTCGGGGGTGACTGATGGGGCGGAATTGCGGTCTAATGTAATGCCGAGTTCGCGAGAGAAGTCAGCAACCAATTGGGTGCGATTGGCTTTTGCCATACGCAT
>JAFQKI010000017.1 GCA_017396945.1 Muribaculaceae bacterium | reverse complement strand
TGATAATGATGGGAGTGGAAATACTCCTATCGGGGATTTAAAAGATGGTCCGTCAATTCGTCCACGTACCCCAACGGACCTGAGAGGCTATTATTCTGCCGGCATATTGTATCTGCATTTCGCAGAGGAGTATGCGAGTATTGAAATTGAGGTAACCAATCTCACGAGTGGAGATTATTGGCAAGAGGAAGTAGTTAATCCCGCATCAACCGAGACGATACAAATCGGAGAAATCCCCGGAGACTATCAAATAGTCGTAACAACATCTTCAGGAAACTCCTTATACGGATATTTTACATTATAACCTATTTACTAACTTTTTAAATTACAAAACTCATGAAAAATAATTATATTTGTAATTATTTCACAACTTGAATAAAATTGAATGAAGTGATGAAACAGCGAAAAAATAATAACAAGTGTCAGCCAATTGGTATTGGCTATGTTATTGTTTGTGGCAATTGGTTCTCGCGCATCGGTTTCACACACATTGTCTTTTTCAGCCGATAGTGTTAATTTCTCATCTAAAACGATTGATAACATCGTTTACTCACAAATTAATTATAATGGTTTTTAGGAATACCGGAGACGTTGCAATGCCATCACTGCCGGCAACTTATTTTACATTCTCTGTTCCATATGATGCCTACAATTTTACGGTGACAGCCATCGCATCAGGCTATGAGCTCTTAACGGTTCCGGCATTAGCTTATCCGATTCAACAGTCTCGGTCATTCAATGACACAACACAGATAACGACCCAACCGGATAGTATTGTGTATAATACAAATGCCTTTTATCCTCAGAATCCGGGAAAAATTATCGGTAAAGGTTATATAGGCGGGGATATTATATTTGCCAATGGAGCAATGTCACAATAGAGGCGTCAGGTGATATTTTGATAACTTCAGGTTTTATTGTGCAAAGTGGCGCAATTGTCAACCTCAAAGCAAAAGGTACGGTAACAATTTCTGGCGGAACCATAAAAGCCGGTGGTACATTAAGTATTGAAGCCTCTGAAATTGAAACATCTGCATCTTTTATCTCAGAGGGTGGAGCTACACTTAATTTTGTGGAAATATCAGAATAAAAAACAGTTATTCAATTCGTATAAATAACCATAAACTAAAAACACTATGAAACGATTTTTTTTGTTGATAATGCTATTAAATTCGCTATCAATGATGGCGCAATCAAGCAGTGATTATGTCCCGTTGGTGCGCGAGGGAGTTAGTTGGGATTGCGAAATGCTTTTTTACAGAGCAGACAATCGGCTTTTTGTGTATCCCTACACTATTGAGTTCCGTGGTGACACTGTTATTAATGATCAGACATACAAGAAATGTTATTATTTCTTTGACGGTCACACCAAGGAGGAGTGCGACTCTACATTGAGAGCATTTGTAAGAGAGGATATTGATACTCGTCAGGTATGGGGGCTTGCTAATTTTGATTACAAAAGCAACAAAGACGTTTCCGGGTATTGGGGTGCATGCAGTTTCTTGAATTATTTGACCAATGATTCTGAACCGGTATTGATTTATGATTTCTTAAACCCGTCTTCAACTGAGATTCAATCAATTAATGAATGGCAATCATGTCATAAAAACGCGACAATCAATGTGGCGACTGATTATATAGATTTTTGTGGCAGCAATAGCCGAAAGTTTATTGTTAGTGTTGATGAGGAAGGAAATAAGAGGGTTCCAAAATCAATGTCGTTTGTTGAAGGTATAGGTTATGTCGAGTCTGACCCGATAGGTTGTTCCGGGGATTTGCTAAAACCTTTTGCCCTTGACATTATTGCAGATATGCACACATGGAAGACTCAATTTCTCAGAATGCGCAATGCTGAGGGCGAAGTGATATATTCTACGTCAATCCATCCCGAGAGTAGTTACATTCCGTTGGTGCGCGAGGGAGTTAGCTGGGAATGCGCATTTGAATATGATTATTTGAATAGGGTTATAGAAGAGTACCCTTACACTATCAAATTCCAAGGGGATACTGTGATTGATGGTAAAACCTACAAGAAGTGCTATCAATTATTTGATGATTATAACCGAGAAATGTGTGATGCCACATTAATGGCTTTTGTCAGAGAAAATACTGTGACTCGCCAAGTGTGGGCATTGCCAAATAAGGATTATCAATATCCTGTTCAAGGTTGTTTTGATTGGTATATGTCAGATGATTCAATGGATGTGCCAACAACCGAAGTCCTATTATATGATTTTTCCAATGTCACATCGACTGACGTTCATCGTGTCGGAGCTTATTTTAATGTTTTAGGCGTAATGCACAAGGTTGAAATTGTTGTTATCGATGGTCTTGAAACAAGACGTCACACCTTGATGTATGATAACGATGAATTGCATTTAATAGAAGGCGTCGGATTTGCAGACGCTTATGGAGACTTGTTTAATTTAATACCATTTGATCCAATCGGCGATGGGGCATATTATGAGCCTAAATTCTATCGTATGAAAAATGCTGCCGGCGAGGTTATATATCGTACTGATTATGATAAGGGAAACAAAGAGAACTCTGTGCAGTCGGTTGTCGCCGATGAAGCGACAGCAAGCATCGACATTTACAATGTGCAAGGAGTGTTGTTGATGCAAGATGTGTCATCGACAGCGATTGACAGCCTTGATGCAGGCTTATATATCATTAAGCACTACAACGCCGCCGGAGACTGCATCAAAACCACAAAGACCATAAAAATATAATATTTAAAGATACAATTATCTGATAAAGACCTTAAATCAATTTATTATAATCCGTAACCAGCCGTGAAAAACACATAACAAGACTCTAACAAGAGGTGGCGCAACCCGCCACCTCTTGTTTTTTTGGCAAAAAAATGCGCAATGGGGGATTTTATGTGCCAAAATGTAGATTTTAGGGCGTTTTGCTATCGTTTTGTCAAAAGATTTTCTTACTTTTGTGGCATATAATAACCTGATAAAAACATTTTGTGACTATGAATCATATAATGGAAGTGGCTCGCCGATTGAAAGGTCTTCGTGATGCGCTTGACCTCTCGGTGGAGGATATGGCTGCGCAATGTGGCATATCTGTAGAAGATTATATCGAGTTTGAAGATGGGAAAAAGGATATTCCGGTGAGTTTGTTGCATCGCATCGCATCAACTCAAGGTGTTGAGTTGACGGCTCTGCTCTTTGGCGAGGAGCCTAAGATGGATGCCTATTTTGTGACTCGTGCTGGTAAGGGTGTCAAGGTGGAGCGCACCAAGGCCTACAGCTATCAAGATGTGGCGGCCGGTTTTGCTCACCGCAAGTTGGCTCCGTTTATCGTGACAGTTGAACCACAAGACACACCACGTGAAATGGTGCTTAACACTCATCAAGGACAGGAATTTAATTATATAATAGAAGGGACAATGGAAATATCGGTTGGCGGAAAGAGTTTGATACTCAATCAAGGCGATTCGATAATGTTTGATGCAACACGTCCCCATGCGATGAGAGCCATCGGTGACACTCCGGTGCGTTTTCTCGCTATAATCTCATAAAAACAGGTATAAGTATGTTAGAACAATTTTTGGAAAAGACCTCATTTGAGTCATACGATGACTTTATGCAAAACTTTAAAGTCAACGTTCCTGAGCGTTTCAACTTCGGATATGACGTGGTTGACCGCTGGGCAGAGACTCAACCCAATAAAAAAGCATTGTTGTGGACCAACGATCGTGGCGAGAAGATACAATTCACATTTGCCGACATCAAGCGTGAGAGTGACAAGACAGCCTCGTTTTTTGCTTCGCTCGGCATCGGTCGCGGCGACATGGTGATGTTGATCCTCAAGCGTCACTATCAATTTTGGTTCTCGATTGTAGCGTTACACAAGCTTGGCGCAACGGTAATCCCCGCCACCCATCTTTTGACCGAGAAAGATATAATATATCGTTGTGAGAAAGCGGGCATCAAGGCGATTGTGACATCGGGTGACGAGATTGTGATAAATCACATAAACAATGCGATGCATGGATGTCCCACGGTGAAAAGTCTGATTTCTACCGGTCCGATTGTGCCTGATGGATGGCATGACTTCAACAAGTCAATTGAGCAGGCTGCTCCGTTTGTACGTCCTGAGGTGGCAAATGAAAACGATGATGTGTCGTTGCTTTATTTCACATCGGGAACAACCGGAAATCCCAAGATGGTGGCTCACGACTTCACCTATCCGCTTGGACATATTATCACAGGCTCGTTTTGGCACAACGTAAACGAGGATAGTTTGCACCTGACACTCGCCGACACCGGTTGGGGTAAAGCAGTGTGGGGCAAATTGTATGGACAATGGATTGCCGGAGCCAACGTGTTTGTCTATGACTTTGAGAAATTTGAGCCGGTTGACGTGCTTCACAAGATACAGGAGTTTGGCATCACATCGTTTTGTGCACCTCCCACAGTGTTCCGCTTTCTCATTCGCGAGGATTTGACAAAATTTGACATCTCAACGTTGAAGTATTGCACCATTGCGGGCGAAGCCCTCAATCCCAAGGTGTATGAGGATTGGTTGAAACTCACCGGAATTAAGTTGATGGAAGGTTTCGGACAGACCGAAACAACGCTCACCATCGCGACTTATCCATGGCTTGAGCCGAAACCCGGTTCAATGGGTAAAAAGGGTCCGGTTTATGATATCGATTTGTTGACGGCTGACGGACGTTGGGCTGAAGATGGCGAGCAAGGCGAAATCGTGGTGCGTACTAATGGCACAAAGCCCCTTGGATTGTTTAAAGAATATCTTCACGACCCACAGTTGACTTATGAAGCTTACCACGACGGTATTTATCATACCGGTGACGTCGCTTGGCGTGACGAGGATGGGTATATGTGGTTTGTCGGTCGCACCGACGACGTTATCAAGTCATCGGGCTATCGCATCGGTCCGTTTGAGGTGGAAAGCGCATTGATGACACACCCGGCGGTTGTGGAATGTGCCATTACCGGTGTACCCGATGAGATACGCGGTCAGGTCGTGAAAGCAACCATTGTTTTGGCAAAGGATTATAAAGACCGTGCCGGAGAGGAGTTGATAAAAGATATTCAAAATCACGTTAAGAAAGTAACAGCACCTTATAAATATCCTCGCATTGTCGAGTTTGTAGAGGAGTTGCCTAAGACAATCAGTGGCAAGATACGCCGTGTAGAGATACGTCAAAAGAAATGATAAACGCCCCAAAATATAAACGCATTGCGGTCAAGATCGGTAGCAACGTGTTGACTCGCTCCGATGGCACTCTTGACATCACTCGCATGAGTGGGCTTGTCGATCAGGTGGCAGAGTTGCGCCGTGCCGGTATAGATGTGATAATGATTTCATCGGGTGCGGTAGCTTCGGGACGTAGCGAGTTGCGTGAGAATAAGAAACTTGATGCAGTGTCGGCACGCCAGCTTTATAGTGCGGTGGGTCAGGCAAAACTGATAAATCGCTACTATGAATTGTTCAGGGAGCATGGCATCGCTTGTGGTCAGGTGTTGACCACAAAGGAGAATTTCTCGACACGTCGTCACTATCTCAATCAGAAGCATTGCATGGAAGTGATGCTTGCCAATGACGTTATCCCCATTGTCAATGAAAACGACACGGTGTCGGTGACCGAGTTGATGTTTACCGACAACGATGAGTTGTCGGGTCTCATCGCCACGATGATGGATATGGAAGCGTTGGTGATACTCAGCAACATTGATGGTGTCTATGACGGCAATCCGTCAGATGCCGGGTCAAAGGTTATTACCGACATATTGCAAGAGACCGACGCGTCGTCGTTTATCCAGGAAGGGAAATCGACATTTGGCCGTGGCGGTATGGCAACAAAATATCGCATTGCACGCAAGGTTGCGAGCGAGGGTATAGCGGTGATTATAGCCAATGGCAAGCGTGACAACGTGTTGGTGGATATAGTTAATCCCCAACGAGTTATACCTTATACGTTATTTCACCCGGCACAAGAATCGACATCGGGCGTGAAAAAATGGATTGCTCATAGTGAGGGCTTTGCCAAAGGGGAAATCCATGTTAATGCCGGGGCTGCCGAAGCGTTGTTGTCGGCTCGTGGCGCGAGTCTGCTACCGGTGGGAGTGACCAAGATAAACGGAGATTTTGAAAAAGACGATATAGTGAAAGTCATCGCCCCCGATGGCAATGTGATAGGAGTGGGGCGTGTGGGATATGATGCTGCCGATGCTTTGCAAGTGATAGGCGAGAGTGGCGCGCGTCCCATTATTCATAGCGACTATCTCTATATTGATTAAGATAAACAAGAACCTATGAATTGCGATAACATATTTAAGTCGGCTCGAGTGGCCGCAAGACGACTCAATAGAGTATCTACCGAAGATATAAATGCGTTGCTTCTGGCGCTTGCCGATGTCGTGGTTGAGAATATCCCTCAAATTCTTGAGGCTAATGCGCTTGACCTTGCCCGCATGAGCAAGGATGACCCTAAATATGACCGATTGCAGCTCACCGATGGTAGATTGCGTGACATCGCTTCAGATATGCGAGCGGTGGCAACATTGCCGTCACCGTTGAACATGACACTCTCTACTCACACGCGCCCCAATGGGATGACAATTCAGAAAGTGTCGGTTCCGTTTGGTGTGATAGGGGTGATTTATGAGGCGCGCCCCAATGTGACATTTGATGTGTTCTCGTTGTGTGTAAAAGCCGGTAGCGCATGTTTGCTCAAAGGGGGCTCGGATGCTCGCGACACCAATGAATGTGCTGTGGCAATTATTCGCAAAGTGCTTTCTGATAACGGATTTGATGAAAATACTGTGACATTGCTTCCGGCTTCTCGTGAGGCAACTGCCGAGATGCTTGGTGCGGTGGGGCAGGTTGACCTGATAATTCCACGCGGAAGCAAGCAGTTGATTGATTTTGTACGCGATAATTCTCGTGTGCCTGTCATAGAGACCGGGGCAGGAGTGTGTCACACCTATCTCCACGTTTCGGGGCGGACTGACTATGCCGCCGACATCGTATTCAACGCAAAAACTCGACGTGTGAGTGTGTGCAACTCGCTTGATACCCTTGTGATTGATCGTGAACGATTGGATGATTTGTCAACTGTGTGCGAACGCCTTGCGTCTCAGAATGTGATGATTTATGCCGATGATGAGGCATTTGCCACGCTCGAAGGCAAATATCCGTTATTGGAACGTGCCACCGCCGATGATTTTGGACGCGAGTGGCTTGATTACAAAATGTCGATAAAAACAGTTGCCGATATAGATGAAGCTCTTGAATTTATAGAGCAAAACAGTTCTCGTCACAGCGAGACTATAGTGGCTGAAGATGATGATGCCAAGAACTTGTTTTTGAAAGAGGTAGATGCGGCATGTGTCTATGCCAATGTGTCAACTGCGTTTACCGATGGAGGGCAATTTGGATTTGGAGCCGAAATAGGAATCTCAACCCAAAAACTACATGCTCGCGGGCCAATGGCGCTACCTGAAATCACAACCTACAAATACGTCATTACCGGCACCGGTCAAACCCGATAAGAAATAACTCCAAATACTAACTTCAAAAAATTAAAGTAACATGAAAAAGTCAATTAAATTAATGTTAGGTTTTATCCTATGTGTATTAGCTGTATCTTGTGGACAACCGACAGTCGCAGATATTGTTGAAGGAGCAAATGAAGAAATCGCAGGAAAAACAGAGGATGGTATCACATACGAAAGCATAACTCTTGAAGGCAAGGATATTGTTTTTAAATGTAAAGTCAATGATTTCAATTTCGCTCAAATAGGTGGTGTAGCATTGTTTGAATCGGCAATGGCACAGACATTTGATACGTCAGTGATAGAAAATGCTTTTGCCGGAGATGAAAATTCTGAGAAAGAATTGAAAATTATTGTCGATGAAGGTTGTAATATGGTATTTAAATTTATTGACAGCAATGGTGATGTCGCAAAATATACTATTACAAACGCTCAGTTGAAAGAGGCGTTATAATATCATAACATAACATTAAGGGGACTTCAGTATTTTGATGGAAGTCCCCTCTTTTTTTGATAAAAAATTGCTCTGATTTAGTGTTTTTTTGCTTGATATGTCGGAATGAATTGCAAATAGATTGTATCTTTGTAAATTAGAATAAAAATTAGCAAATTCATACAATCAGAGATATGAAGAGACAAGTTGTTTTATCGGCATTGGCTGCGATGTCACTGTCGGCAAGTGCCACAGGGCAGGTAAATGCTTCGACCCCCGACGGATATTTGACCCGCGGAGTGTTGATGTATCAAGATAAAAATTATGTAGGGTGTATCGACCAACTGACTTATCTGAAATCACAAAGTCACACCCCGGCACAAGCCGAGGAGGCAGACTATTATATGGCAATGTCGGCAGTGGCATTGGGTGATGATGACGCTATGGCTCGACTACAAACTTTTCTTGAGGAATATCCCGCGTCACCGCTTCGCCACGATGTGATGATGTCGATAGGCGATTGCTATTTCTGGGAGGGGGAATATGCCTACGCATTGCGTGAATATGATAAGGTCGATCCAAAATGTCTCGATGGCGCTCGTTATGAGGACTATACCTATCGTGTGGCATATATTCATCTTCATCTTGCAGTTTATAATAACGCATCGGCCGGCTTTAAGAAGTTGCTTAATAGTAAGACATACGGCAACGCCGCTCGTTTTTATGAGGGGTATATCGCTTATGTGGAGCAAGATTATAAACGTGCTGTAGAACTCTTTAACAAGGTTGACACATCGACAGCTCCCGGCAATATGGCAGACTATTATTTGTGTCAGATCCATTTCATGAATGGAGAGTACAATAAAGCATTGGCAATGAGCAAAAAACTGATAGATGCCGATGTTGATGCTCATTACATCGCCGAAGCCAATCGCATTGCAGGTGAGTCATCTTACAATCTTGGAAATGTTGATGCGGCAATTCCATATTTGCGCCGCTATGTAGAGAATGCCGAAACTCCGTTACACTCATCGCTTTACATCTTGGGCGTTAGCGAATATAAAGCTGGCGAATACTCAAAGGCTGTGAGCACTCTCACTCCCGTTACCGATGATAATGATGTCATGGGGCAGAGCGCGTGTCTGTTTGTTGGGCAAGCGATGTTGAAACTTGGTGATCATGACGCCGCGATAATGGCTTTTGATAAGGCTATAAAAATGAACTTTGACAAAGACGTGCAAGAAGCGGCATTTTATAATTATGCCGTAGCTAAGACTCATGGTGGAAAAGTGCCTTTCGGAAGTTCGGTCTCAACGTTTGAAGAGTTCCTTCGTCGTTATCCCAATAGCAGATATGCGTCTGCGGTACAAGAATATATCGTGACCGGTTACATTACCGACCAAAATTATGAAAGCGCGTTACGTAGCATTGAGGCGGTTAAAAATCCGACACAAGCAATTCTCTTGGCAAAGCAGCGTGTCCTTTTCTCGTTGGGTACAAAAGATTTTTCTGCGGGTAATACCGATTTGGCTTTAAATAGATTGCTACAAGCTAAAGATTTGTCAGATCACGATGCTGAGATTGCCAATGAATGTAATTTGTGGATTGGAGATTGCTATTATCGCATGAATAAATATGATGATGCCGCCGATGCCTATCTTGATTATCTTGAGGTAGCTCCTTCAAATGCCGAGAATAGAGCGTTGGCTTACTACAACCTTGGTTATGCCCGCTTTAGCGAAAAACGATATGGCGATGCTGCGGTTGATTTTACTCGCGTTGTGAATGCTCCCGGATGGTTAACCGATGAAATTATTGCCGATGCTTATAATCGATTGGGAGATTGTCGTTATTATGAATCAAAATTTGATGATGCGGCGACATATTATGCCAAAGCTCACGAGCTTAATCCTGCTGCCGGAGATTATGCGTTGTATCAAGCGGCGGCAATGAGAGGCAACGTGCGTGACTATCAAGGTAAAATAAAATTACTTGATCAATTGCAAGCCGATTATCCGACCTCGGCATATATACCTGACGCGTTGCTTGAAGAAGCAGAGTGTTATATCGCATTGAAAAATAATGCCAAAGCGATTGACGCTTACCAGGAGTTACTGGAAAAATATGCTACAACCGAGCAAGGTCGCAATGGTTACTTACAACTTGCTGTCACATATCAAAACGAGGGCAAGACACAGAACGCGATTGACGCTTATAAAGAGATAATAACCACATATCCTACAAGTGATGAGGCAAAAGTGGCAACAGAAGAGTTGAAACGCATTTACACCGATGCGGGAAATCTGCAAGAATATGCCGACTTCATCAACAACGTGCCGTCAGCTCCGCAGATTGAAATCTCTGAGGTAGATAGTCTGACATATCAAGCGGCAGAGAGAGCCTATTTGATGGGTGAGGGTGCACGCAAATTACAAGATTATGTGAATAATTATCCCGATGGAGCCAATGTGGCAGACGCATTGCGTTATCTTGCGCTCGGCGCTGCCGATATGGGTAATGATGATGTAGCATTGGAATATGCCAATCGTCTCGTGGAGAAATATCCCCACAACAAAGCGATTATAGACGTGCTTGGTGTGAAAGCCGACATCGAATATCGACAAGGCAAATGTGAGATTGCGTTGGATAGCTATAAGCAGTTAGAGCAATTGGCTTCTGATGCCGAAACTCTCAATCGTGCGCGTATGGGTATAATGAGAGTTGCCCGCGACTTGGGTAACCAAGAAGAGGTAATTGCGGCAGCTGATGCATTATTGGCTTCAGCATCAGTTGGTAGTGATGAACGAAGTGAGATTGTATTCACTCGTGCTTATGCTCAATTGCAACTCGGTAACACTGACGAGGCAATAGAACAATGGAAATCATTGTCGGGTGATGTAAAAGATATTTATGGGTCTAAGAGTGCGGTTTATTTGGCTCAACATTATTATGAAGAGGGAGATCTCAAAGCGGCGCGAGAAACTGCCGAAGCGTTTGTCAGCGCGCAACCGCCCCACAATTATTGGCTTGCACGAGGATTTATAATCCTTTCAGACGTGTGTCGCAAAGAGGGCAAGACATTTGAGGCCAATGAGTATCTGCGTGCTTTACGCAGCAATTACCCCGGTCAGGAACCCGATATTTTCCGTATGATTGAAGAACGTTTAAACTAAGAAATCTATGAAACTGCAATATATATCATTGGCATGTGCTATGTCGGCTATAGCTCTCGGCGCACCGGCACAAGATCTTAACACCGAAATTACTATTGAGCGTGAAGTAGTTCCTGAAGAGCGTCCGGCAACCCGCATATCATCAACTCCGGCAATCTCTCTTCCTGAGGTTGAAGTTAAAAAGCTCAACTATAGTGAGCGTGTGATAACGTCATCACTCACTCCCGGAATTTCTCATTTGGAGCCGGCTTCTTATGCCGATTATCTTGAAACATCTCCATATCGGGGATATCTCGATCTCGGATATTTCCCTGTTTTAAACATAGGGGTGTCGGCCGGCTATCGATTTATTGATAATGAAACAACGCGATTGAATGGGTGGTTGCAATATGATGGCAAAACTTATGATGGAGAGCTTCGTGATGCAACAGAAGCATCGTTTAGAGATCACACTGTTGCAGTCGGGGTAGGCTTTGAACATTATTTTGATGCGATTTCAACGCTCGAAGTGGGACTCCGTTATGCCTTTACCAATTTCAATCAACCCTCACTTCAAGATGATTATAGCCAAAATGTAAATCGTCTTGACGCATCGGCACATTGGCACTCATTTCACAACGACATAGCTTATAATATCGGGTTGGGTTATGGGTTCTTTGGCTTTGGAAAAGATGGTATTGTAAAATCGTTGATCCCTGATATTGACGCATTGAAAGCCGTAAAGGAAAATCGTTTTACGCTTGATGGCGGAGTGTTGATAGGGCTTGATGAATATAATAATTCGCAAATTGGAGCCGATTTGGAAGCTACATTTCTGAATTATAATAACATGGATATTCTCCACTCAATGGCTTATGGAGATGCTGACGTGGTGCGGATGTTGGAGAGTGAAGGCTCGATTACTCATGGAGTGATTTCATTGACTCCATATTATAACTATCGCAACGATAATGTCAATATGAAACTTGGTGCGAAAATTGAGGCTTCAATAAATTCAGGCAAGGTATTTCATATAGCTCCCGATGTGGAATTGTCGTGGACTCCGGCGAGTTTGTTTGCCGCCTATGTGAATTTTGGCGGCGGAGAACATCACAACACTCTCGGCTCGCTGTTTGATTTCACTCACTACCTTTCTCCGATGTATGCTTACGAAAATTCTCACATCCCATTCACTGTAGATGCGCGATTGGTGTTTGGTGCATGGAAAGGATTCTCTATGGAAGTGTTTGGTGGCTATGCTCGTGCCAATGAGTGGTTGATGCCAAGTGTGATGAACAGTTCCGACCTCATGTTTGATGCAATAAATATGAGGGGCTGGCATGCGGGTATTGCGGCCTCTTATAAATATCGTGATATGGTTAGCGCACGCGTAAGCTATGAAACAGCTCCTCAGGGCGAAGACAAAGGCTATTATCTCTGGCGCGATAGAGCGAAACATGTGGTTAATGCGTCGGTGACTGTTACTCCTATCAAACCTCTTGATATCACCATTGGCTATGAGTATCGAGGATATCGTGTGACATATGATTGTGTTGGCGTAAAAGAGGATGTTATTGCCGGATATGCCGATGACAATGTGAAATGCGGTTTGGGTGATGTTAACAACCTTTCTTTAGGTGCGCTTTATCGTTTTACTCCGGCGTTTAGCGCATTTGCGAGAGTTGAAAATATCCTCAATAAGAAATATAATATTTTATATAATATCCCATCTCAAGGCATTACAGGTTTAGTAGGTATAACCTATAAGTTTTAAGATATAAGGCATAAGTAAAATAAGAAACAGGATATTGGTTAACCAGTATCCTGTTTCTTGTGTTATTTATACAATTGCGGTGACCTCTTTGAATGCGAATGAGCGAGGATTGTTGTCGCGGTCGATAAGGGTCAATATCCCCGTCGGGTCAATATCTCCGATGCGTGCGTTAAAGTGGTTGCCGTCGGGTGTGGAGTAGGGGTGGTAGCCCACTTTGCGCCATAGCATTGAACGATATTGGTTGTGAAGAGTTTCTCTTATTGAGCTATCTATGCTGTCGTAATGGGCAAATGTGGATAGTATCTCGTCGCAAAACTCTCTAAGCATCTTGTCGAGGTCGCTCTCCTGATTAATCACATTTATCAGAGATATCGGATTGGGAGCGTCAGAGATGAAATTGCGTTGATTGATATTAATCCCTATACCAACGATGGAATGATTTATCTTTGTGCCTACCAACGAATTCTCTATCAATATACCACAAATTTTCTTGTCGCCTACATAAATGTCGTTAGGCCATTTAATGGCAACCTCGTGAGTCGTGATATATCGGCGTAGCACCCTTACGATTGCTATCGATACAATCTCTGATACAAAAAATTGGCTTTTTGCATCAATTTGTAGAGGTTTTAAAAGTATTGAAAATGTAAGGTTTTTGCCCGGCTCGGCTTCCCATGTGTTGCCACGTTGTCCTCGCCCCGCGGTTTGTCGGTTGGTATAGACTACCATTCCACAATCGCTATTAATAGCGATTGTGGATAGATAGGAGTTGGAGGAGTTAATTTCCTCTAATCTGATGTATTGAGGAGTTGGCATTATCAAGATATGATGAGTTCGCGAGAATCGTCATCGTTGATTTTGATTTCGACTTTCACCGTGTCGTTGGGAAGTATATCCTCAACGCGTTCAGGCCATTCGAGAAGACACAATGCTCCTGAGTCGAAATAGTCTTCTACACCTATATCAAATGCCTCTTCTAAGTTTTCAAGACGATATAAATCAAAGTGATATATCAACTCGGCTGTAGTGTCGGAGCGATATTCGTTTATGATGGAGAATGAGGGGGAGTTTGTTGTGTCTTCTTCCACTCCAAGTGCTTTACACAGAGCATTGATGAATGTTGTCTTGCCTGCTCCCATTTCGCCATAGAAAGCATAAACGGTTTCGTCGCCCATTGTTGCCACAAATTCTTTTGCGGCGTCATCGATATTGGCCAATGATGTTATTTTGATTGATTTCATATTGAGTTAATGTTATTTGGCGGTTAATGTAATGATAGGGATAAGCATTTCTTCCATTGAGATACCTCCATGTTGGAATGTGTCGGTGTAATACTGCACATAATGGTTGTAGTTGTTGGGGTAGGCAAAGAAGTCGCGGTTTGCCGAGAATATGTAAGTTGAGGAAACATTTGGTGATGGCAATCCGAAACGTTCGGGCTTCTTTATTTCATATACCTGTTTTGGGTTGTAGCTGAGGTTCTTCCCGACTTTATATCTCAAGTTGGTGTTAGTGTTTTTGTCGCCAACAACTTTTATGGGGTTGTCAACACGTATTGTGCCGTGGTCGGTTGTAAGAACGATTTTGTATCCCTTTTCTGCGATTTTGCGGAATAGCTCCAATGCCGATGAGTGTTTGAACCATGATTCGGTCAAAGAGCGATAGGCGGCATTAGTCGCAGCGAGTTCTCGTATCATCTTTGACTCGGTGCGTGCGTGAGATAGCATGTCTATGAAGTTCAAGACAATCACGTTGAGGTCATTCACTTCTAAATTGGCAAATTCACGCAACAGTTTTTCTCCGGCTTCAGAATCATTGATTTTGTTATAGGAGAAACGGCAACGGCGACGATAGCGGTCAAACATTGTTGCAATCAGTGGTGATTCATTGAGGTTTTTGCCTTCTTCTTCATCCTCGTCAACCCAAAGGTCAGGATACATGCGTGCGATATTTATCGGCATCAATCCTGAGAAAATCGCATTGCGGGCATATTGTGTCGCAGTAGGCAGAATCGAGCAATACATGTTTTCCTCAAAGGTGAAAAAGTCACTTAGTAGCGGTTTCACCGTGCGCCATTGGTCAAGACGGAAGTTATCGATAAGAATAAAAAATACTTTCTCATTGTTATCGAGCAATGGAAATACGTGATTTTTGAAAATCTGGGGACTCATCACAGGATGTTCATCTGATGTCACCCAATCCTCATAATTTTTTTTGATGAACTTATTGAATGCTGAGTTGGCTTCGGTTTTTTGCATTTTGAGCAGTTCGCCCATGTTGTTGTCGGTTGCGGCAAGTTCAAGCTCCCAAAACACGAGTTTGCCATAAACCTCATACCAGTCTTCTATCGTGCGACAATCATTTATCAGTGTCGTGATTTTACAGAACTCTTGTTGGTAGTCAATAGTGGTTTTTTCCGACACAAGTTGTTCGCTATGCAGATTTTTCTTTATGGAGAGGAGTATTTGGTTTGGATTAACCGGTTTTATGAGATAGTCGGCAATTTTGTTTCCGACAGCTTGATCCATAATGTTTTCCTCTTCACTTTTGGTAATCATGATTACAGGGACATGAGGCTTTATCTGCTTTATGCGCGACAACGTCTCAAGCCCGGTTAATCCCGGCATATTCTCGTCAAGAATTATGAGCGCAAAATGCTGTTTCTCGACAAGCTCAAGGGCATCACGACCATTGTTGACCGTGACAATATTATAACCTTTGTTTTTCAGAAACAAGATATGGGGCTTTAAAAGGTCTATTTCGTCATCAGCCCAGAGTATGGTTAAATTATTCATTGCGGGTTGATTAAATGATTGCTAAATCAAATTTCGTCTTCAAACAGTGAGTCATCTCCTTCTGACCCTGTTGGGTATTCAGGTAGCTCCGGCTTCTCCGGAGTTGGTGTTGGGTTCGGCGTTGTCGGATGTGGAGCAGTTTCAGGTTGAGCCTCATGTTCTGCTTCTACCTCTGCTTCTGTCTCTGTCTCTGTCTCTGTCTCATGTTCTGCTACCGGAGTCTCAATAGGTTCTCCCGGTGCAGCCTCTATTGCCGGCTCAGGAGTTGTTGGAGTTTTCTCTTCGGTATTGTCGTCAACATCTGTAGAGGGTTCTATGACTTCGGGAGTCTCGATTATCGTTTCCTCAATGGGTGTAGATGTTTCGTCTTCGTATTCTTCCGGCGAGTCGGTCGGAATGCCTTCACTTTCACCAAATTCCTCGGGTGGTAGCACACTCTCTTCGGTGTCGGTGTAAGTTTTCTCCTCAACAAAGTTGAAGTACTCCTCAAATGAGCGACCGTCACGCAATAGGATGTCAAAATTCTCTACACTGATAACGATAGGTCTCACATGTGCAGGTAATGTCAAGTTGTTATTTGTTGACATTACTTGGCGATAATGGTTGACTTCATCGGTGTTATTAAATCCTTTAACAATAACCAATCCGAGGAGTCCAAAGTTCATTTGCTCAAGGTCAAAGTCTTTAACAACAAATGAGTTGAAGTTGTGACGTGCTATTTCATACAACAAAGCGTTAGACGACACCGAGTCGGTTGAGAATGAGAATATGAGAAGTTGTGGAGCATCGGGGTTGAGATTAAATTCCGCGAGACTATCGGTGGCGGTAATTGTGCTATCATTTGACAAGCGGGTATCCCAAATCATACCTCGTAGGTTTGATGAGCCGCTATGTAGTTTGCGACCTTGAGCCATCTGTTTCAGATATGATGTGGCAAGTGGTGTGATGTCGGTCTCGGGATAACGTTCAAGCAATAATTTCAATGTAGAGTTAAACTCATCGGGCTTGTTCTCGGTGACATAGGCGAGTGCGTGTAAGAACATGAATTTAGGCATAATCTCACTGAGAGGATATTTTTCAACCATAAACTCGTAGGCTGCGTGAACATCCTTATTGCGATTTTCGAGATATGCAGTGTAGGCTTGGTCATATAGCTCTTCTTGTTCGATATACATGCGCTTGAGATTTTCAAAATAGTTGGTGTCGCGCATTGCCATTCCGTAAGGAGAGTCGGGGAATTCGGTAATGATATATTGTCGATATCGTTCTGCGATAGAATTTTCTCCGCGACGTTTAAACATCAGATACAGATTGTAGTAAGTGTCAAGTCGATAGATGTTGTCGGGATATTTTGTCAACAAACGATCAAATTCACTTGTTGCGGCTTCAAAATCTTCCAATTTGTCTTTGAGTATTAGCCCCATGTTATACAACCCTTCTTGAATGATGTCGTGAGCGACGGCACGTTCCTCGTCGGTTTGAGGAATTTGCTTGAAGTAGTATTCGGGATTATGAGGATCGGTAGCGCGGATTTCCTGCTCGCGTTCCTCGTTTGTTAGGCTATCGTTCTCAACTTCGGGTGTTTCAACGTTTTCGCTTGTGTCTTCGCCCTCTTCTTCACCGGTCTCGAAGTCGCTCATGCTGAATGATGACTTGTTGCGACGTCGCCAGTCATCTTCAAGTTTGCGGCTTCCCCAACGTTTTTGGAAGTCGGTTTTTCCCGCGTTTTTTGTCGCTGTATTGTAGAAATACCATGAGTCATCGGTGTTGAGAGTGAATGAATTGGGAGTTGATGCTGAGTTCCCTTGCAAATTATTCCCTTGTGCGGCTTGCTCGGCGAGGTATTCTTCGCGGGCAAGTTCCTCTGCTTCTTCTCTCTCTTTCTCGATTAATTGTCGTATGATTTCGTCGATGATTATCTCTTGCTCTCTGATTGGTTTTAGAGAGAGTGTAATCAATGAGTCTTGAAGTGTCACGTTTTGTGCATATACGGCGAGTTCGTCAAGCACTTCAGAGCGACGAGTGAGTGTTTGGTAATTGGGATATGTCTCAGGAAGTTGAGGCACGGCCTCGGCATAGCAAGGTTGTGCAAGGTCATAACGATGTTGACTGAAGTATAATTCGCCAAGGGTTATTTGACATATAGCTTTATCAATGCCATTGCGTGTGCTGTTTTTAATTGCGAGTTCATAATTCTCAATTGCGTGTGCTGTATCTTGACGTGAGAGATACAGATTACCTATCGCATAGTATATTTGGTCAAGATATTCTTTGTTGCGGTCATAACGAGTCATGCGACGCAGTGCTTTTACTTCAGGCTCAATATCTGTGTCGGAATAAACTTCGCTTTGTTTGATGCGGGCATTGAACTTGGTGCGATAGGGCGCGCTTGAAGAGCTTCCGGCATTCTTGAACGCTTCATAAGCCTCGGCTTTTCTCCCGGTAAGTGCATATAATTGTCCCAATAAGAATTGTTGACGAGTTTTTTGTGACCCGTCGGCATAGTCTATCGATTGTATAAGATAGGGTATCGCTTTTTCATAGTCGTTGTTTTTAACATAGAAGTTGGCAAAGACATGATAATACAATCCTTTTAGGGTGTTGTTGGTCAACTCGGTTTCTTTTATGCGTGAGATGATATTCTCTGCTTCAAACATCCAGCCGAGTGCGCAGTAGCAGTTGGCTTCCCACAACCTGGCTTCAAGAACGGTTTGAGGCAACCATTTAAAGCGTTTTGATGTATATAGAAATGTAGCTGCCGCTCCGCTGAAATCTCCGTTGTAGTATTGGCTGCGCCCCATCATCATCCATGCGTTGTGGAGAAATGGATTATACTCCTCGCGTTTCATCCACTCTTTGTAGGCGGGGTCGTTTCCACGTCCCGATTTTTTCTTTGGGCGGGCGGTTATTGAGCGAAGTTGGATGGCTTTTTGTGCCTTTTCTATCGAGCGGTCAAAGTTGCCTGATGGTTGTGGTGCTTTTGGGTCGATATAGGCTTCTACCGGATGCATGTATAGCAATCGGCTATAGTCATCTTGGTATCCTTTTTCTAATGCGTCTAATGTCTCATCAAAATGTGTCTCGCCGTTGTAGTAGATGTTATATCGGGTGATGAATGCTTGATAGCGTCGTGATGCAGCTGTGTTTTTCTTTGGACTACACGATGTTATAACCCCCATCGACAATGTGACAATGGCGAAAATCACAAACTGTTTTAATAAGCGACACTTCATCTATAATTAAACGTTGATAAGTGGTGGTTTATTGCATTATTTATCGTGGCAACTTGTGCAGTTGGTGTGCTTGGATATACCAAATCGATTAAGTTCCATTGTCAGGCTATCTACTGTGAGTAGCGAGTTGGTAAGGAGGTTGCCGGTGTCGGTTATGAATTTGATTGCTTCTAATGCTTGAATTGAACCGATTATACCCGCGATTGCTCCTATTGGTCCTATGATTGGCTCTTCATCGGGGAGGTTTTCAAATAGACAACGTAGGCATGCGCTACCTTTGATATGGGTCATGGTTGCGCCTTGGAAACCATTTATTCCACCATAAGAAAATGCTTTGTCTTCAGACACGCACACGTCGTTAATGAGAAATTTTGTGCTAAGACTATCGGTCGCGTCAATAATGAAATCATAGCGTGATATGATTTTAGATGCGTTTTTATCGCTTAGCATCTTATAGTGAGGTGTAACCTCAATGTTGGGGTTAAGACGCATTAATTTCTCTTGGGCAGATAATACCTTTGGGCGATTGAGGTCGTCGGTAAAATGTATAATCTGGCGCTGAAGATTGGATGTGTTCACGTTGTCGCCGTCAACCAATCCGATATGTCCGATGCCGGCAGCTGCAAGATATAATGCTATCGGACTGCCTAAGCCGCCTGCACCCACAATGAGCACTTTCCCATTTTTTAGCTTAATTTGCCCATGCTCGCCTATTTCTGGGAGGGATAATTGGCGAGTATATCTGTTGCGCTCCTCAAGGCTAAGGTTGGGTATATCAGTCATTTTGCGGTCTTTTCTCGTCGGGGTAGGAAATGCGCGAGTGATACATTGTGGCAAGTCGCTCAATGAATGCCTCTTTGATTACTCGTATATCTTTGAATGAGATAGGGGAGTCGTTGTGCAACCCATCGGCGATTTGCCCATCGATCAACTTGTTAACCAATTCGGTAATCGCTTCCTGAGTGTGCTCAGGCAATGAGCGTGATGCGGCTTCAACAGTGTCGGCCATCATCAGTATTGATGTTTCCTTTGAACGAGGGTTGGGACCTGGATAGGTAAATGGCGTTGGGTCAACCTCATCATCGGGATGTTCCTTGCAGTATGTGAGGTAGAAGTATTTTGCTTTGCCGGCTCCATGATGTTCGGTGATAAAGTCTTTAATCACGGCAGGCAATTTAGCCTTGTCGGCGCGACGTAATCCGTCGGTTATGTGACCTATGATGATTTGTGCGCTCTGAAGTTGATCCAAAGCGTTATGAGGATTGGCGCCACGTTGATTTTCGGTGAAAAAAGCGGGGTTGTCAATTTTGCCGATGTCGTGATATAATGCGCCGGCTCTTATCAACAATTCGTTTGCTCCGATGCGACGAGCTGCGTCTGAAGCGAGATTGCTCACTGCCATTGAGTGTTGGAATGTGCCGGGGCACTCTTCCGATAGCTTGCGTAATAGGGGATTATTTATATCCGATAATTCTACAAGTGTCACGTTTGAGATATATCCGAATATCTTCTCAACAAAGAACAATAGGATGTAGGCAAAACTTGACATCAGTGCGTTTGCGATGAAAAATCCGATAAGTTTTATCGAGATGGCAGATAGTGAGCCTTCAATAAGCAGGGTGTAAGAGATGTATGCCAAGCAATAGGCAATGGCGACAAAAAGAGCCGATTGTAATAGTTGTGAGCGTCGTGACAGCTCTTTCAATGAGAACATTGCCGCAAGTCCGCCACATAACTCAATGAAGATAAAATCAAAGGCATGGGTGGCAAATTGCGCGCATAACAATAATTCTATAATGAAACAGAAGAGTGCGACACGGGCATCAAAAAACACTTTTATTAAAATCGGAATTATGACAAATGGTACTAAATATAACCCATTAAATATGAATTCTGACGCAAAATAGGCGACAACAAAGAAGCCGATAATAAATGTCATTATAAACAACAATGTTTTCAATCGGTCAAACATTGAGCGGTTAAATAATGAAAGATACATGTAGAGCGATGCAAGAAGTATTACAACATAAAGTATCTGTCCGATGAGGATGAGCATAACAGGTGGTTGAGCCTTCTGGCGCTCGCGTTCCAATGTGATTTCATAATCTTTGAGTATTCTCGCTTTTTGTGCTGTTACAATCTCTCCATTTTTGATAATAATTTCTCCTTTGGAAATCAAGCCGATGCCACAAGTTACGGTTGCATACTCACGTTCCAATAACTTTTGTATTTGCTCCTTGTCTTGAGTAAAGTTTGGGATGATTAAAGTTGGTAGATTTAATTGGGTGATGACACTTTGTGATGTTGAATCGGGGAACGTGTCGTTTATGCGTTTGATAATTAATAGGGGAGATGTAAACTCTGATGTGGAAATTAATTCATGAGAATTTGTGTTTTGCAAGTTTACTTTGATATAAGGTAATTTCTTAGCGGTTATTAATTGATAAACCGAGTCAGAGACCACGCCTTTGATTACGTTTCTGTTGTTGGTATTCAGGGTGTAGAAATCTCTGAAAATTGAACGTAATTCGGCTTGTAGCCCATAACTTGCGTTTGATTTTGTTAATGTGCTATCTAATGTGCGGAATATTTGCTCATTATAGCTATAATAATTGCTAAATTCTTTGTTTATCGAATCCATCTTTTGGGCGACTGTTGCCGAGTCATGGTAGATTGTGATGTCGGTGGGCGCTATTAAGTCGTCATATCGCCACACTTCACCTTCCTGATATGATAATTTTTCATAACTATCGCGAGGCAATAGGTATATGATGGCTCCTGCCGAAATCAAAAATATCAGCAATCTTATAATCCTATATTTTGAGAAAAGTTTCATAGTCGTTTTGTTATTTGTGTATTATATTCGGCTGGCGAGTTTCACGCCATTGATTTTCTTTACTTTGTTACATAGGTCGGTAACCACTTTGGTGTCTTCGACGCGCACCGACAGATCGCATTGGAAAACCTCTTTTTTTGCTTCAATGTTCAGTCGGCGTATGTCAATTGCCAAGTTGGTCGAAATCATTTGGATTAATTCTTGCAAAATGCCAAATCGGTCAATCCCTTCGATATGTATTGTGGCAAGAAATTTTTGAGTGACAACTTCCCATCGGGTAGAGACGATGCGCGGACCATAGCTGGCTTTGAGTACTTGCGCACGTGGGCAGTTCAATGCGTGAACCTCTACCTCATTATCGTCATTGATATATCCCATAACATCGTCGCCGGGGATCGGACAACAACATCCTGCAAACTTGAAATTGGCGCCGTTATCGTCATAGTGCAACACGTATGTCTCCTTGGTGTTTATTTTCTTGGCTTTTTCCGGTTCTTCGGTTTTCTCTTTGGCCTGAGGTTTACGACGGAAAATTTTGGATAAAATTGATTGAGATTGAGCATTGTTTTTTATAAGATTGTCACTTAATTCAATCTCATTATTGCCAAGGTTTAGGTATAATTCCTCTCGGTTGGAAAGGTGGTAATACCCCACGATTTTAGTCAAAATCTCGTTGCTGTCCTTGATATTGTGTTTTTTGAGAAATTCCTCAAAAATCGTTTTGCCACGTTCTATAATAGGATGTTGTTGCTTGCGCAGAGCCGCACGCAATCGGTTTTTTGCCTTTGCCGTTGCGAGGAAGTTGACCCATTCGGGTTGAGGCTTTTGCGACTGAGATGTCAAAACCTCTACTTGGTCTCCACTTTTTAGCTTGTGTGATAGTGGTACAAGTTTGTGGTTGACTTTTCCAGCGATACATTTCATGCCCAATTGCGAGTGAAGCTCAAAAGCAACGTCGAGTACGGTTGCTCCTGTTGGCAATGTTAACAATTCACCTTTTGGAGTGAATACTACAATCTCCGATGAGAACAGGTTTAGTTTCAACGTGTCGAGGAAATCGATTGCGCTTGGCTCCGGGTTGTCGAGAATATCCTTAATCGTGCGCAACCACACATTGAGTTCTGACTCCTCGTCACCCTCGCCGATTTTATATTTCCAGTGTGCCGCAAACCCTTTTTCCGCAATCTCGTCCATGCGGCGACTTCGTATTTGTACCTCAATCCAGTTGCCGTCAGGTCCCATTACCGTTAAGTGTAGGGCTTGATAGCCATTGGCTTTCGGGACGCTTATCCAGTCGCGGGTGCGGTCGGGGTGTAGCTTGTATAAGTCGGTGATTGCCGAGTAGATGTTCCAGCAAAGTGATTTTTCGCAAGCCGGGTCGTCGCAATCAAAAATTATGCGCATCGCATATAGGTCATAAACTTCTTCAAAGGGGATATGCTTAGTCTCCATTTTGTTCCAAATCGAATATACCGATTTGAGTCGGGCTTTTGCCTCAAACTTCAACCCCATTTGGCGCAATTTATCCTCAATTGGAGTCGAGAAATCGTTATAAACGGCTGAACGTCGAGCTTCCGATGCTTTTATTTGCTCACTGATGCGTTGATATGCTGCGGGGTGTTCATATTTAAAACTCAAATCCTCAAGCTCGGTTTTAATGGCAAATAGACCGAGACGGTGAGCCAATGGAGCGTAGATATACAAAGTCTCTCCGGCGATTTTGTATTGCTTGTTGGGTGCCATCGAGCCGAGTGTGCGCATGTTGTGTAAGCGGTCGGCCATCTTTAATAGCACCACGCGTATGTCTTCCGACATTGTCAACAGCAATTTGCGGAAGTTCTCGGCTTGTGCCGAAGCTTTGTCTCCAAATATCCCTCCTGATATTTTGGTAAGACCACCCACGATTTGGGCTATCTTTTTACCAAAATGTTGGGCTATATCCTCTTCGGTGTAGTCGGTGTCTTCTACCACATCATGTAGCAGGGCGGCACATATTGATGTTGAGCCGAGCCCTATTTCTTGGCTGGCTATTTTAGCCACTGCGATAGGATGCAATATATATGGTTCTCCTGAGCGACGGCGTATTCCCTTGTGGGCTTCTTTGGCAAATGCGTATGCACGTTTGATAATCTCCACTTTTTTGCGGTGATTGCTTGCCAAGTAACCTTCAAGCACGTTGTTAAACGCGGCTTCCACCATCTGTTCTTCTTCCTCAGGGGTAAGTTTTTTCTGCTCCATAACTGATATCGTTTTATCTGTTATATGTAATGCTTTTCAGTCGGTCAGACTTATATAAAGTACAAACTTAGAAAAAATCTGCGAAACAATTGCAAAAAAAATATTACTTTTGTGGAAAATTTGTGCAAATTTCATTAAGATGGAAAAGTATAACTTTGATACCGTGATTGACCGTCGCAACACCGGTGCGATTAAAATTGAAGGATTAAAAGAGCGTTTTGGTCGTGAAGATGTGTGTCCCATGTGGATTGCCGACATGGATTTCGCTATTTGCCCGGAGATAACCGCCGCGCTCAATGAGCGATTGGCTCATCCGGTCTATGGTTATTCTAAAGCGAGTGACGGCTATTGGCAAGCAATTATCGATTGGCTTGATCGTCGTCATCATCTCTCTGTGACTCATGAGGAATTGTCATTTATTCCCGGTGTGGTGCGTGGGGTAGCCTATGCGGTTAATTATTTTTCTTCTCGTGGAGATAAAATTATTATACAACCGCCTGTTTATCATCCGTTTAAAATGGTGATTGAGGGTAATGACCGAGTTGCGTTGCCCAATCCTTTGGTTCTCACTGAGTTGGGCTATAAAATGGATCTTGAGCATCTTGAGCGATTGATGGCTGAGGAATCTCCTCGCATGATGATACTTTGCAACCCTCACAATCCTGCCGGTATTCAGTGGGATGTTGAAACCTTGCGCCGTGTAGCGGCATTGGCTCGCAAGCATAACGTAGTTGTGGTTTCTGATGAAATACATGCCGATCTCATGGTCTTTGGCAATGAACATATTCCGTTTGTTTCGGTAAGTGAGGATGCCGAGACGGTTGCGGTAACATTGAGCGCACCATCCAAGACATTTAATATCCCAGGTCTTGTCAGCTCTTGGATGTTGGTGAAAAATCCTGAATTGAGAGTGCCGTTTTATCGTTGGTTGTCATCAAATGAGTTTGACGGAGCCAACTTCATGGCTACAATAGGCACCGAGGCGGCTTATCGCAATGGGGAGCGTTGGCTTGGCGAATTGTTGACTTATATCGAAGATAATATCAAATTTGTTGAGGAGTTTATGGCACAAAATCTCCCGATGTTGAAACCCATGCGTCCTCAGGCGTCATTCCTTGTGTGGCTTGATTGCCGTGGGTTGAACTTGTCGCAGCCTCAACTTGTTGACTTGTTTGTAAATAAAGCTCGATTGGCTCTTAATGATGGCACTATGTTTGGTCGCGAGGGAGAAGGTTTTATGCGATTAAATGTTGCTTGTCCGCGTGTGGTACTTGCCGATGCTCTTGCCTATCTGGCTAAAGCTATAAATGATTGATTTTTTAATAGATGAATTATCGCATATTTCCACCCGAAGAGATGATTGAAGCTGCAATTGAGCTTCCTTTGTCTAAAAGTATCAGTAATCGTGCGTTGATTATTAATGCGTTGACTGCCGATGCCAAGCCTATTGCTAAGGTCGCGCATTGTGATGATACCGATGTGATGGTCGAGGCGTTAAGTTCGCAATCAAGCGATGTCAACATCGGAGCGGCGGGTACAGCCATGCGTTTCCTTACTGCCTATTTTTCTGTGCAAGAGGGTAGAGAGGTTGTGCTCGATGGCTCGGAGCGTATGCGCCAACGTCCCATCAAAGCACTCGTTGACGCGTTGCGTGATTGTGGCGCATCGATTGAGTATTTGGGAGAGGAGGGTTTCCCGCCACTCAAGATATTGGGACGAAAATTGCAAGGTGGAGATGTTGCGTTGCCGGCTTCAATAAGTTCGCAATATATTTCGGCGCTATTGATGATTGCTCCGCTCATGGCGCAAGGTTTGCGACTGACGCTTGAGGGTGAGATAATGTCGCGCCCATATATTTTGATGACACTTGAAATGATGCGTCGTCAAGGAGTGGAAAGCGAGTTTGATGACAATATAATTACGATAGCTCCAAGCGAATACCGTTATGCCGATATCGATGTTGAGGCCGATTGGAGCGCGGCATCATATTGGTATGAGATAGCTGCATTGTCGACGGGGATGGTTTCGCTCAAAGGGTTGCAATCGCCAAGCCTTCAAGGGGATAGCAAAATTGCCGGATATTTTGAGCATTTGGGTATAAATACCCAATTTTCAGATGAGGAGGTTGTGCTTGAGCCATCGCCCGAACAAGATGCGCGCCTTGAGTTGGACATGAGTGAGCAGCCCGATTTGGTGCAAGCGCTTGCGGTGACCTGTTGCATGTTGCGCATCCCATTCCGCTTTACGGGAGTCGAAACATTGCGAATAAAAGAGACTGACCGCTTGGAGGCCTTGCGCGTTGAACTCGACAAACTCAGTTTTGACCTATCGATAGAGGGGGATAACGCTATTGCGTGGTATGGTGGTCAGCATCCCATATTTGAACAGCCGAGTATTGATACCTATAAGGATCATCGTATGGCGATGGCATTTGCGCCTGTTGCATTGTATCTACCCGGAGTTATTATAAATGATGTTGAAGTTGTCTCAAAATCTTATCCCGATTTTTGGGAGCATTTGGCTCAGACGGGATTTGTCATTGTTGACGCAGATGCCGAAATTCCTGAAGATACTGAAATGGCTGAATAATGACGGTTATTCTCATCATATTATCGGCATTGGTCGTTGTTGGTGTGGTGCTTTACATCCACCATCGGTTTACATCATCGGTTGATGCGGTAGAGGAGCAATCTCAGCCACAGCCACCGACAGAGTGTTGTGGCTTGCATATCACTTGCGAGAAAGACTCGTTGTTGTCGAGTGTGAGCGATGAGATTGTTTATTATGATGATGAGGAACTTGATGTATATAAAGGTCGCGAAGCCGATTGTTATACCGATGAGGAGATAGAGCGATTTCGTGATATATTATTGACTTTGCTCCCTCAGGATATTGCGGGCTGGGGACGTAGCGTTCAATTGCGTGGCATTGAACTACCCACTGCCGTGCGTGACGAGTTGTTGATGATTGTATCTGAAGCCCGACAAAAAGAAAATACCCATGATTGAGTTTTTTGAGCTTTTGGAATATGATTTTTTCAGTAATGCGTTGATTGGCATACTCATCATCAGCGTTGCTGCGGCAATTATAGGTACTTATATCATCTCGCGCCGCATGGTATCTATCGCCGGAGGTGTTACCCATGCCTGCTTTGGCGGACTTGGGTTGGGATATTTCCTCGGACTTAATCCAATTGTCATGGCAATGGTGTTTGCCGTTGCGTCAAGTGCCGGTGTTGAGTGGTTGTCGGCCCGTCATCGGGTGCGCGAGGATTCGGCTATTGCCGTAGTATGGGCGTTGGGTATGGCTATTGGGGTGCTGTTTGTGTTTATGACTCCCGGATATGTCCCTGAATTGAACGCGTTCCTTTTTGGAAATATATTGACAATTACCACTGCCGATTTGTGGGCTTTTGCCATATATACATTAATACTGATACTTTTTTTCTCACTCTGTTACGACAAAATCGTGATGTGCGCATTCGACAGAGACTTCGCTCGTGTTACGGGAATGCCGGTGAGATTTATCACTTACACGATGACCGTGATGGTTGCCGTGTGTATCGTGTTGACTATAAAGCTCGTGGGAATAATGCTCCTCATGTCTATGTTATCGTTGCCACAAATGACCGCCGAAGTTTTCTTCCACCGGTTTAAAGGCATGATGATTGCGTCGGTGGCTGTTTCTGTTGCTTGTAGCTTTGTGGGGTTGATGATTTCTGCGTCTATCGATGTCCCTTGCTCGGCAGTGATAGTTTTGCTTATGGTGGTGGCATTTATCATTGCCCGTTTATTGAAAACGGCATTCCGTACCTTTAAGAAATAAATCTCAGGGAGATGTGTTAAAAAAACGGAGCTACTGCTAATAATAGTTAAAAGATTGCGGTTTTAGTGCTTGTGTTATGAAATAATGTATAACTTTGTGCGAATATGTGCTCTTGCATAAAACTAACGATTTTTTATTTACAAACCTAAATACCAAACAACAATGAAAAAACTCTTATTGTGTTTCGCTGCAGCTACAGCTTTAATGGCAAATGCTCAGCAATTTAGAGTTGTTTCTAACCAACAACTCGATTTGGGACAACAATCAGAGACTTTCCACCCGACTTTTACGCCCGATGGAAATTCTATCTTGTTGACCTCTGAGAATTACAATGGTCTCGGAATTTATAATTTCGCTACCAAAAAGTACACTAAACTCACCGACATGGCTACTGCTGGTTGGGAACCTGCTGTTAGCGAAGATGGTAAAACTATCATCACTCGCTCAAGCGACTTCCACAATTCAACAGTGACCCTCTACACTCTTGATGTGGCTACTAAGGCGTTGAAACCTTTTGCCGTTAACATCAACCATGTTAATGCGGTTAGTTTCTCTAATGGCAAGGTGTCTTACTCTGTTAAGGGTGTACTCCAAACCAAGCAAGTATCTAACTCTATCTCTAACGCACTTAGTCGTGACGTGTTTGTTGCTACCAACGAAGATCTCAAACTTGAAATCTATCGTAATGGTAAAGCAACTTTGTTTGACCCATTTGGTGGTGATGCTCAATATGTTTGGGCTAGCGTTTCTCCCAATGGCCAAAAAATTCTATTTGTTAGCCATGGCATCGCTTATGTTTGCAACCTCGATGGTAGCAACATGGTGACTCTTGGTAAGATGGGTGCTCCAAAATGGCGCGGAAACAGTCATATCGTCGCTATGCTTGATGAAGATGACGGTTATTTCTATACCGAAAGCAGCATCGTTATCATGAAAGCCGATGGTACAGGCATGCAACAACTTACTAATTCTAACGAGATTTCTATGTTCCCCTCGGTGTCTCCCGATGGTAGCCAAATCGCTTACCATACTGCCGATGGTAAAGTTTATGTAATGACAATTCAAGAAAAGTAAGCCATGAAAAAGATTTATTCTATAGCAATTATGCTTCTCTGCGTTGTCATGAGTACAAGCGCAGCTAAGGTTTTGATTAACCCAGGTCACGGTGGTCACGACTCTGACGACCGTCCAACTCCTATGCCTCTTGGTGTTGAAATGTTCTATGAATCTGATGGTAACCTCACTCGTGGTCTTTATATGCGTGATTTCTGTAAAGAAGTGGGTTTGAGCTACTCGATGACTCGTACTACAAACTATTCTTCCGACGACTTGAACTTGACCTATATTGCTACTCTTTCTAACAACTATGGTGGTTACTTCTCGTCTCTTCACACCAATGGTGGTAATGCAAGTGCCAACTATACTATCGCATTCTTCCGTGGCGCAACTTATTCTCCCTACGCTCAGGTGATTGCACCGAGTCAACAAATGGGTTTGGAAGTTGCTAAACAACACCAAAACACCAACATTACCAGCACTACTTATTCAACTCCTCGTTCTCAATCTGACTACGCTTTCTGGGGTTGGAACTATGGTGTGCTCCGCACAAACACTCGTCCCGGTTACTTGATGGAAGCATGGTTCCATGACTATCGTCCTGAAACTCTCCGCTTGAAATCTGACATGTACAACCGTTTCTTGGCTTGGCAAACTGTTCGTGCGTTCTATAATAGTCCTGGTGGTATCAGCGCGTTGAAAGGTTGTATCATCGGTGATGTTCGCGATATGTCTAAAGCTTGTGGTTATACCAACTACACTACTCGCGACCGCGATAGTTACCTTGCGATCAATGGTGCTACTGTTACTCTTTACAATTCTTCAGGCGCTCAAGTTCAACAAGTTACTACCGATAATAACTGTAACGGTGTATTTGCGTTCTTTGGCGTTGCTGCAGGTACTTACAAAATCGAAGTTAAAAAGAGCGGTTACAAAACAGCTTCTGACAACGTAACTGTTTCTAACAATACTTGTTCTAAAAAACAATTCTCTGTTACTGCAGGTACCGACGATGGTATCTCTTTGAATCCATCTACTACCGGTTTCGGTGAAACTACTGTAGGTAATACTTCGGCTAAGACCATCACTGTTACAGGTGCAGGTTTATCTTCAAATATCACTATCTCTAATAGCGATAACACCAACTTCTCTATCAATACCACTTCTCTTGGTGCATCAGGTGGCTCTCTCACCGTTACTTACAAACCTCAAACTGCAGGTAACCACTCTACAACTATCAAGTTCACCAGTGGCAACAAATCTGCTTCTATGGTTGTAACCGGTGTGGCTAAGAACCCGCCATTGAAGTTCACTGAAGCATGGAACTACTCTGAAAACAATGGTAAGAAAGCTGCATGGATGGCTGATTATAAGAGCTATCGTAACATGGCGTTTGGTAACGGTAAACTCTATATTGTTGATACCACAAATGGCTCTATTATCGTAGTAAACGCTCAAACAGGTGAAAAACTTTGGAACCTCGACATGACCGGTGTTTCAGGTGGCGCGATAAAAGTTGTTGACGTTGCATACGTTGATGGTAAAATTGTTGCTACCAACATCGCTACTACTGCAAATGGTCCTCTCAAAGTTTATGTTTGGGAAAATGATGCTGCTACAACTAAACCTACTGTATTGCTTGAAACAACCAATATCGGTGGAATGGACCGCGTAGGTGATGCTATCGAAATCAAGGGTAACTTGACTTCAGGTACTATCTGCTATCTCGGTCAGCAATCTCGTGAATATACCAAAGCTGATGGTTCTACCGCAACAGGCAACTGTAACTCTCTTGTTACTTATGCAATCTCTAATGGTGTAGTTTCTACTACTCCTACTGTTGCCGATATCGATGGCTTTATCATTGGTCTTTCTCCACGTCTTATCCCTTATGGTAACGACTATTGGGTAGCAGGTCAAAACTATCGTGCTTCAGTGGTTACAGCCAAAGGTGAGTTAACCAAGACTGTTTCAAATACTGCTCTTGTTGCATCACAAGGTAACGACATCGTAACATTCTCATTCAAGGGTGACACTTACGCATTTGCTACAGACTATGATCCAGGTACATCTGGTGATGCTACCACTATGTTGTACAATGGTCGCGCAGTATTGCTTGATGGTAATGCAGGTTGGGCTGATGCTACAAACGCTGGTTCTTATCCTTCTGCGGGTATGAGCTCTAAGACTCGTAACACTACCATGTCATCAAGTATCTGTGTAAACGTTAATGGTGACAAGGGTGTTGAAATGTGGGTACTCGTTCACAACCAAGGTATCGCATATTATAAGAGCGGTACAGTTCCCACCTACCAAATTGAAGATCCTACCGATCCTATCGTGACTCCAAGTGTTGCTTCATTGTCATTCAGCACTACTGAAGGCTATACCGACGCTAAGACTTTAACTGTTTCAGGTGAACGCTTGACAGGAAATATCACTCTTTCATTGTCAGGTAGCAATGCAAATCAATTTAAGTTGTCAACAACTTCAATCGCTCAATCTTCCGGTTCTGCATCTGCATCTGTGAAAGTGACTTACGATCCTTCTGCAAAGGGTACTCACTCAGCTGTTCTTAACATTTCTTCTGATGGTGCTCTTACAAAATCGGTACAACTTTCAGGTACTTGCACTGCAAATATCGTGTTCAACGAAAATATCAATGCTCTTGAAGAAGTTTGGAACATCTCTCAAACATCTAAGAAAACAGCTAATTGGGTAACTTATGGTTCATTGGTTAACAATGATATCGCTGTTAATGGCGATCGCCTCTATGCTGTATCTCGCGTTGATAATAGCAATAATCAAATTTATATTGTTGATGCTTACAAAGGTGAAAAATTAGGTCAACTTGATGTTTCTCCATGTACTACCGGTACTCACCTCATCAGTTCTGTTGAAGTAATGGGTGGCAAGGTTATTGCATGTAACTTGGCTGCTAGCGCATCAAGTGTATTCAATATCTATATTTGGGACAATGACAATGCTGTTCCTACAACATTGTTGTCAACTACTGAGCACAATGGCGTACGTACCGGTGACGCAATGTCAGTCAGCGGAAACTTGACCGATGGTAAAATTTGGTTCTGCTATGATAGCAGTGTATTCTACTATACTGTTAAGAATGGTGCTGTGACATCTACAACTCCTACAGTTATTGGCTTGACTAAGGATGGTGCTGCTTATACAGTTTCTTCTGGTTCTGCAGCTTCAAACATAACAGTTGAAAGCGACGGTTCTTTCTGGGTATCTTCTAAAGACTATGTTGCTACTCACTTCAGCTCAACCGGTGCATATATCGAAACTATGGATGTTAATGCTGTAGGTAACAAGCAAGGTGCTGACATGAAGATTTTCACTCTTGGCAACAAGAAATATGCTGCGGTTGCTACTTACAAAAACACTAGCAACACAACTCTTGCTGATGGTGCATTCTCTTTGATTAACGTTACAAGTGGTTACAATGCAAGCTCTGCAATAGGAACTTATCCTTCTGCCGGTCTTGGTGGTACTCGTAACACAAGTTTCCGTTCTTCTATCTGTACAGAAGTAGGCGATAAAGACCTTTACATCTGGATTAACATTCCTGCTCAAGGTGTAGCTTGCTATAAGTTCAGCCACACTACTGAAGTTGGCGTAGAAGACGTCGTTGTTGAAAACGAAGATGTTGAAATGGTTCTATCTTGCGACGGTTCTGTTCTCGCTGTTGCCGGTGTTGAAGCTGAAATGATTCAAGTTTACAACATGAGCGGTGCATGCGTAGCTGCGGTTGCAGGTAGCAACGAAGTTGACGTTGAAGCTCTCAATGGTATCTATGTAGTAGCTGTTAAGGATGCTCAAGGTGTGGTTCGCACCGTTAAAGTTGCTATCCGTTAATAGTTGACAATAACATAATCAACATTCCCGATCGGGGGTTGCCAATATCGGCGACCCCCGATTTTTTAGGCTCTTATCGGATGATTTTCACCGCAAACTATTGCGCATAATAAAATTATATATTACTTTTGTCACATGAAAAATTGAGGGGTATTAGCTCATCCGGCTAGAGCGCGACACTGGCAGTGTCGAGGTGAGCGGTTCGAGTCCGCTATACTCCACCATACAAAAGACCGAGCATCTCTGCCCGGTCTTTTTATCCCCACCACCTTACCGCCACAATCCAATTTCATGGCTGATATTTAGAATTTCCTTTACATTCTCTTGAGATGTGCTTACAAAGCAATTAGGAACTTAGAAAATTACTTATATTAAAAAACAGACAAGCGATTACTTCAAGTAATCGCTTGTCTGTTTTCTGTGTGACCCCGGAGAGGCTCGAACTCTCGACCCAATGATTAAGAGTCATTTGCTCTACCAACTGAGCTACGGAGTCAACATGTTTTGCCAAAAGCGTTGCAAAGTTACTGCTATTTTTTGTCTCTGCAAAATTTAACGGCAACTTTTTGGCGATTAAATCGTGTTTTTATCGCTATTTGGAAAATTCCATTAATCGACTCAAGTATTTCCCGATTATGTCAAACTCAAGGTTTACGCGCGTTCCGGCTACGATTTGCTTGAAATTGGTATGCTCAAAGGTGTAGGGAATAATCGCCACGCGGAAACTATCACGTTCAGAGTCACACACAGTGAGACTTACGCCATTGACAGTTACCGAACCTTTCTCTACGGTGACATACCCTTTTGACGCCATTTCGGGCGCAACGTTATATCTGAATTTGAAATAACGACTTCCGTCAACCTCCTCAACCGACTCGCATATAGCCGTGCAATCAACGTGTCCCTGTACGATATGTCCGTCAAGACGCCCATTCATCATCATACTGCGCTCAAGATTGACAAATGATCCCACGCTCAAATCGCCAAGATTGCTGCGGTCAAGTGTCTCCTGAATGGCTGTGACGGTGTATCGGTCCTCATCGATAGAAACCACAGTCAAACACACACCATTATGAGCCACCGACTGGTCGATTTTCAACTCGTTGGTAAAACTGCATTTAAGAGTGAGGTGTATATTGCCACCATCGCGACTTATTGCCACCACTTGAGCCGCCTCTTCTACTATTCCTGAAAACATAACTTTTCCTTTTGTATTTCTTATGCAAAAGTAACAAATAACCACTAATTTTGCAACTCGCCACATCAGATTACCGCAGTGGACAAACGTATTGCCCATGCTTCAAGGTATTCCTCCCATATTGTATCGCAAATGCAGGGCAATTGTGCAGACATCTCAGACATGCCAAGCATAGTTCCGCCACCCATTTAGGTTTGCCATTCTGCAATGCAATCGCCGATATCGGACACTGCCGTTGACACAATCCACAGCCAACGCATCTATCGTCTATTACATGAAAATGATGTGTATTGCGAGCCTTTTTATATGTCGCATGATATAGTTTTCCTAATAGTAATGGTGCTTTGCCACGCATCTTTGTCTCGGCAGCTCTATGCCGGATATTATTAATGATAATCTCCAACTCAGCCTGCGCTTTAATGAGACGTCTCTCATTTTTAGCCTTATCAGAAAGATTAAACATCGGAGTCCATGTGTCGGGCATCCTCACACAGTATTCCCCTTGCAACCTGATCAATTTTCGGCTTAAAATGCACCGTGAGATTTTGCCTATAGCTCCGGTGGTTGTTCCATAGGTCGCAACAAGATATACATAACAACCCGATGCAAGCCTGATATTGAGATGAGCCAAAAATTCCTCCACGATATGCGGCAATCCCCAGAAATATGTTGGTGTTACAATCCCAAGCGCCTCATCCTCATTGGTTGAAAGCTCAAACCGTTTCTCCTTAACGAGAGTTTCAATTGAGATAATTTTATCGCCGGTAGCTTCAGCGATTTTCTGCGCCACATAGTGGCTATTGCCTGTTGCCGAAAAATACAATATCATACCCTTTATTCTTTCTGCAAAGTTAGCGAATTGCATTATAAATGAGAAAACTTGTTAAGAATAATTGCGAGATAGAGATTACCCCGATTTTATTGCCTAAATTTGTATTTATAACAATTTCACGCATGTCAACATTGTGGCTCATATCAGGTGTTATAATGCTTTCGGTGGCTGTCGTGTTTGCCTATCGCCCTACGATACCCGCCGTTGTTCCCGCATTGGCAGGGCTATTTCTTATGAGACTTAGCAAAACTGTTCATGTCGAAAACAACACATTCCTGTTTTGGTGTGTGGCAGCGATGATTATAATACTCATCAACTCTATGACCTCACATAAGGAAAAAACTGCTGTCGTCGGCTCAGGATACATCGTGACCGGTGCAATGGTGGGAATGTTTGTCGGGTTGCTTGCCTCAACATCCATGATGATTATTGGCGCGGTAGGTGGAGCCTTACTTGGCGCTATGGCATTTAGTCGCACCCCTGCCGGGCACTCAATCCCGGTGGCGTCAAAGCGTTTTCTTCACAATCTTTACGCCGTGGGGATGCAAGCCGTCGTGACAATGTGTATTATTGGTTTGGTAATTTCGGGATTGTTGCTGCGTAGCGGATTGATAGCCCGATAGAATAAAAAACAAAAAGTTATGAAAAAACTCATCACGATTATATTCACGGTATTGTTGATTGCCATAGGGCTTAACGCGACCTCATCAAAAGCTCCCGATATGGAGCGCATAAAAACAGAGACGACCAATCCCGACTCTAAATACTACTACCCTGTGCTCATGGAACGCTATGAGCGCAACGAGACCACAATGACCGCTGAGGATTATCGCTACCTATATTATGGATATATGTTTCAAGAGGATTACAATCCCTATCGACACTCCGAGTATGAGAATATCGTGCAAGACTTGTATTACCAAGCGTCTCACACTCGCGCCGAGTGTGACTCAATAATCGAGTATGCCGAGCTGTCGCTCAAAGACAATCCCTTTGATCTGCGACAGATGAGCTACCTCATCTATGCCTTGCGCACGCTGAAGAAGACCCACCGCGCCAACATTTGGCAATATCGCCTAAACCACATAATTGAGGCAATCGTGTCGAGTGGCACCGGTCTTGATGCCGAAAACGCTTGGTATGTCATCAATCCAAAACATGAATATGACATCCTAAACTTCAGCGGACTTGTTGCCGAGAGCCAGCAATACATGGAGCCATATTACGACTGCATAACCATCAAACCACGCTCCGAAGCCGATACCGCAACAACCTACTACTTCAATATTCGCCATCTCTTAGAAGAATACTACCGCAAATTCCCCGAAGAATAATCCATCAAAATTTCGGGGAAGTCATATTATGCGATTTCCTTGGGATTTTACTCGCAAAAAAAACAACAAGGCGGGAACTCCTCACTCCCGCCTTGATAGTGTCATTAAAACTTTAATCGTTGTTTGAATTATTTAATACATCTGCGCCAAAACAATCGGTCTGCTCAGTGGTTGTTGTAGAATATCCAGATGAGTATGTTTCTGACTCACTCCCGGAATTATACCCCCCATTTAAACCTACGTTTGCGCCACTAGTACCTGCCTCTCCAGAACCTCCTAAATTCCATGAACCGGAATTTTCTGTAGAAGAATCCCCATAGCAATATGTCGTAGTGGTAGACGATGATGTCGTTCTTAAATAACTAGGCGAACCTACAGTCCCCAAGTTTGGATCTCTCACTATACAATTTGGCTCTTCAGCCAAACCAACCACACAAAAGCCAATAGCAAATCACGCTGTTAACAAAATCTTTTTCAAATACTTTAATTTTTTTGATATTCAACAATCCGTCATGTAAAAATTTGGGTACAGTAGAAAATTAGTGGGGATTTTTTTAATGCGGCATTCTCTCTCGGTTGGATTTTTACGAAATAAAAAAAGGACACCGATTTGGTGTCCTTTTGTGGGCGTTGACGGATTCGAACCGCCGACCCTCTGCTTGTAAGGCAGATGCTCTGAACCAGCTGAGCTAAACGCCCTTTTGTTAATTGCGATGCAAAGGTACGACTTTATTTCTAAAACAACAAATTTCTCTACTTAATTTTTATCTTTTTTCACAAAATGCCATTGAAAATCTTCGAGAGATATCTCTTTTTATCGAATTGCTCTGAGAATTGTTTCAAATGTGCGATTTATTGAGTAACTTGCGCTATATTTTGATAAACTATAAAAGATATGAGAAATTTTATTACAGTCAACGATATTGGCAACCTCAAAGGCGCTGTTAAAGAGGCTCTCGAAGTGAAAGCAAATCGTTTTGCCTACAAACATTTAGGCGAAAATAAGACCCTCTTGATGATATTTTTCAACTCATCGCTTCGCACCCGATTAAGCACCCAAAAGGCGGCTTTAAATCTCGGCATGAATGTGATTGTGCTTGACGTAAATCAGGGCGCATGGAAGTTGGAGACTGAGAGGGGAGTCATCATGGATGGAGACAAGCCCGAACACTTGCTTGAGGCAATTCCGGTTATGGGTTGCTATTGCGATGTTATCGGTGTGCGCTCGTTTGCCCGCTTTGAGTCTAAAAAAGATGACTACGAAGAAAAAATCATTAATCAATTCATTAAATACTCAGGTTGTCCGGTGTTCTCAATGGAGGCAGCTACTCGTCACCCATTGCAATCATTTGCCGACTTGATTACTATTGAGGAATTTAAGACAGTTGAACGTCCCAAAGTAGTTATGACATGGGCGCCTCATCCCAAGGCACTTCCGCAAGCCGTGCCCAATTCCTTTGCCGAGTGGATGAACGCCGCCGGCTATGATTTTGTGATCACTCACCCTCATGGCTATGAACTTGACCCTGCATTTGTGGGTGATGCGGTAGTTGAGTATGACCAAGATAAAGCCCTTGCCGGTGCCGACTTTGTTTATGCCAAGAACTGGAGTGCTTACACCGACCCTAACTATGGTCAGGTGCTAAATCGAGATCGTGCATGGACAGTTACTGCCGAGAAGATGGCTCTCACCAACAATGCCTATTTCATGCACTGCCTGCCGGTGCGTCGCAACATGATTGTGAGCGACGATGTTATTGAAAGTGAACGCTCGCTTGTCATACCCGAAGCCGCCAACCGTGAAATCTCGGCACAAGTCGTTCTCAAACGCATCCTTGAAGGTCTGCAATGATACTGCAACGGCTCTCCATACATAATTTTAAAAACATCTCCGAAGCGCAGTTGGAGTTCTCCCCAAAGATAAACTGCTTGCTCGGCAATAATGGCATGGGTAAGAGTAATCTGCTTGATGCGATTTATTATCTGAGTTTCTGCAAGAGTTTCAGTGGCGCGCAAGACTCTATGTTGATGCGCCGAGGTGAGGAATTTTGCCTTGTTCAAGCCGGCTATAATCGTCGAGGTGTTGAGGAGGAGCTATCGCTTGGCTTGTCAAAAGGCAAACGCAAGTCTCTCAAGCGCAAAGGGAAGGAATATACCCGATTGAGTGAACACATAGGCAGTTTCCCTCTTGTGATGGTTTCGCCCCAGGATATTGACCTCATTCGTGGCGCGAGCGATGAGCGTCGTCGCTTCATGGATATGGTCATTTCACAGAGCAATCACCGCTACCTTGATGAGCTGATACGCTATAATCGTGGGCTTGAGCATCGCAACAAGTTGTTGCGTGACGGGGTTGTGGATCACAGTCTGTATCTGTCGATTGAGATGACTCTGGAGCGTGCCGCCGATTATATCTACAACGTGCGCCTGCAATGGATTGAGAGACTCACAGAGATTTTCAATAAATACTATCATGCTATCGCGGGCGATGACGAGACCGTTGCGTTGAGTTATCGTAGTTCGCTGTCGCAACCGGGTGTCACAATGCAATCGCTACTTGACGAGGCGCGACGTCATGATGAAATAGTGAAACATACCTCAGTAGGGATACACCGTGATGACATTGAGATGTTGTTGGCTGACATGCCGGTGCGTCGCACAGGGTCGCAAGGACAGTGCAAAACCTACACCATCGCATTGCGGTTGGCTCAATATGAATTTCTCCGTGAGGCATCCGGCATGAGTCCGCTACTGTTGCTTGATGATATTTTTGACAAGCTTGACGCCACTCGTGTGGAGCGCATCATGGAAGTCGTGGCTCGCCCAATGTTTGGGCAGATATTTATCACCGACACCAACCGCAAGCATCTTGACGAAATAATGCGTCGTACGGGTGGTGATTATCGCATGTGGGAGGTGACGGACGGAATTTTTTCAGCAATCAATATCTAACCGACAGAGATGAAACGCACCGACCCGCTACGCATCAACGAGATTATTGACCGCACGCTAAACGACAACAATATAAATGCTGCATTTAACGAGCAGAAACTATGTTATCTCTGGCAAGAGGTGGTAGGCGCGACAATCAACAGATACACCACTCGCCGATATGTGAATTCGGGAACTCTCCATGTCTATCTGTCGTCGGCTTCATTAAAAAACGAATTGCAATTTCATCGCCAACAACTCATAAAAGCATTAAACAATGCGGCCGGCGTTGAGGTTATAAACAATATAATAATTCACTGATACATTTCCTTATGCAACCAATACAAATTCCCGCTTCGACCAATCCTAAAGTGCCGCAACCCTCTCAGCCGTTCCGTCACCGATTGCCTATGCAGATACGTTTTAATGATATTGACGCGCTTGGTCACCTAAATAACAGCATCTATCTGCAATTTATGGATCTTGGCAAGGCCGCGTATTTTAGTGCGGTGATGCCTGAGCGCATCGATTGGAAGCGTGTAAATATAGTTGTTGTGAATATCAATTGTGATTTCTATGCTCCCACCTATTTCCACGAGCCGATAGAGGTGCTTACGACGGTGACGGCAATCTCTGAGCGTAGCTTGAAAATCGAGCAACGAGTCATAAATTCCAAATCGGGAGAGGTGAAGTGTATCGGACACACCGTTATGGCAGGATTTGACTCTGCAACGGCGCAAGGTGCGCTTATCGAGCAAACGTGGGTTGAGGCGATATCGGCATTTGAAGAGCGAGATTTTGCCCGCAGTTAGGAAGTTACCCCTATTTTTACTAATTTTGTATCATAATTAAATATAAGCATATATAAATGGATATACAACAATCAATGCGCGAAATTCTTGAAGCCGAGAGCAACGCCATAAAAAATATACCTGTCACCGACGATTACCAAAAAGCCGTGGAGGCTATTGTTGAGCATGTGCATCGTCGCGGTGGCAAGCTTGTGACATCGGGCATGGGCAAAGCCGGACAAATAGCTATGAACATCGCTACAACATTTTGCTCGACAGGTACACCGGCAGTAAATCTGCATCCAAGTGAAGCGCAACACGGCGACCTCGGTGTGCTTCAGCCCAACGATATAATGCTTCTTATTTCAAACTCAGGTAAGACAGTTGAAATCGTTGACTTGGTTAAACTCGCCCATAATCTTTATGAGCAGATACCATTGATTGTAATCACCGGCAACAAAGATAGCGAATTGGCTCAGCGTGCCGATTTTGTGCTATATACAGGTGGCGCGCCTGAAGTTTGTCCGTTAGGACTCACTCCCACCACATCGACAACTATGATGACAGTTATCGGCGATGTGCTTGTAGTGAACACAATGAAAGCCATCGAGTTTACCTCGGCACAGTATGCCCGCCGTCATCATGGCGGATATCTTGGTGATAAATCTCGCAGTCAAAAATAATAACAGCTCTAAATTATGTCAACAGCACTCTCTACCGGAGCACCACAAGGCGCGCTCCCCAAAGTTGAAAATATGCGTGTGGCCATCGTTGCCGCCGAATGGAACGGTCACATCACCGGCGCGCTCACTCAAGGCGCACTCGACGTGTTCCGTCGCGAAGGTTTTGCCGATGAAGATGTCGATGTTTATCACGTTCCCGGCGCGGTGGAATTGACATTTGCCGCCTCTCAACTCATCGAAGCAAGCCTTTATGACGCAATCATCGTCTTTGGTTGCGTTATCCGTGGTGGCACACCCCACTTCGACTATGTGTGTCAAAGCGTAACGCAAGGCATCACCTCTCTCAATGCCGATTGCGACATTCCTGTAATCTTTGGAGTGTTGACCGTCGATTGCGAACAAGACGCTCTCGACCGTGCCGGTGGAGCGCTTGGCAACAAAGGCTCTGAAGCCGCCGAGACAGCAATCAAAATGCATGATTTCGTTTGCAAGGTAAAAGAAATTTAACTACCTTTGCACCGCAAATAACGGCTTGGGCGAATACCAGAGTGGCCAAATGGGGCAGACTGTAAATCTGCTGGTTTATACCTTCGGTGGTTCGAATCCATCTTCGCCCACACAACAAAATCCCGACACAACGAGTGCCGGGATTTTGTTTTTTATTAGAGTATCGTTTTAGTAATAATAATTGATTATTTGTAGTGATTCAAATTCGCAATTTTCTCACCTTTACCCCCCAAGTAGTCAATATAACCTAATTTGGAGTGCGTATCTATAACACTATTTTGGTAATAGTGATAAAAGTTTGGTGGTGGTGGCGTTGAGGGTTGGGTGAAACCAATCGGGATTTAACTCGATGAAAGGAATCAGCACAAAGTCTCGCAGATGCATTCGTGGATGAGGTAGTTGCAGTTCTGGGGTGTCAACGATTATATCATCAACAGCAATCAGATCAATATCAATTACCCGATCAATGTACTCTCCAGCCTCATTGCGATGAGGTGTGGGGGATATTAATCGTTCAATCTCTTGAAGATGTCGCAACAATTCAATGGGAGGGATGTCGGTATCGATTGCGATACCTTGATTGAGAAACGACGACTCAGATTTAAATCCCCATGCCGGAGTCTCGATTATTTTAGATACGCGAGCTTTTGCTTTGCACAAAAACTCAATATAGACAACCGCTCGGCTTATTACAGCCTGTCGGTCGCCCATATTGGAGCCTATGTTTATATATGCCGTGGGCATATTATAAAGTCGGGTTTATTATAGCGTGCGGTTTACTTCTACTTCCTCAAAGCATTCTACCATGTCGCCCTCTTTGATGTCGTTGTAGCCGGCAATGTTCAGACCGCAGTCATAACCCATAGCGACCTCTTTAACGTCGTCTTTAAAGCGTTTGAGAGAGCCGAGTTCGCCGGTATATCTCACGATACCGTCGCGTATCAAGCGTACCTTGCAAGAACGTTTGATTTTACCTTCACGCACGATTGCGCCGGCGATTGTACCAACCTTTGAGATGTGGTAGGTCTGAAGCACTTCGGCAGTACCGGTAATCTCTTCTTTGATTTCGGGAGCAAGCATACCTGCCATCGCGTCTTTAACCTCTTCAAGCGCTTGATAGATGACTGAATAAAGACGTATTTCGACACCATCACGCTCTGCGGCGCGACGAGCTGCTAATGAGGGACGCACTTGGAACCCGATGATAATAGCATCGGAAGCAGCGGCAAGCACAACATCACTTTCTGATATTTCACCCACAGCTTTATGCAATACATTGACTTGGATTTCCTCGGTTGAGAGTTTGATGAGTGAGTCGCTCAAAGCTTCAATAGAACCGTCAACGTCACCCTTAACAATAACATTAAGTTCGCTGAAGTTTCCAAGGGCGCGACGGCGTGCGATTTCTTCAAGAGTGAGTCGCTTGCTTGTGCGTTGCATTTGTTCGCGTTGCAATTGCTCACGCTTGTTGGCGATTTCGCGAGCTTCTTGATCGGTATCCATCACATTAAATGTGTCACCGGCAGTTGGAGCGCCGTTAAGGCCAAGAATTAATGCGGGGGTTGCTGGACCTGCCTCTTTAATGCGTTGGTTACGTTCGTTGAACATCGCCTTAACTTTACCGAAGTGAGTCCCGGCAAGGATTGTGTCACCGACTTTCAACGTACCGTTTTGCACAAGTACGGTTGCCACATATCCACGTCCTTTATCGAGTGACGACTCGATGATAGAGCCGGTTGCGTTGCGGTTGGGATTAGCTTTGAGATCGAGCATTTCGGCCTCAAGAAGCACTTTTTCCATCAATTCCTCTACGCCAATGCCTTTCTTGGCTGAGATGTCTTGGGATTGGTATTTTCCACCCCAATCCTCTACAAGGTAGTTCATCGCGGCAAGAGCCTCTTTGATTTTGTCGGGGTTGGCAGTGGGTTTGTCTATTTTGTTGATTGCAAACACAATGGGTACACCCGCAGCCGATGCGTGGTTGATTGCTTCAACTGTTTGTGGCATGACACTATCATCGGCAGCCACAATGATGATACATAGGTCGGTTACCTTAGCACCACGAGCACGCATTGCCGTAAATGCTTCGTGACCGGGAGTATCAAGGAATGTAATGCGACGCCCATCGGCGAGTTTCACATTGTAAGCACCGATGTGTTGAGTGATACCACCAGCTTCACCGGCGATAACGTTGGCATTGCGGATATAGTCGAGCAGTGACGTCTTACCATGGTCAACGTGTCCCATCACTGTTACAATCGGAGGACGTGTAGTGAGATCCTCTTCGTTATCTTCAACTTGGGCAATAGCTTCAGACACATCGGCCGAAACATACTCGGTTTTATATCCGAACTCATCGGCAACAATGTTTATTGTCTCAGCATCAAGGCGTTGGTTGATAGATACCATTACGCCAAGGTTCATACATGTGGCGATAACGTTGTTGATGGGAACGTTCATCATCACAGCCAAATCATTGGCAGTTACAAACTCTGTTAACTTAAGTACAGAGCTTTCTGCTTGTTCGAGTTCGGCAGCTTCACGTTCGCGAGATGCATTTGCTTCGCGTTTTTCCTTACGCCATTTTGCCGCTTTCTTTTGTCCCTTGTCTTTGCTTGTGAGGCGAGCAAGAGTTTCTTTTATTTGCTTTTGAACATCCTCTTCGTTAACCTCGGTATGAACCGGACGTTTTGCACGAGCGTCTTTATTGTTTTTCTCACGACGAGAGTGTTCTTTGTTGTTTTTGTCGTTGGTGACTTGTTGTGAGGTTTTTTCGATGTCAATTTTTTCTTTGCCACCGATGCGTTTACGTTTTTTGCGGTCGCCGTTATTTCCACCACTATTGCCGGTAGCTTGATTGGCTTTTGCTTGGCGTTCAGCCTTTTTCTCCTCTTTGGTCTTCTTTTTGGGACGGGTTTGTTGGTTGATTGCCGACAAATCGATTTTTCCCACAACATTGATGTTCAATCCGCTTGCAGGACGAGCTACGCTGAAAATCTCCTCTTTTGCTTCTTCAACTTTTACTTCTTCCTGAGTTTGTTGAACCGGCTCTGCGACCTTTTCAACAGGTTTTTCCACAGGCTTCTCCGCAACCGGTGTCGTAACCGCCGGTTTTATCTCCTCCTTTTTTACAGGAGCCGGTTCTTCGGTAACCTCAACTTTGGGTTCTGCGGTTTTTTCAACAGGCTTGGTTTCGGGAGCTTTTGTAGTCGGTTTACCTACGTTGTCAATGTCAATTTTTCCCAAAATTTTGGGTTGTTGCTTGATTTCAGCAACAATTTTAATCTCCTCGGCAGGCTTTGGAGCGGGTTTAGTCTTCTCTTTTTGGCGTTCGGAGGAAAACTGTTCCGATTTGCTTTTTAATTGCTTGTCATCGCTAAATTCTTTCACGAGAAGCGCAACAACATCATCCTCAACGCGTGTATTGGGATTGTCGTCGATTGTGATGTCTTTTTTGCGCAAGAAATCGATAACGGTGGGAAGTGCCACGTTAAGGTCTTTTGCTACTTTACTTATTTTTGTTTTCGCCATATATTATCAAGTGGTTTTCTTCGTTGTTTTTTTATTTAGAGGAAAGATTTTATGTGCTGATTATAAAGATTAATCTTCAAATTCGGCTTTGAGGATGTTGATGATATTATCAACCATATCTTCTTCAAGGTCGGCTTTTTCCACAAGCACTTCGCGTGGAGTTGAAAGCACAGCCTTAGCTGTTACGCAACCGATATTCTTGAGCGCTTCGATAATCCAGCCATCGATTTCATCGTTGAATTCATCCAAGTAGATGTCATCTTCATAAGCTTCTTCGGTGTCACGATATACATCGATTACATATCCGGTCAACATTGAAGCAAGTTTAATGTTGAGCCCGCCCTTACCGATTGCGAGTGAAACCTCTTCGGGACGAAGGAAAACCTCAGCTTTCTTTTCTTCCTCATCAAGACGGATTGATGAAATTTTGGCAGGGCTTAAAGCACGTTGTATAAAGAGTGACGGATTAGAGGTGTAGTTAATCACATCGATATTTTCGTTGCGGAGTTCACGCACGATACCATGAATGCGAGAACCTTTCACACCCACACATGCTCCTACAGGGTCGATGCGATCATCGTAGCTTTCAACTGCGATTTTAGCACGTTCTCCGGGGATGCGAGCAACGGCGCGGATGTTGATGAGTCCATCGTGGATTTCAGGAACTTCAAGTTCGAAAAGGCGACGCAAGAAGTTCTCGTTGGTGCGTGATACTGTGATTTTTGGATTGTTGTTTTTATTATCTACAGTAGCTACGACCGCACGGATAGTCTCGCCTTTGCGGAAGAAGTCGCCGGGAATTGACTCGGTTTTGGGGAGAAGAAGTTCGTTTTTGTCATCATCAAGAAGAAGTGTTTCTTTTGACCATGTTTGATAAACCTCTCCTGAAACGAGTTCACCTTCAAGATCTTTAAATTTGGCATAAATAGCTTCTTTTTGAAGATCGAGTATCTTTGATTGAAGAGTTTGGCGCAAGTTAAGAATGGCGCGACGTCCAAAGTCGGCAAAGATGATTTCTTTGGTGTGTTCCTCGCCGATTTCCGCGTCGGGGTCATTGTCAGCACGAGCATCGCTGATGCTGATTTGACGATTGGGGTCGGTCACCTCTCCATCGGGAACAACTTCAAGGTTTTGGAATATCTGCACGTCACCTTTGTCGGGGTTCATAATCACGTCGAGGTTTTCATCGGTTCCGAACATTTTAGACAATACGTTACGGAATGATTCTTCCAAGACGCTGATCATAGTGGTTTTGTCGATGTTTTTTAGTTCTTTGAACTCGGCAAATCTTTCCACCATATTAGGGGTTTCCGCTTTCTTAGCCATAGCAATAAAAGTGTCTTTTTATTTGAATTTGATTAAATATTTTACTGATTTTGTCTCGTCAAAATTGAATGTGGTAGGTTCCTTTACCATTTTGGGGCGTTTAGCTCCGGGTTCTTTGACTTTCTTTTCAATCTCGATAGTGAAGCAATCGTCACCTACTTCGGTCAAAACACCTTGAAGCTTGCGACCATCGCGGGTAAGCACCTCAATATCGTTTCCGATATTTTTAAGATATTGACCTTTTACCTTAAATGGTGATGTAAGCCCGGCAGAACCCACTTCGAGTTCATAATCTTCCACATCACGATCAAACACAGATTCGATTTTGCGGGTTATCGTCGCACATGTGTCAATATCAATGCCCTCTTTGCTATCAATTTCCACAACTATAACGTTGCCGGGATTGACGACAATATCAACAAGGAATATATCCGAGCCTGCAATAGCGTCTTCTACGGTTTGAGTCAATAACTGTTTATCAATCATCATTAAATCGGTTTTTGTATAACAAAATGGAGGAAGCCGTAGCCTCCTCCGATTCCGATGACAAAATTATGAATTTTTCGTGTGATATGCAACTTTATACAAGACCATGCGCCAAAAAAAATCAGTTGTCGGTATATTTTTAATAAATTATATGATTTTTTAAGCTATATTATCTGGTAGTAAAGCGTTAAAGCCTATAACTTCTCAGTCTAAACATCTGACTTTATAATAAATATCGAGAAATTTACACTGCCATAAACACGATGTTCGCTGAAATGTGGCAATGACGAGAAATCATAATTTTTAGAGTGTTCGATGATAAAAATTGTTCCCGGTTTTAGCATCTGGGAATTGAGAATTACACCGGGAATTTCGCCAAAGTTGGGTAAATCGTAAGGCGGATCGGCAAAAATCAGGTCATACTTTGCCACACATGTAGAGGCATATCGCAACGCGTCGCCTTTAACCACATTTAGGTTGGTACAATTAAGCTGTTGCGCCACCTTTTTAATGAAGTTATATTGTGTATTGGCTTTCTCGACAGCTGTAACCGAGGAGCATCCGCGCGACAAAAACTCAAAACTTATAGCTCCCGTGCCGGCAAACAAGTCGAGTGCGGTAGGCTCTTCATCAAAATCAATTAGGTTTTCGAGTACATTGAAAATGTTTTCACGGGCAAAATCGGTTGTCGGGCGAGCCGATATATTATTGGGGACATCAAAGCGACGACGTCCATATTTTCCTCTGATTATTCGCATAATGGTAAAACTATTAAGTCAAAAGGCGCGTTAAGGGCTTCTTTGCCGGCTTTAAACATTGCCGACGGGAATATGACAGGCATTACATAGGCAAGATATTCACGCAATGTCGGGGTGATGGTCTCGCGCACCTCTTTGACTCCAGCCAAAAACAACTCATCACTTCCGGCGTCGAGTCCAAGAGATTGGCGACAAGCGAGTATGTAATATACCGCGTCCATCGGGTCTCGATAACGGAATGTGTTGGCGAGCAATAAAGAGTCTTTGCCAAAAGCCAATAAATCCAATCGGTCATCTCGCATATTAGCATACATCTTTCCCGAATTCCCAAGTCGGCTTTTGTGATTAAAATATCGGCATAGCGATGACAAGTGGTGATGAATATGCGGATTATTGAAAGTGCGTCGCAAGAATCCGATAAAGTCGGCTTCAATCCCCATTAATATGGTTGCGTTAATACCCGGCAACTCATTGGTAATAATTTCACCCTCAAAGTTCTCAAATGTCGTTTTAATCATTCTCTCCCTGACTTCAGTAGATTTAATGATTGATGGGGTAATAATGAATTTTTCGGTTTCGACAATACAATCAATGCGACCAAAATCACTCAAAAGTAGCGGATTTTCATATACCGCTTCCTCTAATGCTTTCAGCCTGTCTGTATTAGCAGAATCAATAGGGATTTCGCTATATATTAAAGAATTGTCTTCGATTGTTGACAGAAGTATCACATGGAGCGATTTCTCGCCAATGCGCATCGCCAACCGCCACAATCGCGGCTCTCCAATCAACTCTCGATCCAAACGCTGTCTTTGTTCCATGTCAACAAAGATAATTCAAAAAGTTGGATGAGACAAAATAAAAATCAACCGCCGGCATTTTTAACCAATCAGGTACCTTTTGAATGGAAGTCTCTCCAATGTCAATACTACAAGATATGATAATAGCAAAGAGCCAATAAATGTAATGCCTATTTCTGACATTACATTAGACATCGGGTTCTCCACAAAATAGGGGCGAAACAGATAATGTATGAACGCATAGTTCACTAAGAATATACCAAATGTTTTATCGGCAATGTGAGAAATTATTTTTTGAAAACATAAAGTATAACTGATTTTTTGAGCGATAATATATATAAAAACACACATTGCCACCGTCGAGATTGAAAGATAGTTAGATATTATGTTGCTATAGACATCATATCCTTGTATGTCAGAAAAATACATCACTGCCGGCAGTATGATTGATATAACTATCACACATGCTGTTATTTTGATCCAATCAATGCTGGAGGTAACTTTCAATGGATAATTATGCAGATAATAGCCTAAAACCATATACCCAAAATATCCCGAAAACAGGAGCAAAGTTCTATCATCAATAGAGCCGACAATTGCCAATATATATGGATAACATAATGTAATACCCCATATATACAAGAAGTATTTCGCATGTTTTTCTCCGTTATTGCTTATAAAAGAATTAAAGATGGGGATGAATAAATACAACCCGATAATTACATATAAATACCAACTTGTAAAGAAAAATTTAACGCTATTGAAAGGGATTTCAATAAATTCGACAAACACATCAGCTGTCGTCAAATTGCCTGTCAGATATGCGAGAATAATATACACAACCGACCAAAAAATCAATGGGAATACGATTCTTGTCAGCCGCCGAGTTAAAAATGTTTTTATGGAGTATTTCATTGGTAGCAATAAAGCTCCGCTAATCATTAAAAACAAATCGATACAAGGGCTTGACAAATATGAGATTATCCCATAAACATAACTTTCTTGAATAAAATCGTGTGGGTGTGGACTATGAACCAATACGACCATGAAGCAAGCCAAAACACGTAGGGTGTCTAAGTATTGAATGCGTTTTGGCGAATTTGTAGAGGGAGGTAATCTGTTGTATATTAGCGAGTTATGATTATCTAAGCCTTAAGCTGTCGGAGTTGCGCAAGCCTCCGCTCATTCCTGACGGAGATGAGAATTGGTTGTTGTGACCACCGGAATTGAAGTCGTCATAGAAGTCGTCCTCGTTCTCTTCGTCGTTGTTTTGAGGTTCCGGATCACCTTTCTTTCGAGCTGGTTTGTTTTTCTTTATATCGAGAGGCTTCTGTATATCTATAGGCAATTCATATATATTCCAGGGTTGGGTAATGTCCCAATTTCGACGCACTACAAGTTTCTTAGGGTAGTAATATACCTCTTCGGGTTGTCTATGTTCCAACAGGTTTCCGGTGTCATACTCTCCATTGTTGTTGCTGTCTATGTAGGCACGCGCATAGTAGGTTGACGGCGTGACAAAATTGAATGTTGCTTTGCCTTCGACCATAGGAGCTGTCAAAATCGGTTTGTCGGAAGCATCCAACAACTCAACGATGACCGGTTGCCCAACATCGGGAATAGTAAAGTATAAATTGGCATAGTCTTCAACCTGCCGCACTGTAAACTCATGCTTTATCGGTTTATTCCATTCATTATATATGCCTATAATCGTGGCTGAGTCAATCATTAACCGGTATTTTCCTCCGGGTTCCCAATCGTGAGAAATTGTATATTCCAATAGTTTTACCGAGTCTTGTTGCAACGATGGCAATGGTAATCTTTCCCAAAGGGTGTCGCGCATTATTTCAAAATGCACACCGGAACACAAAATGGTGTCAATTGGTTGTGACGCGAGAAAGCGTAATGGCATGTTAAGTTCTTGTGTAGAAGATGTGCGAGGCGAGAATGTCATGAAATTAAGCCGAGGAACGCTGTCAGCCTCTTCCTCCTTTTTTTTCTTCTTAGGCTCTTTGTGGAAGAGCTTCAAAGTATCGATAGTCCACGACAATTGTTCAAGAGTGTCGGTGCGCAGGTAACGTGCCGCGACAAGTAGTGAATCTTGCGCCAATACATCCGGGTCACATATCCAATACTCCAACGTGTCAAGTGTCACTGAGGCATTTAGCAATGCCCAGTCTGAAATCTCTTTGCCGGCGTTAGCTCCGTTGACAATTGTGATTTGTGGCAATGAGTCGGATGGAGTGGCGAAATTGAATGTCACGCGTCGGCGGTCGGGACGTTTGTAATCTTTCAGATATTGAGCTTTATATCCCTCGTTAAACCATGTCATCAAAATATCATTAGGAAGATATTTCACTCCTTGACGGGTAACGAGCGAATCCATATTGGTTGACGAACGCAACGTGTCGGTGACTTCTATATCGATGACCGATGGAGATACTGTCACGTCATAAAAAGCGACATCTTCCGACCGATCCCAATGGTAATCGCGATTCATGTCGTTGACTGCAAACAATCGGTATTCACCCGGCTTAAGGTTGCGTATGGTGAATTGCCCATATTGGTTGGTTTTGGTGATGCGCTCCATCGGAAGTGTCGAGATTGCCGAGTCAGACAAGTTGCTATAGACACCGACCAACATGCCCTGAGCGGGCTCAAGTGTGCGAGCTTCAAAAAGCATCCCTGAGATGCGCAACGTGTCGATATAATCTCCTGTAGAGAAGTCAAAAGCGAAACCATCAATAGGATTTCCCTCATTAAGGTCACATATCGCGTCAGAAAAATCAATAGTATAAGTCATGTCGGGTATAAGAGTGTCGCGTAACTCCACGACCAGGCGCTTGCCAAGCGCAGAGATTGATGGCATCGTCTTTTGTGCAGGAGAGATAATCACCTTGTTGGACACATCTTTTATCTCAACGTTTTCATCAAACGTTATCTCGATTTTACCATTAGTTACATTTAATGCGCCGGCATTGGGCTTACTCCCCACAAACACCGGTGGCACTTCATCGCGAGGTCCTCCCTCGGGACGACCTATGCTGGCGCAAGCTGCTACTGTTATGGCAACAAGACCCAATAGAAAAAATCTGAGATATTTCATTCTCTTTTCCATAAATCAACCTCAAAGTTACGCAAAATTATTGAGATATTAAGAATAATGTGTAATTTAGTGGCTATAAAAAACTAAAATGAGAATGAACATGAACAAAACAATTTGTCTGATTATTGTAGCGGTTGCGCTGTCGGTTGTTTCGGCGTCGGCTCGCACGCTTTTTGTGGGGCATCGTGGCAGCCTGTGGGGCGTAGAGAACACACGCGAGGCATTTATAAATGGAGCCAAAGCCGGGTATGATTACATCGAATGTGACTTACGGGTATCAGGAGATGGTGTGTTTGTATTGAGTCATGACGAGGCGACCACTCGCATAGGGGGCAACTTGACGGTTGCGGAGGCTACGTTGCCACAATTGAGAGCCGAACGCTATACTCAGACTCGTGGAGGTGAAACATACAGCGGGTCGCTGTGTACATTTGAAGAGTATCTCGACATTTGTCGCGAATATAACGTGTTGCCGGTCATTGAACTTAAGTGGGCGACCGGAATTAACAATAATGATTGTTCTAACATAAACAGGCTAATCGAATGTATTACGGCTAATGGATTTAGGAATAAATGTATCATACTCACATCTATGCGTGGATGTCTTGATTATATTCATGAAAATCATCCTGATGTTAAACTGCAATTTTTGGCCAAGACCGATTGGCTTGAACAATTTGATTGGTGTGTCTCGGCCGGAATGGATGTTGATATACGTCGCGATTGTGTAACTACTGCTACCGTGGAATTGTTTCATGCAGCAGGACGCCTTGTCAATGTATGGACAGTTAACGACATTGACGAGTGTAACAGATTAATTGAGATGGGGTGTGATTTTATCACGACCGATAGCGTTGAACCGGTGAAAATATCGCAATCTCGTGCCACTGAGAAATAAAATCGAGATAAACGTTTCAAATTCCGAAAAAAGCATTAACTTTGCAGTCGCAAAACTGCGCGGGGTGTAGCACAGTTGGCAGCGCGCCACGTTCGGGACGTGGAGGTCGGAAGTTCGAGTCTTCTCACCCCGACAGCATATCGACGACAAGTTGAAGAATTTCGACTTGTCGTTTTTTTGTTTAGAACAGACATCTCAACACCTCAAGCGATTGCAGTTGGGAAAGTGAGTTATAGTGGATTGAGTAGTATCGAAGTATGGCGTCAACTATTTCGTTGCGCTGAGAACGGCTAAATTTAAAATACCCCATATTGTTATAGGTCATGCGAGACAGCAATGCCACGGTTTTGGCGTCTTGCGGGTGGAGATAATTATTGTGAAGTGGTGCGCTTTGTCGAAATCTTCCGTCAATCATGTCAAAGACAGAACCGGCTTGATAGGTTGATGCATCCGGCTCGATACCGATGAAACGTCCAAGACGATACAAGAAACAGATATGGAAATTGGCGACACCCATGTTTGCTGAGTCAAGGTGGGCAATGGCGTCAATCAGAAATGCGAATGTGGCTTCGTCGGGTTGGTTTTCCCGCAATATAGAGTTGAGTATATCGGCAACAAACATTGCGATGCCATTTTTTAGGGGATGGGAATGAACGCCATGCAATGGCATGGTGACTCTTACATCACGCAACGTGTGCATTTCCCTACCGGGACGGATGTCTGCTTCGCATTCAAAAAAATTTAAAGGCATAAATAACGCGCGCCGTCTCACTGCTTCACGTCCCGATCCTGCAGAAATCAAAAACAACACACGCCCCAATTCAAGTGAATAAGCGCTTAAAATAGAATGTTTGTCATTATATTTAATTGTGCGCAATGCGACACAATGCAGCGGTCTATACATAGTTCAAAATTACTAAAAAACGCCGAGATTGTCACATTTATTTGCTAAAAATCAAGAAAATCAATGGTTTTTGATGTGAATATATCTCTTTTTGGAAAAAAAATTTGCGTGATTAAAAAATTGTGCGTAACTTTGCAATCGCTTTTGAAGGAAAGCTCGTTGGCCCATTCGTCTATCGGTTAGGACGCAAGATTTTCATTCTTGAAAGAGGAGTTCGATTCTCCTATGGGCTACCAAATAATAAGATAACAAAGATTTTAAAAGATTAGATTTATAATGGCAAATCACAAGTCATCAATCAAAAGAATTCGTCAAACAGAATCAAGAAGACTTCGCAATCGTTATTATGCAAAGACTGCTCGTAACGCTGTACGTCGCCTTCGCAACATGACCGACAAAGCTGAAGCTCAAGCAGCTCTCAAAACCGTTAGCGCAATGCTTGACCGCCTTGCTTCAAAGAAAGCAATCTCTAAAAACAAGGCTGCCAACCTTAAGAGCAAGCTCGCTCTTCACGTTAACAAGCTCGCTGCTTAATCGCGCTTGAAGATACGTTGGCCCATTCGTCTATCGGTTAGGACGCAAGATTTTCATTCTTGAAAGAGGAGTTCGATTCTCCTATGGGCTACCAAACTCAACCAATCAAAATGTTGGTTGAGTTTTTTGCATATTGTTGCAACTGCTATAGGCTTATTAGAGTGCAGGGGAAAATTTGGTGGGGATTTTGATCATTAAGCCCAATTTTCGACTATGCCACAATGAATCCTGAGTTTGGGCTTATTGGGTTGTGTGTATACGAAGACTGAGTAACGTAATTCGTTGAATTGACATTACTCAGTCTTCTCTCTCCTCTGCGGTATGGACGGGACTCGAACCCGCGACCCCCTGCGTGACAGGCAGGTATTCTAACCAGCTGAACTACCACACCATTTTTTTGTTTGAGGCACTACAGTTATCATCTGTTTTGCGTTGCAAAGTTACTACCTTTTTCTTATTCTTGCAAGTATTTCGCAAAAAAAAATGCGAAAAAATTGCATCTTTTTTTGAGGGCTTGTTTTAATCTGTTGATTTATAAAAAAATGTGTCGTGGGTTAATCAAGGTAAATCATTTTACGAGTCATGCCTCCGTCGATTATTATATTTTCTCCGTTGATAAAATCGTTGTCGGGAGCGGCGAGAAATAGACACATGCGTGCGATGTCGGCGGGTTTGCCGACACGTTGTGACGGATGTTGTAGGTGGTCGGGTTGCGAAATGGCATTGTAGTTGCCAACTTCAATCCATCCTGGAGAAATAGCGTTGACGGTGATGTGATATGGAGCGAGTGAAGCCATCAGCGAGTGGGTGAGGGAGTGGATTGCGCCTTTGGATGCTGCATAACCTTCTGTGCCGGGTTCGCTCATGGTATATCTTGTGGAACAGATATTGATGATGCGCCCGCCAAATGAGTTTTGCTCTGTCAAGGAGTTGCGGTGTATGGCAAGTCGTCGGGCGGTGATGAATACCGGTCGTAGGTTGGTGGATAAAATCAGGTCAAAGTCATCAAGGGTTGACTCTACCAGTGGCTTGAAATTGCCTACGCCGACGTTGTTTATCAATATGTCAATATCGCCCCATGAGTCAATAATGCGGCTGACACATGTGTCGAGAGCGTTGGCGTCGGTAACATCGAGTGGGTGGAATTGCGCACCGGTTTCTTGAGCGGTTTTGTTGCCGGCTTTGGTGTCGATGTCGCAGAATGCAACACGGCAATCGGCTTGGCGAAATGTTTTCACGATCTCTCGTCCGATTCCCGAAGCTCCGCCTGTCACAAAGACTCGTCGGGGAGGGAACTTGATACTAATTGTGCCGGGTTTTGATCCTGAGGGGGTACGCCTGATTGAAGGTTTGTTTAGTTGTCCTTGGCGGTATTCCTCCATGCGTCGTTCTAGATAGTTGTCGGCCATAGGTGGTAAAGGCGTTTGGTTAGTAATAAAAAACGAGGGTTATGCAGTTTAACCCTCGTTTATTTGTGTCGAGAAGATTATTATTCAGAGTCGTCTTCTTTCATGTTGTGGAACACATTTTGAACGTCCTCATCATCCTCAAATTTTTCGAGAAGTTTTTCGATTTGAGCGCGTTGCTCTTCGTTTACTTCTTTGAGATCGTTGGGGATGCGTACAAACTCTGTGCTTTTGATTTCAAACTCGTTTTCTTCGAGGTATTTTTGAATTTCAGAGTTGCATTCAAATGGTGCAGAAAGAACGATTTCGTTTTCTTCCTCGTCGCGGTCGATTTCGTCAACGCCGAAGTCGATGAGTTCGAGTTCGAGTTCCTCGATGTCAATTCCTTCTTTGGCAACAACGCGGAATGTACATTTGTGTTCAAAAAGGAAGGTCAAAGAGCCTTGAGTGCCGAGAGAGCCGCCGTGTTTGTTGAAATAAGAGCGCACGTTGGCTACGGTGCGGGTATTGTTGTCGGTAGCAGCTTCAACAACGATAGCGATACCAAAAGGCCCGTATCCTTCATAAAGGATTTCTTTGTAGTCACCAGCATCTTTGTCGGTGGCTTTTTTGATAGCGCGTTCAACAGTGTCCTTAGGCATGTTGGCTGCCTTGGCGTTTTGCATCAATGCACGTAAACGAGGGTTGGTAGAGGGATCGGGACCTCCAGCCTTAGCTGCGATGGTGATTTCCTTACCAATGCGGGTAAATGTGCGAGACATGTTACCCCAACGTTTGAGTTTTCTTGCTTTACGATATTCAAAAGCTCTTCCCATTGTGTTGTTTTATTTTAGTTTGATTATAATTTAAATTCAAGTTATCTGAGGCTGACGTTGAGACGTTTTTGCAAGTTGGTGATGATTTTGCTCATTACGGCTTCAATTTGCTTGTCTTGTAGTGTTTTCTCGCCATCCTGTATCGTTATGGCGATAGCGTAAGACTTCTTGCCTTCGGGGAGGTTTTTGCCTTCATACACATCAAAGAGGGTCACATCTTTGAGTAGGCGACGTTCACTTTCACGTACAACCGTTTCGATTTGCTCCATAGTCACAGATTTATCGATGAGCAATGCGAGGTCGCGTTTCACCGGTTGAGTCTTGGGTAGCGGAGTGTAGCTTACTTTCTTTTTAAGTGCGAGTCGCATGAGTGCGTCCCAGTTGAGTTCGGCATAGAATACTTCCTGCTTGATGTCGGTCATCTTGAGCATGGTTTTAGAAACGATACCCATTGAGCCGAAAGTTTTGCCTGTGCGAGTCACAATGTTGAGCGACGCGCTATAGATTTCACCATCGCCGGCGGTGAGTTGTATTTCGCGTTGAGAGATTCCAAGGCGTGCAATGATGTTGAGAACGATAGCTTTCAAATCATAGAACGTTGATTGCTCTTGAGGACGAGCCCAATTGCCTTGGCGTGAAGCTCCGGTAATCCAAAGGGCAAGCGATGTTGATTCTTTATAAGGGGCTAATGGAGCATCATCGGTTGATTGCACGTCGGGGTTGAAGAAGTAGGTGTTGCCAAATTCATACATCATCAAGTCGCTTGCTTTGCGATTGATATTGTGGGCGAGTGATTCAAGACCACCGAATAGCAATGTTTGGCGCATCACATTTAGGTCGTTACTCAATGGGTTGAGCAATTTGACGCAGTGAGATGCGGGATATTGAACAAGGTCGGCGTAATATGACTCGGCAGTGAGCGAGTTGTTCATAATCTCGTTGAATCCGACAGCTGTGAGTTGCTGGCTGATTAGTTCCCGCAGGTCATTGGCATTGTCGGTCGCGCCTTTGAATGAAAGTGATGCGTTGAGCGATGCCGAGAACTCGACGTTGTTGTATCCATATATGCGTAGGATGTCTTCGATTACGTCGCAAGGACGTTGCACATCGACGCGGTAGGTTGGAACCAAGAGGTCAATTTCATCATCACGACGAGCAATAATCTCGATTTCGAGAGAATGAAGTATCGCATCAATCTCATCTGTGGGGATTTCTTTGCCAATGAGGTTGTGAAGTTTCTTATATGAGAGTGTTACCGGGAATGGTTTGATTTCTTGTGGGTATAAATCCACGATGTCTCCACAAATTTCACCTCCGGCAAGTTCTTTAATCATCAATGCCGCGAGTTTCAACACATAAACGGTGTTGTTGGGGTCAATGCCACGTTCAAAACGGAACGAAGAGTCGGTGTTGAGACCATGGCGACGAGCGGTTTTGCGAATGCTTGTGGGGTTGAAATAGGCGCTTTCGAGGAATACAGATGTAGTGCCTTCGGTTACGCCTGAGTCAAGTCCTCCAAATACACCGCCAATGCACATGGGTTCGCGCTCGTTGCAAATCATGAGATCGTTGGCGTTGAGCTTGCGTTCCATACCATCAAGAGTGGTGAATGGAGTGCCTTCGGCGCAAGTGTCAACGATTACTTTGCCTCCGGCGATTTTGTCGAGGTCAAAGCAGTGTAGAGGTTGTCCCATGCCATGCAACATATAGTTGGTGATGTCAACAATGTTGTTAATAGGACGTTGGCCGATTGCTGTTAAACGGTCTTTGAGCCATTGGGGGCTTTCCTTGACGGTGATGTTGCGGATTGTCACGCCTGAGTAACGAGGGCAAGCCTCGGTGTTCTTTACCTCTACTGAGATGGCTCCGTCGGGGCGGTCGGATTTGTAGTTGTCCACGTTGGGACGATTGAGCTTCGACGCTTCGGCGTTGTGGGCCAACCATGCGCTAAGGTCGCGGGCTACTCCATAGTGAGAAGCCGCGTCGATGCGGTTTGGTGTAAGATCGACTTCAAGAACGTAATCGCTTGAAAGTTGATAGTATTCGGCCGCCGGAGTGCCTGGTTTTACATCATCTTGCAACACGATGATGCCGTCGTGAGAGTTGCCGATACAGATTTCATCTTCGGCGCAAATCATACCGAATGATTCAACGCCGCGTATTTTTGATTTCTTGATTTTGAACTCGTTTTCTCCATCATAGAGGGTTGTCCCTACGGTTGCTACAACAACGGTTTGTCCGGCAGCAACGTTTGGTGCGCCACATACAATTTGGGTAGCTTGTCCGTCGCCAAGGTCAACGGTTGTAATGTGCAAGTGGTCGCTATCGGGATGATCTACGCAAGTGAGAACTTTCCCGATTACGATGCCTCGCAATCCGCCTTTTACCGATTCAACTTCTTCAATTCCGCCGGTTTCAAGACCGATTGAAGTCAATGCCGCAGCCAACTCCTCTGGAGTGAGCTTAAAATCAATGTACTGTTTAAGCCAGTTATATGAGATATTCATAAATATAAACGTTTATATGGGCGTTGTGAGCAGTGGCCACAACACCCCATGATAATCAGTGCAAATTTACAAAGAAAATTTCAGTTCTACCACACAAGTTAGATATAAAAGTTTGGAATTAATGGTGGAGTACAATGAAAAAGTCCCAAATCGATTGACTTGAGACTTTAGAATGGTTGATTGTAGAGTTGTAAATAGAATTAAATGAGTTCAATGCCGGCTGTGGCGCATTGTGCGATTTGTTCTTCGGGCCAAATGCTTGCTTGAACTTCTCCGACATGGGCTTTTTGAAGGATGAACATGCATAAGCGACTTTGTCCGATGCCTCCACCGATAGATGCCGGTAATTCTCCGTTGATGAGGGATTGATGAAATTTGAATTGAGCTCGTTCTTCGCAGCCACGTTCTTTGAGTTGAGCCATGAGAGATTCGGGCTGGACTCTTATCCCCATTGAAGATAGTTCAAATGGGCATTGGAGTATGGGGTTCCAGAAGATCATGTCTCCATTTAATCCGACATATCCATCGGAGTTGGGGGTAATCCAATCGTCATAGTCGGGAGCTCGTCCGTCGTGAGGTTCTCCGTTAGAAAGTTTATTCCCAATTCCTATGATGAATACCGCGCCATATCTCTTGGCAATCTCGGCTTCTCGGTTTTTAGAATCGAGATTTGGGTATTCTTGCAAAAGTTCCTCAGAGTGGATAAACTTTATTTTTTCAGGCAGGATGGGAGTTATATGGGGGAATTGACGATAAATCATCAATTCGGTTTCTCTGACGGCATTATATATTTTCTCTACGGTGTTTTTTAGGTAGTCGAGGTTGCGATCTTCGGGGTTGATGGCTTGTTCCCAGTCCCATTGGTCAACATAAAGGGAGTGGAGATTGTCAAGTTCCTCACAGGCGCGGATGGCGTTCATGTCGGTATATAGCCCATAACCAGGAGCGATGTCGTAAGCGCCAAGTTTTGTGCGCTTCCATTTAGCCAAAGAGTGAACAACCTCAGCACGACGGTCTCCCATACATTGGATATTGAATGATACAGGACTTTCCACTCCATTAAGGTCGTCGTTGAGGCCTGTGCCCGAGAGAACAAACAATGGAGCCGTGACGCGGCGCAGATTAAGAGCATTAGCGAGCTTTTCTTGAAAAGCAACTTTTATATCTTTAATCGCAACTTCTGTTGTTTCGGGGAGTAATTTACGTTTATATTTCTTGGGTAAAATTAAAGCCATGAGGATGTCTAAATTTTAAATAATGCGACAAAGGTAATACAAATTTCCATAATTACCTAAGATTTGCTATCAAAATGTAAGTTTTAAGCTAAAAATGCTCTCACTGGTGATGTGTGAGAGCATTTTTAGCTTGGTATGTGTCAAATTTATTTTATAATCACAATTCCGGTTTTTGGGGTATTGCCATATTGTTTTCCTCCATTAAGAATTACATAGGCTTTGTAATTGCCGTCGGGAAGACGATTTCCTGTGGCATCTTGCAGATTCCATGTGTAGGGGAATGTGCAGTTTTCTTTAGAAAAGACGGTGTTACCATTGTTGTCCTCGATGACGAGTCGTCCTGAAGGTTCTTCTGAGAAATTGTGAGAAAGTGATAAGTTGGCTTCGGTACGTGCTGGTTTTTCTTCAATGGTTAAAGTCGCTTGGGCCGAGCGATTTATGACAACAAAAGAGATTGTGCGTGTGGCGCGGTTCCCGGCATTGTCGGCGACAGAAAGGGTTAAGGTGTGACGACCATCGGAAAGCTCGGTCACGGGGAACTGGATTGTAATCACTCCGTCTTGGTCTGAAACAAGACAGTTTCGGATTTCAGGATAAGATAATTTGCCGTCGAGTGTTAACTTTGTTGTTTGTCCGAGTGTGCCGGTAGATATGTTCAATCCCGAGGCATCGGGTTGTATTGTGGCAAACAATGTTACATCGGCATTTACATAATCGCCATCGGCGAATGTGGGATTGTCAATATAGCATTCAGAAATCACCGGAGCGTCATTGTCGGTAACTGCCATTTCGGAATTGTACTCAGCGAGTATAATGTTGTTGTAAATGCCGGTAGCTCTGACTGATTTATCGTCGGTAATGGCATAATAAGTAAGGCGGTTAGAGACTCCGGGACGTTGTGGCGCGGGTATTGCGAGTCTAGTGGAGAATTTTCCGTTAACTACTGCCGTTGATGTCTCAGCCAAAAGGTCTTCGTCGCACACCACAATTACAGATGGGTCAACAGGGTTAGAACCACGTTCATAGGTGAGAACCGTGTCGGGAGCTTCATAAAGAGACAACGTAATAGTTCCGTTAAAGCCGGAAATCAAATCACCGTTATTGTCGATGATTTGTCCGGAGATTATGTTATTGGCGAGAGGATAAAGTTCAAATGTGGTTGAGGCTGTGGCGTCTTCACTGTTTATTGTAGAGGTTTCGACATTGTAGTCGGCGCAATAGATGGGTAATGCGGGGTCGCCGGCAAGGTTGAAGCACATTGTGTTTACTCCAAGTTCTCTCATTGATCCTATTACGACTTTGTTGTGGGCGTTGCGATAGGCGTCGCCAATCATAGTGTTTCTTTTGGCGTTGAAAACCTCTGATGCAAAAGCCAGGCTGACAAAGTGGTTGTAGTCTTTATATACGGTACGACTTGCGCCAACTACTGCAATCATACCTCCATTGCGCTTAAATAGCATGTTTTCGGCGATGCCGTCGTCGTCGCGGTCAAAAGAGTAGGAGTCGCAGGTTGCCAATAATGCTATTGGATAGTAAGAGTACTCGGTCTCTTCAACATAACGTTTACTCCAAAGTGTCTCTCCGGCAAATGCTTCGGGTTTGCCGTGACCAGAGTAGCAGAAGTAGCTTTGTCCCAAATACAAGGCTTGCTTGACCGCGCTACGGAACTCTTTGGCGTCATTGTTGGGTATAGGGTACATGGAGTTGTAAACGCGAGTAATGGTTGTTGCGGGGGCGCAAGCTAAGATCTCGTCGGCAATGGCTTGTGACTGAGATAAGTGGCTATTGTTGTCCTCGTCGTCGGAGAGTAGTAACGCACGATTGCGAGAGGCGATAGTAGGCGGGTTTTGTAGATAATCAATGATTTTATCGATGGTAGTGCTTGCGTCGCCACCTGATCCGGCGGGAATGCGTCCGACTGCAATCGACATCTCTTGGTTGTAGATGTAGTCGGGAGTGTATGAGTCGTTTAGTTTACCGAAGTATGAATCGGCGCAGTAGGCCGTAATGGGGCTGTCGGCATCATCGATTGACTTTGTCTGATAAGTTAATAATCGACCTTTGCTTGAGTAAATGATACCTCTATTGTCATAGATGCCATTGCCAAACAACAGCAGATACTTGAATTTAGAGGAGTTGCGGTCATAGAACATTTTGGCAAAACGTCGGTATCCCATTGCCGATGGCGTTCCTGATGAAAACTCGTTGAAAATTTGGGTTTGATTTACAACCAAGACGTCAAGGTTTTGATAGGTCTTGTGGGCTTGGGCAAGACGTTCGGCATAGGGTTGACACTCATCGTTGGTGATGATGAGCATGTCGGGAGCCGCATTCATGTGGAGATTTTGGTTGGCAACCTCTTCAACATACTCAACTTTATATAGTTCTTTTGTAGGGTCAAATGCGATGAGTCTGGCATGTCCTGTGGTAGAGTAGCTGTAGGTTTTCTCAAATGAACCGGTCAGGGTTTGAACCGAGTCGGTATAAACGGCACGATGTCTTGTGATATTGAGAGGATTGGTGACGTTCCATACGATGGTGTTGACATTGGCTCCACTGATGACGAAGTTGATGTTTTGATTGACTGATATAAAAGTCATAGGAAGTTGGGCGCGTCCGGCTACGTTGTTTATGCGCGAGTAGCTCATGTGGGCATTGTCGAGCGCGGCATAAGATGGGTTGAACCCTGTCGGGATTGAGAAAGTGAAAGTGTAGATGCTGTCGCCATTTTCTCTCATGTAGAAAGAGGCGTTGCCTTTGCCGGCAGAGTAGTGGGTTACGCTGGCGGAGGTGATGCGTGGGGCGGCTTCGTTTAGGTAATTATCAACAGTGACATCGGTGGGAAATGCTACGCTCATAGGCATTTCGGGCGAACTTTTCGCAATGAAGTTGTATTTAAATGAGGCGAGTTGACCTGCAGGATCGTAGGGGTCGGGAGCACAGAATGTTACTGTCTGTATCGGTTCGTCGGCAAATCTGGTTCCAAAGAATAGGGCTCCGCCATCGGCAGGGTTTTCAATCTCAGGCTCGAAATAGAGCAACGAAGTGTGGTACAATCGAGTCATGGTATTATTGGTGCGGAAGCTGATAAACGAAGGTGCGGTTGACTTTTGTGTGGCATCTTCGCTTAGGAAATAGTATCCTTCGCGGGAATAGTAGTTGCGGTGTATGTTTACGTTTCCGGCGGTGTTGCCAACGTCGGCACGGAAGTCGGCTTCGCCATAGAAAATGATTTTGTCATCGGTGCGATAGACCGGTTGCGCCGGGAGATCGTCGGGAAGTGATGAGCTGAATTCGTCGGGTGAGAGTAATAAGCCTCCATAGCCATAGACGCTAACTGCTGAAGGGTCGGAGAACCCCATCTCACGTAGTTGGTCATAGGTTATCTGGTGCATACCGGTTTGTGAGATTTTGATTTTAACCCAACGTCCGGTACTGAGTTTGGATGTCGCGGTGTAATAGGTTGCGACATAGGCATTGGTTGTGAAACCTATGAACAATGTGGCGATACAAGCCAATATCAGTCGGTAGAAATTAAAGTTGCGCATAATCGTAAGTTATATTGTGGTGGAGAGTTATTTAAATTTGAAATCAATGCAATTGATTTCTGAGAAAGAGGCGGTCACACGTGAATCTATCTCTATGTCATATTGCGATGGGATTGATCCGGCGATGATGATGTCGCCAATTTTCAGTGTCATGTAGTGGCTTAGTTCAGAGATGATATTGTCTATTTGCAATTTGTTGTAGTCAACATGAAACGTGTTTTCTCCAATGCTGATTGAGAAATCAGAAGTTTCGGGGAGTTGCAACCAATCACCAAGTATCAATGAGCCGTCAAATGATGTCGCTAATGCTGAGGTATATTGATTTTTTTGTAGTTGGTTGATTAGAGTGGTTGGGACTGTGCGTAACGCAAGAGTTATCGCATCGTAGTATCGGCACGCAAATCGTGGCGCGATGTTTTTGCCCAAACGGTTTACTCTGAACGCGATTGCCGGGTAATAGATGCCACCTTCGGCATAGTCGGGCACGAAGAATGGTTTGCCATCTTTGATTATCGCCGAGTCGGGGATGATGTCGAGCGATAACGGCAGTTGCAAATGGGAGTCTATATCTCTGTTTATAGCGATAATTTTCATTGTGTCTGTCTTAATTTTACCCCTAATCGGTTATACATCACGGCGAGGTGTGAGTAGATAGAGGTGTTTTGTATCACGACATCTTCGGCTGCCACTCTGATGCGGAACGGAGTGAAGTTCCATAAAGCTTTTATGCCGGAGGCAATCATTAGATCGGCAACGTCTTGTGCGCTTTCGACGGGAACTGTGATAATCCCTATCTCGGCACGCAATTTTTTGCGTTTTTTCTCTAACTCGCTGATGTCATATATAGGTACGTTACACATTTCTTGTCCGATGATTTCGGGGTTGACATCAAATCCTGCAACGATATTTAATCCATAATGTGATAATCCGGAGTCTTGGATGAGTGCGGCGCCAAGTGATCCTACACCTACAATCACAGCGTTGTGACCTTTCTTGAACCCGAGAAAGTTTTGTAGCTCGCGTTCGAGAAGATCAACCTTATATCCTATGCGGGTTTTCCCCTTCACACTGAGAAACGACAGGTCTTTGGCAATTTGCGAAGCGTCAACGTTAAGCTCTTTGGCAATTTGAGTCGAAGAAACATACTCCACTTCTTTGGATTTGAGCAGACTGACGTATGCGAGATACCAAGGGAGCCTACGTAGTGTGGGTTCCGGCAGTAGCTCTTTTGCTAAGTTGTGGTTGTCGGACATGAGAGGTCGGGGTAGTTTAATAAATTACTTTGAGCAAAATTACTAATAATTATGTTATTACGCAAAATTCAAGGGGAAATTGTAGAATAATAAAAATGAGATGAGTATTTTTCAACTCATCTCATGATATTTTAATACACAAAGTGGGTGTATGATGACGATTTAGTCGTTGATGCGAGATTTAATCGCTTCGGTTTCTTTTTCATATCCGGGTTTTGCAAGAAGCGCAAACATGTTGCGTTTGTAATCTTCAACTCCCGGTTGATTGAATGGGTTTACGTCAAGAATGTAGCCACTTATGCCACAAGCTTTCTCAAAGAAATAAATGAGTTGTCCAAGATATTTCTCTTTGAGAGCGGGAATGGTTATGAGCAAGTTGGGTACTCCGCCATCGATGTGGGCGATGCGAGTGCCAAGTTCTGCCATTTTGTTGACTTCGTCAACGCGTTTGCCGGCAATGTAGTTAAGTCCGTCGAGATTGGCTTCATCTGATGGGATGACTACTTCATGGGCTTGGTTTTCGACCGACAATACGGTTTCAAATATAGTGCGTTCGCCATCTTGAATCCATTGTCCCATAGAGTGTAGGTCGGTAGAGTTGTCAACCGATGCGGGGAAAATGCCTTTGTGGTCTTTACCTTCGCTTTCGCCATAGAGTTGTTTCCACCATTCGCCGAAGTAGTGCAGTTTGGGATTATAATTAACAAGGATTTCTATTTTTTTCCCGGCGTTATAAAGAGCGTTGCGGGTAACGGCATAAACTTCGGTGATGTTGTCGGCGGAGTGATCTTTGGTGGAATTTTCCATCTCAACAGCTCCCTGCATAAGAGCTTTGATGTCAAAGCCGGCAACAGCAATTGGAAGAAGCCCGACAGGACTGAGTACAGAGAAACGTCCGCCAACATTGTCATCAATTACAAATGTTTTGTAGCCCTCTTCTGTCGCCAATTGTCGTAATGCGCCACGCTTAGCGTCGGTGATGGCTACGATGCGTTTTGCCGCCTCTGCTTTGCCAACTTGAGTTTCAAGTTGTGCTTTTAACAGACGGAATGCGATAGCTGGTTCGGTAGTTGTCCCCGATTTTGAGATGACGATGATGCCAAATTTCTTATCTTTAAGGTAGCTTTGAAGTTCATATAGATAGTCTTCACCGATATTTTGTCCGGCAAAAAGAACGATAGTGTCGTTGTTGTTTTTGTAAGACGCGAAAGAGTCGCTCAATGCTTCGATAACGGCTTTTGCTCCGAGGTAGCTGCCCCCGATGCCGATAGCAACAACTACTTCGCAATTTTGGCGCAAAGTTGACGCTACTTCTTCAATCTCATTGATGAGTGTTGCGGGAGTGCGAGATGGGAGGTCGAGCCATCCGAGAAAATCGTTGCCGGCACCATTGCCGTTATGGAGTTTTGCAAGACCATCGGCTGCTGCGGCATCAAGACTTTTGATGTCGGTATCGGTGATGCACCCAAAAGTATCTTTAATGTTTATTTTGATAGAGTCCATAGTTGTTATGTTTTGAAAGGAATACAAAAATATGAAAAGTTCAATAATATGTGGTTATTTAAATAAATGTCTCAGCCATTTTGCGGATAGCTTTTTCGGCATTTTGACGATGATAAAGTATGTCGTAAACGCCATTGAGAATTGGCATTGAGACGTCATATTGCTTGTTTATCTCATGAATACAACGTGTTCCGTAATACCCTTCGGCAATTTGTTCCATTTCCATTTTGGCGGCGGTTACAGAGTAGCCTTTGCCTATGAGTGAACCGAAGTTGTGGTTGCGACTGAAGCGGGAATAAGATGTGACAAGCAGATCGCCAAGGTAAACCGAGTCACATATTTGACGAGGTAGTGGCGCAACGATATCTACAAATCGTTCCATCTCGCGAATGGCGTTGGCGACTAACATTGCGGCGAAGTTGTCACCCATTTTTGCGCCATGCACGATGCCGGCGGCAATGGCATATACGTTTTTGAGTACAGCGGCATATTCGATGCCGTCAATGTCGGTCGATGTGATTGTGTGGGTATTTTTCCCGCTCACACACTTCGCAAACTTTTCGGCATATTCAATGTCGTGTCCGCCTACGGTTAAGTATGATGGTCGGTTGAGAGCGACCTCTTCGGCATGGCATGGTCCGCTTATGACGAGCATCCGGTCTCGTTCGATGCCATATTTTTTTACCATATAGGTTGAAATCAACTCGTTTTCATCGGGAACAATCCCTTTTACTGCCGAAACGATTGATTTTTTGCTGATGTCAACGGTGAGTTTTGCCAAGTGGTCTTTGAAATAGGGTGATGGTGTGACAAATATCAACGTGTCACATTCTTGGCACACTTGGTTGATGTCGCTTGAGAAGTTAATGCGCTTTGTGTCAAACTCCACATTTGTCAAATAAGCGGGGTTGTGATTGTTGCGTTTAAATTCCTCTATGCGGTCATCGCGGCGCATATACCATGTTATGCTTTCGCAGTTTTGTAGTAATAGCTTGGCAATTGCGGTTGCCCAACTACCACCACCCATGACGGCTATTTTGCCCGGAAAATCCATAATCTGCTCGGTTTGGGAGTTGATAATGTTTTTTATTTGGCTTTTTCAATCCACTCGTTTACTTGGTCGATAGTGGGGTTCTTTAATTCAAGTTTGTATTTTTTGTTGATGCCACAGAGGTCTTGGTGGAGTTTGCCACCGGTTGCTCCGGCAAGTATTTCGATTGTGAAAATACCGGCCTTCTGCAATGGCGCAACCCATTCGCTTGGTATTCCAAGAGCGGTGTAAGCATCTTCGCTGTCGCGGCGTTGCACTTTTTCGGGACGCATTTGTGGGAAGAGAAGCACTTCTTGGATTGTGGTTTGGCCGGTCATCAACATCACAAGTCGGTCCATACCGATACCCATACCTGATGTAGGAGGCATGCCATATTCAAGAGCACGGATGAAGTCTTTGTCAATAATCATTGCTTCATCATCACCTTTCTCGGCAAGACGCATTTGCTCAACGAAGCGTTCATATTGATCGATTGGGTCGTTGAGCTCAGAGTAGGCGTTGGCAAGCTCCTTGCCATTAACCATGAGTTCAAAACGTTCGGTCAATTCAGGGTTGTTGCGGTGACGCTTGGTGAGCGGCGACATTTCGATCGGATAGTCGATGATAAATGTGGGCTGGATATAGTTACCCTCACATTTCTCACCAAAAATTTCATCGATGAGTTTGCCTTTACCCATTGTCTCATCGGCTTCGATGCCGAGTTTGTGACACACTTCGCGCAATTGCACTTCGTCCATGCCGGCGATGTCGATGCCTGTAAACTCTTTGATTGCGTCAATCATTGTCACGCGCTTATATGGAGCTTTGAAGTCGATGATGTTGTCGCCTACTTTCACTTGGGTAGTGCCGTTTACTTCAAGTGCGATTTTCTCAAGCATCTTTTCGGTGAAATCCATCATCCAGTTGTAGTCTTTGTAGGAAACATAGATTTCCATACAAGTAAACTCCGGATTATGGGTACGGTCCATGCCCTCATTGCGGAAGTTTTTAGAGAATTCATAAACACCCTCAAACCCACCTACGATGAGACGTTTCAAATATAACTCATCGGCGATGCGCAAATATAAGGGGATGTCAAGCGCATTGTGGTGAGTGATGAATGGACGAGCTGCGGCTCCACCGGGGATTGATTGAAGTATAGGGGTTTCAACTTCCATGTAGCCGTGGTCGTTGAAGTAGTTACGCATTGAAGTGTAAACCTTGTTGCGCTTGATGAAAATGTCTTTTACTCCGTCGTTTACGATGAGATCGACATAGCGGCGACGATAACGCAATTCGGGGTCATCAAAGGCATCGTATGTAACACCATCTTTCACCTTCACGATGGGGAGTGGACGTAGTGATTTGCTGAGCACAGTGAGGTTTTGTGCGTGGACAGAGATTTCACCCGTTTGGGTGCGGAACACATAGCCATCGATACCTACAAAGTCGCCGATGTCAAGAAGTTTCTTGAACACGACATTATAGAGGTCTTTGTTTTCGGTAGGACAAAGATCATCGCGACTGATATAAACTTGAATACGTCCGCAAGAGTCTTGAAGCTCCATGAAAGAGGCTTTACCCATGATGCGACGGCTCATGATGCGACCGGCAACACTCACTTGGCGTTGGGGTGCGTCATCGCTGAATGTTTCTTTTATCTCATCGGCATATCCGGTGACTTTATATTCGGCTGCGGGATAAGGCTCAATGCCCATTTTGCGCATTTCATCAAGGCTGCCGCGGCGCACTATTTCCTGCTCACTGAGTTCAAGTATATTCATAGTTGTATATTGTTTTTGTGAGTCGATTAACCGAGGTTGTCGGCTCTATGTTAATATCAAAATGTTATTGTCGGGCACTATTTCGACAATCTAACCGCAAAGTTACTCTTTTTCTGTCGGTTTTGCAAATTCCACCACCTATGCCCAATTTTTTGTTACCCCCTAAAAAAGAACAACGAGCTAAGTAATGGATGGTCTTGTTCACGGCATTTGTTGAAAATGCGATTAATGATAGGAATAGTGCAAAGGTTATGACGATAGGTCGCATATTGTTATTTTAGATTTAAGATGAAATGTGTGATGTCGGTAAGGACGTCGGGAGATATGGTTTGTTTGATTTCGCCGTAGTTGAGACTTTGAGATTGTGATTCTGTCTCTTGAAACATGTGGTTAAGGCGAGGGTAGAGGCGAGTGGTTGCGGTGGGAATTGTTGCCGCGACCGATAGATTTTGGTTGGCATCAACTTGTGCGTCCCAGTCTCCGTTGATGGCTAATACCGGGCAAGTTATTTTAGCGATATATTCGGCCGGGTCAAATCGCACAAACGCGGTGTACCATGCCGATGTCATAACTTTAACAGATTGCTCTATTTCTTGCGCGGAGTGATCGCCGGTTGCGCTCATGATAGATTTTAGTCGGGATGACAACTCGGCGGTGTCAGTTATGTTGTCAATGGCGTTGAAAATCTCGTCAACTTGCGCCGATTGCTCGGCAGTCAATGGCTTGCCGGCAGTTTCTGAAATGAGGTGATTTTGTCTGACGATTATATCACGACCTTTGACGTATGGTCCGGCAAGTGTTACGATAAAGTCAATATCATCGGGATGGGCTGCTGCGTTTATTAATGCGATTGTTCCCCCTTCGCTATGACCGATTAGTCCGATTTTAGTTAATTCGGGTCGAGATTGGAGATATTTGACGGCAGCCATTGCGTCTTTAGCAAAGTCGATAGTGGTGTCATCGACAGAACCTTTGGTCGAACCTCCAACGCCACGATCGTCATAACGTAGTACTGCAATCCCATGACGAGTGAGATAGTCGGCGATGACGGCAAAAGGTTTATGTCCAAGCATTTCTTCGTCACGATTTTGGGCTCCGCTACCGCTGATGAGAATGACTGCGGTCATCGCTTTACTGTTTTTGGGATAGGTCAAACTTCCGGCAAGGGTGATACCGTCGTGAGAGAACGAGACTTCTTCGATGTTGTAATCAAATGGCGGTTTCGGTTCTTGAGGCCGATTGATTGTTGGGGTTTCCTCTGTTGAACGAGTCAATGTCATGGTGAATGCCATCCCCTGAGTGAATGTTCCTGTGATTGAATTGTTGTCGGTGGCAATCGATCCTATAAACGATGCTCTCAATGCCGGCATATCGATTGAAATTACATCGGCATTTACCTCTACTTTTCCACAGGGTATGCCTATGGCTCCTTGTGAGGGGGAGTCAAGGGTAGCCTCCCAAGTATCACCATTGTTGGAAATATGAAATACAATGGGTATATTGGCGACTATGCCGTTCCAATTGCCAACAAAAGTAGTCTCTGACATGCAATTTAACGATGAGAGTATCGCAATTAATAGGGGGAGGATATGTTTCATGAGATTTAGTTATTGGTCAATTTGAAAAATTCGGTATTTGCCCATTTTACGGCTGCATAGCTTGCAAGCATGGGATATGCTACTGTGCTGATTGAGATAATAGCAATCATTATTTTGTCACCATATAGATTAACGAGACATGGTTGTAGCAGCATCAAAACATAGTATGAGATATTGGTGGTTTTGACCAATTTTGATGTCTTGTTGCCATAAAAGAAAATACCTGTGCCTATGGCGACAAGCGAGCCAGCAATCCATAAAATCGTTTCGTGTTGAAATCTCCAAAATGCCGCCCATGCAAGAAGCCCTAACGCAAATAAAACAAGTCCGGCTATCGCAGTGCGGTTAATATATATTTTTAGACGATTTATGAAATATAGTATAGTGGTGTTGATTGCAAGTACGATAATCGACATGGTTGAGAGTATTGTCATTATTGAAGGCATCGCTCCACGATATACAGCGGCTAACACTCCAAACGCAAAGAAGTGAATAATGGGGATAAAACCGAAAAATATCAACAGATTGCGAGTCAGTCTGATTTCTCGCAATCTAAGGTCAAATTCTTGAGGGGTCAACATCGGTGTGATTATTTTTCGAGATCGGCAAGTATTGAGCGTAATTGCTCATCGGTAGTTGTCAATCGTTGGCGACATTCTGTAAGCAACTCGGAGGCGCGGCGTGTGTAGGAGGTGAGTTGGTCGATGTCGCATTCATCGCCTTGCATCATTTTTAGGATTGTTTCCAATTCGGCTACAGCTTGAGCATAGGTCAATTCGGTTACCGGTTTAAATTCGATTGTTGCCATTGTATTTCTTGTTTTTTAGTTTGCGGTTGAGATGATTGTGCCGTCGGCAAGTGTTGTAGATATTGTATCGCCGTGATTGATTTCGGTCGAAGATGTTACAACTTTTCCGTTGACACGGGTTATAGAATAGCCACGTCGCAGAGTCGCTTTGGGCGACAAGGTGTCAAGTAGTGTCTGCATTGCGTCAAGACGATCTTTTCGGCGATCTAACAGGGTTGCTGTTGCGGTGTTTATTGCCGACGCAGTGTGTGAAAGTCGAGACAATTCGGGTGTGATGCGTCTTGCTCCTATCGATGCTAATGTAATCATGTCGTTGCGCAGCCTCGATGATGCGCGTTCGGTCGAGGCATGAGGAACGGTGGGTAGTAAACCGCCATAATAAGAGAGTTGCTCTTTGCAACCTACAAGTCGGTCGGTTGTGGCTTGTAGAATTGCGTTGCCTATAGATTTCAAGTGGTTTAACGCTTCATTCCCTCTCGCAATCAGCCACTCGGCGGCTGCCGTCGGGGTTTTTACTCTCATGTTGGCGACATAATCGAGAATGGTTATATCTCGCTCGTGACCGATGCCTATGATTATAGGAAGTGGGAACTGAGCTATATTGGCCGCGAGGTCGTAGTCTTCAAATGCTACAAGGTCGCTTGTCGCCCCTCCACCTCTGATGAGTACCACGCCATCCCAATTTTCACATTCAGATGCGATAGCGTTAAGTGCCGAGATTATTGACGCCGGGGCACGGTCTCCTTGCATTATGGCGGGGAATAGTCGGCTTTTGAAATGTAGTCGGTTGCGATTGTTGTAGAGTTGATTTATAAAGTCTCCATATCCGGCTGCACCCTGAGCTGAAATCACGGCGATGCGCAAAGGGACTTCACACCACTGCAACTGTCGGTTCATCTCAAGTATTCCCTCGGCTTGCAGTCGCATGAGCATCTCTCGACGGCGACGTAGCAAGTCTCCCATTGTATATTCAGGGTTGACAGCTGTGATAACGAGCGATAACCCATATACGGCATGGAACGTGGCCGAAGCTCTGACCATCACTTTTATGCCTGATGCAAACCTTTGTCCGGTTGATGCATAAAACTCAGCGTCAATGCGAGAGAAGACGTTGGTCCATATCACACCGCGTGCTTTTGCGAGTGTGCTACCATTATTGGGGTCTTTCTGCAACAACTCCATGTAGCAATGACCGCCACGAACTGATACGTCGCTCAATTCGGCTGTAACCCACACGTTTTGGGTCTCGGCCACGGCGATGAGCGCACCGATGCGTTGGTTTAATTGCTGTAATGTGAATGCTTGTTGTTGCATTGGTATGTATTTATTTTAACTTGTTCATTTTTTTGCCGTTCCATTTGTATGAAATGGAGGGTATAAAGTATTGCGAGAGTTTTTCGTTATCCTCGGCTGATAATGTTTGACAAGAGTTGTTGGTGAGTGTCAGTATTGAATTTTGTGGGTCATAGCTATAGCTGACGAGGGTAAATGGCAATGCGTTTTCAATGTCGGCAAGGTGTTTTTGTCCCTCAGAAGTCAACCAATTTTTAAGCGTGGGGGCTTCAAATAGCTTGTTGTCGGTTTTTTGCCATTGCATGTCATAAAAATCAATATGGCTGTCGGCAGTCGGTGTCAACAGGGTGGTGATTACCGCTATAATGTTTTCTTTCCCCTTTTTTAGAAGAATGATTTGATATGTATGAACATCCGATGCTTGAACAGTCATGTCGCTTTCGTTAATTGATAAAATGCGAGATTCTCCGCCAAAAATGTTTTGTATGGCACGATTACTTCCATAGTTGAAATAATCAAGCATATCAAGTCTTGTGGCATAGGGTAGTGCTGGCATCAGTTCGTCCGGAGCCGAAAGAAATAGCGAAGTAACGTTTTTTGTCTCAGAATTTTCGTTTGTCGCAATTGTTGACTCGGCAACTCCCAAATCCGGTTTATTATGATTTTTTTTTGCGTCGATTGTAGCAATCGAACCCACAATCAAAGAGAGTAATAGCAGTAAATATCTCATAGTGTGTAAATTTGTATAATAGTTATTTTTTGCGACGAGAGATTTTTTTGCCTCCTCGTCCTTTTCGTTTAAAATGGTCAAAGCCGGCATTCTCTTCGTCGGTTGCGGCTTGGCGGTCGCGACGAGCCGATGCGCGATTATAATCTTTCCCGGCTTCGGCGATTTCGCAATAAAGGCGTTTGCCTATAAAATCAGCTCCTTTGAGCGATGATACGACACGTCGGGCGTCGGCTTTCTTTACGTCAAAAAGTGAGTATCCCGACAATAGGTCGATGCGTCCTACCTCTACGCGAGCTCCTTGCACCTCTTTGTTGAGCAAGTCGATGAGATTTCCCGCAAAGAAACCATCACGTTTACCGGCATTTATATAGATGCGTTCCATTCCTTTCTCGGCGGTACGGCGATCCTTTTCCTCTTCGGTGCGCGGACGATTGTCGCTTTTCTCCTTTTTCTCGCGCTTGGGTTTATCCTCGACCACGTCAATTTGTGGCGCGTCTTTGTAGTAATCAAGGAGTCGGTTGAATTCAAGTGATAAAACACGTTTCAACAAGTCTTCGTTTGACAACCACCCAAGTTTGCGACTCACACCGAGGAGATATTTGTTGATTTCCTCATCTTTTACTTCTACACATTCGAGTCGGTGGGCGAGGTTGTAGAGTTGTTTCTCTATGATATGTTGAGGGGTTGGCACCTCCTTGCGTTCAAATTTCTTGCCAATTTGTTTTTCGATGTCACGTATTTTGTGCTTTTCTCGAGTGTGTACAATGGCGATTGAAACCCCTGTTTTGCCGGCACGACCGGTGCGCCCTGAGCGGTGGGTATATACCGCAACATCATCGGGCAATCCGAAGTTTATTACATGAGTGAGATTGTCAACGTCAAGTCCTCGGGCTGCGACATCGGTAGCGACAAGGATTGTAATCACATGGTCGCGAAATTTCTTCATCGTGATGTCGCGTTGCTGTTGCGATAGGTCGCCATGAAGCGCATCGGCATTGTAGCCGTCTTGAATGAGTTGGTCGGCAATCTCTTGGGTGTCGCGTTTGGTGCGACAAAATATGATGGCAAATATGTTGGGGTTGTTATCGGCAATGCGTTTCAACGCAAGATATTTATCGCGTGCGTTTACCATATAATATATGTGTTTCACGTTTTCGGCACCTTCGTTGCGTGAGCCGATGACAAATTCCTCGTGATTGCGCATATATTTATTGGCGATTTTTGCGATTTCGGGAGGCATTGTCGCCGAGAATAATAGCATTTTACGGTTTTTCGGGACCGATGCCAATATCTCGTCGATTGAGTCGAGAAACCCCATGTTTAGCATCTCATCGGCTTCGTCGAGAATGACTGTGTGAACATTTTGAAGTTTCACGACACCGCGATTTATCAGGTCGATAAGACGTCCCGGAGTCGCAACGATAATATGAACGCCTTTTTTCAGGCTGCGTATTTGGCTCTCGATGCTTGAACCGCCATACACAGGCAATACCGACAAATCGGGGATGTATTTTGAGAAATCGGCAAGGTCGCTGCCTATTTGTAGGCAAAGTTCGCGCGTCGGCGCGAGAATTAATGCTTGTGGACGACGAGTTTTTGTGTCGATGCGTTGCAATACCGGAAGCCCAAATGCCGCGGTTTTTCCCGTGCCGGTTTGAGCCAAAGCCACAACATCGTTATCCTCATTCAATAGATGAGGTATCACACGCTCTTGCACCGGCATGGGCATTTCAAAACCTAACTCGGCAATCGCAAGAAGCAATTCTTCACACACTCCTAATTCTTCAAATGTTTTCATATCGCAAATTTACACAGAATTCCGATAAAAAATGGAGAATTTAAGGAGAATTAATTTTTCAGTTTCATCAAGCAAACATGATGTCTCGACACAAAACATCCATGCTTTCATCAAATATGCGTCGAAAATTTAGGAAAACGGTTGCTCGTTGAGGTAACTTTGTAGAGAAAACAACGAGATGCAACGTGGTTTTTTCAATAGTCATTTTTATTTTTATTATGGCTGTCGCAAAGCAAAAATCATGGGTAGTATTTTCCCGATATGATTTAAGTTGGACGAGAATTGCTTTGCGACAGCATTTTGTTTTGTTGTATTGAGTCGATTAATTTGTATGATTTGAAAAAAAATTATACTTTTACGCTCATTATGGATGAATTGTATTATCAAGCGGTGGATTTGTTGAAAACTCTTATTGCGATCCCTTCGGTGTCGCGAGAGGAGGGGAATGCCGCAACCAAGGTGTATGATTTTTTGAGGGTAAATGGTGTTGAACCTCAACGTCATGGCAATAATGTGTGGGTAATAGCTGAGGGGTATAATCCCGAAATGCCTACGTTGTTGCTTAACTCTCATATAGATACGGTCAAGCCTGTTGCCGGGTGGACTCGTGACCCATTTACACCCGAAGTTGATGAAGATGGGTGTCTCTATGGCTTGGGTAGCAATGATGCCGGTGCTTCGTTGGTGTCGTTATTGGTTTCATTCTTGTATTTAAACAAGCGCAATCGTGATTACAATCTTGTGATGCTTGCGTCGTGTGAAGAGGAGGTGAGTGGGAGAAATGGAATAGAGTCGGTACTTCCTCTGTTGCCTCCGATTTCGGTCGCAATTGTGGGCGAACCGACCGGAATGTGTCCGGCTATTACCGAAAAAGGGTTGATGGTCTTGGATGGGGAAATTGACGGGGTTTCCGGGCATGCGGCTCGCAATGAGGGGGTGAATGCGATATACAACGCATTGCCAATTATTGAGCGTTTGAGAAATTTGACATTCACTAAAACTTCAGATATGCTTGGGCCGGTAAAAATTTCGGTGACACAGATACAAGCCGGCACACAACATAATGTTGTCCCCGATTTGTGTAAAATAGTGGTTGATGTGCGCACTACCGATGCTTATAGCAACGATGAAACTCTTGAATTGATAAGGAACGCTGTGCCTGAGTGTCGCTTGACTCCACGATCCACGCGATTAAATCCATCGTCAATTTCTCAATCTCACCCTATTGTAAAACGCCTTGAGATTATGGGAAAAGATGCGTTTGGGTCACCGACATTGAGCGATCAAGCGTTATTGAGTTGCCCCTCTCTTAAATTGGGTCCCGGAAATTCGTCTCGATCTCACACTGCCGATGAGTTTATATACTTGGACGAAATCAGAGATGCGATAGAATTATATATAAAACTGCTTGATGGCATTTCATTAGGTTGAGAAAACTAAGCTAAAAATGTGAAATTGAGAAATTTTACTAAAACATTTTGCGTGATTCGATAAAAATACCTACCTTTGCGGTAGAAAAACATTTTGATAATCACGAAGGGGTCTCGACACCGATAACTGTTGAGATTCTTTTATTTTTTTACGTTTAATAAAAAACTTACAACTATGGCAATAACTTATATGACCAAAGAGGGTTATAAAAGAAAAATGGAAGAAATCGCTTACCTTGAAACCGTTAAGCGTCCTGAAATATCTCAAGCGATCGCAGAGGCTCGCGACAAAGGCGACCTTTCGGAAAACGCTGAGTATGATGCGGCGAAAGAGGCTCAAGGTATGCTCGAAATGAAAATCGCACAACTTAAAGACCTTGTGGCAAACGCTCGCATCATCGACGATAGCAACCTCAACAACGAGGAGGTGCAAATACTCAATAGAGTGAAAATTAAAAACGTTGCCAACGGTATGGTAATGGAATATACCATCGTTGCCGACAGCGAAGCCGACCTCAAGGAGAAAAAAATCGCATCAAGCACTCCCATTGCCCAAGGATTGCTCGGTCACAAGCTCGGTGACGTTGTGGAAATCAAAGTCCCATCTGGAATGGTGAAATTTGAGATAGTAGAAATATCATTCTAATAAAACCTATAAGACATTATGGCGACGATTTTCAGCAAAATAGTAGCAGGTGAAATTCCGTCATACAAAGTGGCGGAAGACGAAAACAATTATGCGTTTCTCGACATCAACCCCGTTGCGCCGGGTCACACTCTTGTAATTCCCAAGCGCGAAGTTGACTATTTGTTTGACCTCACTGATGAAGAATATGTCGATTTGCAACTTTTTGCGAAGCGAGTAGCAACGGCAATCAAGCAGACAATGCCTTGTCAACGCGTTGGCGTTGCAGTTATGGGGCTTGAAGTGCCTCATGCCCATATTCACTTAATTCCCATCAACGAGGAGAAAGATATGAATTTCTTCAAAGAAAAGGCTACAGTAGCTCCCGATGAAATGGCTCGCATTGCACAAACTATTGCCGATGCCATGGGAAATAACCATTCCGAACTATTCTAAACAAACTCCTCTGTATATGAAAAAGGCGTTATTATCAATCGTCGCAACGATAATGCTGTTAGGCTTATGGAGTTGTGGCGAAAAAGAACCGAAATGGACCGTAAAAGGGACCATTAATGGTGGAGCCGATAAGGTGCTTCTCTTGGAGGCTTCTGCCAATGGGCGTTGGTATCCGGTTGATACATTCAACTTGATTGATGAAGGCGGATTTTACATGCAACATCCTTTGAAATCTCACCCCGACATTTATCGTCTTAACCTTGAAGGTAAGATGATTTATTTTCCATATATTGCTGATGAAACAATCGTTGTAAAAGCCGATGCGTCTCATTTTGATCGTGATTATAAACTTGTCGGTAGTCCACAGGTTGAGATCATTATGTATATCGATTCTGTGATTAATAGCTATGTAGATAGTGCGAGAGTTGAAGAGTTGCTTGCCAATCATGACCTGAAAAAAGAGTTTTTGCGCATGGCGATTGAAGATTCGGCGACTATGGTTGTGGGCAATTATTTGATAGCCCGCATTGTCGGAGATTCGCTATTGCTCAACCCTAAAAATCGTCAGGATTTCTCTAAAATCAGAAGTATCACCAACATTGCAATGCAATATCGCCCTGAAGATCCCCGTACTAAATTTTTAGAAGCATATTTCCATGAAATTAATGCGACTTATCGTAAGTCAAAAACACTATCTGCAGCTGTCGCTCACACTGATACTTTGTATCTGTCAGAATCAAGTCTGCCACAAGATATAAATCTTTATGATGTTGACGGAAAGGCTCATAGCTTGGCTCAAATTAGCTCTGTGGGAGATGTGACCATCCTCAGTTTTGTGTCCTATGGTGAAGCGATTGCTCCTGCTTACAATTTAGAGTTGCGCAAGGTTTATGACCAATACAAGGATCGAGGATTGCAGATATATCAAGTGTCAACCGATGCGCATCAATCCACTTGGAAAATCGGCTCTCAAAATCTTCCGTGGATTTCTGTCCATAACTCAGGGAGCAACGCGTCAATTAATTTGTTGAAATACAACGTAAACACCAATACTCCCACAACATTTATCATTAATCGAGCCGGAGAGTTGGTTGAGCGAGTTGATGACGCCTCGAAACTTGCATCAGCACTCAAGAAATACATTTAAAATTGCAGAAAAACAATTCTCTATTTAGCTTACCGGGCGATTGATTTTGAATAATTCAAAGCAGTCGCCCGCTTTTTGTGAAAAGTTTTTTACTTAATTGTTGTAAACGCGAGTAATTTGCATTAAATTTGCACATTGCAAAAACAGCGAATAAACTAATATCTATTAATAATTTTATAAATTTCTAACATCTATGTGGTTAACAAACTCATCTATAGGTAGGAAGCTCATCATGTCAATTACAGGAGCTGCCCTTATCCTATTTTTAACGTTTCACGTGCTGATGAACACAGTGGCTGTTTTTTGGCCGGCCGCTTACAATGACATTTGTGCTTTCTTAGGCGCAAATTGGTATGCGCTCGTTGCTTCAGCAGGTCTCGCGTTCCTTTTCTTGGTTCACATCGTTTATGCTGTGATCCTTACTCTTCAAAACCGTAAAGCTCGCGGTAACGACCGTTATGCAGTGACTACTCTTCCTCCTCAAGTGGAATGGTCGTCAAACAACATGCTCGTGCTTGGTGTCGTGGTTGTCGCGTTCCTTGCAGTTCACATGATCCAATTCTGGGCTAAAATGCAGCTTGCCGAAATTATTTCTCACGATCCTGCGACTTGGGCTCAGGTAGAAGGTGTTCCCGCTCACCCCGCTTTCGGCACATTGTTCATTCAGTCCGCTTTCTCTGAAATTTGGACTTCTGTAATTTATATCGTTGGCTTCGTGGCTCTTTGGTTCCACATGAACCATGGTTTCTGGTCAATGTTCCAAACCGCAGGTTGGAACAACGGCACCTGGATGCCCCGCTTGAAAAAAGTAGCTTCGGCTTGGACTACTATCGTTGTAGGTCTTTTTGTTGTTCAAGCACTCGTTTTTACTTGGAAAGCTAACGAAAAATTCTACCTCAATGATCCTCAACTCCAAGAACAATATGGTGAATTCTGGGCTGAAGAAATTGAAGAAGTAAAGGCTAATATGATAGAAGAGGTTGCTAAACTGGACTTGATGGCAAACCAAACTCCTGAAACCGAGATGAAAGCTGCAGAAATTGAAGAAGCAGCAATAGCAAAAGTAGTTTCGTTTGTAGGTATGATTGAAAAACAGGCACCATCTTATTACAAGACATTGTTGTTAAATGCAAATATGAATCGTGACATGTTTACTCTCATGGCAATTCAACAACATGAAATGCAAAAACAAAATCCTGAACCCACTAAATAATTAGCGATATGGCAACTAAACAAAACATTGAGGGAATGATCGACTCAACTCCCATTATGAAGGATTATGCCGACATCGAATCGGCTGCCACTACTGCGATCGACTCTAAAATACCCGAAGGTCCTGTCGCTGAAAAGTGGACTAACTATAAGGCTCACCAAAAACTTGTGAACCCTGCCAACAAACGTAACCTCGACATCATCGTCGTTGGTACCGGTCTTGCAGGTGCTTCGGCTGCTTCAACTCTTGGAGAAATGGGTTTCAACGTACTCAACTTCTGTATCCAAGACAGCCCTCGTCGCGCTCACTCTATCGCGGCTCAAGGTGGTATCAATGCTGCCAAGAATTATCAGAACGATGGTGACTCTGTTTATCGTCTTTTCTATGACACTGTAAAAGGTGGTGACTTCCGCTCTCGTGAAGCCAACGTTTACCGTCTTGCCGAAGTGTCAAATAATATCATCGACCAATGTGTTCAACAAGGTGTACCTTTCGCTCGCGAATACGGCGGTACTCTTGCCAACCGTTCTTTTGGTGGCGCGCAAGTTTCTCGTACATTCTATGCTAAAGGTCAAACCGGTCAACAACTTCTTCTCGGCGCTTATGCTTCACTCAACCGCCAAATCAATAAAGGCACAGTGAAGTCTTACAACCGCCGTGAAATGCTCGATGTTGTAATCATCGATGGTCGTGCTCGCGGTATTATCGTGCGCAACCTCGTAACCGGTGAAATCGAACGTTATGCAGCTCACGCTGTTGTTCTCGCAACCGGTGGTTATGGTCGTGCATTCTTCCTTTCTACCAACGCTATGGGTTGTAACGGTTCTGCCGCTATTCAAGCATTCAAGAAAGGGGCTTACCTCTCTAACCTTGCGTTTACTCAAATTCACCCAACTTGTATCCCCGTTCACGGTGAAGATCAATCTAAGCTTACACTTATGAGTGAATCTCTCCGTAACGATGGCCGCATCTGGGTTCCCAAAAAGAAAGAAGATGCCGAAGCTATCCGCGCAGGCAAGATGAAACCTACCGATATCCCCGACGAAGATCGTGACTTCTACCTTGAACGTCGTTATCCCGCATTCGGTAACCTTTGTCCTCGTGACATCGCCAGCCGTGCGGCAAAAGAACGTTGTGATGCGGGTTATGGTGTAGGAACCGGCAATGCCGTATATCTTGACTTTAAATACGCTATCCAACGCCTTGGTGAAGATGTAGTGCGTGACCGTTATGGAAACCTCTTTGAAATGTATGAAATGATTTCTGATGACAACCCATACGAAACCCCTATGATGATTTTCCCCGCAAGTCACTATACAATGGGTGGTATCTGGGTTGACTACGAACTCCAAACATCAGTTAAAGGTCTTTTCGCTATCGGTGAATGTAACTTCTCTGATCATGGTGCTAACCGTCTTGGTGCATCTGCGCTCATGCAAGGTCTTGCCGATGGTTACTTCGTGCTTCCATACACAATGCAAAACTACCTCAGCGACCAAATCAAGGTGCCTCACTTCACTACCGATGCTCCTGAATTTGACAAAGCTGAAGCCGACGTGCGTGCTCGCATCGAACGCCTAATGAACATCAAGGGTACTAAGTCTCCCGATGAAATCCACAAACACCTCGGTCACGTTATGTGGGATCTCGTGGGTATGGGTCGCACACTTCAAAGCCTCGTTAATGCTCTTGACGCAGTTGAAGAAGTGCGCAAAGAGTTCTACAGTGACCTTCGCATCGTAGGTAAAGCTGATGACCTCAACACCGAACTTGAAAAAGCTCTCCGTCTTGAAGACTTCCTCGTTATGGCAAAAATGATGGCTATCGACGCTCTCCACCGCAACGAGTCTTGTGGTGCTCACTTCCGTGAAGAGTATCAAACTGCTGATGGCGAAGCCGCTCGTAACGACGAAGAATATATGTATGTGAGCTGCTGGAAATATACCGGCGACGATGAAAAGCCTGTGCTTCTCAAAGAACCGCTCAAATATGAAGCTATCCAAGTTCAAACCCGTAACTATAAATCATAAGTAAAACCACGTGGCTGTCGAGGGAATGCCATAATGGTGACTCCCTCGGCTCCTACCAAATAAATAAATTACACAAATGGAAAAGACAATTAGCGTAAACTTGAAAATTTGGCGTCAACGTGGTCCTAAGGCTAAAGGACAGTTCGTCAACTATCGTCTTGAAAATGTATCTACCGGCAGCAGTTTCCTTGAAATGCTCGATATGCTCAACCAACAGCTTGTTGAGAAAGGTGAAGAGCCTGTTGTGTTTGATAGCGACTGCCGCGAAGGTATCTGTGGTATGTGCTCGCTTTATATCAATGGACACCCACATGGTCCTGTTCAAGGCATCACCACTTGCCAATTACACATGCGCAAGTTTAAAAACAACGACACTATCACTATCGAGCCTTGGCGTTCTGCGGCATTCCCCGTAATCCGCGACTTGATGGTTGACCGTAACGCGTTTGATAAAATCCAACAAGCAGGTGGTTATACCTCATTCAATTGTGGCGCGGCTCCCGATGCCAATGCTACTCCTATCTCTAAGGAAGTTGCCGACATCGCTATGGACTCTGCTACATGTATCGGTTGTGGTGCATGTGTTGCTGCTTGTAAGAATGGCTCTGCTATGTTGTTCGTTTCGGCTAAAGTTAGTCAATTTGCACTACTTCCTCAAGGTCAAGTTGAACGTGCTCGTCGCGCTCGTGCAATGGTTAAGAAGATGGACGAACTCGGTTTTGGTAACTGTACCAACACCGGAGCTTGTGCAGCTGAATGTCCCAAAAACATTCCGTTGAGCAACATTGCTCGTCTCAACCGCGAGTTTATCAAAGCAAAACTCAAAGACTAATTTGTAACAATTAGTTCCTTATAAGAATGAGGCGGGAAGTTTGTTGATTTCCCGCCTCATTCTTATATTACTTTCTTGACGTTGTTACACATAAAACGCTCCAATCATCATAACCTATGCTTTGTGATTATAAATTTACCTTATGGATTGTCAATTAAAATTTGGAATGTTTTTTGTAGGCGCGAGCGAGTTTGGTGTGGTAGCCTCGCGATTTGTATTTGGGTCCGTTATAGCGATATGCAAATTGGTTCCAATTTTTCTTTTTCAAAGCCTCTACCATGTTGCATGAGACAAGGAAATTGGCAAATGCTTCGAGTTGAGCGTGTTCCGACTCACACATAGCCTTGTAAAATTCAGAGATGCTTGATGCTCCGCATTTCTTCCAATTAAATCCCCCGATCTGAAACATTCCCCAAAAGGTTCCTTCAATGGCTGTAATGCTATCAATCTCACAAGCTGCGTTAAATCGTGCCCACTGTGCTGCTTGTTTTGAGCCATACTTTCTAATATCTGGTTTTGAGAAAACCACAGCATGAGTTTTGCGGTAGCTTGAAAGATCTATGCCATTGCGAGAGGCAAAACGTTTGAAAATTTTCACGTCAAAATTGATAATAGGTCGATTTTCTTCGCCAAAACCACAATGGGCGTGACCGGCTTCGACTTCAACGACCGCTTTGATTACGGCGACTTCAATGCCAAGACGTTCGGCAACAATTTGATAATCCTCTTCGCTAAGTCTCATGGGGATTTGGGCAATGGTGTCACCGGTTATGCTATCAATCGTGATTGATGTATCAACTACAATGGCTTCGACCACAGAGATAGCAATAGTGTCGCTGATCGCAGTTGAGTCGGCTAATGCATGGACCTGGTCTGTGGTATCTGAGGTGTTGGTATAGCCAAACGATGCAACTCCCAAGCATAAGGGGTATAATAGTAGTTGTTTCATTTATATTTGAGTCGAGGGTGATATTAAAAACCTGACACTACCTCACGGTAGCGTCAGGCCTAACCTAATTTATTTAATATGCAAATATAATGTTATTTCTTTAAATCTGCCACTTTCTTTAAGATGAGTGTAAGTTGTCCCCAGAAGCGTTCAACTGCAGGGATATACATTCTTTCTGACGGAGAGTGTACCCCTTGCAATGTGGGTCCAAACGAAACCATATCCAAATGAGGATATTTTTCCAAGAACAATCCACATTCAAGACCGGCATGAATAGCCTTAATAGCAGGTGTGATTTGATATAGTTCCGCATAAGCATCGCGTGCGATTTCCATAATTGGAGATTTCATATTGGGTGCCCATCCGGGATAGCCATCTCCATGAGTGACGGTGGCTCCGGCGAGCGCAAACAAAGCCTCAACTTGGCGAGCGATGTCCCATTTGCGAGAATCTACAGAACTACGTTGACTGGTGGTTACAAGGATTTCATTCTTGGGCATCATCTTGACTGCGGCAAGATTGGTTGAGGTTTCTACAAGCCCTTCAAGCTCACGGCTCATTGAAATGACACCATGAGGTGCGCTATATAATGCGCCAATCAAGCAATCTGCTGTAACCGAGTCGATACGTGTCGCAGGGTTGTCGGCACTTTCAAGGGTGATTGTCAAAGTAGGCTCTATATCCTTGTATTCATTTTCTACGTCGGCAATAAAGTGGTTCATTGCTACACGCACATCCTCTTTGTCGGCAATGGGGACACCAAATACAGCAAACGCATCACGAGGAATCGCATTGCGGAGATTTCCGCCCCCAATTTCGGCAAGAACCATTTCCATTTTTTGAGAAATTCCCCACAAGAAACGAGCCAATAGCTTATTTGCGTTGGCACGACCAAGGTGAATGTCACACCCTGAGTGACCGCCTTGACCTTTTTCTATATTTATCTTAAAGTAATGATAATTGGCAGGGACCTCGGCATTGTTGTACTTGAATATGCAAGTGGTGTCAACACCACCGGCACATCCTACAAAGATCTCAGCGTCATCTTCAGAGTCAAGGTTGAGCAATATCGAGCCGGTAATCATGCCGTCACCAAGATTGTTGGCACCGGTAAGGCCGGTTTCCTCATCGACAGTAAACAATGCTTCAAGCGGACCATGAACCAATGTGTCATCAACAAGAGCGGCAAGTGCACCTGCCATACCGATACCATTGTCGGCTCCGAGAGTGGTTTCATTAGCTTTCACCCAATCCCCCTCTATAATGGTCGTAATGGGATTGTTGTCAAAGTCAAAAGTTTTGTCACTTGCTTCACACACCATATCCATGTGAGCCTGCATTATCAATGTGGGAGCGTCTTCATGACCGGGAGTCGCGGGCTTGCGCATCACAACATTCCCAATCTCATCGGTCTTAACTTCAAGATTGTGTTTTGCGGCGAATTCAAGCAGCCATTGGCGTATTTTCTCCTCCTTTTTTGAGGGGCGAGGAACTTTGGTTATCTCATCAAATATCGACCATACCAAGGTCGGTTTTAAATCTTTGAGTGTCATAAATTGATATAGTTTTACGTTTTAAAATGTTTCAATATCTTTAAAATATACTTAAAAAGAATGTTATTCGCTCACTAAGTTACAAAATAAAATTTATATGTAACAAATAATTTAGATACGTTTTATATATTTGCATTGTAAAAACGCTTTTTATCAGTGAAATTGGTAATTCTGTCGATAATTCTAATTGCAATCGCATTACTATTGTTGGGGATAAAAGTGTTTTTTATTAAGGGTGGAAAATTCCCATCGGGACACGTTCATATCCTTCAACAATTAAATCAAAACAACATAAATAAAAAATAAGTTCATCAGAAATGAAAAAAATCATCTGGACATTAAGTGTTCTACTCTTCATAGGTGTAACGTCATGCTCTGAAGATGTAAAAAAGGAAGAGGCAAAGCAAGATAAGGCCGTTTATGCGGCATCGACAAGCATTAACATTCGCTATGTAGATCAAGACTCAATTTTGGCTAATTATAATTTGGCAAAAGATTACGAAAGTTTTATCGTGCGCACATCAAGCAACTACGAGCGTCAGATAAAAGCTAAGCAAACAGAATTACAACAATTGGCAACTCAAATTGAGCAAAAAGTTAAATCAAACGGCTATCTCAGTGAAGCTAGCTATAACGCCGACCTTGAACGATTAGGGCAAATGCAAAAAGACGCGGAAACCTATATTGCACGACTTGAACGTCAAGCACAAGAAGAAAATTTGCGTTTGCGTGCTGAGATCTTGGATTCTATAAACTCGGTGCTTATTGATTATAACAATTTGCATCACTTTGATGCCATACTTTGGAAATCGGCAGGTGCGACATGGAATGATTCTCTTGATGTTACCGGCGACATCATCAAAGAACTTAATGCTCGTTATACTCCAAAAAAATAACACTGCACAAGGCAATAATAAAGCAATTTTACAATAAATTTCCCTAAGAGGTCAAATTCAATTCTGATTTGACCTCTTTTTGTCGCTTATTGCGTCATTTTATTGCGATAAATCCCCTGAATCTCATAGTTTTTATGTATCTTTGCATGAAATTTAAGCAGTAAAAAATCAATTTATTTTATGGTAAATCCAATTAAGAAAACCATCGAGCTAAGTGACGGTCGCACCATCACTCTTGAAACCGGCAAACTTGCCAAACAAGCCGATGGAGCGGTAGAATTGCGCATGGGCAACACAATGCTCCTTGCGACAGTAGTTTCGGCAAAAGAAGCCGGCGAGGGAGTAGATTTTATGCCCCTCCAAGTTGAGTATAAAGAAAAATTCTCTTCGGCAGGACGTTTCCCCGGAGGATTCTTGAAACGCGAAGGTCGTGCGTCGGACTATGAGATTTTGACTGCACGTCTTGTTGACCGTGTTTTGCGTCCCCTTTTTCCCGATAATTATCATGCCGACACTTTTGTAAACGTTACAATGTATTCTTCAGATGGCGTTGATATGCCCGATGCGCTTGCAGGTCTTGCGGCTTCGGCAGCAATCGCCGTTTCTGACATACCTTTCAATGGGCCTATCTCTGAAGTGCGAGTAGTTCGTGTTGATGGTGAGTTTATCATCAACCCCACATTTGAGCAATTCGAAAATGCCGATATGGATTTGATGGTAGGTGCTACTTACGACAACATCATGATGGTGGAAGGTGAAATGGATGAAGTTTCAGAAGCCGACCTTCTTGCCGCGCTTAAAGTCGCTCACGATGCAATTAAAGAGCAATGCAAAGTTCAATTGGAACTTGCCGAAGCTGTGGGTGCTACTGTTAAACGCGAATACTGCCACGAAGTTAATGACGAAGACCTCCGTAAGGATGTTCGCGAAAAATGCTATGACAAAGTTTATGCGATAGCTAAAGCCGGTTGCGCCGACAAACATTGGCGTCAAGATAGCTTCAAAGCCATTTGCGAAGAATATCTCGAAGCTCTTCCCGAAGAAGAACGCGATGAAAAAACTCCACTCGTGAAACGTTACTATCACGATGTAGAGAAAGAAGCAGTGCGCCGTTGCATTCTTGATGAAGGTATCCGTTTGGATGGCCGCAAAACAACCGATATTCGCCCTATTTGGTGTGAAGTTGACTATTTGCCAGGACCTCACGGATCGGCAGTGTTCACTCGTGGCGAGACTCAATCATTGTCAACCGTTACACTTGGAACAAAACTCGATGAAAAAATTCTTGACGAGGTATTGTGTCAAGGTCGTGAACGATTCCTTCTTCACTACAACTTCCCCCCATTTTCTACCGGCGAAGCTAAACCGGTGCGTGGCGTAGGTCGTCGTGAAATCGGTCACGGAAATCTTGCTCACCGCGCGTTGAAACGCATGTTCCCCGAAGGGTTTCCCTATGTATGTCGCATTGTGTCAGACATTCTTGAGTCAAATGGTTCATCGTCTATGGCAACCGTTTGTGCCGGTACACTTGCATTGCTTGATGCCGGTGTGAAGATGAAAAAACCTGTGAGTGGTATCGCGATGGGACTTATCACTGACACCGAAAGTTCAAAATATGCCGTACTCTCTGATATCCTCGGTGACGAAGACCACCTCGGAGATATGGACTTTAAAGTAACCGGTACGGTTGATGGTATCACCGCAACGCAAATGGACATCAAGTGTGATGGTCTTTCTTACGAAATCCTTGAAAAGGCACTTATGCAAGCTCGTGATGGTCGTCTCCACATCCTTAACAAGATTAATGAAACCATCCCCGCTCCTCGTGAAGATTACAAACCTCACGTGCCTCGCATCGTGACAATGACTATACCTAAAGACCTTATTGGTGCTGTTATCGGTCCGGGCGGAAAAATCATCCAAGGCATTCAAGAAGAGAGTGGCGCAACTGTATCAATCGATGAAATCGACAATGAAGGTTACATTGAAGTTGCTGCTGCCAACAAAGACGCTATCGATAAAGCGTTGTCAATGATTAACGCTATCGTCGAACTTCCCGAAGAGGGCAAAGTTTACACCGGTAAAGTGCGTTCAATTCTTGAATTTGGTGCGTTTGTAGAGTTTATGCCTAATCGCGATGGTCTTCTCCACATCTCGGAAATCAGCTGGGATCGCATTGAAAATATGGAAGCGTCAGGCATCAACGAAGGCGACACTCTTGAAGTAAAACTCATTGAAATCGACAAGAAAACCGGCAAATTCCGCTTGTCAATGCGTGCGCTTCAACCCAAACCTGAGGGATATGTAGAGCCTGTTCGCGCTCCACGTCCTGATCGTGGCCCTCGTCGTGATAATAACGACCGTGGCCCTCGCCGCGATAATCATGGCGGTCCTCGTCGTGATAACAATCGTGGTCCTCGCCGTGACGATCGCAACTACCGCCGTGACGAAGAGTAAAACCCGATAGAAATATCTTCTCAACATAACAGCGACCGCTTGACACAAAATCAAGCGGTCGCTTTAGATTTGAGAAGTATTTGGCAACATTATAGGCTTCTTAGATTACTCTATTTGCGTGTTATCTGGTACATAATTCACTTCTCCTTCTAATTCTTCTAATACAGAATTGCTTGTATTGTAGGCAGTGTCAGGATTATTTATTTCACCGACAATTAGAAACTCTGTACGCTCAAGTGTGTCGGAGTTGTTTGCGGTCTTATCAGAATCGGTTGGGGCTTTATCTGATAAAGTTGTGTTTGCGCCAGACGTGATTTCTATATTTTGAGACTGTTCAGTTGTATCTGTTAAGGGAAGCTCTAACGTTGGTTGTTGCTTATTACCACAACTGCTTAACGCTATTAAGCTAACGGATATTCCGGCGAGGGCGATTGATTTGCCGGCAAGACGACGTGCTGATAGTTGGCGTTCAAGGTATTGCACTTCGGCTTCACACTTTGGACATGTGCCAAGGCAGTCCCCTTTATATTGACACTCTGATGTTGCATATTCGATATCGTTTGCTTCTGCAATCTGTCGGCGTATTTCCTTTAAAATGCGACACGTCTGTTTCCCGCGGTACATGCTATTAATCGGTTATGGTTTAAACTAAGACAAATATAGTGATTTTTTACTTTATAGTATAAGTAAATATATCGAAATTGTGAAATCCCATATTTTCAAGAATGCTTCGGCTTTTAATCCTATCCTCTTCGGTGTTAAATGATGGTATCAATGGAAGTCGTATAATTGTGTCATGCTGTCGATTATGTTCAATCAATAGCTTTAAATTATCCAACACATTGTGGTTGTCTTTGCCGGTGTATAATTGATATATTTTTGAGTTCATATCTTTAACATCAACGATGAAATTATCAATTCCCGGTAGCAATGAGCTAAAAAACCGTTGAGGTACGTTTAAAGATGTCTCCAATGTCAGTTTCCAATCATTCCCGCATAGCTCTTTGAACTGAAGTATAAAATCGTGCCTCAAACATGGTTCACCTCCACCAAATGTTACACCACCCTCGGTCGCAATAAAATATAGGTTGTCGATATTTACTTCATTATATAACGACGCAGCAGTATAACATTGCCGAGGTTTGTCATCGCCTAATGATTGGGGGTTAAGGCAATACTTACAGCGCAATGGGCAACCATGAAATGCGACAAGCGTTGTCACTCCATTGCCGTCGGTCGCTAATCGATGCCTCGCAATCCCTATGACCGGTACTTTATTATCTGAAACATTATTCATTGCCGCAAAGATAATAAAAAAGTTGCACGACCGGAATAGTCGTGCAACCTTGCTATAAGAAAAATAAAAGTTACTTTTATTAGTCGATTTCTTCGTCAGCTTCGTAACCACCCATTTCGCGGATAGCGTTCTTCAACATTACATATTGTTGGAAGAGATGGTTGACGGGAACTTCGTTTTGTGTGTAGTCGTGTTGTGGGCTCTTGAGGAAGAAACTCAAGAAGCGTTGAGTTCCGTAACGACCGGCGCGAGCTGCGAGGTCGCTGAGCAATACAAGGTCAAGACACAATGGCGCGGCGAGGATAGAGTCGCGACAGAGGAAGTCAATCTTGATTTGCATTGGGTAACCCATCCAGCCAAAGATATCAATGTTATCCCAACCTTCTTTGTTGTCGTTGCGAGGTGGATAGTAGTTGATACGAACCTTGTGGTAGTAGTCGGTATATAGGTCGGGTTGATTTTCAGGAACGAGAATTGATTCAAGAGTAGAAAGCTTGCTCACTTCTTTTGTGCGGAAGTTAGCTGGCTCATCAAGAACAAGACCGTCACGGTTACCAAGAATATTGGTTGAGAACCAACCTGCAAGGCCTAAGCAACGAGTACCGATGATAGGAGCGAAACCTGATTTAACAAGAGTTTGACCTGTTTTGAAGTCTTTGCCGGCGATAGGCATTTTGGTCTTTTCTGCCATTTCCCACATTGCGGGAATGTCGATAGTAGTGTTGGGGGCACCCATGATGAAAGGAGCACCTTCAGCAAGAGCTGCATAAGCATAGCACATAGAAGGAGCGATGTTTTCAACATCGTTAGCCTTCATTGCAGCTTCGAGATCAGCGAGTTTATAGTGTACTTCTTCGTTAATAGGAACATAAACTTCGGTAGATGCTGCCCAAAGAACTACAACACGATCAACTCCGTTTTCTTTCTTGAAGTTGCGGATGTCTTCGCGAAGTTGTTCGGTCATATCCCAACGATCCTTGCATTCTTTTACGTTGTCGCCTTCAAGACGTTTTGCGTAGTTCTTGTCAAACGCAGCTTTCAAAGGAACGATTTTTTCAAGCTCGTCTTTTACGGGGTTGATGTCTTTTTCTTTAAGAACCGCAGCATTGATGGCTGCATCGTATGCGTTTGCAGGATATACGTCCCATGCGCCAAACACGATGTCGTTGAGGTCAGCGATAGAAACGATTTCGTTGTATTTAAGATATTTCTTATCAGCACCTTTTCCAACGCGAATTTTGTCATATTGAGTCATCGCGCCAACAGGCTTTGCAAGACCTTTGCGTGCCATCAAGACACCGGTCATAAATGTTGTAGTCACAGCACCGAGACCTACAACCATAACACCGAGTTTACCTTCGGCTTTTTTTACTTCATTACTCATGATTGAATTGAATAAATTTGGTTATTTATGTTTACTTTTTTCTGATTTGTCATGCTTTTAAGGATTTACATCACAAAAAGCGTGTAAAAATACATATAAGTTTTGAATTGTAAAATTAGTTGACTGATAAACTTCCCTATTTTTTGTAAATCACTGCTAAAATTTCGCCATTTTAGCAAATAAACTTGAATTTAAGGCTAATTCTCCAATTCAATTGTTAACCAATCAAAATGCCACATTGAGCACTTCGTCAAGTTTTTTGACAATCGCAGGGTGGTTTACCGCATCTTCATCGGCAGTCCAACCTTTACCCTTAATCCATGCCACTTGGCAACCGATTGTTTCGGCGGGTACTATATCTTTTTTATAACTGTCACCTATCACTAGCACCTCTTCGGGTTGCAAACCAAGAGCCTCAACACCAAGCGCAAAAATTTTAGGATCGGGTTTGCGCACTCCCACTACTGCCGATTCTACGATTTCTTTAAAATAGCGACGCAAGTCAAAGTCGGCAAGTACGCTTTCTACATTTCCGTAGAAATTAGAGACTAATACAAGTGGGTATTTATCATATAATGCCTCAATTGTCGGTCGAGCCTCTTCAATACACTCACGAGCTTGGTCATAGCAATACTTTGCCACTATCGGAGCTGCTTGTTTCGCTGTTTCTTTGGTCATCAATCCCTGTTCCACAAGATAATCCATCTCGATATTCATTTTAATAACCAATAGGTCATGGAAATTGTGGTGAGGGAGAATGTGTAGAGTGCGTGCGAGTTCTCGTTCGGCAAACACATAACATTCGCGAAATTGTTCTTTAGTTACGTTTACACCGGCAAATTGGTAGCCGTCCCAAATGATTTCGCTCCAATGTACGCCACGACTATCGATAGTGCCACCATAGTCAAATATAACGCCCTTAATACTTGCCATTTTCAAGTTCGATAATAAAGTTTTTACATATTCTTTCGTGACGCATCACCATATATACCAACATGATATTAAGCACAGTTAATTCAAATGCAAAATACAACCAAGGCATACCTATGAACAATGCTGCGAATAATGCAAAGACGCGAGTGTTGAACGATAGCATATTGGTGTATTTCATCAATGGGAGACTCTTTGCGCGGAACGCGTCGCGAAATTCTTGAGTCGCAAAATTGCCACCCCATTGTGTGCGCAATTTCCCTCGCAACTTTTGCATTGAGGGGGTCAAGCGTTCTTGACCTTTGGTATAGTTGGTATAAAATGTCAATGTCAACTTCTGCATGAAGTTTTTGCGCCATGAAAGCTCGTCTAATTTGGTTTGCAATTGAGCAGTGGAGTCAAGTTCGCTACCCTCTTCACCTTTGAGGAAATACAGGTGGAAGTTACGGTAATAGTCGGCCATCGCCGCTTGTTGAGCGTGAAAAAGTCCGGTTACGACTGCCACCACCCAAATGAGCCATGAGTGGTCGCCGAAGAAATCGGTTGTAGCATTTTCACGCAAGCAGATTGCCACATAAATCGCTGCAAACCAAAGGTCGCCACTCATACCATCAAGAATGCGCCCGATGCGTGAATACTGTTTTGTCATGCGAGCCAATTGGCCGTCGGCACTGTCGAATGAGTTTGCCCAAATGAGCAACAGCATACCTACTACGTTTAGCCAGATGTTATTGTAATAAAACATCACACTGGCTCCGATGCCGAGAAATATAGATGCGATGGTAATTGCGTTAGGGGTTACGCCAAGTTTTTTAGCGAGACAAGCCCAAGCAAATCCAATGCGACGATAAAAAATCAAGTCAAATGTTTCTTCGGTATCCATCGACTTGAGCGAGTCGCGATAGCTTGATTTTTTTTCGCTTGTGTTTGAAGATAGGTCACTCATATCGTTGGTCTTGATTTTTATTTACGATTTTTGATTTCACTGAGAATACATTTCGCGATATGGGGTGCTGCCTCCATGCGACATGGGGCAAAACTTGGCCAATCGTTGAAATCAATGATTTTGATATCACCATCGGGTGACACGATGCAGTCGCCACCATATATTTTCACGTCAAGCACTTCTGATGCGCTTTGACAGATCTCACGCATTTTTTCAACATCAAATTCAATGCCTTGTGACTTGCCGTTAATTGCTTCATGTCCATACTTGCTGTGTCCCAAGTCAAATGGGTAAAACCAGAAGAAGAATGGAGTGCCTTGTACGCCATAGAACTTCACTAAGTCGCCAACAAGGTGCTTATTGATGACAGCACGATTAATGCCACGCAAAAAATACTCTTGGAGCACTTCTTGAGCTTCTTCGGGATGGCGCACATAGCTCACATCTTCTTTATGCATAGCATGGAAGTCTCCACGTTTAATCCAACATTGAGTATAATCACCCTTTTGAAGAGCGTCTTTGATATTTTCGTTGGTATTGACCATCAGACTTTCAGGATATGGGATGTTGCTACCGATAAGAATGCGAGTCATGCGCTCACGAGTGCAATTTTCAATGCCATATCCGGAGTTAATCACAATTTTCCCGCTATCTTCAAGTTGTTGTAACAATGCGATAGATTTCTGCTCGCGACACATATTCACGATGATATTTTCGGTTATATCACCGGCTATCAATTGCTCCTCGCTATAGACATTAACCACACATCCACGCTTGCGCAATTGGTCGGCAACCACGTTGAAAATCGCGGCATCGTTGCCAATGTGATTGGGCGAGTATGCCCCGGCCCTCATAATTCCGGCTATTGTTATCTCTGCCATCGTTATATAATTGTTTTGGTTAGCTCTAAATTTTAAATTATTGAGAGACAAATGCTTCGGCGGTTGCGATATCGCCGGCATGATCCACGTCAACGATTTTGTCAAACTGATGTGCTTTCAGTCTCAAACCGGCATCAACGAGCGCACGCTGATAGTTGCGCATGCGTGAAACGCCGTTTGCCATGCAATCCTCAAGCACCTTTAACGCAGGTAGAGTAAGCCCATAAACACCACCTGAGATAAATTTCACCCCATCCCATGCACTATCGCGAAATGCGGTAATGTTCATTTTATCGTCAGTGTCGATATACAATGGCTTTTCATCGTCAATAAACGATGTCACAGCCATGTAGCCGTCGGCTTGCTCATCGGCCTCAAAAGCCTCAATATATTTGCGAAACTCATCCTCACGAAAAATGGTATCGACAGTGGTCAGGCAGAATTTGCCACTATCAAAATGACGGCTCACTTCATAAAAACTGTGCATCGAACTTGGAGTCGATTTAACCACCAATTTAAATGGTACCGGCAATTCGAGGCTTTCAAGATACTCTCTCACTTGGTGCATCTCTTCGTTGACGATGATGCTTAACGATGTGGGGTTGCAACGCATGAAAATATCAATCAAGCGACGTATCATCGGAGTGCCATTGAGTGTCACAAGTGGTTTGGGGAGTTTTACCCCCTCTTGAACAAGACGCGAGCCTTCACCGGCTGCGATTATTGCATAATTCATTATATCTAAATTTCTGATTTAGTCGTTATTCTTCAGCATCTTTTGTCAAGTCGAGCACCACATTGTCTTTGCTCTTGTCAAAGTATTGACGGCGCAATGGGTGGCGATGTATATATTCCTCATTCTCACGAGTGTAGTAAATATCTATTGCTTGATAAATAGCTTGACGGAATGAGGCTTCCGATGCAATACCTTTGCCGGCAATATCGTATCCGGTTCCATGGTCGGGTGATGTCCGCACATAGGGCAATCCGGCGGTATAGTTAACACCATTGTCCATCGCCATTGTTTTGAAAGGAGCCAAGCCTTGGTCGTGATACATTGCCAACACTCCGTCAAATCGAGCGTATTGTCCGCTACCAAACAAACCATCGGCAGCGTATGGACCGAAACAATAGATTCTTTTTGCATATGCTTCTTCTATCGCAGGTGTTATGATTTCTTGTTCTTCCATGCCAAGGAGACCGTTTTCTCCGGCATGAGGATTGAGCGACAACACCGCAATGCGTGGGCGGTCGATGCCGAAATCTTGTTTCAACGACTTGTTGAAAATCTCCAATTTTTCGATGATAGCATCTTTGGTTATCGCTGCAGGCACTTTGGCGATAGGCAAGTGTCCCGTAACGAGAGCTACACGTAAGTTGTCGTTACAGAGTATCATCAACGCCTTTTCGCCATCCTCGCCGAGTGATGTTTCAAGATATTCGGTGTGACCGGGGAAAGTGAATGTCTCACTTTGGATATTATGCTTGTTGATGGGGGCAGTAACAATCACATCAATCTCGCCGTTGCGCAAGTCGGCTACAGCACGTTCAAGTGCTGCAAACGCCGCTTCGCCCGCTTCGCGAGTCGATTGACCTGGTTCTACTTTTGTCTCTTCATCAACGACATTAACGATATTAAAATTGCCATCTTTGGCATCTAATGCCACCCCTATTTGGTTGAATGGTATCATTGGCAATTCCATCATCTTGCGATAATTAGCCATAATTTTGGCTGATCCATAAAGCACCGGAGTGCAGAGTTCAAGCATTTGGGCATCTTCAAATGATTTTAATATCACCTCATAACCGATGCCATTTATATCGCCTTGAGTAATACCTACTCTTATTTTTTTATCTTTCATTATTTTTCTGCATTGTGATTTTCAAACTGCTAAATTACATAAAATTCTCCAAATCACAGCAACATATCCTACAAATTCCTACAAAACCATCTTTTAAGCCAATTCTAAGCTAAACTTGATTTTATATTTGGCGCATTTATTCTGTACATTTATTGTTGACAATGCGGTTTGTCTTGTCAAATACCAGCGTTAGTCGTATGTTACACAGCAAGCCATAAGCAGAGGTGTAATGATAAATATATAATGACGCAGGCGGGGTATAATTTTTAGATGTGGAAGAGATCGCGGAATATATCAAGAGCCGATTTTATCTCATCTTCGGTGGCGATGCAATCGATTTTCAAGTCGCCTACATCGTGAAGCAAAGTAAAGTTGATGCTTGATGTGGAGTTGTTTTTCTTGTCGTGTCGCATGTATTCAAGTAATGCGGGATAGTCATCGCAAGTGATATTGAAACTGCCGTAGTTTTCATAAATGTATGTTGCAAGACGTTGCAATTCAACAGACGGGAATTGTAGTTGCATGTGTGACAATACAAGTTCGACAATCAGCCCCCATGCGACAGCATAGCCGTGAGGAATTGGGTGATTGCGATGCAAAGCGAGTGATTCAAACGCATGTCCGGCGGTGTGCCCGAGGTTCAATGCGCGTCTGATGCCTTTTTCTGTAGGGTCTTCATTGACTATGCGACGTTTCACGTTGACACTCTGTTGCAGTAGCTCAAGTAGTCGATCGGTATCGGCGGAATTGATATTGAAATCGAGCAACGAGTTATAGGTGTCGCGATTGGAGATAAGCCCGTGTTTAAGCATTTCGGCGTAGCCCGATAGTAGCTCTTCTTGTGGAAGGGTGTCAAATAAGCAGGTCGAGATTATCACGGCTTCGGCTTCGCGAAATGCACCTATCTCGTTTTTTAATCCATTGAAATTTATGCCGGTTTTTCCTCCTACGGCGGCATCTACTGCTGATAGTAGGGTAGTGGGGCAGTTGATTATCTTGATCCCCCGCTTAAAGGTTGCTCCGGCAAAAGCCCCTATGTCGGTAACAACTCCACCTCCAAGGTTTATTATGAGTGATTTGCGGGTGGCTCCACGATTGCCCAACTCGCTCCAAATGTGGACGAGCGAGTCGAGATTTTTGTTGGTGTCGCCGGCGCTGATTGTGATAACCTCGGCATCACGCAATGTTGTTGATTTTGCAAGTCGAGGAAACACAAGTTGTTGGGTGTTATTATCTACGAGAACAAATGTTTTATTAGGTTCAAGAGTTGCGACTATTGAGTCAATAGCGGTTTCTATCTCGTTGGTGAATATGAGTTGTTGCATAAGTAGATTAGTCTATAGTTGTGGTGAGAAGTTCGAGTAATAGTGTAGGTAAATGCCGAGCGCACTCCGGCATTGAAGAAAACACGACTGCGGCACCGGCTTTTTCCAACTCCTTGCGAGGTATTGGGCCGGTTGTGACGGCAATGGTAAACGCTCCGGCTGTGGCAGCCGATTTTACTCCGAGTGGAGCATTCTCAATAGCGATGGATTGAGATGGTCTGACACTAGCGAGTTGCATCGCCTTGATATATGGTTCAGGGTGTGGTTTGCCATTGGTTACGTCTCGTGAAGATATGCGCATATCTTGCGGAAACGCACCCGGGAAATCGGTATTGAGACGATTGAGCAATGTGCTTTGTCCCGAACCGGTAACTAACACTCGGCGTATTCCAGACTCTTGTAGAGTGGATAACATATCCTTTGCTCCCGGCATCGTCTCAACCGGAGGCATAGAGGCAAAATATAGAGTTTTACGATGATATAGTTCCTCTATCTCAGCGAGTGTGGCATCACGACCATAGGCACGCCGAAATAGCAGATTGAGTGTTGAAGCACCTGTGCGCCCCTCATATAGGAAAAATTCATCGCGAGTGGCTTCAATCCCAATTTCGGAAACCATGCGATGCCATGCGTCGGCATGATTGCCCATGGAGTCATATAAAGTGCCGTCCATATCAATGAGTGCCGCCAATGGTTGCACTTGTTGATAGTGACGTTTTTTTAGAAATTTGATTATTTGGGATTTAAATGTCACGGCGACGACGTTTTCTGATTAATAATAAGATGGCAAGCGGGGCAAATGATGAGTTTGACGATGGGGGAGTGTCGTTGTTACGACGCAGTTTGTCAAAACGATCACCATCGGGAATTGCTTGAGGCATTGCCGGCGCATCGAGCATTCCTTTTTCTATCATAATCAACGAGTCGGCACGAGAAATTGTGTCACCTACCATGTCGTTATCAATGCGGTCGGGGCGTCGGTTTATGTTAACGTGATTGAAGCGTGCTGAACGAATACCGCGACGGAACACGTTTTCAAGTTGGTGCAATAGGTTGACACGAGTAGTATCAACGATAGAAATGCGTTGCCCTATTGTATTTTCATTAACCTTGGCTTTGCCTACTCGTATTTTCATATCATCGATGTTGCCTGATAGATTTATTCCAAATTTAAATGGTAATGGGGATTTGAGAACCGAAACATGGTAATTATAATTCATTGCAAGGTCATTATGTCCCATGATGCCAAGGCGATAACGATCTATATCAAACATGAATGGGAACATTTCCAACATAGAGTTTTCTACAATAAACTCTACCGTCATGTGGTCAATCATGTTGTTTTTCTTGTTTTTGAATAGTAGCCATTTAGACAAAAACTTGAATGTCTCGGCATCAAGCAACACGAGACTGTCACCATCGAGTTTCACTGCCGCATGGAGCGATGGGATGACTAGATTCATTGCGGTATCGACATCGGCAGTGGCGGCGATATCGGCGTTTATGATACCACTGAAGTCTTTCATCATAGGCATAATGGAATCAACTGCCGGCATGAGATCAAGGAATTTCTCAATGTGGAAATCGTTGATTTTCATGCCAAATCCAAATTTCATATCCCTCTTGGATGGGGCAGAGTAGAGAGCTGATAGATTTAGGTTACCTATATCGGTGTCGGCGGTGAGATCGTTAAATTTTAATGCACCATCATATATGAGCATGTTGCCTGAGAAATTCTTCAGGGGCATGTTGCCATATATTATATTATTGGCTTTGATATTTAATGCCGCATTGATGTTGACCGGAATGAGCAATGCTCCTGTCGCGGTTGTGTCGGTTTGTTGCTCAAGCGCGGTTTCAAGCATTGCGTCGTCTTCAATGTTAGCAAGGTCAATACTCAGTGAGTCACTTTGAGAATATGCCGCTCCGGTAAACATAGCTTCTGCGAGTTGGTTGACATCGATAGTATTGCTTGCCAAGTCAAAGTTTATTTTTATAGGAGTTCCACGACGAGATGTTAATGCGCGGCGTATATCCTTGACTGAACCATTGATGAGGAAGTCGCTGCGCCCCACACGATATCGGGTATTACTAATGGTCAGACTATCGGTGTTAAACTCTATATTGATATTGCTAAGTGAATTGCGCAATGGGAAATAGGGGGTGAAAACGCGTGCGCGTTTTGCTTTTACCTCTCCGTGTAATGCCCAACGGCGGAATAGATTTTTGGAGCTGTTGTCAAGCCCGAAATCCATCATTTCAATCTCGCTGTTGGTCATGCGAGGTTGTCGACGATTGCCGTATATTGCTTTGCGAGTGAGAGTAAATACCGAGTCAATCGACAAGTTGGGATACAATTTCGAGATTGAATCGTAGGCAAGTTTCATTTGTGGAGGCATCTCACGGCGTGGTTTTAAGTGGGCGGTAACAAAAATGTCACTTTCGCTTAAATTGATACGAGTTGAGCGATTGCCTGCGCTCAATCGTCCGGCAGTGAGTTTTAATATCAGCTCAGGGACACGTTCTTGTTGCTTAAAGCGGCGCAACGTGGCAAAGCAGAATATGTTGCGCATACGCATTCGAGAGGAGTCAGATGTGTTGAGGTAGTTAAAACGTTCTACTCTGATAGTCCCTCCGATTGGATTTACAAATGTAGAGTCGTGATTAACTGCTGATGTTGATGCTCGGTTGTCTCCTCCTATGCCGGCCTTCAATCCACTTAATCTCAATTGAACAACACCTTGATAAATTGATGCTGTATCTATTTTAAGTGATACCGCCAATAGGCTGTCGGCTCGGTGGGTATCACGCACAAAACTTTCGCTTGTGCCAAATTTGAGTTGTGCGCCATTGGCATAAATATCGGTATCGACCGAGTCAGAGGCATTATATCTGAAATCATTGAGAGTTACATCTCCGCTTATGTAGGCGCGGTGGAACTGATTTTGATTAAGGTAACTTCTGCGTAATTTAAATTGCGTGTTGGCTGTAATTTTTCCACTAAGAGTTCCATTAATGGCATCGGTGATAAATCGCGGTAGGCGACTGATGTTCATATCTCCTTTGAATGTGCCATTGATATATGGGTCGTTTAATAATGACGACAATCGGCATGTGATTGCGCTGTTAATGCCCATCCCATTGAAGTTGAGTTTCTTGATGTCAATAGTTGCGTCGTTGATACTTAGTCCTTTGAGTGTCGCGGTAATATCAGTCTCAAATCGATGAAAATCCAACATATCATATTTGACATGACTATTAGGAATTGACATATTTATAACCGCATGAGGAACGAGGGTGTTAAGATTAAACGACTCAGTCAATGCCATGTCGAGTTTTATAGTGGCGTTGGTGCTAAAGGTGCTTAAGTCGGGAAGCAATTTCGATGGTATTTTAGCAATGATGTCATTAATCACAATAGGTTGAAAGTCGATTGACAAAGTCTCAATGGTGGGCGCAAGATTGAAGTTTAACGAGGTGTTAATAGTAGCATGGATTATGTCGGCATCTACTTTAAAGTCAGTTAGAGTGAGATTATATGGCGCGTTTTGATTCCATGTAATGCAGCCGTTGAGACCAAATGTAAATGGGTTAAAGTTGAACTGCCCCAACAATGGGGTCTCAATATCGCTTTCAAAAGCAAGGCTATAGGTGGGGGCATTTGACCCGTCAAGCATTGTGGTGTTTAGTTTCACTTTGACATCAATGCTGTCGCATAGAGAGAAATAGCGTATTGTTTGAGCCTCGTTAATTGCGAAATGGTCGATTGAGATAATCGGTAGCTCAGTGGTGGTTGTGTCTTCCGATGGAGGGATGATATTGAAATTGCTTGTATTCTCATCAATTGACACAAGATTTACCATTGGGCGATTAATTTCAATATCATATAGCGACAACTCTCCAAGCGCAAGGCGCGAGAGGTTTATTCCTCCATGGAAATATCCGAGAGTCAGCAATGTGTCGGCGTTTGAAGGGAGTTTGCGTCTGGTCTCGTCATCAATTTCTTTAAGACCATGACTGACGATTGTTGTGCTATCAACTTCAAGCGTAAGTCGAGGGAACGTTTCCCAAAATGTGAGTTTTACCCCTTTCAATTCAACATCGGCAAGAAGATATTGAGACGATATTTTTTCAGCTAAAGGAGTGAGCCGCTCCGGTGTCAAAATGGTCAGAATGGAGACAAACGAGCCTACTGCAATTAGGCTTAACGTGAACAGAGTCCACAATGTAATGCGTAATGTTTTTTTCCACCGACTTTTTTTAATCGGTTGAGGAGTGACTGAGTTGATTTGCTCGTGTTCCATTGCTGTTATAGGGTGATTAGTAACCTACCGATTGAACAAGAATTATTTGTTGTTTTTCTCCAAGTTTAAGAGCTTTTCCAAGAGTTTCGCCGTCAAAACTTCCGCGAGTTACTGTGCCAACACCATTGGCGGCGCACCACAAATATATATTTTGCATCACAGCTCCGGCATCGGTTCCGGCAAAGATGTCGTGTGGCATTTTCTCACGATCACTAACGATGGCAATGTTGAGGAATGCTTTGTGAGAGTATTCCTGCATTCCGGCGAGTGTGCGCAAGTCGGCATCGGTTACCATTACAAGTTTGTTGTTTTTGGCGTCATATTGATATGCTCCATCGGGCATAATGGCATATACAGAAATCTCTTGGCGATTCATTGCTGTGGGAATGGTGAGTTTGTCTTCCCGATTATACCCACATGCAGCCCAAAATAGGTCGGCAAGTTGTTGGAGCGACAGATTGCTATCGGGATTAAATTCGCGAGTGGATTGACGATTGGCAAGGGCTTCCATCAATGACATTCCTCCACTTTTTTGTGGTTGGGGTAATGCGATTTCTTGACTCATGGTGTGAATTGTTGTCATTAGTGCCAACGCAATAAACAGATATTTCATAATTTGGGGTGTTTTGATTGAAACACAAAGTTACAAAATAATTTATACAAACTAATTATAACGTGAAATTTTAATATCAACATTTAAATTGCTAATTTTGCATGGTATATTGATTTATTATAGATGAAAGATTTAGTAATAAGTAAAGAAACTACCGAAAAGGCTGTGCTTGTAGGGCTAATTACACCTACTCAAGGCGAAGCCAAGGCTAATGAATATCTTGATGAGCTTGCATTCCTCGCCGACACTGCCGGTGCGGTAACGGTTCATCGTTTTCTCCAAAGACTTGATTATCCCAATCCTCGTACATTTGTCGGGACCGGGAAACTTGAAGAGATTAAACTCTTTGTTGAAGAGAACGAGATTGGAATGGTCATTTTTGATGATGACCTTTCAACCAAGCAGGTCTCAAACATTGAGCGTGAATTGCAAGTTAAAATCCTTGACCGCACAAGTTTAATCCTTGATATATTTGCCAAACGAGCACAGACTGCAAGCGCAAAGACTCAAGTTGAGTTGGCTCAATACCAATACTTGTTGCCGAGATTGACACGCATGTGGACTCACCTTGAACGTCAACGTGGGGGTATCGGTATGCGTGGTCCCGGTGAAACTCAGATAGAAACCGACCGTCGTATAATTCTCGATAAAATTTCTCGACTAAAAGAGGAGTTAAAAAACATTGACAAGCAAAAGTCGGTTCAGCGTAAAAATCGCGGGAAACTCACTCGTGTGGCACTTGTAGGTTATACCAACGTGGGAAAATCGACGTTGATGAACTTGTTGAGTAAGAGTGAGGTTTTTGCCGAAAACAAACTATTTGCCACGCTTGATACCACTGTGCGCAAGGTGATTATTGAAAACTTGCCATTCTTGTTGACCGATACAGTCGGGTTTATTCGCAAGTTGCCCACTCACTTGGTCGATTCGTTTAAATCAACACTCGATGAAGTGCGTGAAGCCGATGTGTTGCTACACGTTGTGGATATAAGTCACCCTCAATTTGAAGAGCAGATAGAGGTTGTGAATAAGACACTTCAAGAGGTGTGTGAGAGTAAGGATAAACCCATGATTATGGTGTTTAACAAAGTGGATGCATTCACTTATAAGCCTAAAGATGAAGATGATTTGACACCTCGCACTCGTGAAAACATATCACTTGATGAGTTGAAATCAACATGGATGGGTAAAATGAAAGATTGTGTGTTTATCTCGGCTAAAAAGCAACTCAATATAGAACAGCTAAAAGAAATGGTTTATGCCAAAGCCAAGGAGATACATCTATCACGTTTTCCCTACAACGATTTCTTATTTCAAAAATATGACGATCTTCAAGAAGAGTGATCAATAGTTTTATAATTTAATATCATAAGAACCAAAAGAAATGAAAGATTTTACTTATTATACCCCGACGCGTTACCTGTTTGGTCGTGGCGTGGAGGCAAAAACGGGAGAATTGACCCGTTGGATGGGTGTCAAGAAAGTGCTGATTGTCTATGGTGGCGGTTCGGTTATAAGAAGCGGATTGCTCGATCGTGTGAAACTCTCACTCGACAATGAAGGCATTGAATACTTGGAAATGGGTGGCATACAGCCCAATCCGGTTGATACTCCGGTATATGACGGTATAAAAATTTGTCGGGATAATAACATCGATGGGCTTCTTGCCGTGGGTGGTGGTTCGGCTATTGATACAGCTAAGGCAATCGCTTGTGGAGTGCCTTATGAAGGCGATTTCTGGGATTTCTATGCCGGAAAGAAGATTGTAGAAGAGGCAATGCCTTTGGGGGTTGTATTGACGATTCCTGCCGCTGGCAGTGAGGGATCGGGAAATTCGGTTATAACCAAATTAGATGGCTTGCATAAAATCAGCCTACGCACTGAGAGCGCGTTACGCCCCAAATTTGCCATTATGAATCCAGAACTGACATTTACTCTTCCACCATATCAGACCGCAAGTGGGATTTCCGACATGATGGCTCACATTTTTGAACGCTATTTTTCTAATACTCCCGAAGTGGAGATTACCGACCGAGTGGCAGAAGGCGTGTTGAAAGCGATTATCGCCGAAGCTCCGCGGGTGATGGCTGAGCCAGAAAATTATGAGGCTCGTGCCAACATAATGTGGAGTGGTACACTTGCGCACAATGGGATATGTGGCACCGGACGTCAGGAAGATTGGGTATCTCACTTTATGGAACATGAGATTAGTGCTGTTTATGGTGTTACCCATGGTGCCGGACTTGCCGTCATGTTTCCGGCTTGGATGACTTTTATGGCTCAAAATCATCCGGTGAAAGTTGCTCAATTTGCTCGACGTGTCTTTGACATAGTTGAAGCTGATGATACCATAGCCGCATTGAAAGGGATTGAAGTCCTTAAACGATTCTATACCTCAATAGGGTTGCCTGTAACGTTTGCCCAATTAGGTGTAGAAAATCCCGATATAGATTTGCTTGTGGCAAAATTGCATGAGAACAAGGGCGAGACTATAGGTGGATATTATCGTCTTACCGCAAAAGAAACATCCGAAATTTATCGCTTGGCATTATAACGAAAAAGAATGCTTTAGTGTAGGAATACAGCCAATCCCTTCCTTGAAGTCACATAGACCAAAGGAGGGGATTCCTTTTTCTGAAGAAGGTCCGATGTCAAGTACTCTCAATCCGAGATTGTGATAGTGTTCAAAAATTTTGTAAGTAAACCAATTCATCGGGCGCAATTCGCTATATCCCGGAGCATCCCCCCAATAGATTACTTGTGCAATACCATTAGCGACATGAAAAACTTGTGCGGCAGCAATGGCCTCACCATTTAGTCGCAACACCATAAAGTCGGCGGGAATGACTTTGGTTGTGTCGAGGACCGATTGCAAAGACATACGCAATGGATAACCATGACTTTCGCGATTGGCTTTGATTATGTTGTATGCAATTGAGATGCTTTCGTCGCTATTGTTGAGTACCGCAAATTCCCAATCTTTGGTCATCGCATTCTTGAAATTTTTACGAGCGTTGCGTGATAAGTGGTTTTTATAATTTGGGAAACGGCTTAGTTCATAGTGATAATTTATGTCGCTATGCGTGATTTTTGCGCCTGTCAATAGTACTGCGGTAGCTATTTTTGTTATAGCGGTTTCATTGTATATTGCCGGGGGAAGGGTGATTTTAATTGTTTTATTTAATGCTTCGCCATATTTCTTGAGTGTGCCGACGGCATTGGTTATTAACTCAAGTTTCTCATCGGTTTTGATACTCAATCCGCCAAATGGAGCCGAAAATGGGGAATATAACCCATCTTCACGTTCTCCAAGAATGATGCCTGCTCTCACTTTTGAGTCCTTCAAAATGAGATAGTGAACAGCATCACATTTATCTTTATTCAACTCACAAAATTGTGTAGAGTTAAAAATGTGTAACATTGCCGGGGCAAACTTGGCGTATTCTTGTGATGTGACTCTGATTATATCCATTTGACAAACGTTAATTTACTCTGATAATAAACCTTTCCCTTCTCTGATTAATTCAGGGTTTGAACTATCGGTGCAATCAATTACAGTAGATGGAATTGTGTCACCTTGACCACCGTCGATAATTATATCGACATCATTTTCATATCGCATTGCTATTGATTGAGGATCACAAGCTTCCTCCGGAGCATCTTCATCCCACTCTATCGAAGTTGTCATTATGGGGTTGCCAAGTCGGGAGGCTATTTCAAGCGCAATTGCGTTGTCGGGAATGCGTATTCCCACTGTCTTTCTCCCTTTAAACGCCTTTGGGAGCGATGACGATGCCGGTAGAATAAATGTGAATGCTCCCGGTAGGCTCTCGCGCAGTAGTTGATATGCCCGGTTATCGATGCGGGCATAATCCGATGCTTGAGATATGTCATGACAAATGATTGATAAATGTTCTTTTTGAGGATTTAACCCTTTTAACTTGCATATGCGCTCTATCGCCTGATTGTTAAGAGCATTGCAGCCTATGGCATATAGAGTGTCGGTCGGATATATGATAATCCCTCCGTTGCGCAATTTATCGATAACCTCATCCATATATCGATCATTGATACTCGATGGGTACATTTTCATTAATTTCATGGCTCTATTATGTTGATTGAGATATTGGTTGAGTTGCAATGTCGGGTGAGCAGATCAATTGATAAATCTATTGTTTCTTGTATCGGCAATTCCTCTGCATAAATGTTGACACACATTAGTAGATGTGTTGTGTAGGGAGATAATTTAGTGCGTTCCTCATCGCTGGTAGGAGTTCCTATGCCACCGATATCATCTCTATATATCGGTAGATGTGCGATGTTTAGCAATCCGCGACCTATGGCATTGAACTCTTCGCCTTCGCGTCCGGCTCCGAGATGCAATGTCTCTCCTGAGATTTTGTCGGCATCAAAACCTCCAATTGAATATCCCGATCTCACCGATATGAGGTTAATGACATCTATAACGCTAAGAGTGCGATAAAGTTCCATCCCCTTCACCAAACGGCGGCAAAGGGCTTCGCTTGATGGACGGTATCTGTTAGGCTCTTTTCCAAGAGCTTTATATGCGGCGCGAGTCCCGGCAATTCCGGCACGTTTGTTGATGTCGGGTAATTGATACAATGAACGTATTCTTTTCCCTTCGTTGAGCAATTCATCCCATAAATGGTCAGAGGTTTCGGCATTTGTAACATCGGCCTCAATTTTTATAACCTTTATTGATGGCGCTACAGATGTTATTTCGGGGGTGATTATAATGTTCATTGTTTAGTGAATGGTTTGTTTTTGCAAAATTAGCAAAATTATTGAGAAGTTATAAAAAATCCCGATAGATATATTGCAAAGTGGAACTATCTGATTATAGCATAAAAAAGAGACGTCTCACGACGTCTCTTTTCCTTTAAACCTTTATCTTAATCTAATACTATGAAAAACACACACACAAAAGTAATAATTATTTTTTAATTAAAACAATAGTTTAGATAATGTTTAACAAAATTTTAGAGTTTAATCAGTCACACTTGCTTTATTTTTGCCTATCCGATAATATCTTCAAGTTGAGCAATCAGTTCTTCTATGCCACCGACAATATAATTACCTTTTTGATAAGAAATTTTTATTGTATTTATGTCGGTCGCTGATATAATTATTTCTTTATTCTCTGCTATGCCTATGTTGTTACGTAGCAGTGCGTTGGAGAGCCAATGTTTAAGTGTATTATTTTCACAATGAAGAGATACCTGGTGTATGATTGTCGGTTTAGCAAGAAAATCGCCTATGTTGTAGTCAAATATAACTTCGCGATTGGCGAATAAATGTTCAAGTTCACCTTTCATAATCAACTCTTCGGTCATGCCGTCAATCATTGTGCGGTCATTGCGTAATAGCCATAGACGATGAGCGAGAACAAGTGATTGACTTATGTCGTGTGACGACAACAAAATTGCTTTGTTTTGATTATGAGCAAGAGAGTGTAGCAGTTGCATTGTTTCAATACGACTTGCCACGTCGAGAAATGCGGTCGGCTCATCAAGAATTATTATTGGTGTTTGTTGCGCGAGAGCGCGGGCAATCATCGTTTTTTGTCGCTCGCCATCTGAGAGGGTAGCAATATGCTTTTGTGCCAAATGGGTTATTCCCACCGCTTCCATAGCTTGCCATACGATGGTTTTATCATCTATGTCAAGACGTCCGAAAAAACCGGTATATGGATGACGACCAAGAGACACAACTTCTTGCACAGTCAATGCTCCGGCAAGGGTGCGATCGGTATATACAATGCTTATGAGTCGCGACAACTGGCGAGCCGAGCATTGCGACATATCTTTTCCCGCAATACTGATTTTTCCCTCTAAAGGAGTTTGTACTCCCGATAAAGTTCGCAATAATGTGGATTTCCCGATACCATTTGCTCCAAGTAGGCATACAAGTTCGCCGGCATTTAACGTTAAGTTAAGCCGTTCAAGAATAGGCGATTTCTTTTTGCCCACATAGTAGCCTGCGGTTAGATCTTGTGTTGATAATATCGTGGTTTTCATTAGTTCAGATACAAAATTTTTTTGCGGTTTATTATTATATATATAATGATGGGAACTCCTATTATCGGAGTTATAGCGTTGATAGGTATAATCCCGGTAGCAGAGGGGTAAACACTTATGTAGTTACATAGTAATGCTATTGTGGCTCCGGCAAGTGCTGTTGTCGGGAGCAATGTTGTGTGGTTTGATGAACGTAATGCTAAACGTGCAATATGAGGCACAATAAGTCCGATGAAGCCAATAGGGCCACAATAGGCGGTAACAATAGCTGTGAGCACTCCCGATAATATAAGCAACTGATTGCGTGTAGCTTTTAAATTAACGCCGAGATTTTCGGCATATCGGCTTCCTAACAATAATGCATTAAGCGGTTTTGCCATCATAAATGATAATAATAAAGCTACAATGATGAGCAACGCAAAAGTTGGAAGACGATCAAGCGTAATACCTGAGAAATTGCCTAATCCCCATATCACATAAGAGTGAACCCCTTCTTGTGTTGAGAAGAAGTTTAGCAATGATATTGCCGATGAGGCAAGATAACTTACCATTACACCTATGATGAGTAACATTGCCGTACTTTTCACTATCGATGAAAACGCAAGCAAGATGAGCATCACAACTCCGGCTCCAATAATAGCTCCAAGCAACACGCTCATGTATCCACCTATTGACCCTCCAATGACACCGCCAAGACTAAGCATAACGATAGCTACGCCAAGACTCGATCCTGATGAAATCCCTAATATCGATGGACCTGCCAATGGGTTATCAAATGTGGTTTGCAATAACAACCCGGCGACAGCAAGTGCCGCGCCGGCGAGCGCAGCGGTGCAAGCCATAGGCAGTCGAGTTTCCAAGATAATCACCTCCCAAGTGTGTTTCTCCACCGGCTGTCCGAGGAGCGCATTGGCGACTTCGCTTAACGGAATCTCAACAGCTCCCGTAGTAAGGCATAGCGGGAATAGCGCTATTATAAGCAACACAAGTATCATGATTGTGATACAGCTACGTCGTGAGGATATGTAAGCTGACGTGTTGACCATTTTGTGTTATCTGATGTTTTTGAAATATCTCAATTTGCCGTCGGGGAGTAAATTGGGATGAAATATGTTGATATACTCTTGCAACAACAAATCGGGATGAAACGGAAAATCTTCAAACAATGTTGTTGTAGCGGTGTTGCAACTATGCACTCCGCCACGATTAAACGCCTTCATCTCGGCATGTAAGGAGTAGTCGGCTTTCAACCGGTCGAGAGTCAAATCATTGCCAAATGTTTTAATTAGCCAGTAGTCGGCGTCGTGGGCTTTATCATAAACCGCTTCAAATGTGAGTTGTAGCGAGCCGTTTGAAGTGTCGTCTCTCCAAGGATAGTCGGCGCCGGCATCTTGAAATAGCTGAGCCATGTAGCTGCGACCTCCGGGCACAAACCACACTCCGTTTGTCATCATCTCGCTGATCACCATTGGTCGGTCTTTGATGTTGACGGTCAGTCCTACTAATGTGTTATAGTTGTCACATACGTTGTCAAATATCTCATTGGCAACTTTTTGTTTGCCATATAACACTCCAAAGAGTTTTATCCACTCGGCTCGTCCAAGAGGATTTGCTTCCATGTAGTCGGCACATTCAATAATTGGTATCCCTAACTTCTCGATAACGCCATAGCCGGCATTTTGATATGGCGATGCAAAAATTGCTTCGGGAGACATCTCCACTATACGTTCAACCGATGGCGACATTGATGCCCCCACATCGATGATTTTTCCATTGTCCATAGCCGAGACAATCTCAGGCGTCTTATGATACTGAGCGTCGGCGATGCCTGTGATAGCTTGCGCTGCGCCAATTTCCACTGCCACATCGGCATGAACCGATGAGTATATCACCGATGATTGCAAAGGAACTTTGACAACTACTCCTTTGGGATATTTTTCAGGCATTGGATTATTGCGATTGACAAGAATGTAACGTTGCAGACGTTTTGCCTCATGCCATGGATCAGCAATATCCACAATGGTAAATTTTGGATGCTCTACAATAGTAAGCAGTTGGGCATGGCACGTCAATGTGTCACCACCATAAGGCGTATAATCCTCGGCTCCTCCACGATTGCAAGAGATGAACGAAAAACACCATGTTGCCACAAAGAAAAATATGACCCTCATTTCCATAATTGCAAAGGTACGTATTTTTTCTATTTTTATGCAAAATCAGTTAAAGTAAAAATACCCTTAAAACTTATTAATCCCTACAACGACTTTCTTTATTAAGAATGATAGTCATTATTAAAATTTATTCCAAATAAAAAGCGGACTAACCTTACGGTCCGTCCGCCTAACAATCTGTTTACTTATTATTTGGGGATTATAAAGATGCTTTGATTGTATCGCGCCCGCTTTCGCTATCGACAATGATAATGAAAATGCCTTTGCCGAGAGACTTAAGGGAGATGAGGGTTGCGCTGTCGGCACTGCCGTTGTAGAGTGTACCGAGATCAATTCCGGTTGTAGAAACGGCTGAAACGGACACTTGTCCGGTGCATTTGCCGATATTGAGCATTGGTTCTTCTCCTGGGATAATGTATGCTCCGGTTGAATTTGATTGTATTGCGTCGATGCCTGAGCCTTCGCCGATGTATTCGGCGGCAACAACTTCCGACCACGCTGTGGATGCTTCGCCTTCAGATGAGTTATAGTTGGCACGCACTCTAATATAGTATGTGGTTCCGGCGACGAGGTTTTTGTTTGAGATAGTTATTTCTCCGGCTTTTTTGCTTGTGTGCCAAACTCCGTCAACGGCATCTTCAACATATCTTGTGCGACCGAAAGTGGTTGAGTTGCTCACCTCAAAGCGGAGGTTTCGAGTTCCATTAGAGACCCATGCGCTGATGTAGTCTTCAGAACCGAATTTGCCATTATAGGGATGGCGAATTACCGGAGCTGAAGGGATTATCTCAATGGTGCGGAACGATACGGCATCAGTGTATAACTCCTCTCCGTTTTTGGTGTATTTGAGACGTGCGAAGTAGGTTGTATATCCACCTAGAGTATTTTCTGGTATTGTATATGTGCCTCCATTTACCCTAGTGCTGATGACCATTTCTGAGTCGTTAAAGTCGGTGGCGGTAGCGATTTCAAGTGTCGCTTCGCGGTTGGCGATGCTCCATGTGATTGTGGGATTGAGAGGCATATCAACCGAACCTGATTTGGGCGATGTGATTTGCAACATCATAGGGGTGAACTCGCGAGCGGTTGAGACGCCATCGCTGTATGCATTGGCGCAAGAGCGTACACGCCAATACAACTTTTCTCCGTAAGTAAGGTGTTCCAATTCGTTGGTTGAGCAGGATGTGGTGTTGCACAAACGAGTGTGAGTCAATTTTTGGAAGTTGGCGTCAGATGCTATTTCAAGGATATAAGACGACGCACCATCGACGGCATTCCACTTGAACTCAAAAGGGGCTTCGACTACTTCTCCGGCTACGGGATATGTGAGAGTGGGCGCGGTAAGGATTTGAGTGGGTGTTCCGATGAATGTTGGCGAGTACTCATAGCCATATCGGTCAAGTACACACACCGCGTAGGTGTAGCCACTCAATTTGTCGTCGGGGATTGTAAATGAAGTTGCGTAGGAAGTGCCTAAAAGATATTCAACATCTTTGTTGAAATTAATTATCGGCAAAGATGTAGGAACAGCATAAACCGTGTAGCGTACGTTATCAAACCCATTCCAAGACAATGTTGCGCCACTGCGAGATAGATTTGTGATGTTGCCGGGGTTGTAACCGGGCTTGTGGGTCATTGTTGGGATGAGCGCCGGCGTGTTGAATACTGTGGTTTTGAGGTAGTGAGCAAACTTGGGTGCAGTTTTGTAAAGGAATTTACAAGAATAGAATATGGAACCGGGTGCATCGTTTTGGGTACACTCACGATTGAGACGTATCTCGTTGGCAAATTCTTCAAATGAAGAGTTGTTTGGCCCACTTGCTTTGGGTGTCATCGCTTCGGCAATGGTCGCTTCCCTAAGACTCATGGTTGATGCCTTGCTTTGTGCGGTCAACGAAGAGATAGAGTGGCTGGTGTAGAAGTGGCGGTTCCACTTAGCGGCAATTTCAGCCCACCAAGGTGTGATTAGAGAATAGTCGGCAGAAGAATAGCCGATTGTCCAATATACTTGTGGAGAGATATAATCAAGATTTTGGCTTGAAATCCAAGCTAAAGGGTCGGAATAGATGTCGTTGTATTGCCAATCGCTACCTGAAGGACAAGGGTCTACACCATATTTGAGTGCTACTTGAGCGTTGGTGCAAGCCACTCCTGCTGGAGAGATGCCGAAACGCACCCAAGGTTTGACCTCTTGGATCATTGCATAAACGTCGGCAACCATCATGTTGACATTTTCACGACGCCAGTCGCCTACCGACATTGTGCCTCCTGCGGCAACATAGGCTTCATATTGCGGACCATCGCCGGTTGCGTCATTGGGAGTGCCTGAAAGATAGAAATAGTCATCAAAAAGGATGCCGTCAACGTCATAGTTGGTGATAATCTCTTTAATGATGTCAACAATGCGTTGTCTCACTTCTGGGAGTGCGGGATTGAGGATACTTGCCCCTTTGACATCGAGCAACCATTCAGGGTGCTCTTCTCGATAGCATTTGGGAGTCCCATCCCATTGGTTTACTTGTGATTCATAACGATATGGGTTAATCCATGCGTGGCATTCCATTCCACGGTTATGGCATTCGTCAACTATCCATTCCAAAGGGTCCCATCCGGGATCCATGCCGCGTTCCGATACCAAGTCGCTAGACCATGGCTCGTAGCTTGATTTGTACATGGCGTCACAACGACTACGCACTTGGAAATTAACGGCGTTCATATTATTAATTTCCAAAGAATCAAGCATTGTGGTGAGATCGGCTTGTTGTTTTGCAATCTGAGTGGCGTTGCCGGTAGAACTTATTAAGGTAGAAGGCCAGTCCAATCGCCAAACTGTCGCGACCCAAGCACTACGCATCTCACGTTTCACCGGCGCGTCAGCTGCTGAAATCGGTGAGATTGAGAAAATAGCGGCGATAACGCTTAAAAAGAATGTTGTTGATAGTTTTAATTTCATATAAGTTTAGGTATAACTGATGTTTAGTTAGATAAGATTTGAGGTGCAAAGGTAATAAATTAATGTATAACCTATGATTTTTTTAATAAAAAAATTGTTGTATTAGAAGAAAACGACTATTTTTGTACTGTGTTTTAAGTAAAATGCCTTAATAGGTGTTTGGATTGTCAGGGATAAGGCACGATAAAACTCAAAAAAGAAAAAACAGATAAATAATACCTTATTTTTATTGAAAAATAGTTTTATGTTGGCCGTGAGGCAACTAAATTAAAATTTAATTGAATTAAAATGGACAGTATCGAAAAGAAACCAAAACGTCCGCGTATCGGAGAAAATCGTATTATGGCTTCTGAAGGTCAGGAAAATTCTCGCTATGAGAGAGTGAATTACACCGGTGGCGCGCACTCGTCAGAAGAAGGACAAAGTGAGGGAGGTAATGTGACTGAACGCGGATATCAACCACGTCAGTATAACAACTATCGTCAAAACAACAATGGTTATAACAACCGCTATAACAATAATGGCGGATATAATCGTCAAGGCGGTTATAATAATCGTTACAATAATCGCAATGATTATCGTCCGTCTCGCAACTATGATTATAATAATCAAGCTGGCGAGGGTTTTGAAGGCGAGAACCAAGAGCAATATAATAGCTACAATAATCGCCATGGCGGATATGGCCGTCAAGGTGGCTACAATAACAATCGTTACAATAATAACCGCCAGGGAGGCTATAACAACCGTCAAGGTGGTCAAGGGAATAATCGTCAAGGCGGTGGTTATAACAATGGTGGCAACCGTCAAGGCGCTTATGGCAATAATCGTCAACAAGGCTACAATAACAATAATCGCCGTCAACAACAAAGTCGCAATCAGGCAGGAGGCAAATATGGAATGCCACGTCCCGGCAAGAGCTTTGTGCCACGTCCCAAACGCATCGAGTATGAAATGCCGATACCCGATCCAAACGAACAAATACGCCTAAACAAGTTTATGGCAAACGCCGGTATCTGTTCACGCCGTGAGGCCGATGAGTTTATCTCTCAAGGATTGGTGAAGGTTAACGGCGTTGTCGTGACTGAACTTGGAACAAAAATCTCACACAACGACACAGTTGAGTATGATGAAAAAGTAGTTGCACTCGAAAGCAAGTGCTATATTCTTCTCAACAAACCTAAAGATTGCGTTACAACAAGCGATGACCCCAATGGTCGCACAACAGTGTTGGATCTTGTAAAAGGGGCTTGCACTGAGCGCATCTATCCGGTTGGTCGTCTTGACCGCAACACAACCGGTGTGTTGTTGCTCACCAATGATGGCGATCTTGCCTCAAAACTTACTCACCCAAAATATGTAAAAAAGAAAATCTATCATGTGTGGTGTGACAAAGACATCTCTGAAGATGATATGCAACGCATTGCCGATGGCATAGAACTTGAGGATGGCCCGATTCATGCCGACGCAATCAGTTATGCGACAGAGACCGACCGCAATCAAGCAGGTATTGAAATTCACTCAGGTCGCAATCGCATCGTGCGTCGCATATTTGAGTCTCTCGGTTACCATGTGACAAAACTCGATCGTGTATATTTCGCCGGATTGACCAAGAAAAATCTTCCACGCGGTCGTTGGCGTTACCTCACACAAGATGAGGTAAATTACTTAAAAATGGGTTCATTTGAATAAAAACAGATAATCATGAAAAGAACAAAAATAGTAGATATATTCGCGCCTGAGCTTGTAGGCACTCAGGTGAGTGTGAAAGGATGGGTTCGCTCTCGTCGTGGCAATAAATTTGTGCAATTTGTCGCCCTTAATGATGGCTCAACAATCAAAAACATTCAGATAGTTTTTGATATGGAAAAATTCAACGAAGAACAATTGAAACCTATTACGACCGGAGCAAGTATTCATGTCGTTGGTCAACTTGTTGAATCAATGGGAAAAGGGCAAACCGTAGAGGTGCAAGCCGAATCGCTTGAAGTATATGGCACCGCCGACCCCGATACTTATCCATTGCAAAAGAAAGGACACACATTTGAGTTCCTTCGCGAAAAAGCTCACTTGCGTCCTCGTACCAACACGTTTGGCGCAATTTTCCGCATACGTCACAACATGGCAATCGCCATTCACCAATTCTTCCACGAACACGGATATTTCTATTTCCACACACCCATCATCACAGCATCAGACTGTGAGGGTGCCGGACAAATGTTCCAAGTCACTACAAAAAATCTATATGACTTGAAGAAGGATGAAAATGGCTCAATCATATATGATGACGACTTCTTTGGCAAGCAGGCAAGTTTGACGGTATCGGGTCAGCTTGAAGGAGAGTTGGCGGCTACCGCGCTTGGCTCTATTTATACATTTGGACCGACATTCCGTGCCGAGAACTCCAACACTCCTCGCCACTTGGCAGAGTTTTGGATGGTTGAACCCGAAGTGGCATTTGCCGACCTCAATGACCTGATGGACTTAGAAGAGGAATTTATCAAATACTGCATCAACTGGGCTCTTGAAAATTGCAACGACGATCTTGAGTTTCTCAATAACATGATTGACAAAGGTTTGATTGAACGCTTGAAAGAGGTGGTTAACACTGAATTTGTGCGTTTGCCTTATACCGAAGGGGTTAAAATCCTTGAAGAGGCAGTCGCGGCGGGCAAGAAGTTTGAGTTCCCTGTATATTGGGGATGCGACCTTGCGAGCGAACATGAGCGTTATCTCGTGGAAGAACACTTCAAGAAACCGGTTATCATGACCGATTATCCTAAGGATATTAAGGCGTTCTACATGAAGTTGAACGAGGATGGGAAAACGGTTCAAGGTACCGACGTGTTGTTCCCGCAAATCGGAGAGATTATCGGTGGCAGTGTGCGTGAGGAGAACTACGATAAACTCATGACACGCATTGAAGAGATGAATATCCCGATGAAAGATATGTGGTGGTATCTTGACACTCGTCGTTTCGGTACAGTGCCTCATGCAGGTTTCGGTCTCGGATTTGAACGTCTGTTGTTGTTTGTAACCGGTATGACCAACATTCGTGACGTGATACCATTCCCCCGCACACCAAACAACGCTGAATTTTAATACTGAAAAAATAAGGATCGCGGCTGGGATTTTTCTCAGCCGCTTTTTACCTAAACAGAGAATTTATGGATGAAATGATGCATTGGGACCGGTTGATATGTGACAAACGATTTGGGTTGGAAAAATATCATAATCCCCGCAAGGGTTCACGAAGTGATTTTCAGCGAGATTATGACCGCTTAGTGTTTTCGTCGCCATTTCGCCGATTGCAGAACAAGACGCAGGTGTTTCCATTGCCCGGAAGCATATTTGTGCATAACCGTCTTACTCACAGCATGGAGGTGGCTTGTGTCGGTCGGTCACTTGCCAATGAGATCAGTGAAGTATTGATGGAGAAATATGCCGGTTGTGAGTGGAGTCGCAAACTCGCTGAAATCGGAGATATTGTCGCCGCCGCGTGCTTGGCTCATGACTTGGGGAACCCACCATTTGGGCACTCAGGAGAAAAAGCAATATCAACATTTTTTTCAGAAGGAGCCGGCGCAGATCTTAAAAATGACTTGACACCAGAACAATGGAACGACCTTATCCAATTTGAGGGAAACGCCAATGCGTTGCGGTTGCTCATTCATCAATTTAAAGGTCGTCGTCCGGGCGGATTTGCCATGACCTATTCGACGCTTGCGTCAATAGTGAAATACCCCTACGAATCAAGTATAGCGGTAAAAGCCAATAAATTTGGTTTTTTTGCATCTGAGAAGGAGGATTTTGTGAAAATAGCGACTGAACTTGGCATGATTTCTCGTCCGGGAGAAAACGGAGAGGTGCGTTATGCGCGTCATCCATTAGTTTATATCGTTGAGGCGGCCGATGATATATGCTATGAGGTGATGGATATAGAGGATGCCCACAAGTTGCGCATACTCACCACCGATGAGGTTAAAGGATTGTTTTTGGGATTTTTTGATAATGAGCGTCGCCAACATATGATTGAAGTAATGGAGGGGGTAGATGACCCCAATGAGAAAGTCTCATATATGCGGTCATGCGTGATTGGTACGCTTGTCAATCGTTGCGCCCGGGTCTTTGTTGAGCATGAGCAGGAGATATTGCGAGGCGAGTTTGTCGGTTCCTTGCTAGATCATGTCCCCGCTCTTGAGCGCGAAGGATATCAACGTTGCTCCGACTTGTCGTGGGACAAAATATATCGTGCAAGTGATGTGGTGGATATCGAATTGGCGGGTAATCGCATCATTACGTTTTTGATGGAAAAGTTGATATATGCCGTGTGCAATCCCAATCTCAATTATTCTCGATTGCTACTGTCTAAAGTCCCGCAACAATATGACGTGACCGCCCCCACTCTTTATGGAAAAATTCAAGCGGTAATCGACCATGTATCGGGGATGACCGATGTTTACGCATTGGATCTTTATCGCAAACTCAATGGGATGAGCCTCCCGGCTGTGTAGTAATCTTTAATTGGAAAAAGAAATGACACGACTTCTATCTATCATAACAATCTGTCTTGTCTCTGTTGTATCGGTAACGGCTTATACCGTAGATGAGATACCGAATGTTCATGTAACGGATCATACTCGATATGTCTCAAATCCCGATGGCATACTTTCGCAAAGCGCGGTAACGCAATCTGACTCTATAATCTCCGGGATTTGGAGGGAAACAACCGCCGAAGTCGTTGTTGTGGCGGTTAACGATATCGGCAATGCCGACATCAATACATTTGCCACCGAGTTATTCACCAAATGGGGAATCGGGAAAAAGGATAATGACAACGGATTACTGGTATTGATAGTCAAAGGTCAACGTAAAGCGGTGATACGCACGGGGTATGGCGTTGAGGGGGTTGTGCCTGATATTATCGCCGGACGTATAATAAGAGACGACATGGCACCAAACTTCAAAAACGGCGACTATGACGCGGGTACTATCGCGGCATTGAAGCAACTCGAATATGTAATGACTACTCCCGGCGCGACCGAGGAATTGAAATCTAAGTATGAGAATGATGCGAAGCAGGGGAGTGACGACTGGTTTATGATGTATGTAAGTTTTGCTGCTGTGCTAACTTTAGGCTTGCTGTTGTGGTTTTTGTACATGTTGTGGAGCGTGAGAAACCTTGACTTGTTTGAGAAGTATCAAAAGGCCGACGCGCTAAAGATGCCAATGTTGTTTTGTTGTTTCCTATGCCTTGGGATGCCGTTGTTGCTTTATATATTGTTGACGTTTATGATGAAGCGTTGGCGATGCAAACCACGACAATGCCCAAATTGCAAAAACAAGATGCGTCGTCTTGATGAGGTGAGAGATAATGATTATCTCACTCCGGCTCAAGACATGGAGGAACGTTATGACTCGATTGATTATGACGTGTGGCTATGTGACACTTGTGGAGAGACCGATGTGCTACCATATATAAACAAACAAAAAAACTACACCACGTGTGAACGATGTGGTGCAAGAATGTGTACTCTTAAAGAAGACCGCATTGTTGTTAACGCAACACCTCAGCGTGAGGGGTGTGGGATGAAGATATACATGTGTCTTAATTGCAACAAGACATCGACCATTTCCTATACGATAGCTCGCACGGTAAATCCCCCTGTTATAATAATGGGTGGAGGTGGTCGCGGATTTGGCGGAGGCGGAGGTTTTTCCGGTGGTAGCTTCGGTGGTGGTGGAACAGGAGGAGGCGGTGCCTCCGGCGGTTGGTGATAGGGCTACGCCTCCTCCTGATGCTAAATTCTATTATCTGATTATCAGTTTTGCGGTCAATGGAGTGTCATTAATTATCGCGCGTATAATGTAAACTCCGGCAGTAGGAGATTTTATCGATGCGCAGTCATGAGCTTCCGTGACTTTTTGACCGGCAAGGTTATAGATCTCTATCAATTGAGCTTGATGACCGATATGGATTGAGCCGTGGACAATTGAGATATCTAATCTATCAATACTTTCAATCTTGACATTTTCCACACTTGAAGGAGCATTGTTATAAACAGTCTCAATGCCCGGCATTTCAATGCGGTAGGCTGTTGAGGTCTTGCCTTTTGGCTCTATATAGATATATCTCAATGTGATGGGGTATATTCCTATATCGTTGGTGTCAAAATAATCGGCAAGATTAAATGTTAAACAATTCTCTTCGCCGGAAATAAAGCTTTCAATTTTAGCGGTAACGGTTTCGCCTTTATTGGAAATCATCCCGATTGTGACGCGTGAGATAGCACCATCTCCAATAGGAGTCATCCGTAATTGTATGGCATCGGGCAGGCTCCACATACGTTTCTCTCCACTTAATTTGATGATGGGACCGCGAGCTGATGAAATCATGTAATCAATCGCCAATCCGTTATTGAGCGGTTTAATGTAAAGATTTTTGATGCCTGATTTCGCTACAGTCCAACAGGCTGAGTCGGCTACATTGTCTATTGCCATAACCTTGTCAACAGGACACTCAACAATGAGATTAATCGTGCCGGTAAAATCGCCAAGAGTTCCTGTTATTGTGGTTGAACCATTCTTTAGACCTTTCACGACGCCACGGTCATCGATTGAGACTATAGTCTCATCGCCTGATGCCCATGAAAATGCCTCGGGACTGACCACCATGTAGCTGTCATTTACTTTGGCTTGTATGTCAACGCTCCATTCCCGATAATTATCTAATAACACATCGGTATATTTCAGCTCTGACGCGGCATCTCCGATTACGGTTATCGGCAGCGTTGCAGTAAGCCCATTATAGGTTGCGGTTAATGGATATGAGCCATCTCCATTTCCAAAGAATGTGGTTCCGTTGTCGGTAATCTCACCTAATTCTGGGGGACAAGACAATGTAAAACCGGTGACATCGGTATCAATCAATAAGCCATATTGGTTGTAGCCATAAATTATAGGTTTGTAGGTGCCATATTTGGGGAATTGCATCGCCCAATCGACAAAACGTATCTCGGCGATCTCATTGTCCTCCGGGGCATTGAGAACGGCAAATATGCCATTGCTGACAGCACGTTCATTACCATCGCTGGGAGAGTTCACGATGCCGAAAGGCTTGATGTACATACCCGATGAGCCTCCGCCATCGACGTTGAGAGCATCATGGCAACCAAAGAATTTCATAACCTCGGCACCTTCTGGGTAGGTACAACCATCGGAAAACCCGGTGCGACGACCATCAACAAGTCCCCACACCATTATACTGCGATCCTCGTTATATCCCAACATGGTGCGTGGATTGTTACTATCGCGTCCATTGATAAATCTTATAGCATCCATTACTACTTCGCCTCGTTTCAAGATAACGACGTCGCCACCGCTACATTCTTTTATGTCGGGCGAGATGCCATAATCTTGTAGTGATATTGAGCAGTTGAGGGTTATCTCATCACCGATATTAAGAGCAGCAATGTGAGCGGCCGCTGTCCCTGTTGCGCTAAGTACAGCTCCATTGGCAACGATGGGAGTGTGTCCGGCAGTTGAAGGCGCTGATGTAACAATGAGTTTTATCGGACGGTTTATCCCCCATGACTCACCTTCGGCAAGAGCGACTTGAACTTCGGTGCAACTGGCGATACGAGTTTGCCTACCATATTTTGAGTTAAACAATACTGTCTCATTTTCATAAATATCTTGATTGACGCGAGGCATTTCTATCGTTGTGCCATCGGGATAAGTGATGGTGAACGATTGAGTGGGGTTATCACACCACATCTGTTTATAGGCATCCATAAAGAAATGTCCATAGTCAGAGGCATCAAGGTATCCGGTCCCGGCGATTTCACCATTCATGATACAGTCCATGTGGGGTTGCCCCGCATATTCGGGAACGTATGATGATGTAATATAAAAGTCGGCATTTACTGCGGCAAAATAGTGAGTACCGGCTTTGGATTTGCGTTGAGCGATGCTTGAGATGCGCTCGGTAGTCAATGTAGTGTCATTTCCTATTTCCATGCGATACTCCACATTGTCGTGTCCTCGCATTTCCATTGATAAAGAGTAGGCTCTAAATGTTTTTGAGGAGGTTTGTGAGGTAAACAAGTAGGATGTGTACATTGTACCGGGACCGACTTTGACATGCTTTAATGTGTCAACATTAAAAACAACACCTTGAAGTTGTACAGTGGTTGACGCCAATGATGTCAAAGTTATTAAAGAGGAGAGAGCTATTGTTGTAAATCTTTTCATGACAGAGAGGCTTATTACAAACAAGGAGGCGATGATGAATCGCCTCCTCGGTGTTGATATAGGTGAGAATTAATAAATTACTTTGCTTGAGAACTCTTCTCCGTTGATAATCGCTTTTACGATGTATGCGCCGGGAACCGGAGCCGCCATTGATGATGTATTTACGGCTTGCGCGACCTTTTGTCCGGCTACATTGTAAACCTCAATTATTTCAGCTGTATTGTCGATTGAAATCACTCCATTTGCAACTGTGACATTGAGGTTGTTGACATTATTGGCGATGACATCTTCGATATCAGAGGGGGCATTAAGATAAACAGCTTCAATGCCGGGCATCTCGATGCGATAGTCAGTTGATGTTTTACCCTTAGGTTCGATATAGATGTATTTCAATTTTATCGGATAATTACCCAAATCGTTGATGTCGAAGTTGTCTGCAAGATTTACCGTAAGGATGTTTTCTTCGCCGGAGGTGATATTTTCAAATTTGATTTGATAAGGAGTATTATCATTGGCAATAATCCCCACGGTTATACGGGTAAGTGCGGCATCTCCAATTGGTTTTACTCGCAATTGCAATTGATCGGGAAGACTCCAAATTCTGATACCGCTATCGCTGCTTAATTTGATGATAGGACCGCGGGCCGATGACAAAGCATAGTCAATTCCGAGTCCGTTTTCAAGTGTCTTGATACCAAGGTTTTTGATGCTTGATTTTGACACGGTGTAGGTTGCGGAATCAGAGGCTGATTTGATTGCCATAATGCGGTCGGTGGGACATTCAACGGTGAGATTGATTGTGCCTACATAGTCCTTAAGCGTACCGGTAATAGTGGTATTGCCATTCTTTAACCCATTAACGACGCCTTCGGTTGATACGGTCGCCACCGCCACGTCTGATGAAGTCCAGGAGAATACCATTGGGCTGATTTCCATATAGTCGCCATTAACGAGTGATTGTACGTCAATAGACCAATCGCGATAGTTGTCAAGAAGAATATCGTTATATTTTAGTTCTCCGGTTACATCAGTTACGATGGTTACGGGCAACGTTGCGGTAATACCATTGTAAGTGGCGGTCAACGCGTTATAGCCCGAGCCGTTGCCAAAGAATGTTTTACCATCGTTGATGATTTCACCGAGTGATTCTGGACAAGAAAGCGTAAAATCTTTAACATCTGTGTCAACAAGTACGCCATATTTGTTATATCCATAGATCACGGGTGAATACACACCGTTAACGGGGAATTTCATCGCCCAATCTTTGAAGCGGATTTCAGCAATCTCGGTATCGTTGCAGTTTTCGGCTTCAAGCACCGCAAATATCGCATTACCTACAGAACGTTCAGTGCCATCGCTACAGCGATTGCGCACGCCAAAGGCCGAAGTATATAATGTTGACGAACCACCACCATCGAGGTTCACGGCTTCGTAAGCCTTAGCCCAACGCATAATGTCGGCGAGTTGCGATGTGCGCACACCGATTGAGTTTTGTCCATTGCGACCATCGACAACCATCATGATGATACTGTCGCCACTTTGGCTTACACCGATACCGGTGCGAGGATGTAGAGATGACGCGTCGCCACGTTCACCCTCTGTGTCGAGTGTTACACCTTCTCCTACATTTTTTGGATTACCCGACACGATTGTGTAGGGGTAGATGCGTTCTGTCTGTTCATCTTTTGTCGGCCCCCACAAAATTATGTTGTCAAATTCCACAATGTCACCTGTCTTGAGTGCGCTCACAAAGTCAACGGCTCCGGTATTGCATCCGGTCTTGGATGTGCCACGACCAAATATAACAAAGCCATCAGAGGGGATTATTGCGTCGCCTGTAGTCGTTGGATCTGAAGTGACTTCAAGACGGAATTTTCCACCAGCTGAAAATGAGTCGCCTTCAACGAGCTTTGCGGTTACTTCGGCACATGAGCCGGCATACTCCTCTTGATTGGCTGAACCCCAATAGCGGGGGGTGTAAATTGTGATACCATTGTTGGGTGCTCCGACGTTCACACCTTTAAACAATGTTACTTTTTCGCCAATAGTTGCGGTTCCTGTATAGTAGTTTAAGCGACCGATGCGTGCCACGCCTTCAGTGTCAACGACAAATTGATAGTTGCTGTTTGAGGATTTGAATATCTCACCATCCACGGTACAAGAGGTTGTTGGAGAGCCAACGACGCTCGACCCATTAGTTGCGGTTCCGCTTGTACTATAAAAGTCGCCATTGGTTCCGGCAAAATACAACACGTTGTCTCCGCTCTTGCGGGTTGCCATCTTTCTTACGGTTTCGTTGCCGGCGACTTTGTCGGTCGCACACACCGAACGCATAGAGACTCCGGGGGTGGTTTTGTCAACCGTCAGATAAAATACTTGGAGCTTTGAACCTGAAGGGTTGATGAGCTCAAGATGTGTCTGGGTTGTACCCGGACCGATTTTGGCATGATACAACGTGTCTAATGACCAAGTTGTGCCAATGATGTCGATTTGCTCTGTCGCGTTAACTCCGGTCGCCGAGAACGCGATAGCCGACGCTGCTAATAGGTTTGGTAAAAGTTTTTTCATGTTTTATGAGGTATTTATTTAGTTATATCGCAAAATAAATACATTTACACACTTTACGCAAATTTTTTTAAGGAAATTTCTGTCAATATCTCGATTTAATTCAAATTTTATCTAAACAACAAGAGGTAGCGTAACCAGCTACCTCTTGTTGTTGTGTAAAGTGCCTTTTGCGGTAAGTTACTGCCGTTATTAAGGTCTTTATCAGATTATTGTGATTTCAACAACTACATCTTAAACATATATGCGATGGATACAACTGCATATTGCTGTTTTGCCGAGACTTTTTCTTTCCCATAAAGCCCTGTTCAAACACTTTTATCCCTCCGCCATGATAGCTCACTGAGACAGGCACTTCGATTGAGCCTTGGCGTATTGTATAGATTGGTAGATTTACATTTGGTTGCCCTGTAAATGGAGATACCGGAAGCTCAATATATTTCATTAATGATGCAACCTCCGGCGATGGTGGTATTATTGAATAATCTCGAGGTGAATAATCCTCCTGTGCCGAAATGTGTGCTGAAAAACAAATTAAGCCTAATATAACGATGATATATAGTTTGCGAGACATAGTATGTTATCTTTTTTGATGTTATTCAAACTCTACCTCAATGGGAGTAAACTCCAATACTGTCAAGCCGGCTTCTTGTATCGCGTTGTACAAGCGTTCACTGATAATTCCAAAATATACTGAGAAATCAGGCAGTCGTATTAAATCCAATGTCTTGTCACATTCGGCATTGAATACTAATTTTTTAGGAGCTATTTCGTGACTACCAGATAATTGGTTACAATAGTCACGGTAGTGCTCCATAGAAGTGAATCCTGAGACATAATTCCAATGAGGTTCCTTGAAGTAATAATATACGCTGAAAATGGAATTTGTGACATCAACATATTTTTCAGTATCAAAAATCTGATATATGAAATAATGCTCAATCGGCTCATCTTTGACATATAATTGACATGGATATACCCTATAATTGCCTAAATTAAATGTCTCAAGTAAATCCAATGCTTTTTTATTCATTAATGGCAGGAGTGAAACCGATATTTCACTTACAAAATCGGTTATTTTTGCTTTCCGTGACAATTTGTGCCCACTTAAATCCGGTTCAAAATCAGGGAAAATGTTTTTTAAAATACACTTTCCAAATGCATAAACAGCATCTGGATTATTCATTTTCTTTTTATACTCTTTAGTAAATTGCCACGCTTGTGGGAAGTCCGGTCCAATGACTTTGGTATTACAAGTATATTTTATAATATAATATCTCATAATAAGTATTATTTAATTTGAGGAATATCTTCAACTTTGACCAAATACCATACTCGTTGCTCATAACATATTTCGTTGTCAAATTCATAAGGCTCAATGTGATAAAACAACTTGAACGTAAGCAATTGCCTTGTACCAGAGTTATTAACTTCCACGGTTTTAATCTCAGCCTCGTTGTCAGAATCCATTATAAATTGTCGTATGTCGCTAAGCATAATTGGAGACCAATCTTCTTTTGACGCAATGTATTTAACTGAACCATTTGTGACAATTTCCAATGGGTATTTTATATGTTTCCTCTGGTAAGTCTCATCGGTAAAGAAATCGCCACAAAAAAATGACCAATTCAGAGGGGTGTGTATAATGGTCTTATTCTCTATCCAACCATCATATTTTACGAGTCCGCGGGTGTTTAATGAATTTCCATGCTTCATTTCAATCCACCAACCATCGGTCAAATATACATAATAGTAATCAGACTTTGACGATATTTTAGCATTTCCGCTAATGTATTCAAGTTGCTTAAAATTAATATACTCTCCAATCACAATTGACTGGTCACATCTGATTATTGATATGATATCATTTTCACTCAGCCCTAAACGATACCTTACTCCATCTTTGTAAATTGTGACAGATTTCACTTTTTGTTTTGAGAATGGTATAGTCATAGAGTCGCAAGCCACAGCGTCTCCATAATATCTTTCGCCTAATTTTAATTCAGCATCGTAATTATAATAAAAAGGAGTATTCAGGTCATGATTAACTTCATTATAATTGTTATGACCGAAATCGTATTTTAAGAAAAAAGAGATTGTCATATCTGTAAGATTTATTGGAGCATACCAACCATTACCAATATCATGATAATTCCATTGTTTGACGTTGATTGGTTCTGAGATATTACAATCTACTACATCACCTATTTTATACCCATTGACCATAAAATTCTTATCCGCACAAATAATAAGACATATGGAGTCATTACGTATGCCTACATTAAACTTATATCCATCTTTATAAACTATTGCCGCTTCAATTCCTATGTCGAGGAAATATGGTAAACAAAACATTTTATACAAACAGTTTTCGGTATTTCCATAATATCTAGATCCAACCTCCAACTCCGCATCATAGTTATACCTAAAATCAGATGCCTCAACACAAAAAGATATTAATAATACTATAGATACTAAATTTCTCATAACTAATAATAAACATCCTCTTCTGTTTTTCGATATATTTTATAAGTATCATCTCTCTTTTCAAGAGACAATGTATTTTTTATTCCTTTTTGCGGTCCATTATTTCCAATAACATTTATACGCTCTTCAAGAGTCTTGGGATTTTTACTATCATATGCTTCTATAAAATCAATTACCATAGAGTGATGGTTCTTTTCGCCCTCGCTACTACCGCTAAAAACAATAACATCTCCAGGTTGGGCATTATTTATGTCAACTTTGGAATAATCGTCCTCAATTATTTTTGTAACATCTTCTGCAATCCAATATGATTGACCTACGAATTCACCATTGTCATTGCGACCAAAACTATACCAATGACAATTATCATCCCAAATAGGAATCCCTGATGCATTTTTAAAAACTGCAATTGCTCTACCTTTTGAGGTATATATTAGACCTATTTCAACTAACACAAATTCCGTTTCATATCCATTACCATTGTAAAATTCTACAGGAGTTGCGTCTTTATATTTTTGATAAAATACATCCTTAGTATCATAATTTCTAATTAACATCCCGCTTGGGTCAACGATTGTCAGGGGATTGTTGGCGCAGTGGGAGTATGGGGAGAGGTCGGGGTATTGCTCCGCCAAGGGGTCGGGGGTGGTGAAGCGACACAGGATGGGGTCATACCACCGGGCTTGGTTGTCGTAGAGGCTGACGCCGTGGAATGTCAGCATCTCCTTGCTGGTGTGGTGGCGGCGGTCAACGTTTCCGGTCGCCAACCGGGTCGAGGGCAAGCCCCCGACACAATAGTCGGTCGCCTGCTCGATGTCGCCACACTCATTGACCACAAGCCTGACGCTCCCCAAGTAGTCCCGCTCATAGTAGTGGTAGGAGACGCTGTCGCCATTGTTGTGGACGTCGATGTAGCCCACCTCGTTGTAGATGCGTCGGTCGCGTCCGGTCTCCGTCACCATCGAGCCGTAGTAGCGGCGCACATGGTTCTCGGTCATCGGGCGGTTGACGGTCGTGACATTCCCCTCGCCATCGACTCGCGTGATGACTTTGATGTACCGGCGGCGTGTCTGCTCCAAGCGTTTAACCCCGTCAGCCCGGTAAGTGAGGTAGATGTCGAGCGAGTCCCCCTGGGCTTGGAATATAACGCAGGCGTGCGGACCCTCGCCGGTGGCGTTGTTGAACAGATGCCTGGTTTTGACCGATTTGCCGGTTGCGTGCCATGCCTGTCCCGGTCCGGTGACAGAGGCGACACGGCTGTCGGCGGTGCCGTCATACGTTGTCTCGCTGAAACAGTAAAGGTCGCCATGATAGGCTTGCGCCGTTGAGACCGCCGATTGGGGGAACGAGCCTGTCGATGAGGGGGTCTCAAACGGTAGATACCGGCGGCTGACCCGACCACGACCGTCGTAGGTGATATAATCGGCCATATCCTGAACGGCGTATGACGCCCCGACGTTGACCGTGGAGATTTTTCGTCCCAAATCGTCGAGATACTCTATTGTCACGCGCGACATGTCGGCGTCGGTTGACGGCTCCGACACGCTACCCTCCAGCGGACACACCGTCATCACATAATTCCATCCGGCACTCTGAGCCGACATTGAGCCGACCAATAGCAAGAGGAGCGATAGGACAAGGAATGTCCGAAGCGGTTCAGCCCGGCGCATGGCATCAACCATGACGTTGTGGAGGTTATTGTATTTATGGCGGGATGTCTTCATTGTGTCGGGGTATTAGGACGCTTGATTGATTTCATCTCTCGCAAATTTAGATTTTATTTCCCGCATCTCCAAGAAATCCCCTCCCAAAAAACAGCATTTTATAGCAGATTGTAGTGTCGCAATGAAAAATAATGTCAAAATGATTTTTGCAGGGTAAGTTTAGGGTGAATTATAGTGGATAAATGGCGGATTTTGATTATATTCGCAGATTAAACATTAAATTTGAAATTGTTATGGATAAGGTAAAAGTAAAAATCATAAATCGTTCAAAACATCAGATGCCGGCTTATGCAACTCCACAATCGGCCGGAATGGATGTGAGAGCCTCAATAGATGAACCGATAGAGCTGAAACCTTTGGAACGCGCGCTCGTTCCCACCGGATTGTATATCGCATTGCCTGAAGGTTATGAGTGCCAATTGCGCCCTCGCAGTGGTCTTGCATTGAAGCATGGTATTTCACTTGTGAATACGCCAGGAACAATTGATGCCGATTACCGAGGAGAGATAAGGGTGATAATGATAAATCTCTCAAACGAGACTTTCGTAATTAACGATGGAGAGCGCATTTGTCAAATGGTAGTTACCGCTCATTCTCATGTTGAGTGGGAGGCGGTGGAAGAACTTGAAACAACAGAGCGCGGTGCCGGTGGCTTTGGTCACACCGGAGTAAAATAGGAAACCAAATAACGAAATACAATGAAAAAGCATACGATATTACTGAGTGTGATTGCAATTATGGTTGTGGTTGCTATGTCGGGTAGTTTGACATCGGCAGAAACCCGGTGGGGCAATAGTGAGAATGAGCGAAAATCGGACAACCTATTTATGGAGGCTCAGAAACAATATGCGCTCGACTCGTTGGATAACTATTATGCGTTGTTGGAGGAGTCATATCGTTTGGCACCTGAAAATACCGCAGTAGGGGCAGAGTATGGCTATTTTAAACAACTCATAGGCCAACACATAAAAAATCCGGGTATGGTTGAGAGTGGCTTGTCGTTGATGAGACAGCATTTTGAAGTGGTCCCCGAGGATTATTACGCCGGTGAACGCTATGCCGGAGTTTGTGAAAATTTGGACGAGATGTCAGAGGCATTGGTTGTGTGGGCTACGCTTGATTCGATATATCCTGAGAAGGAGGAGTGTGCTCTTCACTATGCGGGGCTGTTGGCGCAATATGGAGACTCGACATCACAACGTAAGGCTTATGATATATTCTCCAGACTTGAAGTCTCAATGGGGCGTTCGACACAATTGACAGCCTACAAGGTGCGGTATCATTTATTTAATAGGGATACAGTTGGGGTTGTGAATGAGTTGCATTCATTGATGAACTCTTCACCTAAAAATGTTGATTTTGTAGTCACGGCAGGTGAGATATATTCTTATTTGGAGATGCCCGACTCGGCGTTGTATTATTACAATCGGGCGTGTGAAATAGATTCAACCAATGGACAGGCTTTTTATTCTCTCGCCAATCATTATTATGTGGTTGGAGATAGTGTCGCGTTTGATAGAGCGGTATTTAAGGCAATGGAGAAAAACTCGCTTGAGTTGGATGTGAAGTTGAGCATTTTCAGAAATTATATCAGTAAGTTATATACCGACTCAACACAGCATCATCGCATTCAAGAACTATTTGGAGTGTTGCTTGAACAAAATCCTCATGAGGCTGAACTGCGAGATTTGTATTATGCCTATTTAGGATTGAAAGAAGATTATTTGGAAGCCGCCGAGCAATTGGAGTATTCGTTGAATATAGACCCCTCAGACCCTGAAAAATGGCGGGCATTGATGGGATTGTATATCCAAGCTAAGAATTATCAAAAGGCTGTGGATAGTGGAAATCGAGCGATAGAATTGTTTCCGGAAGAATCCAAAATTTATTATTTGTCGGGTATATGTTACAATCAAATGAAAGATACAGCCAATGCGTTGAGCTATTATAATGAAGCATTGAAATTTGTCTCGCATGACGACAATGAAACATTCTCGGATATTTTATGCTCGATAGGTGATGTCTATGCCTCGTCGGGGAATTTAGATGTGGCTGTTGGTTACTATGAGCAATCGGTTGATGCAAACCCTTATAATCTGACCGCAATGAATAATTGCGCATATTTCCTTGCTTGCGAAGGTCGAGATTTGGAACGCGCCGAAAAAATGAGTCAATTGACGCTTGAAGATGACCCACATAACCCGACGTCTCTTGATACTTACGCATGGGTGAAGTTCAAGAAAAAGGAATATGCGTTGGCAAAAGAATATATCGACGAGGCGATGTATTATCTTGAAGAACCATCGGCTGAAGTGCTGCATCATGCTGGGGATATATATTTTATGATGGGGGAACCTGATAAAGCACTTGAATTTTGGGAGGACGCGTTTGAATTGGAACCTGAAAATGAATTATTACAGCGCAAGGTTAAGCACAAAACCTATTTTTACAAGTAATCACTGATATGAAACGACTGTCATTTGGTTTTGTAATGATTATGATGTTATTGATAACATCATGTCGGTCATCGTTTGAACCGGTGGCGACTATTGACGTTGCCAAGGATAGTCATTTGTCATGTGAAGATCGCTATAATGCTGTCGTTTCATCTTATGGAGAATGGGATATGGTGTCGATGCCGTTCCAACTATGGTTGGAGTTGCCTGAAGAGAAGTGCATATCAGGTCGCGCCACAATGTTTAGAGATGAAAACGTGCAATTGTCGTTTAGAGCAATGGGAATGGAGGTGGTATATCTGTATTTATCGGAAGATTCGGTAATCGCGATTGACAAGATAAACAAACTCTATATCGCAGAGCCATTGTCGGAGATTGTTGGTGCAACCGGAATTACAATCGGCAATATCCAAGATTTGTTGCTTGGGCAGGCATTTAAAATTGGTGGCGAACGTTTAACATTATCAATGAGACCTCAATTTGAATTATATGCCGACTCCGCCAATTGGAGTCTTATGCCAATGCGAAATAATGCGTCGATGAGATATGATTTAAAGTTTTATAATGCCGATGTGTTGGAAAGTTTAAATATCTTAATTGCCGATAATGAGTTTGGCTTTGAGTATTCAATTCCGACAAAGGTTGATGCCGCCGGAGTGGTCTCGCAAAAATGTTTAATAACCGGATATGTCGGTGAACAACAAATCAAATCCGCATTTGTGTGGAACGCCAAGGACGCAAAATGGAGTGATTTGTCCCCCTTAAAACGTAGGAAATTGCCTCGTAGCTATACACGTATAGGGGTTGACGAGTTAGTATATATAATTTCATCAGTGACTGAAGAAGATATAAAGGAATGAGAAAATTGTTGTTGATAGTGTGTGTCGTGTTGTTGTCGGTGTCGTTTATTGTCGCCAAAAGAACAACCGGTGTCGTGCGAGGTGAAAGGCAACGCGCGACAACCGAAATCACGGAGACCACACAGCAGATAAACGATAAAGATAGGGAGATTGCCAATCAACTAAATGAGCTAAACTCATTGTCGGCTCAGATAGAAGAACACACGATTGCTATTGATACATTGCAACGTGCAATTGCGCTGATTGACAGTCAGATGGTAGTGCTAAATGACTCTATTGTGACGCTTGAAGCGGAACTTGGCAACATGAGAGAGCAGTATGCTCAGACGTTGCGAGATATACGTTCTCGGCGTCGGGTTATAAGTGATTTTGCTTTTATATTTTCTTCAAAGTCTTTTCAACAAGCATTTAAACGTGTTAGATATTTGCAACAATTTTCCCGAATAAGAAAAGATAAAGCTCAAGAAATAAGAACTTTGATTGCTGAGGTTGAGCAACAAAGAAATATGTTGGCGCAGTTGCAAAACTCCAAAAATATCGCTCTTGCTTCGATTGAAGCGTCGAGAACGCAATTAAGAGAAAAAGAAAGTCGGTCAAAGGCGTTACTTGCGACATTAAGAGGTGAAGAACGTCGATTGAAGCGTTATCTGAGACAGCAACAGCAACTTGTTCAGGAATTAGATGATGAAATAGATCGCATATTGGCAGAGGAACGGCGTCAAGCCGAAGAGCGTCGTCGTCAAGAGGAACTACGCAGACAGGAAGAGGAGCGCCGTCGTCAAGAGGAGGAACGCCGTCGTCGTGAAGAGGCGCAAGCAGCATCACAATCGGCTTCTCCAACTCAGCCATCGGTGGAAGATGCTCCTGCTCCGTCTCCGGCATCATCCTCACAATCTCCAACTCCTCCTGCCGCTGATTTTGATGCGCAAGCCGATAATAATCGTGTGATTACCGGTAGCTTTGCCGCTAATAAGGGCAAATTGCTATTTCCGGTGAGCGGAAAATATCGCATAGTGTGTAAGTATGGACAGAAAAAACATGCCGCATCAAAAATCGAAATAGTAAATAAAGGTATAGATATTGAGGTGCCGTCGGGAGCTCAAGTAAGAGCGATATATGACGGAGTGGTTAAAATTGTAACAAATAAGAGCACTCTAAATACTGTAGTGATTATAACTCATGGCGATTATATAACGCTTTACACTAATTTGGACAATGTCACGATTAAACCTGGAGACAAAGTGAAAGCAAATCAGTCAATCGGGACTATATGTACCGATGCTTCAGGTCGGGGGGTATTGCATTTTGAGATGCGCAAAGGCAGTGAGAGATTAGACCCATTGTTGTGGGTTAAATAATGGAGATAGATGAAAATGTCAAAATCCAATAACCTGTCATCGCGAGTGCTAAAGGCAATGAGTGTCTTTGGCGGTGTGCAGGTCATAACAATTCTGTGTTCGATAGTGCGCACTAAGTTTGTTGCATTGTGGCTTGGCTCTGTCGGGGTCGGATTGTTTGGATTATATAATTCTGTGATAGAAATGTTGGGGTCTATTACGCAATTGGGATTGCGTAATAGTGCCGTGCGAGATATCGCTTCAGCCTCCGAGTCCAGAATTGAGCGTATTATTGTAGTAGTTAAGCGTTGGGCTTGGGCTTTGGGATTGTTTGGCTCATTAATGATGTTGTCGCTCGCCCCAATGTTGAGCCGTGTGACATTTGGTGATGAAAGTCACACAATGGCATTTGTAGTATTGTCAATTGTGTTGTTGCTCACGTCGCTAACATCCGGTGAACTTGCCGTATTGCAGGGGCTGAATAGATTGCGTCAGTTGGCAAAAGCCTCGATTTGGGGTGTCGTAGCGGGATTGGCTGTTTCGGTGCCGATGTATTATTATTGGCGCATGGATAGCATTATCCCGGCAATAATCGCTTATGCTATGACAACAGCTATTGCGGCAAAAGTTTACGGAGTAAAAAGCCCAAAATCATCAATAAAAGTTACACTCGTAGAAACATTTCAAGAGGGGAAGGGTTTTATAGTGCTTGGGATATATATGACATTATCTTCATTTGTGGCGTTGTTGATGTCCTATATCTTTATGGCCTATCTCAATAATCAAGGTGATGCATCGGTTGTGGGGCATTATCAAGCCGGCTTTACTATTGTAAATCGTTATGCCGGATTGATATTTACGGCAATAGCCATGGAGTATTTCCCTCGTTTGACACGAGTTAAGGACTCTGCGATGCGCACAGTGGCGTTTGTATCCCATGAAATGAAGATAGCATTATTGGTGTTGATGCCGGTTATCGCGTTTTTTGTGGCGGCCGATCAATTGATAGTGCGAGTGCTTTATTCCGATGAGTTTTTGGTTATAGTGCCATTTATAACTTGGGCTATGGTTGGGACTGTGTTCCGAGCCGTGTCATGGTGTATGGCATTTGTAATACTTGCTTGTGGCAATGGTAAGATATTTTTGATTACCGAGTCACTTAGCGCAACAATCAGTTTGGGCTTGAATATCGTTGCCTTTAACCTATGGGGGTACGTCGGACTTGGGTTTGCCTATATCGCATGGTATTTTATTTACACAATTATTGTCGCTGTGGTTTACCGACGAGTGTATGGTTTATGGCTCGGCAAGGGGATGCTGTGGCTAATATCGCTTGCGGTTATAGTTGGTGTCGCAAGCGTTATGACCTCTACAATGATAGGATGGTGGGTTCCGGTCGTAATCGGAATACTGTTTCTTGGAGTGGCATTCCGTCGTTTAAAATCTTAACGATATGTAGAATATAAAAACGATGTTGCTTTAAAACAACATCGTTTTTATGGTGGAATACTAATTAGTCTTGTTTTATTTTACTTCCCAGGTTTCGCCGGCGAGTATCATGTCGCGGAGTGATGATAAGTTCTTCTTGGCTCGCACTTCGGCAACTTGGCGATCAATTTCCTCGTTATAGGTCAAACCTTCAACGTCGCGTATCACGCCGATAGCTAATGGTAAGTCATAACCATCCATCATAGCCAATTGTTGATGCAAGAAGTTGCTTTGGCAATGAGCATCGTGAACGAGTACGTCATCGATAGTATATCCGTCTTTGCCGATTTCTACCGCTTTCAACAAGAAACCATCTTGAACGATACCTTTATTATTGTCTTTGCCAAATAGCATTTTTTCGCCGTGGTGAAGGTGGATAGTGCGTTCGGCACGGAATTCACGATCGGTGATGTGGTTGTGAATACCATTATTGAATATCACACAGTTTTGAAGGATTTCCACTACCGAAGTTCCTTTGTGTTGAGCAGCCGCAACAAGCACTTCTTGAGAGGTGGCAAGTTCTACATCTATGCTACGAGCAAAGAAGTTGCCACGAGCGCCAAATACCAATTCGGCAGGAATAAATGGGTCTTCTGTTGTTCCATAGGGAGACGACTTCGACACAAAACCACGGTCGCTTGTTGGTGAGTATTGACCTTTGGTGAGACCATAGATTTTGTTGTTGAAAAGGAGCATATTGATGTCGATGTTGCGACGTACGGCATGAATGAAGTGATTGCCGCCGATTGCGAGACCATCACCGTCACCGGAGATTTGCCAAACGGTCATTTCGGGATTTGCCACTTTAAATCCGGTTGCGATTGCCGCCGCACGACCATGAATAGTATGAAAACCATAAGTATTCATATAGTAAGGCAAGCGAGAACTACAACCAATACCGGAGATAACGGCGGTCATGTGGGGAGCAACACCAACGGTTGCCATAGCTTTGTGAAGTGTGTTGAGGATTGCGTGGTCTCCACATCCGGGACACCAACGCACCGATTGGTCACTTTTATAATTGGCTGCGGTATATTTTGTTTCTTCCATGATTATTTGCCCTCCATAATTTTAGTTACACCATCGATAACTTCTTTCACAAGGAATGGTTGACCTTGCACCTTATTGATGCGTTCAAATGTCACATTGGGAAATTTGCTTTGCAAGTAGTCGGCAAATTGTCCGGTATTCAATTCGGCAACAATCACACGTTTGTATTTAGCAAATACTTCGGCTGTGTTGGCAGGTAGAGGATTGATATAGCGGAAGTGGGCGAATGCCACCTTTTTGCCATTGTTGCAAAGATCTTCGGCCGCGGTGTAAAGATGTCCATAAGTGCCACCCCAACCAACCAATAATGTGTCGGCATCTTGAGCGCAATTCACTTCAAGAGCAGGGATGTCGTCGGCAATGCGGTCGATTTTTTCTTTGCGGATGTAAACCATCTTTTCGTGGTTGATGGGATCGGTAGAGATTGCGCTTGTCACCGCGTCTTTTTCAAGACCGCCAAGACGATGTGCACATCCCTCAGTGCCTGGGATTGCCCAATAACGCACTTTGGTTTTCTCATTTCGCAAGTATGGTTTCCATCCCTCTTTCAATTCTTCAGGGACGTAATTTGGTTTGATTTCGGGATATTCATCGGCTTCGGGAATGCGCCATGCCGATGAGCCGTTGCCTATAAACGCGTCACTAAGCAAGATGACAGGAGTCATGTGCTCGATGGCGATGCGCGATGCTTCAAATGCCATGGTGAAGCAATCGGTGGGAGATGCGGGTGCTACAACAGCTACAGGTGACTCGCCATTGCGACCATATAGAGCTTGCATCAAGTCGGTTTGTTCGGTTTTGGTTGGAAGACCGGTTGACGGACCACCACGTTGAACGTCAACAATCACAAGAGGAAGTTCTGCCATGACGGCAAGACCGATAGCCTCACTTTTGAGTGCAAGACCAGGGCCTGAAGTTGTGGTGATGGCGAGATTGCCCGCAAACGAAGCTCCGATAGCCGAACAGACTCCGGCGATCTCATCTTCCATTTGACATGCCTTTACTCCAAGATCTTTGCGTTTTGCAAGCTCATGAAGAATATCTGTTGCAGGGGTTATTGGGTAGCTGCCGAGGAATAAGGGACGACCTGATTTCTCAGATGCCATAATGAATCCCCATGCGGTAGCTGTGTTGCCATTGATGTCGGTATAAACTCCGGGCTTGATTTCGTCTGATTCGATGCGGTAGGTAGATACCGATGCGTGTATATTGTGTCCGTAATCATATCCGGCTTGGATAACTTTGGCGTTGGCTTCAAAAATTGCAGGTTTCTTTGCGAATTTTGTTTTGAGGTGGTGCAAAGCACTTTCAAGAGGACGATCAAACAACCAGCATACCAGTCCGAGCGCAAAGATATTGCGACATTTCAAGATTGATTTGTTATCAAGACCACTTTCAGAAAGTGCGGCTTTTGTCATTGAAGTGACAGGAACTTCTACTACTTGTGCGGTAATGCCGAGTTCTTTGAAAGGCTCATCGGTTTCAAACAATGCCTTTTTCAAATCTGACTCTTTAAACGAGTCGATATCAACTATGATTACGCCTCCGGGCTTAAGAAATTTCACATTTTGTTTAAGTGCGGCAGGGTTCATCGCAACCAAAACATCGGCTTGGTCGCCGGGAGTATAAACACCTGTTCCTACACTTACCTGAAAGCCGGAAACTCCGCTCAATGATCCTTGTGGGGCGCGGATTTCGGCAGGATAGTCGGGGAATGTGGAGACTTGGTTGCCTATACCAGCTGAAACATTCGTGAAAATGTTTCCGGCGAGCTGCATACCATCTCCGGAGTCACCCGAAAATCTCACGACTACTTTGTCGAGAACTTTTACATTAGTTTTCTCCAACATGATTTTATAATTTTGTTTTGATATAAATTCACATTAAATCTGTTGACCTCAATAGGTATAACACGGCAAAATTAGTAAAAATAATGCAGATAATCAGAGTTATTATTCAAAACTTTTTCCGAGCAATGTAAATGCACCCGCAAATTAAAAGGATTTTCTATAAATTCTTAAACTTCAGGAGGAGTTGCCTTAAAAAGATTTCAAGTGATTGTTATTCTTGCACAACCTTTATAGTCTGATAATCTGGACCGGAATAAATCTCAATGTGAAGCTCGCGAGACTTACCGGTTTTGTTCGGTTGAGCGGATATTGTCAATTCGCTGTTGTTAAAATCGGAGTACTCTATTTTTAACCAATCATAAATGAATGCCTCCCCTGTTTCACTTTCTTGTATTTTGCCTTGGTCTCCGGTCTTGAAATTATGAATGTTGGCATGAGTAAATGTTGTCTCTCCACTGATAATAATTTCGCCACCATCTTTTGTGAAATTTACTGTCTTTGGGAACCCCAAATCAATCTCTTCAAATTCGCAAGATGAAAACAACATTGGTAGCAACAATGCGAAAAGGAGTGATAGTTTTCTCATAATATCTATGTAGTTTTAGAATGACTGATTATTTAAACAAAGGTAGCAATTAAATGGTAAAGACCAATAACCTTTTATTCAGAAACAAGATTGTACACTCAGTTTTACGAACTGTTTTAAACCAAAATTGCGGAACTTGGTCTAAATTTTGTCCTTGCGATAAAAAATGACTATATTTGTGGTGTGTAATTTGCGCAAGTCGCAAATATAACCAACATAAGCACTATGGCAGAAGAAGAATTACTCCCACTCGATGGCTCGATTAACGCAGCAGAATATAACGATGACGACATAACAACGCTTGATTGGAAAGAGCACATCCGTCGCCGTCCCGGTATGTATATCGGTAAACTTGGCGATGGCACAAACTCTGATGATGGTATTTATGTGCTTCTAAAAGAGGTGCTTGACAATGCTATCGATGAGTTCATGATGGGCTTTGGCAAGCAAATCACTGTGGATGTAACCGAGTCGTCGGTTACGGTGCGTGATTATGGTCGCGGTATTCCGTTGAACAAGGTTGTCGATGTGTCATCAAAGATGAATACCGGAGCGAAATATGACTCAAAGGCATTTAAAAAGTCGGTGGGGCTTAATGGTGTGGGTATTAAGGCGGTTAATGCGTTGTCAACCGATTTCTATATTGAGAGTGTGCGCGACGGACAGTGTAAGCGTGTCACATTTGCTCAAGGTGAGGTTGTAACCGAGAGTGATATTGTGGCGAGTGACCAACCTAATGGTACACTCGTACGCTTTACGCCCGATAAAAGCATTTTCCGTGACTATGTTTATCGTGAAGAGTTCATCGTTCCATTGCTTAAAAACTATACATTCCTAAATACCGGGTTGGCTATTATTTTTAATGGCAAACGTTTCATCTCGCGCAATGGTCTTGTTGACTTGTTGAAAGAAAATATGACCAAAGACCCGCTATATCCTATAATACACCTTACCGGAGATGATATAGAAGTGGTTATAACTCATGCCAATCAATATGGCGAGGAGTATTATTCGTTTGTCAATGGGCAGCACACGACTCAGGGCGGTACTCACTTGACTGCGTTTAAAGAGTCGGTGTCACGCACATTGAAAGAATACTTTGGACGCAACTTTGAGTATTCCGACATTCGCAATGGTATGGTGGCTTCGATTTCGGTTAAGGTTGAGGAGCCTGTGTTTGAGTCTCAAACAAAAACCAAACTCGGTTCGCGCGACATGGGTCCCGAAGGACCTACGGTAGCCAAGTTTGTAGGTGATTTCATCAAGAAAGAACTTGACAATTATTTGCACAAGGATTTGGAGACTGCCGAAATCATTTTGCGCAAAGTGCAAGAGAGCGAGAAAGAGCGCAAAGCAATGGCGGGCGTAACAAAACTTGCTCGTGAGAAAGCCAAGAAGGTAAATCTTCATAACAAGAAACTGCTTGATTGCCGAGTGCATCTTAATGATGTTAAGGGTGATGAGGAGAAGAAACGAGCTTCATCGATTTTTATCACTGAAGGGGACTCGGCTGCCGGCTCTATCACAAAGATACGCAACGTGGAAACTCAAGCGGTATTCTCTTTGCGAGGTAAACCACTGAATACCTATGGGTTGACTCAAAAGGTTGTGTATGAAAATGATGAGTTTAACTTGCTGCAAGCTGCATTAAACATTGAAGATGGTCTTGACGGCTTGAGATATAACAATGTGATTATAGCGACTGATGCGGATGTCGATGGCATGCACATTCGTTTGTTGATGATTACATTCTTTTTGCAATTCTTCCCCGACTTGATAAAAAAAGGTCACGTTTATGTGTTGCAAACACCATTATTCCGTGTGCGCAATAAAAAAACAGCAAAGCGTGTAGGGATGAAAGCGAAAAAAGAAGGTATCCCTGAGGATACATATTATTGTTATACCGACGAGGAACGAGTTGCGGCGATAGAAAAACTTGGGGCAAACGCCGAGATTACCCGATTTAAAGGACTTGGGGAGATTTCACCCGAAGAGTTCCGTGATTTTATCGGTCCCGATATGCGTGTCGATAGAGTGTCGTTGCGCAAAGAAGACGCGGTGGCAGAGTTGCTTGAGTTTTATATGGGCAAAAACACCGTTGAACGCCAAAATTTCATTATTGATAATCTTGTAGTTGAAGATGACACCGACATCGCCTGAGAATAAACGCCGAGTAGCTATATATCCCGGAACATTTGACCCCTTTACAATCGGACACTTGTCAATTGTGGAGCGTGGTTTGACTCTGTTTGACGAAATAATAATCGCAGTGGGGGTTAATGACTCAAAACGCAGTCATCGTCCAACCGAGCAACGTGTTGAGCATATAGCCGGAGTGATGCGTTGCTATCCGCAGGTGAGAGTGATCAGCTACACCGGGTTGACTGTAGATGCGGCAAAACAGGAGGGGGCAAACTTCATATTGCGTGGCGTTCGCACCGTAGCCGATTATGAGTATGAGCAACATCTCGCTTATACCAATCGCAACATTTCGGGCATTGAGACCGTTCTGTTATATACGTTGCCGGAATTGTCTTATATTAGTTCCACAATGGTGCGCGATCTCGAACGCAATGGTTATGATACCAGTCGTTTTGTTCCCGGTGAGCAATAATAAAATGTGTAATTAATCTATAAAACAATATATACTAATGAAAAAATTTTTCGCACTTATTTTAATGATTGGGTTTGTGTCGGCAACGATTGTCGCACAAACCAGAGAAATGACGCCAAGTCAAAAACTTCGTTATGCCGAGCAGATTATTGAAAATTACTATGTTGACACCGTAAATTCCGACAAATTGGTTGAGGAGGCGATTGTGGCGATGCTTAAGACGCTCGATCCTCACTCTACATATACCAATCCCGAAGAAACGACCGAGTTGACAACTCCGTTGAATGGTAACTTCAGCGGTATCGGTATTCAGTTTAACATGAATAATGACACGCTCTATGTGGTTCAGACAACTGCCGGCGGTCCCTCAGAAAAAGTGGGTATTGTGGCTGGCGACCGTATCATATCGGCCAATGATACACTCATATCGGGCGTAAAAATGAAAAATTCCGATATAATCAAAATTTTGCGCGGTCCTAAAGGTTCAAAAGTGAATGTTAAGGTGTTGCGCAAAGGGGAGAAAAATTTAATCGATTTCCGCATCACTCGCGACGATATACCGGTGTATAGTGTTACCGCGTCATATATGGCTGACCCGACTACAGGTTATATTAAAATCTCTCGTTTTGCCGAGGATACCCACAACGAGCTTATGCAAGCGATGGAAGAATTGAAACGTCAGGGCATGAAAAATGTGATTATCGACCTTGAAAGCAATTCGGGTGGGTATTTGAGCGCAGCCTATAATATGGCAAGCGAGTTCTTGAATTATGGCGACTTGGTGGTTTATACCGATGGTCCGCGCATCGACTCTCAGCGATATTATGCCGAGGCAGAAGGTAGCTATGTCAATGGCCGTGTCGTGGTGTTGGTCAATCAGTATTCGGCATCGGCAAGTGAGATTTTTGCCGGAGCGATGCAAGATAATGACCGAGGTCTCGTCGTTGGACGTCGCACATTTGGCAAAGGACTTGTTCAGCGTCCGTTCCCATTTCCCGACGGCTCAATGATACGTCTTACCATTTCGCGTTATTATACCCCTGCCGGGCGATGCATCCAGAAACCCTACACCGAGGGTGAAAGCGATGACTATCGCAAAGATATGTCGCAAAGATATGACTCAGGCGAGTTGATGAGTGCCGACAGTATCCATTTTGCCGACTCTTTGAAGTGCTACACTCGCAATGGTCGTGTGGTTTATGGCGGTGGCGGCATTATGCCCGATCTATTTGTGCCTATGGATACAGCTGATTACAGCGATTATTATCGCGACTTGGTGGCAAAAGGGGTAATTAATCAATACTGTCTCAACTATGTTGACGCCAACCGCAAGGCGTTGAAACGCAAGTATAAAACAACCGACCGATATATAGCCGAGTTTGAGGTTACGCCTGAGATAATGCAAGGCTTGATTGATAAAGCCACAGCCGAGGGTGTTGAATTTAATGAAGAGCAATATAACATAAGCCGCAATTTGCTCATGGTTATTGTCAAAGGGCTTATCGCAAACGACCTATATGATGAAAAAGGTATATATAACCGCATCGTCAATGAGATAAATCCCATCTATAAGGCGGCGTTGCAACTCATCAATGATGAGGCAGAGTATAACCGCTTGCTATCAGGAAGCAATCAACCCTCTTCCGGAGCGACTCAAGCCGAGACGACACCGGTAGAGACTACGCCCGATGATGAACCCGATCCTGAACAAATGGATATGTTCTAAGGGAAGTTTTAGAAATCCAATTAAGATAAATCCTTATATATAGCCGTGGCAGTTTCTGTCGCGGCTTTTTTGTTGCCGAGACGGTCGCGCATTAGGGTATATCCGTCAAGTTGTGCGTGGTGTCCGATGCCGGTGGGTAACACCTTTTCAAGCTCTGTGGCAACTTTGTCGGGGGTACAGTGATGTAGCAACATCTCTTTCACTATCTCATTCCCGGCAATGAGGTTTGGAAGTGAAACGTATGGTATTTTGAGAATGCGTTTAAACAGATTGTATGACAATTTAGAGCCATTGGCACGATAACACACCACTTGTGGAGTGCGCAACAAAGCCGCCTCGAGCGTTGCAGTTCCTGATGTTACGAGAGCGGCTGTCGAGTGGCTCATCAATTCAAACGTTACCCCGGTGACAACCGGTAGTGAGGTCATTGCCGAGTATATTTCTTTGTCAATCCCCGGTGCGCCGGCGATAACCGATTGATATTGCGGATAGCGAGACGCCACTTCAAGCATCGTGGGGAGATTGTTGCGTATCTCGCCACGGCGACTGCCCGGCACAAGCGCGAGAATAGGGCGGTCGGGCAAATTATTCCCTTTCAAAAACTCCTCGCGAGCGGGAATTTGGGTCATGCGTTGTTCTATCTCCTCAACCGACGGATTGCCTACGTAGGAAACCTCATAGTCATGTTTTTTGAACCACTCCACCTCAAAAGGCAATATCGAGAACACTCGGCGCACATATCGCTTGATTTGTTTCACACGATATTCTTTCCATGCCCACACTTTTGGAGAGATATAGTAATATGTGGGAATGCCGAGGCGTTGAGCCTCTTTGGCGAGTTTGAGATTGAAACTCGGATAATCCACGAGAATGAGCGCGTCGGGGCGTGCATCGGCAAGCGCTTTCTTTGCACGCTTGAGATTGCCAAGCACCTTGCCGAGGTTGCGCAACACCTCGCTGAAGCCCATGTAAGCCATCTCGCGATAATCGACAATAGGAGCGTGACCGGTAACCTCTCTCATCAAGTCGCCACCAAGAAACGCAAATTCCGCCTTGGCATCAATGCGCTTCAACTCCTTCATCAACTCCGCCGCATGAATATCGCCCGAAGCCTCTCCAACCGACAAAAAATACCTCATATCTTCGTCAAATTTATTTCCACCCTCCAAAGTTACAACTTTTCTTGCATAATTCCCGCTTATTTCATACATTTGTGTAAGTCGAGTTTTGTTACTTAATAACAAGAAACCATATTTTAGAATAAGTTTATAACTTGTTGCCAAAATGAATTTTGATCTATGTGCGTAAGTTTGTTAAAAATAAATATGGAGGCGTTGTTGCCATTGTTTGCTATTATTATGATAATAGCGTTGTTGGGGTTGATAGTAAAGGTTATTATAAGTGGTGCTAGTAATAATCCCACATGGCAAGGGATTATTATAAGCGCGATATTGGGAATGCTTCCTCTTTACTTGATTTTATGTTGGTTGGGTTTTATGGGAGAAAGAAAAAGGTAATTGTCAAGGGGTGTCCCATGTTTTGCCCTAACGTTTTTGGGAGAAGAAGCGGCGCATGAGGGTGGCGGCTTCTTCGGCGAGGACTCCGGGGGTGATGGTCGCTTTGGGGTGGAATGGTTGGCGGTGGGTGAAGGTGGCATATCCGCGTTTTTCGTCGCTTGCGCCATAGACGATGCGACTAATCTGACTCCAACCTATGGCGCCGGCACACATCAAGCATGGTTCGACGGTGACATAGAGTGTGCATCCTTGCAAGTATTTCCCGCCAAGAGTGTTGGCCGCCGCTGTCAGTGCTTGCATCTCGGCATGGGCGGTGACATCGTTGAGTGTTTCCGTCAGATTGTGACCTCGTCCGATGATGCGTCCGTCGCACACCACAACTGCGCCAATCGGAACTTCGTCGGCTTCAAAAGCACGTTGCGCCTCATCAAGGGCGGCGTTCATGAATTTTATGTCTTGTTCGTATATGGTCATAATATGTCGATTTTCATGCCTTCGTTGGCGGCGGTTACATTGGGGAATATCGCTCCAGCCTCTTCGAGGTGGGTTTTCTCGTCAAGGTAGCGTTTTGAATAATGACCGAGGATGAGGCGTGATGCGCCTGCCATTTGAGCGATGCGCGCGGCCTCAGAGGCGGTGGCGTGTCCGCGGTCACGGGCTTTGGCGGCATATTCATCGGTATAGGTTGCCTCGTGATAAATGACATCTACACCCTTGACGGCTTTGGCAACACGTGTGTCAAATATGGTGTCGGAGCAATAGGCATAGCTCATCGCCGGGTCGGCTGCTGTGGTCAATCGCTCGTTGGCAACAACTTTGCCGTCGGGGGTGATGAAATCGGCTCCGCATTTGAGATTGTGTAGCTCCTTTATAGGTACATTGTAAAATTTCACCATGTCGCCTCGCAGATGTCGCAACTTGGGCTTCTCTCGGAATATAAACCCTACGCACGGCACACGGTGGTAAAGAGGGAATGTCTCAACGGTCAAGGCGTCATCTTCATAAATGATGCCCGAATTCTCATCAATAATGTTGAATTTTATTTCAAACGAAGTGTCGCGACAGAAGAAGTCGAGGATTTTCCCGAATATCTCGGCACCCTCTTTAAATGTGTGGATTGTCACTATCCCCTCTTTCTGATGTAGAGCTAAGGTTGATAGCAATCCGGGCAATCCGAAGCAATGGTCGCCATGCAGATGGCTCAAAAAAATGTGATTGAGTCGAGAGAATTTCAACCTCATGCGACGCATGGCAAGTTGCGCCCCCTCTCCACAGTCGATCATAAACAACTTGTCGCGAAAGTCGATTATTTGTGAAGTAGGTAGATGTCGTGCCGGAGTGGCTGAGCCACAGCCCAATATGTTTAGTTGAAACTTAGCCATTGTTGCGGGATTGGTCTATTTTGGTCGTAAAGTTAGGCAAACTTACCGACATTAACATTAAAAAATATAAAAAATCGATTGTTGATATAACAAAACATGAAAATCTGCGTATATAAAGTGTATGTGTTTTAAGGTTAGACTAATTAGCATTACTTTTTGAATTAGTTTTTTCATAGGATTAGATTTTTAAGGTTTATGCCGCAGTGGGCGCCGTGAGGCAGTTACTGCGGTTTTTTAATTAGGTAAAAATAAATGGATTATATAGTGTGAGTTTGAAAAGTTTTTTGTAACTTTGCCCCGCTGAATTGGGTCCATTGGACTCTAAACGTATTAATTAACCTATTTATTAACCTATTTATTAATGACTGAATTAAAGAATTCACCCATCGAAGATTTCGATTGGGATGCCTACGAAAAAGGCGAAAATCAAGGTGAAAAATCTCGTGAAGAGCTCACCAAAACTTATGACGAGTCTTTGAACTCTGTTAAAGACAAAGAAGTAATCGAAGGTACCATCATCGCTCTTAACAAGCGCGAAGCTGTGGTTAACATCGGCTACAAAAGCGACGGTATTATCCCCGTTAACGAATTCCGTTACAACCCTGACCTCAAAGTTGGTGATGTTGTAGAGGTATTCATCGAAACTCAAGAAGACAAAAAAGGTCAATTGATTCTTTCTCACAAAAAAGCTCGTGCAACTCGCTCTTGGGATCGCGTTAACGAAGCTCTTGAAAACGATGAAATCATTAAGGGTTACATCAAGTGCCGCACTAAGGGTGGTATGATTGTTGATGTATTTGGCATCGAAGCGTTCCTCCCCGGTTCTCAAATCGATGTTAAACCTATCCGCGACTATGATATCTTCGTAGGTAAGACTATGGAATTCAAGGTTGTTAAAATCAACCAAGAATTTAAAAACGTTGTTGTTTCACACAAAGCTCTTATCGAAGCTGAACTCGAACAACAAAAGAAAGACATCATCGCTAAACTCGAAAAAGGTCAAGTACTCGAAGGTACAGTTAAAAACATCACTTCTTATGGTGTGTTCATCGACCTTGGTGGCGTAGATGGTCTTATCCACATCACTGACCTCTCTTGGGGTCGCGTAAATCATCCCGAAGAAGTTGTATCACTTGATGAAAAAATCAACGTGGTTATCCTCGACTTCGATGATGAAAAGAAACGCATCGCTCTAGGTCTTAAACAACTTCAACCCCATCCATGGGATGCTCTTGACGCTGAACTCAAAGTTGGCGACAAAGTTAAAGGTAAAGTTGTCGTTATGGCTGACTATGGCGCATTCATTGAAATCGCTGCGGGCGTAGAAGGTCTTATCCACGTTTCTGAAATGTCTTGGTCACAACACCTCCGTTCAGCTCAAGACTTCATGAAAGTTGGTGACGAAATCGAAGCTGTTGTTCTTACCCTCGACCGTGACGAACGCAAAATGTCACTCGGTATCAAACAACTCAAAAACGATCCTTGGGAAAATATCGAAGCTAAATATGCCGTTGGTAGCCAACACACTGCAAAAGTGCGTAACTTCACAAACTTCGGTGTATTTGTTGAAATCGAAGAAGGTGTTGACGGTCTCATCCACATCAGCGACCTCTCTTGGACTAAGAAAATCAAACACCCATCTGAATTTACTCAAATCGGTGCCGACATCCAAGTTCAAGTTCTCGAAATCGACAAGGAAAATCGTCGCTTGAGCCTCGGTCACAAACAATTGGAAGAAAATCCTTGGGATGTATTTGAAACAGTGTTCACTGTAGGTAGCATCCACGAAGGTACTATCATCGAAATGGTAGAAAAGGGTGCTGTAATCTCACTCCCCTACGGAGTTGAAGGTTTCGCTACTCCTAAACACCTCGTTAAAGAAGATGGTAGCCAAGCTGCAGTTGAAGAAAAACTCAACTTCAAGGTGATCGAATTTAACAAGGATTCTAAACGCATCATCCTTTCTCACAGCCGCATCTTCGAAGATGAAGCTAAAGCAGAAAAGGCTGAAGCTAAAAAGGCAGCCGCAAAGCGCGCTCCTAAAAAAGCTGAAGAAGCAGTAGCTGCACCTTCTATCGAAAAAACCACTCTTGGTGACCTCGAAGAACTTGCTGCTCTTAAAGAAAAACTCAGCAAATAATCATCCTGATTATATAACTAAAAGCGGCATTCCCAACCGGAAATGCCGCTTTTCTTGTATGAGATAACGTGTAGTGGAGTTTTGATAACTCTATTCGTTACTTAACATATAGTATTGTGGTCACACTCGCAGTGTTGCCCATGTATAGTTTGGCTCTGATTTCGGTTGCGTCACCCACTGCGACCGGAGTGGTGTATTCGGCAGATGACGTGGTCGGTTCGCTTCCGTCGGTGGTGTAGAAAATGCGATTGTTTGTGCCGTTGCCATAAGTATAGGGAGAGTTCATTTTAATCATACCATCTTCCACTATTATGCCGGGCTGGCGCACATGGAATGAACCGATGGTTGGGCTATCTGTCAATTCGCGTTCTACAACTTTATTAAATTTAGCGGGGGTGTATGTTGGTGATATGTTCCAGGCGCGCTCAGCGAGACCAAACATTTTTGGGAATAAATAGGTTTGCAATTGCCAATTGTTCTCATGGTCACGCATGGTTTCGGCAAACACTTGTCCGCTAATGCCGATTACTCTTCCTTTGGTTGTCGGAGTTACGGGACATAGCTCGTCAGCATAGCCCGTCAATGAGTTGAATTCATCAACAGTGCCACCCCAATTAAGACCTTTTTCGTCGGGATGGTAGTTGTAGGTCATGTCAAGATAGAAATGGTTGACATTGCTCAAAATTACCGGGTAGCCGGCTTCAACGGCTTCGCGTGTTACACCGCCATGTCCGTGTGCGGCGAGTGTGCTCCAGCAATTTACTCCGCCTACGAGTGGCGCGGTGGCTTCGTTGTATTCGTTGGTGTGTCCAACCGCAATCTCTTGCCATCCATACATCGGGATGTTGCGCTCTGACAGTATTTTTGCGATTTGACGCACAAACTTGGCGTGCAGCCCTTTTTCTCCTCCAAGGTTTTCTGCCGTTATCATCGCTTGTGCTGATGGGGAGCCGTTCCACGCGCCTTTAGGCACCTCGTCGCCACCGATGTGGATGCCTACCAATGTCGCTCCCGCTTCTTGATACATCAATGCGATTTCTGAAATAACTTTTTCCATAAATCGATATGGGCCGGGTAAAGCCGGGTTCATTACATTGTCGTGGAATGATTGAGCCGATGTATATCGAGACGTGTCGCCATCTTCTATTAGGCGATAGGTGTCGTCGCCGGTGTTGCGGTAACGTGCTTCCATTGATTTGATTGCCGCGCGGGCATGTCCGGGTGACTCGATTTCGGGAATTACATTTACTCCCATCTCGTGGCATGCTTTTAAGAACGCGATAAATTCATCTCGTGTGTAATATCCGTTGGATGAATTGTTGCGGTTGTCGGGATTGCCGTCGCCGGTGAATATCTGGGCGAGATAATCATCTTCGGTGAGGGTGTATCCTCGGCGAGAGCCTACGCTTGTCAGTTCCGGTAATCCGGGTATCTCAATGCGCCACGCTTCATCATCGACGATGTGAAAGTGGAGGGTGTTGATCTTGTAATATGCCAACAATTTTACTAAATCTGCCATGTCGGAAATTGTTCTGAAATTGCGGGCTACATCAATCATGATGGCGCGATATTGCAGGTCGGGATAATCCTCAATTACGGCATTGGGAAGTGTGATTTCGCCATTGCCAAAATTGAACCACCCGTATATGGCATTGTCGGCATACATCTTGGCTCTATCTGAGGCATATTCGACTTTTATGGCGTTGTTTTTTACTGTTATGCGATAAAATTCGGTATTGTCGTGGTTGATTTTGTTGTAGCTTATGTTTAATTGAGAATCGGCATCTGATTGAAAGATGGAATTGCCACCTGAGAAAGTTACGCTCTTAAATGAGGGGATGATGTCATATACACCTACGGTTTCGGCTGTCGCAAGCGACTCGTTAAAGCTGTATATCTCGTTGCCGTAGGGCATGTGGTCTTTCACTCCGGGCAGACTCCATTGTTCGGGGCGGTCGATTATGGATTTGCGGGTATAGTCAACCCCTTCTGTGACATCTCCGTCTTTTACGATATGTACCCCGTCGGGGGCATAGTTCCATGACATCAATGTGCCTTTGGTGCGTATATCTATCACGACGCTATCGGCATCGGTGCCAAATCGCGGACTTTCGACATAGTAATAACCGGGGACAATTTCCACAATTGTGTCGCCGGGAGATATGGCACGCATTTGGCGGGCGAACTGGTTGAAACATAGTCGCTCAACCTCTGCGGCATTTTTGACTGTGAAGCGTTGCACATAGTATGCGCCAGCATCATCTTGGCTGTTGCCGAGATTTTCCCATGTCACTGACGTCTTTGCGCTCAGGGTGTTGGCGATTAATGCGAGTGTGGCAAATAATAATGTTCTCATGGTGATGTTATCTTGTTTTTGTTATTAAATCATATAGATTGGCACAGCCATTTTCGAGCAGGTCAAGCACAAGTTCAAACCCATCAGCCCCATCATAATAAGGGTCGGGGATATGGTCAAAATTGCGTGCCATATTTACAAACTTAATCATCGGAATTATTTTGGCATCGGTTTCGTCGGTTGGAGATAGGCGCAACAGGTTTCGCTCATTACTCGCGTCCATCGGAATGATGAGGTCAAACTCATCAAAGTCGCTTTGTCTCACTTGTCGGCAGATATGGTTTAGCTCATATCCGCGACGGCGAGCATGTATCCTCATGCGGTGGTCGGGCAAGTCGCCGATGTGGTAGCCGCCTGTTCCGGCAGAATCGATCTCCCAACGATGCTCATCGTTATGCTCTTTGATGATAGCCTGCATAATCCCATCGGCAGCCGGCGACCGGCAGATATTACCCAAACACACAAACAACACTCGCACCTTCTCCTTCTCTTTTAAATTTTCAATTGCAATCATGATTATTTGGTCGATAATAAAGTTTATTTTGTAAAGATACGCAAATTTATTTATACCATGATGTTTGAATTGTTTTATTGGAAGTAATATGATAGTAAAAATGGGTTGGCTTTCTAAATTTTAAGGTTATTTTTGGGAAATGTTACATTTTATATAAAATGAGGTGATGTTGAAGGGTTTATTTTGGCGGTTAGCGGATAAATTTGTAATTTTGCAGTTTGAAAAACGGTAACGAAAATAGAAAATTATAAATTTATACTATTAATAATCACAAATTATGAGTAAAGAAAAGAAATTCTTGACCTGTGATGGTAACCAAGCTGCCGCGCATATCTCGTATATGTTCTCAGAAGTAGCAGCAATTTATCCCATCACTCCCTCATCAACAATGGCTGAATATGTTGATGAATGGGCTGCCGCAGGACGCAAAAACATCTTTGGAGAAACTGTACTTGTGCAAGAAATGCAATCTGAAGGCGGTGCCGCAGGTGCTGTTCACGGATCACTTCAAGCCGGAGCATTGACAACTACTTACACTGCTTCACAAGGTCTTCTCCTTATGATCCCCAATATGTACAAAATCGCAGGTGAATTACTCCCATGTGTGTTCCATGTATCTGCTCGTACTCTTGCTTCTCACGCATTGAGCATCTTCGGTGACCACCAAGACGTTATGTCGGTTCGTCAAACCGGTTTTGCTATGCTTGCTGAGGGTTCGGTACAAGAAGTTATGGACCTCGCCGGTGTTGCTCACCTTGCAACTATCAAATCTCGTGTACCTTTTGTAAATTTCTTTGACGGTTTCCGCACATCTCACGAAATCCAAAAAATTGAGATGCTCGAAAACGAAGACCTCGCTCCACTTGTTGACCAAGAAGCTCTTGCCGAGTTCCGCGCCCGCGCATTGAATCCCGAAGCTCCTGTGGCTCGTGGTATGGCTGAAAACAGTGACGTATTCTTCCAACATCGTGAAGCTTGCAACAACTACTACAACGCGGTTCCTGAGATTGTAGAGGAATACATGAACAAAATCTCGGAAATCACAGGTCGCAAATATGGCTTGTTTAACTACTATGGCGCTGAAGACGCAGAACGCGTAATCATCGCTATGGGTTCAGTTACTGAAGCTGCTCAAGAAGCTATCGACCACATGGTTGCTAATGGCGAAAAAGTAGGTCTTGTTTCAGTTCACTTGTATCGCCCATTCTCGGCTAAACACTTCCTTGCGGCAGTTCCCAAGACCGCAAAACGCATTGCTGTGCTCGACCGCACGAAAGAACCCGGAGCAGTTGGTGAACCCCTCTTCCTTGACGTTAAACAATGCTTCTATGGCAAAGAAAACGCCCCTGTTATCGTTGGTGGTCGTTATGGTCTTGCGTCAAAAGACACTACTCCCGCTCAAATCATCTCAGTGTTTGAAAACCTCGCTCTTCCTGAGCCAAAAGATCAATTCACTATTGGTATTATCGATGATGTTACTTTCACTTCACTTCCTCCAAAAGAAGAAATCGCTCTTGGCGGTGAAGGTACATTCGAAGCTAAATTCTTTGGTCTTGGTGCCGATGGTACTGTAGGTGCTAACAAAAACTCAGTGAAAATCATTGGTGACAACACCAACAAATACTGTCAAGCATACTTCGCTTACGACTCTAAGAAATCAGGTGGTTTCACTTGTTCTCACCTTCGTTTTGGTGATAATCCCATCCGTTCAACTTATCTTGTAACCACACCTAACTTCGTTGCATGTCACGTTCAAGCATATCTCAACATGTATGATGTAACTCGTGGTCTTCGCAATGGTGGTACATTCTTGTTGAACACTATCTGGGAAGGAGAAGAACTCGCTAAGAACCTCCCCAACAAGGTAAAACGTTACTTCGCACAAAACAATATCACTGTTTACTATATCAACGCTACTAAGATCGCTCGCGAAATCGGTCTTGGCAACCGCACCAACACAATTCTTCAAAGTGCGTTCTTCCGCATCACTGAAGTAATTCCTGTTGACTTGGCTGTGGAACAAATGAAGAAATTCATCGTTAAGAGCTATGGTAAGAAAGGTCAAGATGTTGTTGATAAAAACTATGCAGCCGTTGACCGCGGTAACGAATACAAAACTCTTGCTGTTGATCCCGCTTGGGCTAACCTCGCTGATGATGAAGTTGTGGCAAACAACGACCCAGCATTCATCAACGAAGTTGTGCGCCCCATCAATGCTCAAGATGGTGACTTATTGAAAGTATCGGCATTCAAAGGCATCGAAGATGGTACTTGGGCTCAAGGTACAGCTAAATATGAAAAACGTGGTGTCGCTTCATTTGTTCCAGAATGGATTTCAGAAAACTGTATCCAATGTAACAAGTGTGCTTACGTTTGTCCTCACGCTGCTATCCGTCCATTCGTGCTTGACGCTAATGAAATGGCTGCCGCTCCTACAACCGATGCGCTTCCCGCTATCGGAAAAACATTCACAGGCATGCAATTCATCCAAGCTGTTGACGTGCTCGACTGTCTTGGTTGCGGTAACTGTGTTGACGTGTGTCCCGGTAAGAAGGGCGTGAAAGCTCTCGAAATGAAGCCTCTTGAAACTCAACTCGAAGTTCAAAAGACTTGGGACTACTGCGTAGAAAAAGTAGAATCTAAACAAGACCTCGTTGACGTTAAAGCCAACGTGAAGAACAGCCAATTTGCGACTCCATTGTTTGAGTTCTCCGGTGCTTGCTCAGGTTGTGGTGAAACTCCCTACGTGAAACTTATCACTCAACTCTATGGTGACCACGAAATGGTAGCCAACGCTACAGGATGTTCTTCAATCTACTCAGGTTCAGTTCCTTCAACTCCTTATACTACCAACAAGCGTGGTCATGGTCCTGCTTGGGCTAACTCGCTCTTTGAAGACTTCTGCGAATTTGGTCTTGGTATGACTATCGCAAACGAAAAGATGCGTGCCCGCCTTGAAGGTTACATGAACGATGCTCTCAACTGCCCCAAATGTAGCGAAGAGATCAAAGCTCTTGCTACTGAATGGCTCGAAAATAAAGATGATGCTGCTAAAACTCGCGAAATCGCCGATAAACTCGTTCCTGCGTGTGAATCTTGCGGTTGCGACACTTGCAAAAACATCCTCTCTGTTAAACACTATATCGTGAAACGTTCACAATGGATTATCGGTGGTGACGGTGCTTCTTACGATATCGGCTTCGGTGGTCTTGACCACGTTCTCGCTTCAGGCAAAAACGTTAATATCCTCGTTCTTGATACCGAAGTTTACTCTAACACTGGTGGTCAGGCTTCAAAAGCTACTCCTGTAGGTGCTATCGCTAAATTTGCCGCAGCAGGTAAACGCGTACGCAAAAAAGACCTCGGTCTCATCGCGTCAACCTATGGTTATGTTTACGCAGCTCAAATCGCAATGGGTGCCGACCAAGCTCAAACACTCAAAGCTATCCGCGAAGCTGAAGCCTACGACGGACCTTCAATCATTATCGCTTACGCTCCATGTATCAACCATGGTCTTAAAGCAGGTATGGGTAAGGCTCAACAAGAAGAAGCCAATGCGGTTGCTTGTGGTTACTGGCACTTGTGGCGTTACAACCCCGCGCTTGAAGCTTCAGGCAAAAACCCATTCACTCTCGATAGCAAAGAGCCTAACTGGGATGAGTTTGAAAACTTCCTCAAAGGCGAGGTTCGTTACGCTTCAGTAATGAAACAATATCCTGAAGAAGCGGCAGAACTCTTTGCGGCAGCTAAGGAAAACGCACAATGGCGTTACAACAATTACCGCCGTCTCGCGCAACAACAATGGGGTGTAGCTCCCGAAGAAAAGTAATTTATTTCTCTGAAATAAAACCATAATCAGCAGCGGGCATATCATAATTGATATGCCCGCTGTTCCTATATTTAAAATGTGGGATAGTTTTAAGAATTTTGGTGAATTTCATAGTAATGTTACTGTAAAGGTGGTGTGTTTTGTGTGATTATGTTGGGGTGTTTATAATAATGTGTCGGGGGGATACGTTTTATAATTGATTATGGGAGCGGAGTCTCAAATTACGATAGTGATGCCGGTGCGCAATCGTGCCGGTGTGGTGGTGCGTACGCTTGAGTCGATAGCGGCTCAGACGTGGCGGTCTTTGTCGGTTGTGCTTGTCGATAATGGTTCGACCGATGAGACTGTTGAGGTGTTGCGCGCATGGAAAGCCACACATGAAATCGCCGGATTGGAGATAACTTTGCTTGAGGAACCGATGCTCGGAGCTTGTCGAGCAAGAAACCGCGGATTGACTGCGGTAAAGACCCCATACGTCATGTTTTTTGATTCAGATGATGTGATGTCGCCAACTCACGTTGAGCGTGCGGTGAAATGTCTCAAAGAAAATCCCGATGCCGATATTGTAGGTTGGGATGTGGATTGCGTGATGCTCGACGGCTCTACTCGCCGATTGATTTTCACGCGTGGCAATCACTTGTATAGTCACTTGTTTCATGCCGGAATTTCCACACAGCGTTATGTGTGCCGCACTGAGTTGGTGCGTCGAGTAGGGGGGTGGAACGAGAATCTCGCATCTTGGAATGATTATGAACTCGGAGTGCGCTTGTTGATGTGCGATCCACGCATAGTTTATGCCGGTAAAGAGGTGACGGTTACAATCTATCGACAGACTGAGTCGATAACCGGAACCGGATTTGCGTCATCGCCGGAGAGGTGGGAACGCTCGCTTGACGCCTGTGAGAGCGTGTTGAGGCTCAATGATGAGTGCCGAGCCATTAAATGGATTGAGATACGCCGAGCCATACTTGCGGGACATTATGCCGCGGAGGGGTGTTGTGACCAGTCAAATCGGTTGCTTGGCGAGGTTTTGAGCCGGGAAAAGTCGTGGATTAAGCGAATGTTTTATAAATTTGCATGTCGATATACTGCCCGTGGAGGTCGCGGTGTGGCGATATTGGCGAAAATGATATTCTAAAAAACTCCGAGAGCCATGAAAGTATTATTGTTGGGCGATTACAGTAATTACAATCGATGTCTTGCGTTGGCATTGATCGAGCAGGGGCATGACGTTACTGTCGCATCAGATGGCTGTCGCTGGATGGATACCGGTCGCGATATTGATATTTCACGTCGGATGAAAGGCAAACTCGGAGGCTTGGAGTTGTGGCTGAAGTTGAACACAACTCTTGCCGGGAGATTAAAGGGATATGACATTGTGCAGATAAACAATCCGATATTTCTTGACCTCAGACCGGAACGCATACGCAAGATATTTGACAAACTCAAGCGTGATAACGGAGCGGTGTTTCTGACCGCGATGGGCAACGACACGGCTTATATAAATCAATGTGTCGATGGCGCATCGCCATTGCGATATAACGAGTGGTTGGTGAATGGTGTGCCCACGGAGCTATATAAGACTGATAAGGCGAGGTTGGAACGGTGGCAAAATCCACCACTTTCTGATCATTGCAAATATATATATGACAATGTCGCCGGCGTGGTGTCGGTGCTTTATGAATATGACTTGGCTTGTCGCCGAGTGTTACCTGACGAAAAAGTCGCTTATGCAGGGATACCGATAGATACAGAAACAATTGTGCCGGTAGATATTGATGGGCAACCCGAAAAGGTGAGATTTTTTCTTGGTATGCATCGCGATCGTAAGGTTGAGAAAGGAACCGATCGCATGGGGGCGGCAGTCGCCGAGGTGGTGAGACGCTATCCCGATAAATGCGAACTTGAGACGGTGGAAAATATTCCATACGAGGAATATATCAGGAGAATGCGCCGAGCGCACGTGGTTATCGACCAGCTTTATTCCTACACGCCGGCAACAAACGCTTTGCTTGCCATGGCGATGGGACTGAATGCTGTGTCGGGTGGAGAGCCGGAGTATTACGACTTTATTGGAGAACAATCAAACCGCCCGATTATAAACGCATTGCCCGATGACGAGGCGTTAATTGAAATGTTTACGCAGATTGCGTTACATCCTGTGACAATCGCCGTAAATGGTGCGAAAAGCCGTGAATTTGTATTGAGACACAACGATAGCCGGATTGTGGCACAGCGATATGTAAAGTTTTGGGAGAAGCGATTAAACGAAAGATGAAATTATGACACTTGATGTACTCATAAGCACGCTTGGACAGGAGGGTATTGACCGTGTGGTGAAGATGAATTTGCCACAGGTCGAGAATGTCAATTATATCGTGTCGTGGCAATTGCCCGGCGAGGATTATCCCGGCATAGTTCCCGAAGCGTTGATGCGAGAGGATATAAAGGTGTATCAACTCAATAATAGAGGTATCAGTGTCAATAGAAATAACGCCATAGCGCGTTCTACTGCCGATATATGCCTTGTTGCCGATGATGATTTGAGATATACCCCCGAACAGCTAAAACAGGTTATAGCAACCTTTGAGCAAAACGCGGAGGTGGAATTGGCGACGTTTTGTCAGTCGGGAGGCAACAATAAGAAATATCCCGACTATTCGTTTGACCTGAACGAACGCCCCAAGAATTATCATATTACGGCGTTTGAAATCGCTTTTCGCCGAAATGCGGCAGGGGGCGGATTGCGCTTTAATGAATTGTTTGGTCCCGGACCACATCCTTTGCAAGCCAATGAGGAGGGTATGTTCATTCATCAAGCGATGTGCAAGGGGGTAAAGTGTCGATTTTTCCCTATAACTATTGTGCATCATGAGGGGGTGACCACCGGTTATCGCAAAATGTCGCCCGGTGTGTTAATGGCTGAGGGTGCATATATCGGAGTGGCATACCGATATACAGCGATTGCGCGCATGCCTTTGTTTGCATGGCGCAATCTGCGTAATGGTCGTGCATCGTTTTTCCCTGCACTATATCATCTCACTCGTGGCTATCTCTATGCCTTAAAGCATTTCACCACAACCGGAGAGTTAAGATGATTTTCTCACTATCATTGAATAGATAGTGGGTAAAATCATGATGAGTGATGTAGATCCTATAATCAGCATCCAATCTTTGAGTGCAATCGGAGTGACGCTAAACATCTGTCCTCCGATTTCCACAATTATAAATTGACCGGCAATAATCAATGCCAGAGTCATGAAGAATAGTTTGCTATTGCGCCAATCGTGGAATGGTGTGTGACCGCTTGCATAGGCGCGAGCGTTAAACAAATTCCAGAATTGCAAGAGTACAAAAATTGTGAAGAACATCGACAACTCGTAGGCACTAAGATCGCCACCACTGAAGTTGAAAATCGATGACGCGAAGTCTTGGATGTTGAATTGAGTGAGCGATGTGATGTCAAACGCTCTGAAGTATTGCATCAGACCGAACAATAGGAACACAAAGAGGACTCCAACCGACAGTATGGTCCAAAGCATAGGACGAGTTATAATAAAGTCGGTAGTGCGACGAGGCTTGTTTTTCATCACATCCATGCTTGGAGGAAGTGACGCTAAAGCCAATGCGGCAAAGGTATCCATAATAAGGTTTACCCAAAGCATTTGAGTAACAGTCAATGGAGACTCGGTACCGGTGAATGCTCCGATTACAACGATGAGACAAGCCACGATGTTGACAACAAGTTGGAATAATACAAATCGTTGGATATTCAAGTATAATGAACGTCCCCACATCACAGCCTTGGTTATGCTGGCAAAAGAGTTGTCCATGATAGTGATGTCGCTTGCTTCTTTGGCAACCGATGTGCCATCGCCCATAGACAGACCTACTTGGGCTGCATTTAGAGCTGGAGCGTCGTTAGTCCCGTCTCCGGTAACTGCAACTACTTCGCCGGCTTCTTGAAGCAGGCGCACGAGGCGTGATTTGTCGGTGGGACGAGCACGTGACATTATTTTGAGTTTGAGCACACGTTTAGCCGCTTCATCTTCGCTCAGAGCCGCAAAGTCGGGACCTGAAATGTGGTTTTCATCGCCATCGACAGAGTCGTCCCATAGACCTACTTGACGGCCGATCTCTTTGGCTGTCCCGGGAGTGTCTCCGGTAACGATTTTCACGCTGATGCCTGCGCTGATGCTGTTACGTATCGCATCGGGTACTTCGGTGCGTACTGGGTCGGAAATAGCGGTGATGCCAATAAATGTTAGGTTATCTATTTTGAGTTGGTTGTCAACGATGGGTAAAACATCATTATCGATTATCGCATAGGCGATAGCGAGGGTGCGCATCGCTTTTTGTTGATAACCGAGGAGTTGTTCATGAATTTTTTCGGGAGCTACATTGCCGGCAACATTAGCGCATAATCCTAACACGATTTCAGGTGCGCCTTTGACATAAAGCACTCTCTTTCCGAGTAACGGAGAGTCAACAACGGTTGCCATGAATTTGCGTTGAGTGTGGAATGGCAGTTGTTGAACAACTTTTGCCTCATCGCGCAATTTGAGATAATCCACACCATTGTCATTAAGCCAAAGCAACAATGCACCTTCGGTTGGGTTGCCGAGAGCATTCATCTTTTTAGCGTCCTCGTCATATTCAAGGAATGCGGTAGAGTTTACCGAAATGCCCTCTTTGATGAGATTACTTATCTCATCGTCGCCAAGTTTTTGAGCTTCACCGAGAGGATAGTATTGTGTTTGGTAAACACGCATTTGGTTTTGGGTGAGGGTCCCGGTTTTGTCAGTGCAAATAACGGTTGTTGCGCCCATGGTTTCGCAAGCGTGCATTTTGCGCACAAGATTGTTGCTCGCAAGCATACGACGCATGCTGAGTGCCAAACTCAAAGTTACGCTCATTGGGAGCCCTTCCGGAACAGACACAACAATCACTGTGATTGCCAACATGAGAGTGCCTAAAAGGTAGTTAATCATGCCAAGCGTGTCGGCACAACCCCAATCATACATAGCCAATCGACCAATGATGATGAGAACACCTACAGTGTAGCTACCCCAAGAAATAACCTTGCCGAGTTTTTCCAATTGGAGTGTTAATGGGGTTTTTATGCCTGTGTCGATTTGTGCGGCCTCATAAACCTTGCCATACTCGGTGGCATCGCCTACGGCGGTAACTTCCATTGTTCCGTTGCCTTCTACCACGGTGGTGCCACGCATCACATGGTTAGTGGGATATGTCACATCGTCTTTGAACTCTTCGGGGCGATGAGATTTGCTGATGAGCGGTTCGCCAGTCAAAGTGCTTTCATTGATGCTTAGAGCGACAGAATCGAGCAAAACGCCATCGGCGGGGACTTCGTCGCCGGTGCCGAGAATGACGATGTCGCCAACCACAATATCCTTGCGTGGGACTTGCGTGATTGCACCATTGCGTATAACTTTGACTGCCACGTCATCGTTGACTTGATTGAGGATTTCAAACTTCTTGTTGGCGTTAACCTCAAGCGCAAAACCGATACCTGTTGCAAGTATTATCGCGACGAATATGCCGGTTGGCTCAAAGAAAACCTCCATGCCATGACCGGTTGTGAACTCATAGACCGAAATACCAAGAGACAATGTCAGCGCAACGAGCAATATGCGTATCATCGGGTCTTTGAAGTTCTCAAAAAATTTGGTCCATAAAGATGGTTTTGGGGGAGGAGTGAGGATGTTCACTCCATGTTTGGCGCGACTCTCCTCGACTTGTTGAGGTGTCAATCCTTTTAATTGTTGTTCTGTAACCATTATTTATTAAAAATAAGTTTTAATGTGTGTATTTTAAAGCGAGTCCTTTATGAGTTTCATCAATCTCGCCATTGTGATATACTCGATTGCCGTTGACATAGGTGCTTACGACGCGATTGTTTAATAATGTGCCAACAAGTGGGGTCCAACCGCAACGGCTTAGAACCATATCATCGGTTACGTCGTAAGGCGACTGAGGAGCGACGATTGTGAAGTCGGCATAATATCCGGGGCGCAAGTAGCCACGATGCTCGATGTCATACAATTCAGCCGGTTTATGGGCCATGCGGTCAACGACAGTTTCAATGGTGAATACCCCTTCATCGGCAAGTTGTAGCATCATTGGCAATGAGAATTGCACCAATGGAGCTCCTGAAGTCGCTTTGATTGCTCCGCCTTGTTTCTCGCTTAACAGGTGTGGCGCATGGTCGGTAGCCACGATGTCGATGACACCATCGTTTAGAGCTTGACGCAATGCGTTGCGGTCATTGGCGGTTTTAATTGCGGGATTCCATTTTATGCGAGTGCCGAGTGTAGAATATGCTTCATCGGTCCACCATAGATGGTGGGCACACACTTCGGCTGTTATTTTTTTGTCCTTGAGCGGTTGAGCGGTTAAAAATTCCAACTCAGCTGCGGTTGAGATGTGTAGTATGTGCAAATGAGCATTGTACTTGCGTGCGAGTTCAACGGCGCGTTTTGTTGATTGATAGCACGCCTCGGTACTGCGTATTTCGGGGTGTAATTCCACCGGAACGTCTTCGCCATATTTAGCGATCATCGCTTCACGATTGCGACGGATAATGGTTTCATCTTCGGAGTGAATTGCTATTATGGCAGGTATTTCTCCGAATATGCGTCCAAGAGTCTCATTATTGTCAACGAGCATATTGCCGGTAGATGCGCCAAGAAATAACTTGACACCGGGAATTTTTGAATAGTCGCAGTTAAGCAACGTGTCAATGTTGTCATTTGTGGCACCGATGAAAAAAGAGTAGTTGGCAAGCGATACTTCTGCAGCTCGTTTATGCTTTTCTTCAAGTGCTTCAAGAGTTGTGGTTTGAGGTAACGTGTTGGGCATATCCATGAATGAGGTGACACCGCCGGCTACTGCGGCGCGACTTTCGGTTGCGATGTCGCCTTTGTGAGTCAATCCGGGATCGCGGAAGTGCACTTGATCATCGATAACTCCGGGTAATAGATATGCGCCCTCGGCATTTTCTGCGAAGTCGCATGTCGATAGAAGTTCTTGGGGTGCGTCACCATGCTCAATGGCAGTGATGACGTCATTATCAACAAGAAGATAGCCGTTAAAACGGCTACCTTCATTGACAATTATAGCGTTATGTATTATTTTACGCATATTGTGTGGTTTTATTTTTTGCTGTAATCAGGATATTTGGTAAACAGGCTATTCCATTTTAAGCGAATGACACCGAAAACCGCTTCTCCGAATATGCTTGAGTTCATTTTACTTTCTCCAAGCACACGATTTACAAATATAATGGGGACTTCTTTGATTTTGAACCCATATTTATAGGCTGTAAATTTCATCTCGATTTGGAACGCGTATCCTTTAAAACGGATGTTGTCCAATGGCAGAGCTTCAAGAGCCCGGCGAGTGTAGCAAACAAATCCGGCTGTTGTGTCGCGTACAGGCATGCCGGTAACGAGACGTACATATTTAGAGGCGTAATAAGACATCAACACTCGACCCATAGGCCAATTGACGACATTGACACCGGTAACATATCGTGATCCTACCGACATGTCTGCTCCCTCTTCGGCACATGCTTTATAAAGGGCGGGTAGGTCGTTGGGATTGTGGGAGAAATCGGCGTCCATTTCAAAAGTGTAGTCATAGCCATGTTCAAGCGACCATTTAAAACCGGTGATATAGGCGGTGCCAAGACCGAGTTTCCCTTTGCGCTCGATTATGTGAATGCGGTTGGGATGTTCTTGTTGCTTGGCTTTGACAATGTCGGCAGTTCCATCGGGGGAATTATCGTCAATGACAAGAATGTCAAATTCGTGTGGAAGAGCAAGTACCGCTTCAATGATATTTGCGGCATTCTCTTTCTCGTTATACATCGGAATAATTACGATGCTGTCGCTATGGTTTGTTGTTGATGTTGCCATCGCTTTAATGGTAAAAAATAATATCTCTAATTTAATTGCAAACTTAACAAAAAATTACGGCATTTATATCGATTGTCGAGTTAAAAGACAACAATAGGGCTATTAGAAAGCGTTTTTTTCTCCATGAATAGCGTTTATTACCGTACGCACTATGATTTTGAGGTCAAGCATGAAACTCCAATTCTCAATATACCAAATGTCGTATTCGACTCGTTTTTCCATTTGCCAAAGCTCTTCGGTGAGACCCCTATAGCCGTTGACTTGCGCCCAACCGGTAATGCCCGGTTTGATGAGATGTCGCACCATGTATTTGTCAATCATGCGACTATAGTCTTGGGTGTGTTTGAGCATGTGGGGGCGTGGTCCTACAATCGACATATCACCGAGGAACACGTTGATAAATTGAGGTAATTCATCAATGCTTGTTTTGCGCAAGATGTCTCCGATGCGAGTCTTGCGAGGGTCATCTTTTTGAGCTTGCTTTTTATCGCTATCGGCATTAACCTTCATGGTCCTGAATTTCCAACAATAGAAGTCTCGACCGCGATAACCTGTGCGCAGTTGTTTGAAAAATACAGGTCCCGGCGAAGAGATTTTAATTGCAATTGCTACAGGAATGAAAATGATAGGTGAGCAGATGAGCACTAATGATGAGAAAATCAGATCAAAAGTGCGTTTGATGATGCGATTAATAGCCTTTTTAAGTGGATTGAGTCTTGCCGTAAGCACAGGAACCGCACCAATTGTTGAGATGTCAAAGCGGCGATTGATGTAGTGACTTAGTTGTGGTACATAGAAGAATTGAGCCACATTGTCGTCGGCTGCTTTTATCGCAGTGCGCATCGCTTTCTCGTTTTCGCCCGACAAGGTGTAATAAATCTCGTCAACTTCGTTTTCTTTGACGAAAGTATTGATGTCGTCAAGATTGCCGAGATATTTTCCTGCAAAGTTTTCGGGAGATTTATCATCAAAAAAACCGAGAACTTTGTATCCAAATCCGGCATCGGAGTTAATCTCTTCAAGCAATCTTTGAGCTGTCGCATTTGTTCCAATGATGATTATTCGACTGAAATTGCGACCTTTACGACGATAATACTTTATGATTTGCCGGCTGATAGTCCACCATAATGGCAGGGCAACAAAACACATGCCATAAAACTCCCAATAGGCTATTGTAGGTATTGAGTCTATTGACAAGAATGTCAATGTTGTGATAAACAGCAAAGCATGAATGCCGACAGCTTGAAATGAATTAGCGATGACATGATCCATCGGTGTCGCTCTCTTTTGGTGTATCTTTGAGATTAAAAAGACAACAGGAAAATAAGCGACGTTTAAGAGTAACCACACTACTTTGGGGTGGGAGTGGTAAATCTCGGGGTGGATTAAAGTCGTAACCCAAAACAACAGATTTACCAATGCTATGTCGGTTCCGACAAGCATCGGGAAAATCAGTTGTCTGTAGCTCCCTTTATTTTTGTTTGCTGTCATCTTATAGTTTGCTGTCGATGACTTCTATTTTCTTTTCAAGCATAGAGAGGTCGTCTTTGATGCGTTGAATTTTGCGTTCAAGATCGCGCAACATAGAGTCTCCCGATTTTGATTTTGAGTTGAAGAAGCCGAGATTGTTTTGGTAGGTGTTCAACTCGTTGCGTTTTTGCTCATAATTGCGCAATAGACGTTCTCTTTCGCGATAGAGTTTGTTTTCGTCGTTGCCAATCTCGTTGATTGAGTTTTCAAAGTTGGCAAGATTAGACTTAACCTCTTTCATGTCAAGACGATCATATAGCTCGTTAATTTTTTTGCGATATGCTTCGTAGATTTTATCTTTTTCTTTGTAGGGTACATGACCTGTTTCTTGCCATTTTGCCATCAAGGATTTTACGGTTTTGATAGCTTCGTCACGAGGAGTCTCGTCGTTGATTGCTTCCAATTGGTTGATAATCTCGCGTTTTTGTTTGAGATTGGCATGCTCGATTTGGCGAGTGCCTGTTGTCGCTTTTTTCTTTTGTTCAAAGAAGTAGTCGCATGCGGCAAGGAAACGTTTCCACACGTTGTCGCTGTGTTTCTTGGCAACCGAACCGATTGTTTTCCATTCTTTTTGCAATGCGATTAATTGGTCGGTTGTCTTTTTCCACTCGGTGCTGTCTTTGAGTGCTTCGGCTTTTTCGCAAAGAGCAATTTTCTTTTCAAGATTGTTCGCGAGTTCATCTTTCATATTCTTGAAATACTCGGCTTTCTTTTCAAAGAATTTGTCGCAAGTTTCACGGAAGCGGGCAAACAGCGCATTGTTCATCTTTTTAGAGGCAAAACCAAGTTTTTTCCAATCTTCTTGAGCGGCTATGATTGTCTTGGTCATTTCGTCCCAAGCGGCATAGCTGTTTAGTGATTCAAGATCGATGGCCTCAATGCGTTCGCAAAGAGCGGTTTTTGCTGCTTCGTTTTCTTGTTCGCGAGCTTTGCGCTCTTCAAAGAATGCTTGATATTTTTTGTTGATTACGACCGATGCGTCTTTAAATCGAGCCCAAATCTCTTCGCGTATTTCTTTGGCTACAGGACCGGTTTCGCGCCATTTGTCGTGTAACTCTTGGAGACGCTTAAACGCTGTGATAATATCCTCTTCATCAGCGAGTTTTTCGGCCTCGTTGCAAAGAAGTTGTTTGATTTCAAGATTTTTCTTGAAATCATAGTCGCGGAGATCCTTATTGACTTTTAATTGGTCGTAGAAACGTTCTATCGCGTCTTGATATTTTTTCCAAAGGTCGCTGGCAACTGTTGGAGAAACGTCGCCAACCGATTTGTATTCTTGTTGCAATTCTTTGAAACGAGGGAATTGGCGATTAACGTTGTCAGTATCGGCGGAAAGTGCGATGATTTCATCGATTATTGTGGTTTTACGCTCTGCGTTTTTTTGTTGTTCAGCTTCTTTGGCTGCGATAAATTCGGCTTTTTTCTCTTTGATTGTGTTGAGAATTTCTTTGAATTTATCTTCGGCTTCGTCGGGAAGAGCGGCAAACGCAGCTTCTTCGTTGCCTTTTTCGATGAATGCGGCTTTTTCGGCATCCAATTCTTCTTTACGAATAGCGTTGAATTGTTGTCTCAATCGAGCAACCTCATCACGACCGATCTCCTCGGCAGGTTTCTCAGCCAAAGCGGTTGCCGCGGCAATTAGTGATTCTTTTGTTACGACTTCGGCTTCGGTTGAAGTTTCGGCGATAGTCTCAGTTGCATCGTTTTCGGATTGAACAGTAATCTGTTCCTCATTCAAGGTTACATCCTTTTCCTGGAGTTCAGAATTTAAGGATTCTTCACGCATATTCATAATCAGTAGTTTTAAAGGAATTTCTTGGAAATTCCGGGGGTTAATTAATTGTCAATTTTAATCAGGGCATACTATTGCCATCATATAAATTTTATCGATTTCAAAATTAAGTAAAAAAATCCAATAAACCCACATTTATCCCACAAAAAACACTTTTGCGAGATAAATGTGCTGAAGTGGGACAGTTTTATGCAATTAATAATCCATAAATGTAAGGTGGCGGGATTTTTGTGTAATAATGTTGATGGGGATACAAACGAAACACGAGGTAGCGAGTTGCGCCACCTCGTGTTAGAGTCTTGTTATGTGTTTTTCACGGCTGGTTACGGATTATAATAAATTGATTAAAGGTCTTTATCGTTTCGTTTTAAGTTGTTACTTTACAATTTCTTTACGTATTGATCCATCACTATATTTTATGATGTTTACACCCGATGTTGGAGCTGAAAGCAATCGACCATGAATATCATAACGGCCAACTTCAACCACATTTTCATCTGAATCGATGTCGTCAATACCTGAATAGACTATTGACACGATTTCGGTTGGTGATGAGATATAATTTTTACCATTATAGTTATATGATAATGCCATTGAGTACTCATGTTTGCCCGATGTCCCAAAACCACTATCAGTATAGAATCTCGCTCCATATTCAATTCTGGTACGTTCCTCCCCATCTCGGTATAAGATATATTCAACAGGCTCAAATTTCTCATCTAAGATGTTGACTACACCCCAACTGAATCTTGCGGATTTGGAATTCCACAAACTACCTGTAAAATCAAGAACCGGAGAATTTAAACTATTAATTTTAAACTCTTTTGCATATATCACGCCACATGGGGAACCGGTTTTTATTGCCGGATACATATCCCCGGTATTTTCCAAATAGAAATGCCTATATATAACGGTGTTTTCATTAACCGTTTGATTAAATTTCGCAATTACATCGGTTGTATCGGTATCAATACTATCACATATCGCTATCTCTATTGACATATCCATACTTGAACGAGACAAATTGCACTCGAAAACATAAAACTGATTTGGTGTATCAAATGAGACTTTTGATAGATAAGCCCAATCTTCAAGGTGGTCACCTATTGCCATGTTATGATAAAATCCACGCCCGACGTTATCTAATATCCATGTAAAGCCATCTCCATCTTTGTCAATAATTATTGAATTATTAAAATCATCAACAGTTGGAGCCATATAAAATGGAAGACTTTTTGATTTGCCAACCATGATTTTATTTGATCTCGTCTTTGATGAGATCAAAGAGTTTGATATCGCCTCAACCTGTGCATAATATGTTGTCAATGCAGAGTCGGTTTTCAATGAAATTGGATATTGTGTTTCTTTGATAGGTTCATCATTAAGTTTTACGCCTTTTAAAAACACGTTATAGGCAACGTCTGACACATGACCATTATTAACCCCAAAGTTTCCGACAGCATCCCATGAAATCAGTGTCTCAGAGATATTTACGTTTTGAGGTGGCATTGGGGCGTCAGGACCGATGAAAAACAAATTCCTATTGGCAACGCCTCGCAACGTTTCTGTCGCAGTCTCTATATAAGGGATTACACAATATCTATGTTGCCCCGCCGGCAATTCCACCGGGATACTAACAACTTCTCCGGGAGCACCTTGATATTCTGTTGCGTCTGCGCTATCGACCGATAGTGTAAATTTGACGCTTTCACTGATTTTGTCTCCGTTTATTGTATATTCGGGCAATTTTATATCAATGCTTCCTGATAAATCAGCCTCAGGGAAATTTATTGTCACAATTGGTTTAGCCGGAGAGTGTGCGACACAATCATTGTCGGGATTAACTAATAGTCCAATCCAATCCGCTACATCATATTTACAACATTCTCTACATTCCGACGTCGTGGGATTTATACGATATAAGTTCCCCGGATCCCAACCGGAAACGTAAAAATAGCCGTCATAATACTCCATTTCAGTAATTAGATTTTCGGTGTAAAAACCCGCGACACGAGAACTCTCAATTGTGTTATCTGATTTTATATTCAAAATCCCAATCTCATGATCTCGCAAATCGTTATTCAAATAATATATTTTCTCATCTGCCGGACAATAGCAAATATCTCTTACATTAGTAAGATCAGCGACAAACGTGAACTCCTGAGTCTCTGAATTATACGTTTGCAAGGACGCTCCAGAGCCGTAAGCGTCTGTCAATACATATATTTTGTCATTTTTTGCGTCATAAGTAGCAGACAAAACTGTTTTTGATCCATCGTTTTGAACGCTAAAGATATTTGAATACAACACCTCACCGGTAAGCACGTCAAATTGATAATGCATATTTCGATAGTCGTTATTGGCTGTAACTAACGAGGTAAAATAATGAGTTACTCCATTTTTAGAAACTGCGGCTTCTGTTGAGCCACCAAGTTCTTCTAATACTTCAGAGAGTTTAAAGATTGGTGTGACATTTCCATTGGCATCTATCGCGCTCCAATAGTACTCACCTGACAAATTTTTAATCCACAATCCCTCCATTGAATGTGTCGAGGGTGTGTAAACATTGGCATATCCACACAAAAATGATAAACCAATCATCAACGAAAGTAGTTTTGTTCTCATAGGCCATTCAGTTTTAATGGTTAATAAATATATGTTGTTAATGGCAAAGTAATTGAGAAAATCCCTTTTTGCCAAATTTTTAGCGGTGCTTTTTAAATTTAGAGTGAACTAATGAATTTATTCCAATCTTCGGGAGTGCCATTGTCCGTTGACAAGTGTTTTTTCGCCAATCGACGGCGTGCTGAGACTATTGCTTCACGGCTTCGGCATAGCAGTACCGACATTTGTTGTGAATTCACTCCAATTTTTATCAGCAGGCAGATGCGATAATTAATTTTTGATAGATTGTCAACAGCCAAAGTCAATCTATGCCTAAAATCCGGAAACGCATTGGTGACAAGTTCTTCTAACTCTGTCCATTCTTCATTAGAAAGAGTGATTTTGGAAGATATTGCCTTTTGATAAATTGTAGTATTAAGCACCGCAATGCATTCTTGTTCCATTTTTTTGCGTTTTATCTATAAGCTCCGATAATTACAGCGATGGCAATTATCGAAAATACTAATTTTTTCATAACTGTATAATTTAAAGAGTTAGTAAATAGGTTATAATGTAAAATATCCGTATAAGGAGTTTCCGGAAGATGTTGTTACAATTATTTGATAGTCTCCGGGGATTTCTCCGATTTGTATCGCCTCGATTGATGCGGGATTAACCACTTCCTCTTGCCAATAGTCTCCACTCGTGAGATTGGTTACCTCAATTTCGATACTCGCATACTCCTCCGCGAAATGCAGATACAATATGCCGGCAGAATAATAGCCACTCAGGTCCGTTGGGGTACGTGGACGAATTGACGGACCATCTTTTAAATCCCCGATAGGAGTATTTCCACTCCCATCATTATCATCCGCATTTATTAATGTTGGACAAAATAATGAAAAAATAAATGCGATTAGCAGGCTT
>JAFQKI010000016.1 GCA_017396945.1 Muribaculaceae bacterium | reverse complement strand
TTATTACATCAACTTAAACACGATAGGTAAGATATATTTACATTTTACAGGATGACCGTTTTGTTTACCGGGGATAAAGTTAGGTAACGATTTTACAACGCGTACAGCTTCTTTATCCAACTCAGGGGTCTTACCGCGAGCAATTTTAACATCGGTAATTTTACCTGTTTCAGAAACCACGAAGCTAACTTGCACACGTCCTTGGTCACCATTTTCCTGAGCAATCACAGGATAACAGAGGTTATTACCAATAAACTTATACAAAGCTTCTTCACCACCGGGGAATGTAGGTTTTTGTTCGATTGAAGCAAAGTCATACACTCTTGCCGGGTCTAGCTCTGGTTCCGGTTCTGATGCAATGGGTTGTTGAGTTATTGTAGTATTTGTAGGAGTCTCAGGTTGTTCTGGAGTATTTTCTATTGTCTGAGAGTTTGTTTCATCTACAATTGGAGAAGGTGTCGGTAATTCGGGGAATAGGGCTTCTTCCACATTTGTTACAACCGGTTCTTCATTGGTTGTTTCCGGCTCCGGAATTTGAGTTTCAGCTATTATTTCATCATCATACTCTTCAGTTTCTACATCACGATTGCCAATGAGCAAAAATGCTCCAATGCCTAATAAAAGAATGATAATAGAGACGAGTATTGGCACGAGCCAACGATTTTTGTTTTGAGTCGTATCGTTATCGGTAATTACTATAGAATTAGAATAATTTTCGGGTGTACTATGGTTGATTTGTTGAGTAAAACTCGATGCGGATACTGATGTTGTAGAACCGGTTGATAACGTAATTCCCAATGCTTTTGCAAACTCAGCAACTGATTGTGTGCGTTTCGCTTTTGCCATGTGCATGGCATTGCAGATCGCATTGCGTGTGTGTTCACTAAGTGATGAGGGTAGTGATGAAGCTAAACCCTCTTGATTTAATTCGCTTGCAATTATAGGATCTTCTCCGACAAGCAGAAAGTAAAGTGTCGCTGCGAGAGCATATACATCGGCAGTAGGTGAAAAATTATTTATTCCCAAATACTGCTCAACAGGTGCATAACCTTGGCTACAGCCTTGGATGCGTATTGTTGAGGTTGGACGTCCTTGCTCGTCATAATGTTTAGATAACCCAAAGTCTATCAACACTGGAACTAAGTCCTCGCTATTTTCATCGGGGCGCATCATTATGTTATCGGGCTTTATGTCGAGATGAGTCATTCTGTTGTTATGCAGATAACTTACAGCATTTAATATCGGAGTTATAACAGTTAAAGCTTGTTCTTCAGTCAATATCCCATTGTGCTCGATGTAATGGCGTAAGCTTTTCCCCTCGATGTATTCCATTACGTAATATGCGGTATTGTTAGCCTCAAACACTTCATTTACGGCAACTATATTAGGGTGATCAAGGGTGTTTAGCCGTCGAGCCTCTGCGATGAAATCGCGTAGGCTTTCATCAACTTTATTTTTGACAGGTGCAGAGAATTGCATTCTGTTGGTTGTGCTCTCACGTTCGCAGTATTCGCTCAGAAAATGTTCTTTCATTGCAAAACTCCCTTTTTGAGCGATTTTGCCAAATTTAAAAGTTGCAATTACTTTATATGTTATGCCAAAACCACCTTGTCCGAGAACGTGCTCTATATAATATGTGGTTTGTCCGCTATTAATAGTTGTACCTATTGGTAATGTCTTAGAATTTTTCATTTTTTTAGTTGCGAGTAAGTCAGTTTGTCAGATGTAAACCGATGCAAATATAATACTTTTTTATAGAAGATTGGAGATTATGGTATAAAAGGTGTATTAGGAAGTTATATTAATAGCACAATAATTTGTTCCACATCAGGTTTTAGCGGGAGATTGTGCCGGTGGGGGAGATTGTGGGGTGTGTGTCGGGGAAATCTGAGATTGATAGGGCGTTGATTTCGCGGGCAACACTATGGGTCGAGTCGGGTATAGGTCCGTTGCGTTTGCGTTGCTTGAAACTATGGATTTGCCCTTTGACAAACTCTCCGGTAGTATTTATCTCGACTTCAAGCAGTGGGGCATAACCGAGTTTGCCACTGATGTTGATGCCTGTCGGGGTACAGAAATTTCCGAGACTATAGGCGATGATGCGGTCATTGTAAATTTCGATTGCGCGGGCTACATGTGGTCCGTGTCCAAACACGATGTCGGCTCCGGCATCAACGCACGCACGAGAGAATTTATAAACATCGCCACGGCTTCTCACTTGCTTGAACCACTCTTTTTGTTTAGGAACATGCGTGGCTCCAACCCCTTCAGCTCCGCCGTGAAAAGATACAATGACTATGTCGGCGATACTGTCGGCTTCATTGACAATCTGCCTGGCTATGGAGATGTCATCCATGTGATACCCGCCGGGGCTTGTGCTGAAAGCGCAAAGGGCGTATTTTACACGATTGCGTTCAATCAGCGTGTATCCGCCCTCATGTTTTACTCCGGAATAGTGTAATCCGACATTTCTCAGGGTCTCACAAGTAGATTTAACCCCCATTTGATGAAAATCGTTGGCATGATTGTTGGTAATGGCGAGGGCTGTGAAGCCGGCATTTTTCAAAAGTTGGGCATATCGAGTGGGCATCATAAAGTTGTATGCCGAGAAATCGTTCAGACAGTTGTCGGCTTCCTCTGAACGGTCAAGAAATACCCCTTCAAGGTTGCCGACGACAAAATCCCCTTTATGCAATATAGGAGCTATGCTGTCAAAAAGGTTTATACCGTCGTTTAAGGGCAAATAGGCTCCGGTATCGTTAAATGGATGTTGGGTGCCAAGCATTATATCTCCCATCATCATGATGCGGTAGCGTTGTTGCGTTGTGTTTGTAGTAGTGGTTGTGTCAGATATGAGATGAGACTCATCATGTCGAGAGGGTTGCGCCTCGCTGTTGGTGCAACCCTCCGTGATGAAGAGTGTGATTATTGCGGCAATGTAGCTGAATAATCTCATGTAAGGTAATTTATATAAGTGCCCTTATAGTTTTTTGAAATAAAAATCAAGAACATCGCGTGCTGCGGTAAACGAACTTTGGCGATTGTCAAGTACACGTTGTTCGCGGTCGGCGAGCAATGCTTCAACATCGGCGTCATTATAGAAATGGTTGCGCAGTTGCTCGTTGATGGTTTCATACATCCAATAGCGTGCTTGCTCTTGGCGTTTGCGCTCAAAGTGGCCGTTTTTGATGACGAAGTCAAAGTAGCGGTTAATCATTTCCCACACTTCGGCAATGCCTATCTCGTAATATCCCGAATAGCATAGCACTTCGGGCATCCATCCCGATAATGTGGGTGGGAATAGGTGTAGCGCGCTACGGAATTGGGCTTGAGCCAATCGGGCGCGGTCGATGTTGTCGCCATCGGCTTTGTTTATTACAATGCCGTCGGCCATTTCCATTATGCCACGTTTGATGCCTTGCAGTTCATCGCCTGTGCCGGCAAGTTGTATGAGTAAAAAGAAATCGACCATAGAGTGTACGGCGGTTTCGCTTTGCCCCACACCTACGGTTTCGACAAATATATTGTTGTAGCCGGCAGCTTCGCAGAGAACAATTGTCTCGCGCGTCTTGCGTGCCACACCTCCAAGCGAGCCTGCCGATGGGCTGGGACGAATGAATGCGCAAGGATGTACCGATAGTTTCTCCATGCGTGTTTTGTCGCCGAGGATACTTCCCTTGGTGCGTTCACTTGATGGGTCGATTGCGAGAACGGCAAGTTTGCCGCCACTTTTCAGTACATGCAATCCAAATGTGTCGATTGACGTGCTTTTACCTGCCCCCGGCACACCTGTGATGCCGATGCGACGTGAGTTGCCTGAGTGAGGGAGACATTTTTCGATGATCTCTTGTGCGATTGTTTGGTGCTCTTGAGAAAGACTCTCAACAAGTGTAACTGCACGACTGAGCATTGTGACGTCACCTTTGAGGATGCCTTCTACCATTTCTCCTACAGAGGGGAGTGGTTTGCGACGACGTCGGGTCATATAGGGATTGACAATGGGAGGCTGTTCCACTCCACTATTTACGGTCAAACCGGTATATTTTTCGTCATTTTCGGGATGCTCGATATTTGTCATGATTTATTGATTTTATGCGGTATTGATTTTATTTAATCAATCCAACGAGACGCACTATCGACTCGGGATTGTCGGGGTCGTTTGCGATGATTATCAGGCGGGCGTTAAACAGCTCGCCTGGTAATTGTGCGGGGTCAACCATTATGATAATTTCGGCTGTTTTACCTTTTTTGATTTTGGTTTTATTTACTTTAATGGTAATACCAGGATCTTGTGTATAGACACGACGCAATATCAAGTCGGATTTCCCGGTGTTTTTTATTGCCAAACGTTGAGTGATGACTCCGCTGTCTCGGCTAAATTCTCCAAAATCCACTTTATCGCTTTCGAGACTTAAAACCGGTGCGTTAAGACGCTCTCCCGGAGTGAGTCGGCTGAAATCTTCGGTAATGTTGGCAGTGACATCAAGATTTACTTTTATGCTATCGTTGCCATTAGGCAGTAGGGTTATAGTGTCGGATACTATTCCCCACTTATTGCATCCAAAAGAGTTGAAGTATATACCTATCGCAACTTGTTCGCCCGGAGCAACCTCTTTGGGACTGAAAGATACCGAGAGATATTCGGGGACGTTGGTGATTGCCGGTTTTAAAGTGTCAGCGGTTATATTGTAGGCGTTTATGAATGCGCTTTTGCCTCTTTTGTTGGTGACTTCTCCTATCATCGCAATGGTGTTGTTGAGTTGTAGTGACCCGGCATCAACAGGGTAGTTGAGAGCGATTGTCTCAGCCGATGCGATTACCACTCCGCTCACATAAAGTGTAGGGCTCACAGTCTCGTCGTTGACTCTTAGTTTGATTTTTTTCTTAAATCGTCCGGGGCGTCCCGCCGGATTGTAAGAGACCGCGATTGAGGCTGTGTCGCCGGGAGCCAACGCCTCGCGCTGATATTGCGGGGTTGTGCAACCGCAATTGGCTTGAGCCGATATGATGACCAACGGCTCGTCTCCAACGTTGGTATAACGGAATGAGCATGTGACAAGACCGGTGTCCTCGGCAAAAACTCCAAAATCATGATGCTTTTCCAACCATTGGATTTTGGGTTGTGAGGTTGCCGAAAGTGAAAAAAATAGTATGATTAATGAAAATAGAAATCTCATAATAGGGAAAACTTATCGAGGGATGACGGTTCCTGTGATCTTTAGCGTAACGCGTTTGCCGCCTTTGGCATTGGTGCGTATTTTTACTTTGCGGTTAAACTCACCGGGGCGTCCTGCCGGATTGTAAATGACTTTGATTTTACCTTTGCCACCGGGTTTAATCGGTTCTTTGGGAAATTCGGGGCGTGTGCAACCGCAAGAAGCCGAAGCGTCAATGATGATTAGTGGTTCCGAGCCGGTGTTGGTAAATTCAAATGTGTGGCTTACCGAGCCGTCTGCTTCGCGTATTGTTCCGAAGTCAAAACTTTTTTCGGCAAATTCAATGCGTGCACCATCATTATCTTCTGCCATAGCTTTGACCGGAATTAATGCTAAAATTATTGTAACTAAAATAAGATATATACTTTTCATGATTTAAAAAATTAAAGTTGCTCTCAATATATAAGAACGTTATGAGGTATTGATGGTTTAATCGTCTTTGCGAAGAACATAAAGTAATGAGGTATCATATCGTGGTAATGCGACAAGTTGCAATGCCGCTTGGCGAGAGGTGATACTTCCGCTCCCGTCACCGATGCTGACGTTTTTTTTCTCAAGTGCATTGCGCATGACGTGTAATGCAATTTCAGGAGAGTTATTGTCGTTGCTTAGGTGGCAAAGAAATACGTATTTTAACGTTGGTGTATAGATGTCAGAGATATATCGGGCGGCGACGACGTTGTCTAAATGCCCGGTTTGGGATAGTATTCTGGCTTTGAGATATTCAGGATATGCGCCATTTTGAAGCATCTCAAGATCATAGTTGCTCTCAATCATTATATAGTCGGCTTGACGTAGATAATGATCGGCTCGGTCGGTGATGTATCCGGTGTCGGTTACGATGGTAAAACGCATATTGCCATATTCAATGAAGAAACCGGCGTTGTCGGTCCCGTCGTGTGAAACTTCAAACGCGGTGAGTGTAAATTCGGCAAGTTTAAATGGAGTTTCTTTGTATATGGGACTATGGTAGTCTTTAATGCGACGTGAAATGCTGTGGCGGCGCAATATGCCGTTGAGTGCTCTGAGGGTGCAGAATAGTTTAATGTGACGGTATTTGCGCAAAATGGTGTAGGCGTATCTGACGTGGTCGCCATGGTCGTGGGTAAGAACGATAGCTTTCACTCGTTCCATGGGGATGCCGTTGGCATTAAGTCCATCGACAACCTTTTTCAAGTCAACACCCGCATCAATGAGAAATCCGTTATCGCTGTCTCCGATATATGAGCAGTTGCCACTACTACCGCTACCGAGGGTGATAAAATATATCTTGTCGGGGTTGGTTATGGCGTTGCGGTTAATTTTAGTGGCATCGTTGCCGATAGGTTTATTCACGACTTTCTCGCCACCAATCGTAGATGTATGTGGTTGTTTGGCTTTGCCGGTCATGTCGATCTCCAATTCATCAAAAAGTCCGGGGAGTTCTGTGAATGTTTTTTGTTTGCGATAACGTGCCATTTGTTGCTATACCGAGAGATTAATTGTAAAGTAAAAATATGGTTGGGACTTTGTCATAGTTGTATGTGGCTTTGTTCCACCATGAGAGTTGACGGGTTATGATTGATTGTCGGCTCCCGGTAACGTCTGAGGCTACACATAGGCGTAGGTTGCCGGGCAGAGATTTGCACAACTCGGCGATCATGCGGTTGTTGCGGTAGGGGGTCTCAATAAAAATTTGTGTTTGTCGTTCTCGTGTGATGCGACGTTCCAGTTCTTTCAATTTTGCATTGCGAGCGCCTTGCTCGATTGGTAAATAGCCGTTGAACGCAAAAGATTGTCCGTTAAATCCTGACCCCATCAGAGATAATAATATGCTTGATGGACCCACAAGTGGAACCACATTGAAGCCTCGTTGTTGAGCGATTGCCACAGCGTCAGCTCCGGGGTCGGCTATGGCGGGGCATCCTGCCTCAGAAATTATGCCTATGTCATGCCCATCTTTCATGGGGGCGAGCATTGCGGGAATTTCAGAGGAATCGGTGTGCTCATTGAGAATATAAAATGTCAACGAGTCAATGTCGATTGAACGGTCACATTGTTTCAGAAAACGTCGAGCCGAGCGTAGATTTTCGACAATAAATATCTTGATATTTCTCACAATCTCAACATTTACGACCGGTAACACCTGTTCAATAGGGCTGTCGGCAAGTGGCACAGGAATAAGGTATAGTGTTGGTTGTTGAGTCATAATCGTTTTAATGTCGTTTTTTGTAAAATGCAAAGTTAGCTAATAATTGCCGATTATAAAGCATTAATTAATCAAAAAGTATATATAAAAAGGAGTGGTCGCATATTTATGCGTCCACTCCATCGTATGAGAATTTGGGTGAAATATCTATTATTCTGCGTAGAAATCTGTGATATTCCAAGTTATAGCTTCTTTGCCGCGCAACAAATCAACGATTGATAGATAGTCGTTAAGCGGTTTGCAGAACAACATATTAAACTTGTTGGCATTTTGTTGCATTAAGAATGGCTGATTTTGTGGATTGATTCTGTTTACTGTAAATGCTACGACTGCATTGTCAACTTTGATCGGTCCATACACTTTTGTTGTGTCGGAAGCCGCAGCTACTATAGCAGCAAATACAGGTTCTTGTGTTTGACCATTCATGTCGTCAAATGTCATGCTTCTATTGAAAACGCTGGTTTCGGTAGCGCTTGCATATCCTGCCAAGTCATTGGCTTTGCCAAATTTCTTGATGATGGCTTCAGCTTTTTTGTTATCGCGAACAATTGCTGTGAGAGCTTCTTTAACGTTTGGGTCGTTGTAAGGGAGGTAATCTTCGTAGATGTCGTTGACGAGGACAATCAACATACGAGACTCTGTGTTGTCGGTAAAAATTGAAGACATGCTACCTTTTTCGGCGGTCATAGCCCAATATACTGCGTCATAAGAGCCTTGGATGCCATTTGAGTTGATGAAGTTGTCAACGTTGAAGAAGTTTGGCGCACTTGTGATTTGAGGTGTGCGAGCGTCAACATAAGAATTGAGAGCGATGAAGCCTGCTTCTTGCGCATTCTTAACAAATGCTTCTGCATTGTTGTTCTTTTTAGCATATTGAGTGAGAGAATCGCGCATATTGTTGATAGTCTCATTTGATGCTTCAAGTGTGTGAGAGATTACAGCGAAGTCATAAACTTTAACCGGAGCAGTGCGAGAGTTTACGCATGCTACATAGAATATATTGCCGGTAGAGGCTGTAGAGTCGGCGCTGACAAATGTTTGTCCGATTCTTGAGTTGGTGAGCAACTCTTTGAGTGATGTTAGGTCTTTGTTGAACCCTGTAGCAAGCAATACATCAATGCTGTCTTGAGCGTTGGTGATATCCTTGAAAGATTTTCCGCTATTGATAAGTGCAAAAACAGAGTCGGCCTCAGCTTGTGAAGTTGCTTCATAAAGTGAAACGTTGATAGAGTCGATTTCTGAACGGATGTCAATGACTTTTAATAAAGAATAGTAGTTGTTAACACCATTGATCATGGGTAGTGCACTGCCGATTGTTGTAGTTTCGGCATTAAGAGAGTTGATCAAAGTGTTGTATTCTTGTTGTGACACGAAATTGTTTCTGGGCACGTTTTTGCGAGCTTCTTCAAGTTGTGCGATTGTCGCGGTTTGAGCAGGACTTGCAATGAATGCAGTGTGACCGATGAGGGCTTCGTTGGCAGAAACCGAGTCGAGAGCAGCCAAAATTTCGGCATATTCTGTATTTGTTGCTTCGCGATCGGCGTCAGATGGAGTGATGTTGACGTTGATGTATGAAATAGCACGAGTTTCTTGATCAATGGCAAACATGCCTTTGTTCTTTTCCCATTCTTGTTTGAGGTCATCTTCGCTTACGGTGATTTCTTCGTCAGGAATTGATGAGAATGGAATTGAAACATATGCGATGTCGTATGTTGTACCGCTTTGGTTGTGCATTGATTGAGCGTCAAGCACGTTGGCTGTGATTAATCCATTATATAGGCTTGCAAATTTACTAATAGCAAGATCTTTTCGTAGTTTTTGCTCATATTGGGTCAATTCAGCTTTGTAGGCGTTTACTTGTTCGGCTGTGAGACCATATTGCGCCGGGTTTTTGATGATATCATAGTATCCTACAACTTGTAACTGCATGAGTTGTGGCTCTAAGTATGCACGGGTTTGAGCATCTGCTTGTTGATACATAGTTGCATAATACTGATATTGACCGATTTGAGCCTGTATAGCTGTCTGAAGTTCTTGGTCGCTTACTTTGATGCCGAGTTCTTCAATTTCTTTGTCGGTCATCTTGTTGAATAACATTTCCACCAATACTTTGTTGCGATTAACTGCGTTGTCGGTGGTTGCGTCATTTTGACTTGCAGCCGGATAATTGCTAAATTCGGCGATGTCGATTGTAGTGCCGTCAACTTCGGCTACGGTTGTGTTTCTTGAGCATCCTGAGCTGAGGAAGTCTCCAAGGATGAATGCAAGCAAGGCTCCGATGATAACAATGAAAAGGAGCACTGATTTGCTACGGATTTTTTCTAATACTGCCATTTATTTTAGTGTTTTTATTTTTATTATACGTCAAAATGATGCCTTGTTTCCGCTTTTTGGAACGGAATTAAGGCATTTAAGCGCACAAAGATACATCTTTTTCTTTTTCAATCAAAATTGTTTAGGGGTTTTGTGATGTTTAATAGATGATTTTGTGGCATTTTAAAGGTTGAACGCGTCGCGTAGCTGTTCAACGTAGTCTTCTTTTTCCCAAGTAAAAAGTTCGACAGTCACGCTCTTAATCCCCTCATATTTTGATTCAAATGTTTTTGTGATTGTTAGAGGAGTACGTCCCATGTGACCATAAGAGGCTGTCTCCTGATAGATTGGGGCGCGAAGTTTCAATCTTTTTTCAATTGCGTGGGGACGCATGTCAAATATCTCATTAACGATTGCCGATATTTCGGCATCAGATTTGTTGACTTTAGCAGTTCCGTTGGTGTTGACATATAGGCTCACAGGATGAGCGACACCTATGGCGTATGCAACTTGCACCAAGGCTTCGCCGGCGATGCCTGCCGCGACTAAGTTGCGGGCGATGTGGCGTGCCGCGTATGCGGCTGAACGGTCAACCTTTGAGGGATCTTTCCCTGAAAATGCTCCACCTCCATGTGCTCCACGACCTCCGTATGTGTCAACAATGATTTTGCGACCGGTCAATCCGGTGTCGCCATGTGGACCTCCAATTACAAATTTCCCGGTTGGGTTGACGTGCAATATAAAGTTGTCGTCAAAGAGTTTTTGCTCATTTTCAGATAAAGAGGCAACAACACGAGGTATTAAGACGTTTTTTACATCGTTATATATGATGCCGAGCATTTCAGTGTCGGCTTGGTCTTGGGTTTTGCCGTTTTCGGCAACGATAAACTCATCGTGTTGTGTTGAGATTACTATTGTGTGTATTCTCACCGGTTTGCCATCAGGAGAGTATTCTACGGTTACTTGACTCTTTGAGTCAGGGCGTAGATAGCTCACTTGTTCGCCTGACGCGTTGGTATAGGTCATTGCCGACTTGTCGCGACGGATGGTTGACAATTCTTTGAGTAGTTTGTGGCTGAGGTCAAGTGTTATGGGCATGCGATTTGCGGTCTCGTCACACGCATATCCAAACATCATACCTTGGTCGCCGGCACCTTGCTCTTCATCGATTTCGCGTTCTACACCGCGGTTGATGTCGGCGCTTTGTTCATGTAGGGCTGAGAACACTCCGCAAGCGTCTCCGTCAAATTTCAACTCGCTACGATTATAGCCAATGCCGTTGATTACACGACGAGTTACATCCATCAAGTCGATGTAGGCGCTACTTTTTACTTCTCCGGCGATAACAACTTGACCGGTTGTTACAAGTGTCTCGCAAGCTACCTTTGACTGAGGGTCATAGGCAAGAAACTCATCGAGTATCGCGTCTGAAATTTGGTCGGCAACTTTATCTGGATGCCCTTCTGATACTGATTCAGATGTAAATAGATAGTTCATATAGCATTTGTTTTTTATTGTTACACTATTTATCACAATGAAAAAACGGGCGACACTAATTGTGTGACGCTTGCAAATGCTGTTGACCGTAAAGTTTAGGGATTTTTGCGGTTTTAGCATTTTTTTGGGTGGTTGCAAGCGGCCAAATTTTTCCACCATGATGTTTTTACGACCGCAAAGGTAGTAATTATAATTGGGATATCTGTAATAATGAGTTATAAATAAATCTAAATGACTCTCTTTAGGGTGAAATGATGAGTTACGCAATCGGGTATCTCAGGTAGATAGTGGGTTACATAAATCAGTGATAGCTTGTCGCGTTTAGTCAGATGATTTATGAGTGTGCGTATGCTGCGTTTGCGAGCCTCGTCAAGTCCGTGAAGGGGTTCGTCAAGAATAAGTAGTTGCGGGTGCTTTATGAGTGTGCGAGCGAGTAGCACCAACCGTTGTTCCCCTGCCGATAGCGTGTTGAATAATCGGGTACTGAGGTGGTCGATGTGAAGGAGTCGCATCCAACATTTTGCTTGCGCGATTTGCCAGTCTTTGAGCTTTTTGAATAGCCCGACTGTGTCATTCAATCCTTGGGCGATGATGGTTGTGACGTCGCCACTGCCATTGAAGTAGTGGTGCATTTCTGGGGAGATATAGCCGATGTGGCGTTTGATGTCCCAGATGCTTTCTCCTGAACCGCGGCGACGGTCAAACAGGGTTATATCGTTGGAATATCCTTGTGGGTTGTCGGCATGGACGAGGCTTAGCAATGTGGATTTGCCTGAACCATTGGCTCCGGTCAAAGACCAACATTCATCTGTTTTTACGGTCCACGAAACGTCGTTTAGTATTGTGATTGAGCCATATCTCACTTTGCATCGGTTTAATGCGAATATTATATCGGCATTTAGTGTTTCGGTGTCGGGCTTGTCGGGTAGTTGGGTCAAGTCGATATTGTAATCAAACATTTTAGAGATTTCCAATTTCTCCGACTCGGTTATGGTTTGATAGCTGATTGGTTTTCCAATCACAGAGTTGTGTATGGGGATAAGGACATCGGTATATGATGGGATGTCGCTTGTGTTGCATAGGATGAGCATCACAGTGATGCCATCGCCGGCAATCTGTCGTATTGTGTCGTTCAACACTTGGCGAGATATGCTGTCGAGACCTATATAGGGATTATCAAGAATAAGCAGATCCGGGAGATCAAACATGGTGTTGATGATAAGTAGTTTGCGCAATTCTCCGCTTGAAAGGAAGTTGACGCGTTTCTCCTCGATGCCGTTTAGCGATAATAATTCGCAGAGGTGTTGCCAGCGTTGAGTATCGATGCGCTCTTTCATCAATTCGGCGACAGTTGGAACCTCATCGTTCATCATCGATTCATAACGCTGTTGGTAGTATTCGGCTTTGAAGCCCGACAAGGAGTGTATGTCGGCAAACTCAATGCATTTAATCCTCATTTTCCCTATTGGGGAGGTGATGCGGTTGGTCATGAAGTTCCACCCCTTTTCGAGTATGCGAGCAAAAGATGATTTGCCTGCGCCATTGGCTCCGATTACAACGTTGACTCCGTTAGTAATGGTGACGTGGTGTGGGTTGAATAGTTTTATTCCATTATATTGTAGCGTGTCGCTATGTAGATGTATGAGGTCGGTCATTGTTTCAGGGGTGTTGACGCAATCTGACGTAGTTGATGCGATATTCAACCTTGTAGGGAGTGGCGCTACGTCGAGGTTGCGGACTTAGGTAGTAATAAAAAGCTTGTTGTTTGTCCCAGGAGGGAATGTATAGTTGTCGGGTTTCGCCCGATGGGATTTCTTGTGTAATCTCTTGTGTAACAGCGTGTAGCTGTCTTCCTTGCATGTCGTAGTAATTAAAGGTTATGGAAATGGCTGTAATGTCACAGGCATACTTGTTGGAGACAAAGAAGGTCTCTTTTGTAGCTCTGAGAGGTTTGTCATAGCCTGATATTGAAATGAGCGAGCTGTCAACGATTAGTGAGTCTGTAAATTCTGTCGGTTGACCGGCGGTGGTAATCTCAGGCTCAAGATTTGGACGGGTAGTATTTTGCGCCATTCCCACAATTGCTATTGTGAAAACTATTGAAATGAGGGAAAAAAGATGTCTCATAAATAGCGTGGATTTTGTGGTTTTGATGTCGATGGCGGAAAAATTTTGATGCAACCGTCAAGACCTTGCGGGCGATTGCTTTTGGTAGAGATGTTTATGCGATACATATATGGAATTAATCTCCATAGGTTCACGCTGATACCCTCTCGGTAGGACGTGATTGAGAAATGGGTGTCGTCGCTCATGACGATGTTAAATGATTTTGTTTTGCTCAACAGACCGGTTAGGTCATTGTCGGTGTATATGCGGGCGTCGAAGTTGCCGCGTTTGGCGGTTGTGGTGAGATAGCCCATTACTGTGCCGGGGCGTATTGAGCGTTGGGGTGACTCTACTATTACCATGCGGTAACGTGTGATCGCTTCATTTATGAAATCTCGCTCAATAGCTATTATCGCGCCATCTTCAACCCATTGCCATAATCCTTCAATATCGTGCAATGGCAATGCGCGCAACCTGTTTGTGACACTGTCTCGTTCATATCCCGACAATTGTTGTGATGTGTCGGGGATGCTTTCAAACGTGTCATTGCCAAAACTTGGGATAGTGATGGCGAGTATGAGCATTATTGAAAGCAAGGTATTGCGCATAAGTCTATTTTATCAGATTGTACTGAACTTATAAGAAAATCCGAAACTTAGTATCTCTTTTAATTGCCAACGATGCCAATCGGTGTTGGCGATGCGCCCTGTGCTTGTGTCATAACGAAGGTGGGCATAGATTTGAGTTGAGAGATATTTGTTTATGTCAAACGACAAGGTGTTTTCCAAGTCGCCTTGGGCATATTGATAGTCGGTGAAGAAGAAGAAGCGTGTCGCAAGTGAGATGTTTTTGCATATTTGCCATTTCATTTTGCATTCGGCGCTCGAACCGATTTGGCTCACTGTCTTCTTCCCCTCGCTTATGCCAAATGCTGTTTCGTCGATACGCTCATTTGTGCATATCTTCATGTTGTAGGATAGTGGAGAGATTGATGCGTCAAAACTGAATGTCTCTTTGCTGTTTTTGTGGTTGAATGTCATACCGACACCGACATTGAGTTCTCCGGGAGACATGAACGATGCGCGCAAATCGTTGGTGTTGGCTGTGTAGCTGTTGAGCAACTGGGTTTTAAACATCACCGATAGAGAGTAGAACCATTTTTTTGCGGCTTTGATACCAAATTTTGAGTTTAATTGGAAAAGGTCTTCGCTGATACTGTAGTTTCTCAAGGAGTCTTCAGGAGCATTGTTCATTGCCAATTTGTATTGTATGGTTGTCTCAAAAAGCAGATTGGGGTGAAACGCTTGGTTTAGTTTCACATTATATATGCCGTTTATTATGGTGTTAAGATTGTTGTTGCCCCCTTGATACCAGTTGGGTGATACATATGCCTGCGAGAAATGTATAGTACCTTTGAAATCATGCAACCAATTTATCTGTTTTGGCTTGATTGCGGTTTGTTGGCTTACGGCAGCTGTGTTTTGGTCGATTGAAATCTGTTCGATGACGATGGTAGAGTTTCGGGGATCTACCACTGCATGAAATTTTTTTGGGGCTTCGGGGAGTGTATTGATGTTGTATTTCACCATCTCGGGATGGCTGAAAATGTGGTTGCGTTGTAATACTTTTATTCTTCTTGAAATTTCATTGTCTCGTTCTACCCAACCGAAGACCGGGTCATCATAACTTGTTGGAGCCGAAATCGACATTGTTGTGTCTAAGGTAATATCGTAGTCATGATATACTATGGGCATGAAAAAATAAGAAGGGAAACTCATATCTTCGACGTTGATAATTGTGTCGGTCGGCGAGGTTGATATGGTATTGGTGGTTGCCGATAATTGCAACTCGGCAATGGCGTTGTTGGTTGATATTTTCTCGGGTTGGACTTGAGCTTGTAGCGTTGTTACTGTCAATGTTACAAACAATAAAGAGAATAATGCTTTATTGAGTTTGATTATTTGAGTCATATCAAAAAAGTGATTTTGTTTTAGTGTAAATTTTTCACAAAGTTACATAATTTGAATTATATGACAAAAAAAGAGACGACGAGTTCTCTCGCCGTCTCAATATGATAAAAGTTGGTGGATAATTTATTTCGCTACTTTCTCAAGCCATTTTACCATGCAGAACATTACACCCATTGAGATGAAACATACTGTGGCAAATACGCCCCATGTGAGAACCAATGATGATTGCTCATACATTATAGCTCCGAGGAATAACGCTCCGTTACCAACCGCGGTTGCTCCCAACCAACAACCTTGCATCAATCCTTGAAGGTGTGCAGGTGCCACTTTCGATACAAATGCGAGACCAAGAGGTGAGATAAACAACTCGGCGACGGTCAAGATGAAATATACTGAGAATAAAACCAAAGGAGTGACACGTTCTGCATCGGGGAGAGATGAAGTGATGTCTCCATAATTGGGCAATCCGATAGATGCGACCACCATTACAATGTAGGCAAGAGCAGCAATGCCCATACCGATACCGATTTTCTTGGGGGTTGAGGGTTCTTTGCCTCGTTTTGCCATAGCTCCGAATATCCACATAACAACGGGGGTGAGGAATACTACAACAAATGGGTTGATTGATTGGAATATCTCTGCGCTAAGTTCCAAACTTCCAATGCTTAGACGTGTATAGTCCTTGGCAAACATTGTGAGCGTTAATCCGTTTTGATGGAATGAGAACCAGAAGAAAATCACAATGCCAAATACCGCAAAAAGGGCAAGTATGCGTTGCTTGATTTCTTGCGCGCTTTGTTTAACTTCTTCTTTTGAAATCACTGTTGCCAATGTGGCTTTTTTAGCGGGATCGGGAAGCGATTTTTTGCTGATGAGGAAAATCGTGAGAGAAATGAGCATGGCTACAATCGCTGCGCTGAACGCATAGTGGAAACCAGTGTTGAACGCGTCGAGATAGTTTTGGGCGAATGCGGTTAAGTCGGTTTGTGCTACACCATCAGATACCTTGGTGGCGAGTTCTTGGAATTGATCGATGTCTTTGGCGTCGGTTAATTTACCTCCCAAGAATTTATGGCACATGCCGGGTAGATCGGCGTTGTAGGCAAACCCTTGCATTTTAACAAATGTATTGCGCACCCACACAGCGATAAATGGAGCGATGCAAGCGCCTATATTGATAAACATATAGAAAATTTGGAATCCGGCATCACGACGAGAACTGTATTTTGGATCGTCATAAAGTTGTCCGACAACGGCTTGTAGATTGCCTTTAAAAAGCCCATTACCAAATGCAATGACAAGCAAAGCTCCGAGGGCAATGAATTTGGTGGTGATGAGTGCGGGAATGGCAAGTAATGCATAGCCTAATGTCATAACCAAAAGCCCGGCGATGATAGTGCCTTTGTATTGTTTTGTTTTATCGGCAATATAGCCACCGGCGAGAGCGAGGATATAGATTGAGCAGTAGAAGATTGAATAATAGTATCCTGCTTCTTCTCCGTCGAGATTGAATTTTGACATCAAAAACAGTGTCAAAATTGCCATCATGATGTAAAACCCGAAACGTTCGCCCATGTTGGCGAGTGCGGCGGGGATGAGTCCTTTAGGATGGTTTTTAAACATAATTAAAATTGGTATTTAGGTTAATTAATTGTTTTTTTATTGGGTACTCTCCATTTGTGCTTTAAATGCGAGGGCATACATTTTCATCTGTTTTACCATGGCAACAAGTCCGTTGCTACGAGTGGGTGAGAGGTGTTCTGATAATCCGATTTTGTCGATGAAATACAATTCGGCGTTAATAATCTCGTCGGGTGTATGTCCCGACAATACTTGAATGAGCAACGAGATAATGCCTTTTACGATAATCGCGTCGCTGTCGGCAGTGTAGATGATTTTGCCGTCGGCAATGTCGGCATTGAGCCACACTCGACTTTGGCATCCCTCGATGAGGTGAGTAGGCGTCTTGTATTTCTCATCGATTGGAGGTAGCGTGTTGCCAAGGTCTATTATATAGGCATAGCGATCCATCCAATCATCAATATCGCAAAATTCGGCTATTATGTCGTCTTGTATTTGATTAATAGTCATTTTCTTGGTTATTTTTCGTTATATATAGTAAATAAAACCACTTCGCCTACGGCTTTGAGTGTGGCGGGGTCTATGTTGTCAATATTATCGGCGTGAGTGTGCCAGGTGGGGTTGAATGATTGTGTCGAGGGGTTGAGGTTCTCGATAATGTCGATGCAAGGTATTCCGGCTTGAGTGGCGATGAAGAAATGGTCATCGGTGACACCTCCCCCCGGTTGATTTATAAATCTATTGGAATTGCCGGTCTTGGCGGCGTTTTGCCATACTTTGTCCACGATGTTTTTTGCGAAGTAGTCTGAAAATTGTTCGCGATGAAATAGTGCGTTTTTGCCACCGACCATGTCAAGCAATATGCCATAAGAGGGATATTGTCCGCCGGTGTATGGCATGTTTTTAACCCAATACTGTGTGCCGAGAGCCCATGAGTCGGTGCTGTGATCTCCGTCAGATGTGCCATAGTCTTCGGCGTCAACAAAAAGGATGTCGATTCCGATAGCCGGATGATATTTGCCTATGTTGCGAGCGATTTCAAGCAATACTCCCACTCCGCTCGCTCCATCGTTGGCACCGGGTATCGGTTTGTCGCGCATAGCGGGATTTAGGTCACATTCTGCCCATGGGCGGGTGTCCCAATGTGCAAGCAGTAGGACGCGTCGGTTGGCATCAAGGTTGAAACGACCCATAATGTTGACAATCGGGAGGCGGTCGCCATTGAAAGCGGTGACGATAGCGTGTTGATTAATTATGCTGTCGGCTCCGTGACGACGCAATTCGCGTGCGAGGTATTCGGCGCAACGTTGGTGGCTCTCTGTGCCCGGGACGCGCGCTCCGAGGTCAACTTGAGCCTTGACAAAACTAAAGGCGCTATCGGCATTGAAAGGTGGTATGACCATATCTGACTGCTCTTTTGTTGCGCATTTTGATGCCGTCATAGTGTCGGCACTTTCTTTGGTGCGAGCCGAGCAGGCGACAATCATCAAGCAGATTAATATGGGTAATAAGGAGCTTAACTTCATAATTTCACAAAGATACGCATTTTATGGTAAAAACTAAAGGCTGAAAAGTGAAAAGATTGAAAGTGATATGAAAATCGGGGTGGCGATTGCGTCGCCACCCCGATGTATGTTGTGATAAATATCTGATTTCAGAGATTATTTCACGATAAATTCTTTAGTTACTGTGTTGCCGCGTTTCACGATGTAAGCACCGCTTTCGGGATTTTGTACTTGAACGCCTTGGAAGTTGTAGTAAACAGCGGGAGCGTTGGCGTCTTGGTCGGCGATAATGCCTTCTACACCACCGATACCATCGTCATAACCGGTTTCTTTAACGCGATATACACCGATACCGTTGTTACATTTGTAAGTTACCAAGTAAACAGCGGTCAAGCCTGCAGCGTCGGTTCTTTTAGCTGTAGTCATGATGCCGTGCATACGAGTACCACCATCTGATACTTCACCAAGACCATCTTTTGGGAGATCCCAATAGCCTGTCATGCCTTCAAATACGAGACCTTCGCCAAGTTCTGCGATGCGGATGCAACAACCGGGAGATGCGTTGTATTGTTGAAGAACATATGAAATGAAGTTGCGACCAGCAAGTTCAAATTCAGTTACGCCATTACAACCTACAGCGGGAGCCATTTCGGTAGCTGTAGCGAAGCTTTCGAGCATAGAGCCTGAAGTGTTGTAAAGCGCGGGAGCTGTTGAGAAGTCGTCAACATAGTAGTTTTCACCTGTTAGATCTTCGTCCCACATGATTGATACGGTAGTTACACCACCCCAAGATGCTACACCGGCAGGATATGTTTCGGTGAGGGCAAGGTTGGCATAGCCATCAAAATCACCGGTCCATTCAGTTGCACCTTGTTCGCGTTTCCAACGAAGGATTGAAAGGTCAGATGCTTTGGGTGCAAACATTGCAATAGCGTGAGAAGTTTTACCTGTGATGTCACCGAGGATGTCGCAGTAGTCGATACGACCGGTTGAGGTAGCTTCGTCGTCGTTAAGAAGTAATGCGGCCTCAAGGGTACATTCTCCGGTTTCTGCGTTGATGCTGTATAATTCGATAGGCATAGTAGCGGGGTCGCTTTCAAGACCTGAGAACCAAAGGTTACCAGCATCATCGGTACCGATCTGGTTAGCTATAAGAAGACCTTTAATTGGCTCATTGTTGTAAGAAAGTTGTATTTCTTTTTCCAATGTTCCGTCGGTGAGGTTGTAGATTAAAATAGTTGCGGTGTCGATGGCTTCTTGTGAACCGTCGTCTTTTGTGTAATTGACGGGTTTTGAGTATCCACACACGAGTTTGTCTACGCCATTAGCATCGGTCCAAATAGTAGCGGTACGAACTTTTGCATAGTTGTTGATGAATGGAAGGTTTTGGTTACCTGATGCCCATGCGCCGTTTACGCGAGAGTGTAGCCACATGTTTTCCAATTCAATGCCATTAACGGGTTCATATACAGCTTCGTCTTTGCCTGCGAATGCTGTAGCACTACCCATTAAAATAGCAGAAGCGATAAGTAAACTTTTCTTCATAATTGAAATGATTTTAGGTGAGTAAATAATGTTAGTTGTTGCAAATTTATAAATTAATTTCCAATTTGCAATATCAATGTCGGTGTTTTTTTGAAATATGATATAAAACATAAAAAGGATGGTACAACATGTACCATCCTTTTTATGCTGTTAAATAACCTGTATGGTTGGATTATTTTACGATAGCTTCTTTAGTTACAGTGTTGCCACGTTTTACGATGTACATACCGTTTTCAGGATTTTGTACTTGAACACCTTGGAAGTTGTAGTAAACAGCGGGAGCGTTAGCGTCTTGGTCGGCGATAACACCGTCAATACCTGCTTCACCTACATAACCTTCCTCTTGGATGCGGTAAACACCGATACCGTTGTTACATTTGTAAGTCAACAAGTAGCGAGCTGTTTTGCCAGCTTCGTCAGTCATCTTAGCTGTAGTCATGATGCCGTGGATACGAGTACCACCGTCTGATACTTCGCCAAGACCTGCTGCGGGAAGATCCCAGTATTTAGTCATACCTTCAAATACCATACCTTCGCCAAGTTCAGCTACACGGATAGCACAACCGGGAGTTGCGTTGTATTGTGCAAGAACATAAACGATGAAGTTTTTGTCAGCAAGTTCGAATTCTGCAACACCATTACAACCAACTGCAGGAGCCATGTCGGTTGCGGTTGCGAAGCTTTCAAGCATTGAACCAGTAGTGTTGTAAAGTGAAGGACAAGTTGTGTTACCATCAACGTAGAAGTTTTCACCGGTAAGTTCTTCGTCCCAAAGGATTGCTACAGAAGGAGCGGTTGCCCAAGTGGTTTGACCAGCGGGATAAGCTTCGCCCATAGCGAGTGATACATAACCGTCGAAGTCGCCGGCCCATTCAGCAGCGCCTTGTTCGCGTTTCCAACGGAGAACGTAGAGGTCAGAACCTGATGCGATAGGAGCCATAACGATACCGTGAGAAGTAGCACCTGTTACGTCACCGAGGATGTCGCAATAGTCGATACGACCAGATGCTGCCATGTCATCTTCAGGAAGGAACAATTCAGCTGCGAGATCACATTCACCGGTAGTAACGTCTTTTACTACATAAACTTTGTAAGCAGCTTCAGTTGAGATAGTAGGGATGTAGCCTGCAATCCAAAGGTTGCCTGCATCGTCAGTACCGATTTGGTTAGCAGAAAGAAGATTCTTGATAGGCTCGTTGTTGTAAGAAAGTTGAACTTCGTTTTCAAGAGCGCCGTTTACGATGTTGTAAATCAAAAGAGTTGCTGTGTCGATAGCTTCCTCTCCAGAACCGTCAGCTTTAGGATAGTTTACCGGTTTTGAGTAACCCATAACCACTTTGTCGGCACTACCATCGTTCCAGATAGTGGCTGTACGAACTTTGCCGTAGTTAGAGATGAAAGGGATGTCTTGGTTACCAGAAGCCCATGAACCATTAACGCGAGAGTGAAGCCACATGCAATCAACGTCAATACCGTTGGTAGTTGCGTAAGAAGCTTCGTCGGCGTCAACACCTGCAAATGCAGAAGAAACGCTCAATACAAGAGCAGAAGCAAAAAGTAAACTTTTCTTCATAACTTTTTTGTTTTTAGTTAATAATATTGGTTAGTTAAAAATGAATTCAATATTTTATGCTTAAAATACTGCGCTAAGTTAGATACTTTTCTAATTTATTGCGCAATATTTTAAGCTAATAAATGTTATAAAATGTCAAATGTGGATTATTTGCGTTTTCCTTTCTGTTTTTGTTGCTCGCGAAGCATTGCTTGTTGACGGCGTTGTGCTTCCTCGAGACGTGCCATAAATCCGCTTTTTTTGCGAGGCTTCTTTGTGTTCTCAAGTAGTTGCGCACGCACCTTTTTCTCATCGATTACACGGCGGAACACGTATGTTTGAATAATGGTGATGAGCAATGATAGGAAGTAGTAGTAACTCAAGCCTGCCGCATATTCATTGAAGAATACCAAGAACATTACAGGCATCAGATACATCATCCATTTCATGCCCGGCATTGATGAACCACCGGGTTGATTTTGCATGTTGATGCGTGTGTATATGATATTAGTCGCTGTCATCAAGAGGCAGAATAGGCTTAAATGTGTTCCGAGCAACGGCATGTCAAAACCCAATGGAATGATTGCGTCGGGGGCTGCCAAGTCTTTTGCCCATAGGAATGACTGACCGCGCAACTCAATACAAGAGGGGAAGAATGAGAACATCGCGATGAGTACAGGCATTTGCAATAACATGGGCAAGCATCCTGAGAACGGACTCGCTCCGGCGCGGCTATAAAGTTCCATTGTCTTTTGTTGGCGCACCATTGCATCCTCCTTATTGGGATATTTATCGTTGATTTCCTTAATCTCCGGGGCTAATACACGCATTTTGGCTTGCGACATGTAGCTCTTGTAGGTGAATGGGAAGATGATTATCTTGATGAAAATCGTGAGCAATAAGATGATTAGACCATAATTTGATAAGAAGCCACCGAGGAATGTGAATACCGGAATGATTATGAATTTGTTGATCCAACCGAATATACCCCATCCCAAAGGTATCACTTCGGTGAGTTGGAGATCTTCTTCTGGAGATAATTGCTCATCGAGGTCTGACAGCATCGGGTAGAGATTGGGCCCGAAGAAAAAGTCAAATGATGCAACATTGTCGTTTTGTGTAGAGTATCCGATAGTGGCGTCGGAAATTGTCAGATTTTTGAGGTAATCGTCGTTGGCAATCACTGTTGACTCGATATTAGCCGAGTTGAATGCCTTGCGTGGAATGATTATGCTTGAGAAGAATTGGTTTTTAAACGCAATCCATTTAACTTGTTGCTTGAGTTCTTCCGAGTCATCCTCGTTTTCATTCAAATTTTCAGGATCTTCATCTTCGCCTACGTATTTGTAGTAGATGCCACTATTGCGTTCTTCAAATGTGCGTCCTTTTTCGGTGCGACCCATTTTTTGATGCCAATGGAATGTGAATGAATTGGCATTTGATTCGATAACTTCGCTTGCTTTCTCTTGGACGATGTCCATTGCCACTACATAACTGCCGGGCTTAAGTGAATATCTCATGCCCCATGAGGCTCCGTTGCCAAGGTTAAGCTTCATTAAAACCGATGTGGAGTCTTCGCTTATTTCGGGGGAGAAGACGAAGTCGCGTGTCTCCAAACGTCGTGTAGTGCCTGGGAGAGTGAAGTAATAACTGTTGTTTGATGCGTTGTCAAACAATACAACATTTTTGCCGGTTCTTCCATCTTTGTGTTGCAATAGCTCCACTCGAGATATTACCCCACCTTTGGTCGCAAAGTCAAGGGCGAGTACATCGTTTTGCAATCGTATGGTTGCAGTGTCGACCGCTGAAGCGAGGCATCCGGTGAATTGGCCGTATTTGCTAAGTGTTGACGATGCGTCTTTGAGGTTTTTTACGGCTTGGTTGGCTATCGGAGTCGCCAATGTTGCAACGTCGGCGTTTATGATTGTGTTTACATCGATGATAGAGTCTTCTACGGTTACTGTTCCGGATAAGACGCTATCACACACGAGGTTTACCGACTCGTTTTTGTAGGTATAGACATCGGCGTTTTCTGCGTCGGCGATGCCGTATGCTTTTACAAATGTTGAGAGTTCTTTAATCTCGTTTGCCGACAATGAATCTATCGGGGTTTCTTTGGTTGCCGCATTGTCAATTGCGGCTTGTTCGATTTGTTCTTGTTGCGCTTGGCGTTGTGCTTCGAGTTCTTCTTGTGAGGGTGTATTGAAGTACATAAAACCGAAAATTACGGCACCCATAAGAAGAAACCCGATGAGCGTATTTTTATCCATTTTTGCCTATTGAAGTAGTTATTATTATATTAAATTGAGTTGTGTAAAATTTGTGATTACTTGTTTTTGCCGTATTCAATGGCTGCTTTTACAAAGTCCACAAATAAGGGGTGGGGTGCAAGTACAGTGCTTGAATACTCTGGGTGGTATTGAACACCGATAAACCAACGTTTTTCGGGAACTTCAACTACTTCAACGAGCTTGGTAGCGGGGTTTTCACCTACACAAGCCATGCCGTTGGCTTCTAATTGTGTGCGATAGGCGTTGTTGAGTTCGTAGCGGTGGAAGTGGCGTTCGCTGATGTTGGTTTTGCCATAGGCTTTGGCGGTTTTTGAAGATGGAAGCAATGAGCAATCGTAAGAACCGCGACGAGTGGTTTCGCCCATGTTGGCGATGCTCTTTTGTTCTTCCATTAAATCAATGACTTTGTGAGGCGTTCCTAAGTCCATTTCGGTGCTGTTGGCGTCGGTGAGACCGAGCACGTCACGAGCATATTCGATAACCATGCATTGCATGCCCAAGCAGATGCCGAATGTGGGAATGTCGTGTTCGCGACACCAGTTTATGGCCGCGATTTTTCCCTCAACCCCTCTTTGTCCTGAGCCGGGGCCTACGAGTACACCATCAAGTCCGGCCAACTTTTCTTCGACATTTGCCGGGTTGAGTTTTTCAGACTGGATGAATTTGATTTCAAGACGGCGATCGTTGTAAGTGGCCGCTTGGAAAAGAGACTCGTTGATTGACTTGTATGCGTCGGGGAGTTCTACGTATTTTCCGACAAGACCGATTTTTACGGTTTTGGTCGCGTTTTCCATCTTGTTGAGGAATGCGATCCATTGTTTCATGTCGGGTTCGCCTTCGACGGGTACACCGGTGCAACGCATCACGATTTCGTCAAAATGTTGTTCGTGAAGCATCAAAGGAACTTGGTATATTGAAGGTACGTCGAGTGATTGAACCACAGAGTCGGGAGCGACGTTGCAGAACAATGCGATTTTGCGGCGCATATCGGGCTCTACGTTCTTTTCTGTACGCAATACGAGAATGTCGGGTTGAATACCGAGTTCTTGGAGTTTTTTTACCGAGTGTTGAGTCGGTTTGGTCTTTAATTCTTTTGCCGCGTTTACATAAGGAACATAGGTGAGGTGGATGCATGCGCAGTTGTTGCCGAGTTCCCAACGTAATTGTCTCACGCTTTCAAGGTAGGGAAGTGACTCGATGTCGCCCACGGTTCCGCCTATTTCGGTAATTACAAAATCAAAATCCCCGGTGTTGCCGAGTTTCTTTATGTTGCGTTTGATTTCATCAGTGATGTGAGGCACAACCTGAACAGTCTTGCCTAAGTAGTCGCCACGACGCTCTTTGTCAATAACACTTTGGTAGATGCGGCCGGTGGTGATATTGTTGGCGCGTGTAGTATTTACGTTGGTGAAACGCTCATAGTGACCGAGGTCAAGGTCGCCGATGTGACCATCGACCGTTACATAGCACTCGCCATGTTCATATGGATTAAGCGTACCCGGATCGATGTTGATGTACGGGTCAAACTTTTGGATTGTTACTCGATAGCCGCGAGCTTTAAGCAAGCAAGCGAGAGACGATGAGATGATGCCTTTGCCGAGAGAGGACACAACTCCACCTGTTACGAATACATATTTTGTTTCCACGCTGTAAAAAATTTTAGTAATAAAAATAACGTGCAAATTTACGAATAATTTGTGACACTCCAAGGCGGATAAACAAAAAAATTAGTGATTATTTAAGTCTAAATTATTTCAAATAACGTATCTTTGCATTCTGAATAAAAAACTTTGTAATCCAAATCGGATTTTGAATTAAAAGTTATATCTTTGTGCAAATTATACTAACATAAACAAATACTAACATCAAAATGAAACATCTTTTACGCTCAGTTTTTGCTGTCGGAGTTGTTATGGCTATCGCTCCGACCATCGGGGCTGCCAACACGATTAATATCAATGGCTCCGACCATGCTATTGACACGATTGTACCCAAGCATTACATCGGTCCCGGTACGCAGTATGCGTTTTATAACCTTCCGACCCGTCCTTTGAAAATCCATGTGTTGGAAGTGGATTTGAACAATCCTTATATTCAGATGGAGACTTGTAATGGTGCGGAGAAGGCCGTAGGAACCGAAAAACCGACCTCGATGTGGGCTCGTAACGATAGCCCGGGGCATGAAATGGTCGCTGTTCATAACGGCGACTTTTATACCACAACTTCGGGTGAGGCCGGGATGTCTCGTATGGGTATGTTCTCTGATAGTGAGTGTCTGTTCAACCCTGTGGGTCAGCCATTGTTGGTGCTTTCGGGAGATAGAAATCTATACACCGACTATGTGAATTTCACCGGCACACTCACTCACAAAGGTAATGCGACCCGCATTCACACTCTTAATATGCATCAACTTGAGTTTGATGCCGCCGATGACACTGATCGTATGATTCTTTATACCAATCGCTATGGCTCGACAACCAATGCCACTTCAGGAGGTACTAAAGTGGTTGTCAGACCTAAAGAGGGTACATTCAAATTCACCTCTAAATGTGAATACACCTGCATAGTAGAGAGTGTAGCCGATAATACCGGTGCGACTGCAATTCCTGAGAATAGTGCGGTGCTTTATGGTACCGGTACTTGCGCAACCTACCTCCAAGCTCTTGCTGTCGGGGATGAGTGTACAATAACAATATCAAATGCGCTCCCCTCTTATCCTGATGTGACTGATATTAAAGAGGCAATGGGCGGTAGCGGTCACTTTATTATCAAAGATGGTGAGGTGGTGATTTCGGGCAACCCCGATATTCATCCTCGCACATTTATGGGTATCTCTAAGGACCGCAAGACTGTTTATGCCGTTTGTGTCGATGGTCGTTGGAATGGTTCTGAGGGTTCTGCCGGTGTGACTCTTGATGATGAGGGTCGCATTCTTAAAGTACTCGGCGCATGGGATGGTATAAATCTCGATGGTGGTGGCTCTACCGGAATTGTAGTGCATGGCGTACAACAAAACCATCCCTCTGATGGTATTGAACGTGCAGTCGGTAATGGCGTAATCTATTTCTCAAACGCTCCGGTTGATGACAATATCACCTCTCTCGGCTTTGAGCCTCGCGCCTACAATGTGCCTATTACAGCTCGTTTTACCCCCTCGATTTATGGCTATAACCAATATGGCGTACTCAAAACTCGTCATCTTGATGGCGTGACTTATGCTTGTGACCCTGAAGTGGGACAGATAATTAACGATACGGTATTTGTGGCGTCACCCAATATCGCGAAAGGTTATATTTATGCGACATATAATGGTATTACCGAGAAACAATTTGTATCGACTGTTATGTCGCCACTCACACTTGATTGTGACAGTATGATTGTTGACAATCGTCGCGGTTATAACATTCAGATGTCGGCTCCAATCGGCAACTTTACCTATGGTGTTGATGCCGCAAGTGTTGATTGGACAATTGCCGATGAGTCGATATGCTCTATAGAGGATGGCAAGGTGACAGGTCTTGTAAATGGTTCAACTACTTTGTCGGGCGTCTCTGCCAATTTCACCGGTAAGGTGTACATCAAAGTTGAGATACCTGAAAGCGTTAAGCAGGCGGTAGATACGTTTGACGTTGCCGAAGAGTGGACAATTAAACAAAGTGGTGGTAAAAACATCGTGATGACTCCGATGGGTAGCGGTATGAGTTTTACCTATACAGGTAATGGCTCGGCTCGTGGCGCATATATTTCTGTTGCCGGCAACATGAAGACATACAGTCTGCCTTATGGACTCAGAATTGAAATCAACCCCGGCGATGTTTTGGTGAAAAAAGTCTCGTTGACCGCCATTACCCGCAACAAGGATCGTGTTACATTATATTTCTATGATGATAACGCTGGTTTGCCCAAAAACACTTCTACGATACTTGATGTAAACTTCGCTGATTATTTTGACGTTGACGACAATACCAATTATCCTGTAGATTTCAGCACTTTGCGTTTTGACCTTGGCGCATCGGCAAGTGGCACTGAATTTACAATGAATATACCTCGCCTTGAGCAACTATATGGCGATCCTACGGGCGTTGAAAGTGTTGTCTCTTCATCTACATCACTCCGCATTTATCCCAATCCTGTTAATGCCGGAGAACCTGTGACCGTTGAGGCTGAAGGTGATGCGGTTGTTGAAGTTTACAATATCAATGGCTCATTGGTCGCAACACAGATAATCGATGGAGTTGCCACGATTGCTACCGACAACTTTGCGAGCGGACTTTATATTGTGAAAGTCACCTCAACAGAAGCGACTGCCGTTGGCAAGTTAATTGTGAAGTAAAATCAAACAAAATAAAAAGATTAACCGCCGATATTCGAAGGAATATCGGCGGTTATTATATGCTCTTGTTTGTGAGTGGTTATTTCTTGCGGCCTACGAGGTCGTCGTTTTCGATTGAGGCTGCGGTTTTCTTCACTTGGGCGTTGAGTGAGCCAAAACGATATGAGACGCGGAACATCGCAAGGCTGTTGTGGATTGAGCGAGTGATTTCTTGTCCGATGTAGTCACCATTTACAATGTGTGTAGTGGATATGCGTTGTGATTGTCCTATGGGGTTCATCCAGTAGGCAGCAATGGTCAAGCGATCATCTTTGAGGAATGAGCGTTGAAGTGACAAGTGAAATTGAACCGACCCGATGCCTCCGCGGTCATAATAGCTGTAAACATCGTTGACATATCCCGAATGGCGTGCAACGGCGATTTCTCCACGTAATTTCCATGGGAGTTGTTGAGATACGCGGGCGAATGCGTACCAATCCCAGCGACCGAGACTCATGCCGAGTGGTTCGTTTTTGTATTTGATGTACCACAATGTGCCGTTGAGCATTACTTGGGTTTTGGGCGTTGGGTTCCATTGCAGGTAGGCGTTGATGTCAAGGTTGTGACGATTGCCGATGTTGTCATAAGTGCGATACACTACGTTGTCTTTAACATAGTTGTAGCTTGTCAACACATTATTGGAAAACTCATAGCTTACAGAGGTGTTGAGATTGAACTTGGGTTTGATTAACATATAGCTGAGTTTTAGTGAATTGTGGCGCACGCTCTTCAAATTGGGATTGCCGGTGTTGACACTTGTAGGGCTTCCTTCTTCAGCCGGATTAAGGTAGCTGATGCCGGGGCGGTTGATGCGAGTGGCATAGTTAAACGTAAAACTGTTGGCATCGTTGGCACGCCAAGAGATTGCCGCCGATGGAACCCAGTCGTTGAGATTTTGGCTGAAATCGGGATTTGAGCCATCTTTAAACTTGGCTTTAAGATTGGAGTATTCATAGCGTAATCCGGCTCTCGCGCTCCATTTGCCTATATTTAGGCGATATTCGCCGTATGCGGCTGCTACTTGCGTGATGTGAGAGAAGTCGGTGTGAAGTGTGTCAGCTCCGATATATGCCATTTGGTCGGTACTATGATTGTCGCGCAAGATGTATTTTGCTCCAAAATTGAGAGTGTGTCGCTCTGTTAATGGTCTCGCCCAATCGGCTTGGAACGTATGCTCCATAAAGTTGAGATTGTAGATTGAACTTGTCCCGGTGTAATTGACGGGCATATTTACCATATCGGTATATTCCTCATTTTGCTTGCGGTCTTGCCCGGTAGATGAAATCATATATGACAGGGTGATTGTCTCTCCTTTGCGACGTGTCAGGCGTTGATAGTTGAGACTTCCGCTGAAATCTAAATAACTGTATTTGGGGTAGTCGAGTATAGTGTTGTAAGAGTATAATGTTGACCCTGTATTGTTTTTCATGTGTAAAGATGTGTTGCCAAATACATCTACATCATAGAAATATCCGTTCAATTCGGTCGTGAATAGGTTGAGTGAGTCCAATTCATAGCTGGCATCAAATCCCCAGTAGGCTAAGTCTCCCTCGTTTGCCACATAGTTGTCATAGTCTAATGTCGCTCCTGAATCTTTGTAATAATAATGACTATCGTTTTCGTATTCACTCATTTTGTCGTTTAGGTGAGAATATCCGCCATAGAGTGAGAATGTAACTTTGTCGATTTGTGATGATAGCCACACATTGGGTTGCGGTACCCAATTGAGAGTGTTGGCTTGCAGGCTTACGTTGCCCATTATCCCTTTTATGGCGGTGTTATCGTTGGTTATGATGTTGATAATCGCACCCACTCCCTCGGCGTCATATTGCGCTCCCGGTTCGGTGATGATTTCGATGCGTTTTATCATTGACGCGGGGATCGCTGCCAATACCTCTTTGGGATTGTTGGAGAAAGCGTTGTTGGGACGTCCGTTTTTATAGATTTTGAAGTTGGTGTTGCCTCTCACTTTAATGGTGTTGTCGGCATCGACGCTCACCATTGGTATTTTGCGCAACATCTCGATGACGGTCGATGTCTTGGAGTCCTCGTCGGCTTGCACGTCATATCCTATGCGGTCGATTTCACGGCTCACCAATGGTCGTTGTGCTACAACTTGCACTTCGCCAAGCACGTTTTCGGCGGTTTCAAGCGCTATTGAACCCAAATCGGCTGTCGGCGCATTGTCTGAAACTGAAAAATCTCGTGTGATTTCTCCCATGCCTACGGCATATATGGAGATGCGATAGTCGCCGGCGTTATCGAGAGTCGAGTTAAAAGCTCCGTCGATGTCGGTTGTTGAGGTGATTGCCGGCTTGATGCTGTCGGCGGTGTTATAGATGCGTATTGTGGCGTATGGCTCGCCTGTACCTTCGCTATCTGTGACAACACCTTTTACGTTGTAGTTGCTTGCTGTGGCAATGGTTGAGATTAATGATAGTGCTAATGTCAGCAATGTGTTTAGTCGTTTCATCGTTTTGTGAATGATTTTTTTTGTTGTTACAACTATTAGACGATTGTACTGAAAATTTGTTACACTCGACTCGTGATTTTTTTATAAGTCGGTCTAATTATGCCACAAAGTTATATAAAAAATAGGGGGCAATTACCCCCCCTACATTTCTTAACGTTTTTAACTCTTTTTGTGTTATAGTGATGCGCTGTATTTATTTCAGATGACTGCCGAGTGATAGGTCGTTGAGTGCTGAGGCTTTGGTGATTATGACTTCGCTCACTCCCGATGAGATTGCTTCAAACGCATTGTCGAGTTTCGGAATCATTCCACCCGAAACGATACCATCTTCAAGCAATTGGGCGTATGTCGCGCGATCTATTTCTGTAACGACAGAATTGTCATCGTTTTCATCTCTTAGCACGCCCGCTTTTTCAAAGCAGAATACCAAATGCACGTCAAAAATCTCGGCAAGCCCCTTGGCGCATTCACCTGCCATGGTGTCGGCGTTGGTGTTGAGCATGTGCCCGGCTTTGTCGTGTGTGAGTGGCGCGATTACAGGCACTACTCCGCTTTTAATAAGCGATGCCAATGCTGCGCCATTGACCTCTTTCACGTCTCCCACCCAACCATAATCAACGGTTTTTATAGGGCGTTTCTCGCTGCGTATTATGTTCATGTCGGCTCCGGTCATGCCGAGGGCATTAATTCCGTTACTTTGCAAACCGGCTACGATGTTTTTGTTTACCAGTCCGCCATACACCATTGTCACGACATTTAGCATCTCGGTGTCGGTTACACGGCGACCATCGACCATTGTGGTCTCGATGCCGAGTTGTGCGGCAACCTTTGTCGCGGAGCGGCCTCCTCCATGCACAAGCATTTTGTATCCGTCGATTGATGAGAAATCGCGCAGAAGTGCCGCAAGTGTTTCAGGTTCCTCTACGATTTTTCCTCCGACTTTTACTATCGTAAGTTTTTCTTTCATCGGTTTTCTGTTGTTTATTATTCGTTGGCGTCGGTTCCGGCAAATTCCATTAAGTAGGCTTTAATAAATCCGTCAAGATCACCATCCATCACTCCATTTACGTCTGATGTTTGGAAATTGGTACGATGATCTTTCACTCGGCGGTCGTCAAACACATAGCTACGTATCTGTGAGCCCCATTCGATTTTCATTTTGCCCGCCTCAACCTTGGCTTGCTCTTGCAAGCGGTGTTGAAGTTCTTTATCATAGAGGATAGAGCGAAGTTGACGCAAGGCGTTCTCTTTATTCTTGGGCTGGTCGCGGGTTTCGGTGTTTTCGATGAGGATTTCCTCTTTCTCGCCGGTATAGGGGTCGGTGAATTGATAGCGCAAGCGCACACCTGATTCTACCTTGTTCACGTTCTGACCTCCGGCGCCTCCCGAACGGAATGTGTCCCAAGAGAGTAGAGCGGTCTCAACTTTCACTTCGATTGTGTCATCGACAAGCGGAGTCACAAATACCGATGCAAATGAGGTCATGCGTTTACCTTGAGCGTTGTAGGGCGACACGCGCACGAGACGATGCACTCCGTTTTCGCTCTTCAGATAGCCGTAGGCAAAGTCCCCTTCAACATTGATTGTGCATGATTTTATACCGGCTTCATCGCCGTCGAGAAGGTTGGCTATAGATGTCTTGTAACCATTCTTTTCGCACCAGCGCAGATACATTCTCATCAACATCGAAGCCCAATCTTGGCTCTCTGTGCCACCGGCTCCTGAGTTGATCTTAAGTACCACCCCGAGCTTATCCTCTTCGCGGCGCAACATGTTGCGCAACTCAAGATTTTCAATCTTAGTTATGGCATCGTTATATAGATTGTCGAGTTCTGCTTCCTCGATAAGGCCTTCTTTGCAGAAGTCCCACCCGATTTGCAACTCATCGACGGCTTTTTCCACTTCGGCATAGCCGTCAATCCACATTTTTATGTCTTTGATTTTTTTCATTTGCAGTTGCGCTTCTTTGGGGTGTTCCCAGAAATCTGGTACGTGGGTGCGCAACTCTTCTTCTTCTACCTCTATTTTCTTGCTGTCGATGTCAAAGATACCTCCTCAACGCGAGCTTGCGTTCAAAAGTCTCTTTTAGCTGTTCCTGAGTAATCATAGATTTTTCTTTCAGAAATAAGTTTGTTAATGCTTTCTTTTAATCTTTTTGCAAAGTTACGACTTTTACGCCACACTTGAAAATCCTACCCTATATATCCACGCAAGGCATTGACATATTCATCAAATCGGGCTACGCCTTCGGCTGTAATGCGACAGGTTGTGCATGGCTTTTTCCCTTTAAACCCTTTTTCGATGGAGATGTAGCCTGCTGTTTGTAGTTTGTCAAGTTGCACACTAAGATTGCCTGCTGTCGCATTGGTCTGTTGCTTGAGATAGACAAAGTCGGCACTTTCGGCACTTACAAGTATTGACATCACTGCAAGTCGTAGTGGAGAGTGTAGCAATGGGTCTAATTCTTTAAATCTCATCTGATTTTGCTCTTATGGTTTAAAATAAAGCCGGGAATCACCATAACGCAGAAAAATGTGACAGTGAACCACAGAATGTGAGCATTGGAGAATTGTTGTGACGAAATCACGCCAAACATATATAGAGGAGATAGTGAACAGATGATAGGGATTGTGGTAATCCACTTTTCACGCAAAATCACACCTGTAAATGCGACACCTATAATCGTGTAAATCAATATAAGTGGCATTATCATATTTAGTGCATAATAATGTTGAAAATAAATTGCCATAAAGGTCATTGCGATGGGAGTAAGAGTGTAAAGCCACCCAAGAGCTTTCCAAATACCATTAATAGCTTTGTCTATGTGGCTTCTTATGCCGGGGTCGGCTTTTTCATTGCGTTTGCAGTCATAAATGGCGTAGCCAAATTCCAGGAACCATAACCAATACCATTGATTGACTCCGGTACACTCAACAATGCAATAGATCGCCAATCCCAATAGTGTTGTATATACCCCCCAACCTATCCATGGATTGAAATTGTGCCTATTTAGATTTTGTTTTGACTGCTCAATCATCTGTGTTATAATCTCAAAGCTCTTTTCGGTTGTGAAATTTTTCTTGTCCATTATCTCGCTATTTTGTTATTAAAAAAGTTAATTCTTTGCAAAGATAAACAAGTTTATAATATAAACCAAATTAAAAGACAAAAAAGTGGATTAAATTTTTGATAATAATAGGAGTTGAGGCAATTTATGCCGACTCCTGATGGTTTGTAGCAGTGCAATTAAACGCATGGCATAAAAATAAGCAGGCTCGTTAAACCTGCTTATTTTTATATGGAATTTGGTTATTATTGAATTATGACTTTTTGAGTGTAGGGGTTGCCATAGGTGTCGGTGATGGCGATTATGTATATGCCGGTTGTGATGTTGTGGGTTATATGGTTGCCGGTATATGAGCCTATCAGTTTCCCGCAAGTTGAGTAGATGTCGGTTGATTCAACATCTATTCCTGAAATGTTTATGTTATTGCCATTGACTATAACCACGGGGTCGCAATCGGGTAGTGTGGTCGCTCCGATACCTACGGTTGTGTCCTCATTTTTTGCGACAATCGGTATTACAATATCGTTTGACTCGACATTGGAAGTGGCAAGTGGTGAGTGTAAACGCAGTACGGCAGTGTAATTGCTCCGCTTGTCATCGGGCTTGAATGTTACCGTTGCGGTTGCTGTGGTTGAGAATGGGGTGTTATCTGAAATGCTCACCTCAAACGCGTCGGCATCGGTTCCGGTGATTGTGCCATGCCATTGTCCATGCAAGTAATTCGCATTGGTGATGGTCACGGTCTGTTGGGGATTTTCGGAGGTGGTAGCCGCAACGAGATTGATTTGTTGAACATCGGTGCTGAAACTTATCGCCGGGTCATCTTCGGGATAGTTTGCAAAATTGCTAAAATTTGAGATAACCTTTGTATCGGTACCGATTGTTACTGCTGCTCCGGTTGTGCTATCCCATTGGCGATGATAGTCGATGACAAATTTATACACATTGGCTTTTCTTGCACCACTATTCCCTACAGCTACTACCACATAGGCATTGACATGACCATATTCATCAGGTTTAACGACAAAACCTTCAGGCTCACCATAAGTGTCGTTAATGCGACCGTAGTTGAGTCGATGGCGTTCCACCCACTGTTCGGTACGCCAGTTATAAGTGCTTATAATGAGGGTTGGTTTGCCCGATTCTGTGCTGTTGTTTGCAAGATTAGATACTCCTTCGAGCATATAGATATAATCGCCGCATATATCATAACTTTGGAACGACCAAGTCAAATATCCGTTGTCGCTGTTGATGTCGCTTTGAGCATAATCGAGTTTGTTCAACACGACTTTTTTGTATTTGGTTTTTATTCCGTTCAGCGCATCATCAAGATTGTAGATGTGGTAAGTGTTTTTGCTACTTGATGTCGTTCTGACACAAAGCAAACGTGAATTCTCATCTACGGCGGGATATTCATTTGAACTGTTATTTACATCAAAATATATTACTCCGCTATCGGTATTCCCTGTGCCATCAAAATTGATGTCGGTACCTTTCTTAAATTTAAATCGAGCGGTTGAGGTTGATTTGTCGTCCTCGGTGCCATTATCTTCGGCTTTGCCACCTGCCCAAATCCATAACTCGCCATTGCTATCTCTCACAAGACACATGTTTGTGCCGTGTCCGGCTTTGCCGACTTCCATGCTTTCCACACTTGAAGAATATGTGTAGGCGTATCCGTCGATTGCTGTACATGGCACGCGGGTTACAACGAGTGGCTCATGGTTGCCATTGGTAAAGCCATATAGGTTGTTGTAAGTGGTTGTTCTGGTGCCGTTCATCACTTGTTGGAAGTACATGTCGCCTGTTTTTGGATCGATGTCAAAACTTTGTAATACGGTGTTGTCACCAAGAGTGACATTGGTTGCGTGGTTGGTTACTTGCACTCCATTGAGCACGCTTGTTCCAAATGTTGAGTAATCGCCACCAAAACGAAATCGGGCAAATTGACTTGCATAGATTTCTCTTTGTCCCAAACCATCATCAAGCGTCACGTAGGCGTATTTGTAAAATCTATTGTCATAGTGATTATGTGCCAAGTTAAATCTTATGTTTTTAGAAGTTGATTTATCGGCATATAAAATAAGTGTCTCTCCGGCTTGAGCATTGTTGGTGGGTACAGATGCTGTTAGTTTCTTAAACGTGTTGTAATTGATGTGAACTCTTAGATTGACAGGATCAACTAAATTTGTGCTTGAGCCTGGAAATATTCTGATAGGACAGAAGTAAGAACCTTGTCCGTAACAACCATCAAATTCGTTACTTTGGATATAGAGTGTTGTGCTATTGGCATAGGCACTGCGCATCAACGCAACACAGAAGTCACCTGCAGTTTCGCCGTCGGGGCTTGCGGTTGTTGACGCTCCAACATTTTTAAACACGTTGTTGAATACTTTTATATCGCCTTGGGCATTGTCGATGAGGACACTTGTGCCGCCATAATAGAAGTAGTTGTCATAGATTTGAGTCGTGCCAAACGATCCAGCCAATTGGATATTGTTGGAGTAGTGGGTGTCATCTCCCACGAAGTAGTTGTGAGCGATTTCACAATCTTTGTATCTGCGATGTGCGACTTCGGTGGGTGCGGTTGTCCCGGCCGCACGATTACCAATGTGAAACACCGCATAACTCTTGGTGCGTTGCAGTGTCGCACCGCTCACTACGTTGTAAATGATTTTGATGTTACTGAACGGAGCGGTGTTTGTGGCGTTTTTTGACACAAGACGACCGTTTTCGGTAAATTTGAACCCATTGATGGTGATATTGCTCGCCTCGATGTTGATAGTCGCGGTAATTATCGACTCCTCGTTGCGAGTAACCGTCCAATCTTGATAGGCGTTATTCCCTAAGAATGTGAGGCCGGCGGTAGTGAATGTTGCATCGGTGGAGTATGTACCCGGCGCTACATATACGATGGAATTCTCTTCAAGAGTAATGTCTGCCAATGCCGTGAAAGTTGAAAAGGCATTAGTGCCTACGATAAAGTCGTTACCTTTGTGGGTAATGGTACTCCCGGCAGTTGTTGCTTCAGGGCTGATTAAGTACTGTGCGGCATTGGTATAGGTGGCGAATGAGATTGCCGTCAAAATTGTCAGGATAACTCTTTTCATAACCATTTGTGTTTTTATGTTGAGCGGTATTTATTATAATCGCAAAGGTAATGAAAATTATCTGTTAATAGCCAAATATACAGATATTTTTTATCGTATAAATAGTGTTGCGTTGTGTAGAGTCTTTGTCAAAAAATCTTGTGGAGGGGGCTGTGTTGGTTAAAAACTGCTCTACATTGAAAACGGCAAGGAAAAAATCATTATCTTTGTCTCTATAAAACTTTGAATTTATGAGAAATATAATTTTATTTGATGATAAAGTGGCGAGAGAAAATCTCTTGCCGATGACATTTACACGTCCGGTTGCCGATATGCGATTTGGTATTACAACCATACGAGAGAAATGGGAAGCAATGCTCCTGGGTAGATATTCTTATTTGGCGACAGACTATTTAAGTGTTAAATACCCTGCGACAATCAATAAAGAAGATAATATATTTATCGCGGGCAATATATGTCCTAATGGTGAGTTGATTGAGGTTATTAACGCAATGGAAGTTGGATGCGCGATTGTTTCGGCAAAGGGTTTGATAGCCTATCGCGGCACGTTGAAAAATTTCTTGGCTCAAGAATTTAAAACTACAACGATGATTGCAGAGACTCCTTGCGCTATAAATATGCTCTATGATATATTTGTGGGTAATCATGACGCGCTTATCGAGGATTTTAATCGCATTACCAGTGGACGTGAGAGCCAACCGCTCAGTGAGAGCAATACGTTAATTGGAGACCCTGCGATGTTGTTTGTTGAAGAAGGGGCTGTAGTTGAGGGTGCGATTTTGAATGTAAAAAAAGGTCCTATATATATCGGGAAAAATGCCGAGGTGATGGAGGGGTGTTGTTTGCGCGGTCCTATTGCCTTCTGTGATCACGCTGTCGCAAATATGGGAGCGAAGATATATGGCGCAACCACGCTCGGTCCATATTGCAAAGTGGGTGGCGAGGTAAACAATGTTGTGATGATAGGTTATAGCAACAAGGCTCATGATGGGTTCCTTGGTAATGCTGTAATAGGAGAGTGGTGCAACATAGGAGGTGGCAGTGTCGCGTCAAATCTCAAAAACGACTATACCGAAATCAAATTATGGAACTATCCGGCGCACCGGTTTTTGCGCACCGGTTTGCAGTTTTGCGGTTTGATAATGGGCGACCATTCAAAGGCGGGAGTCAACACGATGTTCAACACCGCGACAGTGCTTGGTGTAGGGGTTAATATACATGGATCGGGATTCCCCCGCAATTTTGTGGCATCGTTTAGTGAAAGCAGTGCGGCCGGATATACCGATGTGCCGTTGGCTAAGTTCTTTGATATAGCGCGTCGTGCGATGGCGCGTCGTGATGTGCAGTTGACCGATGCCGACATAGCTATCTTTCAATCAATCCACTCTATCGCCGACAACTATAAGTAGCGTATTGAGATAGGTTATTTCCCTTTCTTGGAGATTTTGATTAAAATGCTCCACAGTTCAATCATGTACTTGATGAAGTGCCAAAGGATGAATATCCCAATTGCAATGATCGCAATAGCGATGAGAATATAACCTATTGTTTCCCAAAAGTCACGAAAATCGGGGTCAAGACCAAAAAAACGCAATAAAGCGCTAATGATTCCGTAAAGTATGTATTTCATATTATCGGATAATTATAAATCAATCTTTTTGATGCGGCGGTTGCGTTGTGTGACGCGTTTTTTCAGTTGAATGGCTTGGCGATACCAATTATGAACTCGTAGCCAAAGTCCTGATGGCGAGTTCGCCATTTTTTGTGATAATGGGTCGGCAAATGTAGTCAAAGAAACTTCTTCGCCAAACTGCTCAGGATAAATCAATACAAGGTTGTTGCGAGAGAAATGTTTTTGCAAAAACATTGGTTGCTCAACCATGTCGTCGTTGTAAGATACCGATGACACACGTGCGCTCACTACCACAAACAAGTCATCGTCAAGAATGCGGTTGGCAAGCAGCATGAAGTCGTCCCATTGCTCCACGTCGCGGAACTCATGGCGCACTCTCAGACGGTTGCGGTGTAGAACGCCTCGGATGAGCGGTTGTATCTCGTGTTGACAGCAGAATATAATGCGACAGCCGATTTGATGAGCCAAGTTGCCAAGATTGGCGACCCAGTTGCTGAACCCTGTTTCATATTGGGCTTTGGGTGGTACAGATACAACAATTCGAGTAACGGTGTTGAGTGGTATGAAACAGCGTGAGATAATAACCAATTTGTTGGTTGATTTAAGTATATGCTCTATTTTCGACCCCAAGAAGCTATCAATCACGTTGGCTTTGCGGTGGAGACCTATGATGAGTTCATTTATGTCTCGTTCTTCAACGGTATTTAGAATGCCGGTAACGGTGTTGAGGTCATAGCGTTCAAGCGGAGTAATCTCAAAGTTGGATTCTGCCGTGGTTTTTTGAACAAGATTGAGCGAACTACGCCCCATCGCTCTCGATTTTGGAGAATTGTCGTTTCTTACGTGAAGTGCATACATGCTTCCCTCTTCATTGGAGCCTCGCATCATCAGAGCCATTTCCACAAGTGATTGGGTGGTAACAGGATTGGCTACAGGAATGAGAGTGTTTGTAACGCGTTGCTTGGGTTTGTCATCCTCCTCGTTCTCCTCGGCAAGCATCTTGATTTTTATTTTCGCCGCAGCTTGAGTGGTAAATATCGGAGCGATTGCGCAAGTCACAAGTATCATTAAAACAGTGCCATTGAGCATTGTCTCGTCCATCATGCGATGTCCGTCGGGCATAATCATGTAGTAACCTATGGTTACTACGGCAAGTGCCACGGCTGTGTGTGCAGTTGAGAGCCCAAACATCATTTTGCGCTCGGCTCCGTCCATTCCATAGATTTTTTGTGCAATCCATGCCGCAATCCATTTGCTCACGATTGCTACGACAATCATATTTAAGGCTATTATTATGGTATCGAGATTTGTGATGACCTTCACATTAATCATCATTCCAACCCCAAGCAAGAAGTAGGGTATAAATATCGCATTGCCGATAAACTCGATGTGTGCCATCAATGATGATGCGTTAGGCACATAACGATTAAGTACCAATCCGGCAAAGAATGCCCCGAGTACCGCTTCCAATCCGATAACTTGGGCAAACCATGCCGCGAGAAACACCATTGCCATTATATAGACATATTGTGAGACTCTGTCGTGGAAGTTCTTGAAAAACCATCGTGTGATGCGAGGAAAGGTATAAATGATGACGATGCAATAAATTGCAAGTTCACCAAGTAGTTTCAATAAATCAATCACGCTAAATGTGCCGGTGTGGTGGACGTTTATGGCAGCGGCAAGAACCAATAATGCTCCGATAACGGCTATGATAGTCCCGACTATGGCAATCATTACCGCCGGATTTTTGGTTACTCCAAAACGTGCTACAACAGGATAGGCGATTAATGTGTGTGAGGCATACATTGATGCCAATAATACCGATGTTACCCAATCGAGATGAAGCAGATAGACACTTGCTACTGTGCCTATTATCATCGGGAATAAAAATGTCAACAATCCGAATATGAGTCCGCGTTTAAGATTGAGTTTCAGATGATACATATCAATCTCAATGCCTGCCAAGAACATGAGATATAATAGTCCGACTTGTCCAAACAGTTCAAAACTCATGTCGCGAGCAAGGATGTTAAGCCCATAGGGACCGATAACTACGCCTGCGACAATCATCCCTATGATGTGGGGGATTTTCAGTTTATTCAATACCAACGGCGTGAGCAATATAATCATCAGCACGATAAAGAATATCAGTACCGGATTTGTGACAAAAGGGGTTATTGCTAATGTTATTGCCATGGTGTAGTTTGTCGTATTTAAGATTGTATTGCAAAGTTAACAATTTGTTTGCAATAAAAAAAACGAGAGCAAGTTTCGGTGCTTGCTCTCGTAGAAAGGTTATATATGTTTTTAGATTATTTTTTGTGGGCAATCATGTATTGTGCGATTTGTACTGCGTTAAGTGCGGCACCTTTCTTGATTTGGTCACCAACAATCCAGAACGATAATCCTCGTTCGTTGGTGATGTCTTTGCGTATGCGACCTACATACACAGGGTCTTGGTTGGCGATTTCCAAAGGCATGGGGTATCTCTTGTTGGCGGTGTCATCGACAACAACAAGCCCTTCACCTTTCTCAAATGCTTCGCGAGCTTGCTCTACCGAGATGGGAGCTTCGGTCTCGACCCAAATGGCTTCGGAGTGGGCTCGCATTACCGGTACGCGTACGCATGTTGCGCTTACATCCAAGTCGGGGCAATGCATGATTTTTTTTGTCTCGTGATACATCTTCATCTCCTCTTTGGTGTATCCGTTGTCAAGGAACACATCTACATGAGGGATTACGTTATAGGCGAGTTGGTATGCAAATTTTTCTACTGTTGGTTTTTCTCCGTTTTGTAGTTGAGCGTATTGTTTTACCAACTCATCCATTGCCGCCGCTCCCGCTCCGCTTGCCGCTTGATAAGTGGCAACGTGAACACGCTTGATGGGCGAAATGTCGTTGAGCGGTTTGAGTGCGACAACCATTTGAATGGTTGTACAGTTGGGATTGGCAATAATGTTGCGTGGAGTGTTGAACGCGTCTTCGCCATTAACTTCGGGAACAACCAAGGGTACGTCTTCATCCATGCGGAATGCGCTTGAGTTGTCAATCATGATTGCGCCATGCTTGGTAATGGTTTCGGCAAATTCTTTAGAAGTCCCGGCTCCAGCCGATGTAAAGGCGATGTCAACACCTTTGAAATCATCGTTGTGTTGAAGTTCTTTTACGGTAATCTCTTTGCCGCGGAACGTGTATTTACGTCCGGTACTACGGCTTGAACCAAATAATAGAAGTTCATCAAGGGGGAAGTTTTGTTCTTCGAGAACGCGCAAGAATTCTTGTCCTACGGCACCACTTGCGCCAACAATAGCTACTTTCATTTTCTTTTTTCTTAAAATTTGAGCGCAAAGATAACAAATATCTATCAAATTGCCCAAAATACTGCCAAATTTCTTGTTGCTATTCTCTGTTTTGTTGCAAAAATCCGTAAAAAAAGTGGCTCGTCAGAAAATACATAGGTCTCGTCAATAAACCCATGGGGTTTCAAATGATATGCTTTGCCAAGTTTGATTTTAGGTATTTTCATCATGTAACTTTGCGGTGTAAACAAAACAAAATTAATAATCAAATAATAAAATCAAAATGAAAAAAAGTTACATTAAAAATGTTATCGCATTAGCGACAGTAATGTTAATGAGCGCAAGTGTTGTGTCTTGCGATTTGTTTGAAAAGAATGATGAGCCGGAGGTGGAACCCGAAAATCCTGTGGTAGCTTATGACTTCTCAGGAGAATCAAAATATGAGATTTCGATATTGCCTCCTGAGTCAGATGTTATCTCAATGATTGATATAGACTCTGTTGGAGTAACAAATAGTATAAATAGCTATAATGCGTTAACCGAGGAGATTACAACATTCCAATTTGATGATAACGGATTGCTTCGCAGCATGGGTTCAGACTCGTTGGTTGTTGCTTTTTCTAATTACAATGGATCGTTTGTAGATGTAGCGTTTGTATTGGGTGATGAAATGTATGTGATTAAAGAATATGACGCCGGAATTAGTTGGAACGAATTTTTGGTGCCGACAATCTATAATAATGCTTCACGAAACGATATTATTTTAACCATAGACGATTATTTGCTTAAGTTATCGGAGTTATTACAAACCTATGAAGTTGTTGTTGACGGCGTTATAGGTTATGGTGGGGTTACAGGAGCTGCTATTACTAATGCGACTGAAGATGAAATAAAAAAGAAAGTGAAAGAATGGATGATTGATTTGGGGCTTGATGCTATGTCTCCTGCTATTAATGAATATGTTGATTTGGTTGTAGAGGAAATTGTTTGGTTTGCAGAGAATAGCGGAAAAACAGGAGCTGGAGTCACTTGGTCGGCAGTGTTGTTATTGTTCAAAAACTATGATACTTGGTCAGAATTTTGTGAATTTGCTTGGACTACGATTTTTGAATGGATGGATAATAGCTATAATGATAGTGAAGATTTGGCGGTTGGGACTCTAAATAGTGGTTATGGCGATTTGAAAGCAACATTGACTTGGGATTTTTATGCCGATGTGGATTTACACGCGGTTGAACCCAGTGGCGAACATATTTACTACAATCATAAAAACTCATATAGTAGCGATGGTTTCTTAGATGTTGACAATCGAGCCGGTGGTAGTGGGTCAACTGAAAATATCTATTGGGAAAATCCGGCTGAGGGTGTATATGAAATATATATTGACCACTATGGACACTCAACCTATAATGGATTGACAGAGGAGGGTATGTGTAAAGTGTCAATCATGTATAAAGGTAGGGCTAAGGTTTATGACTTGAATTTGATGGAAGATGAGACAAAATCGGTTGGTGTAATGTCTCTCCCCGATGGAACAATAATCGAGTCTCGTGCCGGTGATGGTTGTATAATTCTTGAAATAAAAAATTTGAGTAATACACAACTTAAATAAGATACAGATTAAAATTTTAGGTTAAAACTCCGCATGGTATGAAATTATTGACTATGCGGAGTTTGCCGTTATAAGAAAATAATTACTATTTTTGCAGTCGGTTAGAAAAATAAGCAATGAGATTTACAGAACAAAAAATAAAAGGTGTGTGGATTATCGAGCCACGACGATTTGGCGATGCTCGAGGGTATTTTATGGAAAGTTTCAAGCGCGAGGAGTTTGAATCGCATATCGGCGTGGTTGATTTTGTGCAGGATAATGAATCGATGTCAACACGAGGTGTGTTGCGTGGGTTGCATTTCCAAAAAGGGGAGTGGTCACAAGCCAAGCTCGTCAGAGTGTCACAAGGTATGGTTCTTGATGTGGTTGTTGATTTGCGAGGCGACTCGCCAACTTATGGGCAACACGTTGCTGTGGAGTTAAGTCAGGAGAATTGTCGCCAATTGTATATGCCTCGCGGCATGGCTCATGGCTTTGTGGTATTGAGCGAGACTGCTCAATTTCAATATAAGGTAGATAATGTGTATGCTCCACAAGCCGAGGCTACATTGCGTTTTGATGATCCGACGCTTGCCATTGATTGGCGTTTACCCAAAGATGAATTGCTATTATCGGAAAAAGACCTCAAAGGATTGTCGTTAAGTGAAATTACACCATTTTAGTGTTATGGGTGTACTTGAAAAGAGAAAAGACCCTATGGGTGCGGCGATTGCCGATTTCTATAAAAATGGTGTTGCCGGCAGGTTGAGGGTGATGTCATCAATGTTTGATGAGGATGAAATCCCGGTGGAACATCTTTTTAGAGTGTTTGAAGAAATGTCAGAGATTGAGCGGGTGGCGTTGGAGTTATCACGTGGACGATGTCTCGATGTAGGAGCCGGAGCCGGGTGTCACTCATTGGCGTTGCAAGATAGGGGCGTGGATGTTTGCGCAATAGATATTTCGCCATTGTCGGTGGAGACGATGAAACACCAAGGTGTAGCTGATGTCAGATTGGCGGATTTTTTCACTGATGATTTAAGAGAGCAATTTGATACAATACTGATGTTGATGAACGGCTCAGGTATTATTGGAAAAATAGACAATATGCCCAAATTTTTTGCTCGCTTGAAGATTCTGCTTGCCAAGGGAGGACAAGTTTTGTTGGATTCAAGTGATTTGATATATCTTTTTGAGGATGAAGAAGGGAGTGCCGATATAGACCTTGCCGGAGATTATTATGGAGAGGTTGACTATGCAATGCAATATAAAAACATAAAAGGAGATAGTTTTGATTGGCTTTATGTTGATTTTGAAACGCTCGCTTATCATGCCGAGGCGTGTGGCTTCGTGGCAGAATTAATAAAGAAAGGCGAGCATTATGATTATCTTGCCCGCCTGTCGTGTAAAAATTTATAATTACTTTCAGATTTTACTCTTTCTCGCCCCAACGAGAACGCAATGGGTATTTGTTGGAATGGATGAGCAAGCGCAATGAAGTGCTGTAAGTGCAGTAAGCCCATATCCAATTCATCAGTACCGATATTTTGTTGCGCATTCCAAGAATTGAAATCAAGTGGACAAACATCCATGTCAACCACGCCGGACGTCCATACAGGTGGATATGCTTCAAGTCGGCGACGGCGCGATTGCGGCCTACGGTTGCCATTGATCCTTTATCGACATATTTAAACGTGGTTTTAAATTCGTTTTTATTTAAGTGTTTTGCCAATAGCTTGGCTTGCTGTATAGCGACTTGAGCAAGTTGCGGATGCCCTTTGGGGTATGCGTCACACATCATTAAAGAGATGTCGCCTAATGCATAGACCTCGTTCAACCCTTTTACTCGGTTGTATTCGTCAACAATGAAGCGGTTGCCGGGTCCACGTTGGAAGTCGGTGCCGATAATCTCCATTGGCTCTCCTGTCACGCCGGCGGTCCATATCACCATCTCAGAGTAAAGTTGCTCGCCATCGGCAAATGTCACAACATTGTTCTCGTATGATTTCATTGTCTTTTGCAACTTGACATTAACCATCAGGTGACCGAGGTATTCAAGTGCTTCGCGCGACGCTGTTTCGCTCATTGTGCGCAACAATCGGTCGGTTCCTTCAATGAGTGTGATGTTGAGATCGTCGGTGGTGATGTTGGGGTATTCGCGATGTAAGATGTAGCGTTTCATTTCACCAATCGCACCGGCGATTTCAACGCCTGTAGGTCCGCCCCCGATTACGACAAAACTCAATATGCGACGTCGTTGCTTTTCGTCTTTACAAAGGCTTGCGCGTTCCAAGCGGTCGAGAATTTCGTTGCGACAACGTATCGCTTCAGGTGTGCTTTTGAGTGTGAACACACGTTTGTATAGGTCGGTCATGCCGAAGAAATTGTTTGTGGTCCCTGCGGCGATTACCAATTTGTCATACTCAATGGTCTCAAATTGGGTAGTTATGGTTTTATTGGCAACGTCAATCGTTTTGACATCGCCCATATTGTAGCGAGCACCTTTGACGCTTCCTTTGCGCATCTCTCGACGGAATGGGAATGATATGCTTCCAGGGTCGAGACCCGATGAGGCGATTTGGTAAAACAAGGGGGGGAAACTGTGGTAGTTGTTCTTGTCAACCAGTAATACATCAAAACGTTTTTTGTCTAACTTTTTGATAAAGTTAATTCCGGCAAAACCGCCGCCAATAACAACGATGCGTTCTTTGTTACTCATAGAAGTAGTTAATTTAAATGTACCTTATTTATATACACATCCGATTTTATATAATAACAAATCTGTTAGCTTTTTCGCTCTATGTCGTGAAGATTTTCGAGTTTTTTGTTTTCAAGGAATTCATTAATGCCACATAGGTGTTCACGCACTCGTTTGTGTCCAAACTCATATACTTTAGTGACTAATCCATCTAAGAAGTCACGGTCGTGACTTACGAGTATGAGGGTTCCGTCAAAGTCTTGCAATGCCTGCTTGAGGATGTCTTTGGTTTTTAAATCGAGGTGGTTGGTCGGTTCGTCGAGAATGAGCAGATTTACCGGTTCAAGCAATAGCTTCAAAATCGCGAGGCGTGTACGTTCTCCACCCGACAATACTTTTACTTTCTTAGTGCTTTCTTCTCCGCCAAACATGAATGCTCCAAGCATATCGCGTATTTTTAAGCGAACATCGCCCTTGGCTATATCATCAATTGTTTGAAATACGGTTAAGTTCTCATCCAATAGTGATGCTTGATTTTGGGCAAAATAAGCAATTTGCACATTGTGACCGAGTGTCAATGTGCCGCTATGCTCAAGCTCGTTCATGATACACTTCACCATTGTAGATTTGCCCTCGCCATTGCGTCCGACAAATGCGACTTTGTCACCTCGTTCAATCATGAATGTGGCATTGTTGAATACTTCATGGTCGCCAAATGATTTGCCTACATTGTCGGCTTGAACAGGGTATGAGCCACTGCGTGGAGATGGCGGGAACTTTAATCGCAATGCCGATGTGTCCTCTTCGTCAACCTCTATCAACTCCAATTTTTCAAGCATTTTGACACGGCTTTGAACTTGGAGGGTTTTAGAGTATGTGCCTTTAAAACGCTCAATGAAATCTTTGGTTTCCTGAATCATTTTTTGCTGCTCTTCATACTGCTTTTGCTGTTGCTCGCGACGTTCTTTGCGTAGTTCTAAATAATGGCTGTATGAGGCTTTGTAGTCATAGATGCGTCCCATTGTCACTTCGATGGTGCGAGTTGTGATGGCATCGACAAATCGACGGTCGTGACTGATGACTACTACGGCTTTAGATGAGGTCTTGATAAAATCTTCAAGCCACATGATACTTTCTATATCCAGGTGGTTGGTAGGCTCGTCAAGCAATAGTACATCGGGATTTTTTAAGAGTAGTTTAGCCAATTCGATGCGCATGCGCCATCCTCCGCTGAATTCAGATGTCGGGCGATCTAAGTCGCTGCGCTCAAATCCAAGCCCGAGCAATGTTTTCTCTACATCCTCTTCAAAGTGAGTCATGTCGATGGCATAGAACTTTTCGCTAAGTTCGCTGACACGCTCAATGAGAGCCATATATTCATCGCTTTCATAATCGGTGCGCTCTGCCAATTCTTTGTTGAGTTGCTCGATTTCGGCTTCGGCTTCCATTAGGTGGGCAAATGCTTGTGATGCTTCTTCGCGCACTGTGCGACCATCTTCGGTCATCAAGTGTTGGGGAAGATAGGCTACAACACATTCTTTTGGGATAGAAACACTCCCGCGAGTTGCATTGCGCACTCCGGCAAGAATTTTCAATAGCGTACTTTTCCCTGCTCCGTTTTTCCCCATGAGAGCAATGCGGTCGCTCTCATTTATCTGAAATGAAATATCTTTAAATAATGTAGTTCCGCCAAATTCGACGGTCAAACCTTCAACAGTAATCATTATAAACTCTAAAACAATATCTTAATCTTTGCGGTTGGTATTGCGTGGAAACCAACCTTTTTCAACCCGTTTCTTTTGATCAAAAATCTCCTTAATAGTCCAGAATGACGAGAATGAGAAAACTCCGAGCAGTGATGACCATAAAACATTTTCAACCCATATTGATAACGCAACTCCGGCAAGTCCCAATAATAAAAACCACCACCAGCAACGTGTACCAAAATAGTATTCACACTTTATTACGATAGGATGAAACAACCCGATTATTAGAAATGTACAAATCCCAATAATCAGTCCCAATAAGTTGTATTCGTATAAAAATTCCATCACTTTTCAAGATTCCATTGCAAAGGTACGATAAATTAATGCACAAAGCAATAATAATTGTTTGTTAAGCGGAAAAATAGGGGATGTGTGGAGCTACTTGATTGCGGTGTAGATGGTGCAAGTGCCGAATGTGAGTGGGCGGAAGTGGCAATTATTGAAACCGGCGTTGCGCATTAGCGCAAGCATGTCATCGCCTTGGGGAACGGCTGCGATGCTTTCGGGAAGATAGGAATAGGCACGCACATCTTTTGATACCATGCGCCCGACAAAGGGGATGATATGGCGTGTATAGAATTTGTAAAGTGGCTTGACGATTGGAGATGTGGGGGTTGATAGCTCAAGCACACACAACATTCCTCCCGGACGTAGCACTCTGAGCATTTCTTGATAACCTCGGTCTAAATGTTCAAAATTGCGAACTCCGTATGCCACCGTGATGCAATCAAAAGTGTTGTCGTCAAATGGTAACGCAAGACAATCGCCTGCGACAAGTGTGATGCGGTCGCTTAGTCCGGCTTCGGTTACTTTCTTGCGACCCACGTTGATCATCCCCTCTGAGAGATCTATTCCGGTTACTCGAGAGGGGGTGATTTCGCGTGTCAGCTTGATGGCAAGGTCTCCTGTCCCGGTTGCCACATCAAGGATATGTTGAGGTTTAGCCACTTTAATCATTTTGACTGCTTTTGCCCGCCAGCATTTGTCGATGCCAAATGTCATCGCTCTATTCATAAAGTCGTAGGCTGGAGCGATTGAGTCAAACATCTCCTTGACCTGTTCGGTCTTGGTGCGTTGGTTATCGTATGGATTTATTTTTTCGGCTTTAACCTCCACAATTGTAGTGTTTTATTTTTTGAGATTTTTGAGACACTCCTCTACGTTGCGGGCGATGCGTTCGCTGAGGTTGGCGTCGTCGTCTTTTACAAATTGTTCACCGGTGATATGCTCATATAGCTCGATGTAGCGTTGTGACACGCTTTCGCAGTATTCATCGGTCATTTCGGGAACAACTTGACCTGCTTTGCCCATGAAGTCATGTTCTATGAGCCATTGACGCACAAATTCTTTAGATAGTTGACGTTGTGGCTCGCCTTTTTCAAAGCGTTCTTGATACCCCTCGGCATAGAAATAGCGAGAAGAATCAGGAGTGTGGATTTCATCGATGAGGATTACTTTGCCATCACGCTTGCCAAACTCATATTTAGTGTCAACGAGTATCAACCCTTTTTCTGCGGCGATTTCAGTGCCACGAGCAAATAATGCGCGAGTGTATTGTTCCATTTGCTCATAGTCCTCTTTGCTCACGATGCCTTGAGCTATGATATCTTCACGAGAAATGTTTTCGTCATGACCGGCGTCGGCTTTTGTGGTTGGGGTGATGATTGGCTCTGGGAAGCGTTCGTTTTCGCGCATTCCCTCAGGAAGTTTTACTCCGCATATTTCACGGCATCCTGCTTTGTAATCGCGCCATGCGCTACCGGTGAGATAACCACGGATAATCATTTCAACTCTGAAACCTTCGCATTTGAGGCCTACGGTGACCATGGGGTCGGGTGTGGCGAGCTTCCAGTTGGGTACGATGTCGGCGGTTGCGTCAAGAAATTTTGCCGCAATCTGGTTTAGTACTTGTCCTTTGTAGGGGATGCCTTTAGGAAGAATTACGTCAAAAGCCGAGATGCGGTCAGATGCGACCATTACCAAGATGTCGTCGTTGATGTTGTAAACATCGCGTACTTTCCCATGATAGACACTTTTTTGTCCGGGGAAATTGAATTCTGTATTTGCAAATGTAGCCATTATGTTATAGTTGTATAGGTGTTAATTTTCGGGTTCCTTGTCTTTCTCCTTTTCTTTGTCCCATTGTTCGTATGCTTCAACGATGCGTTGCACAAGTTGATGGCGCACGATGTCTTTTTTGCCGAAATCCACACGACCAATGCCGGGAATATCTTTTAGTACTTTGAGCGCTTGCACAAGACCCGATGTAGTGGAGCGTGGCAAGTCAATCTGCGTGATGTCGCCTGTAATTATCATCTTGGCATTCATGCCCAATCGGGTTAGGAACATTTTTATTTGATGGGTGGTGGTGTTTTGCGCCTCGTCAAGCACTATGACAGCATCGTTAAGGGTGCGCCCACGCATAAATGCCAATGGCGCAATCTGGATGACATTTGTTTCCATATATTCCTTTAGCTTGACTGCCGGAATCATGTCTTCAAGAGCATCATATAGTGGTTGAAGATATGGGTCGATTTTGTCTTTCATGTCACCGGGTAGAAATCCAAGCTTTTCGCCGGCTTCAACTGCGGGACGTGAAAGAATAATTTTGCGTACTTCACGATTTTTTAACGCTCTCACTGCAAGAGCGATTGCGACATAAGTTTTGCCGGTTCCGGCGGGACCAAGTGCAAATGTCAAATCATTTTTAATGAATTTTTCTACCAGCAATTGTTGGTTGGGGGTGCGCCCCGATATCGGTTTGCCATTTATGCCATATATTATAACATCGTCAATTTTCATCTCGCGCGGGGTCTCTCCTTTGATGATGTCAAGTATTACATCTTCGGGCAATTTGTTGTATTTTACGCAATAAGCCTCTAATTCTTTGATTTTTTTTTCAAAGTCGGCTGTTTCGGCATCGTCGCCAATAACTTTGATTATTGAGCCCCGAGCCGCCATGCGCAATTTCGGGAAGAGATTGCGTATCAATTGCATATTACTATTGTTAACCCCATAGAAACTCACGGGGTCAACACTGTCAATAATTATGATGCGTTCTATCATTCAATGATGTTATATATAGTTGTGCAAAGTTACACAATTAATTCATAATTATATTAATCAACGCGTGGAAATGGAATGAGGTTCGCCAAATTTTTTATAAATATAATCAATGACTATGGAGGCGATCTCCTCTATTGATATGCGAGAGGAGTTGAAAGTGAGGTCATAGCTTGCGGCATCGCCCCATTTCTTATCGGTGTAGAAATTGTAATAGCTCGCTCGTAATTTATTGGTTTTTTCGGCGATAACTCTAGCTTGTTCCGGGGTGGTTTTGTCCCCGCGGCGCATTATGCGTGTGATGCAATCATCCATTGTTGCGTGAATGAAAAGGTTTATGGCGTTGGGGTGGTCTCGCAAGATGTGGTCGGCACTACGTCCAACTATAACGCACGATTGTGTGTTGGCAAGTTGTCGGATGAAATCGCTTTGTGCCCGATAGATATTGTCGGCGGTGATTGAAGAACTGCTCGCATAACAAACGATGGGGTTGTAGCCTGAACTGACAGAAAACATTCCACTCAGAAATGAGGGGGAGCGTTCGTCGTTGCGTTCAAATATCTCGGCGTTTAGCCCTGAATGTTTGGCTGCTTCTCCGAGTAATTCTTTGTCGTAGTAGGCGATGCCTAATTTTTCGGCAAGTAATCTGCCGAGTTCTCTGCCGCCGCTGCCAAATTGTCGGCCAATAGTAATGACGTAGTTGTTCTTAATCATAATTGATGTTTTATTTAAAGCAAAGATACTATAATCCTTTATTAATAACAATTTTTGAGAGAAAAAAGAAGCGTATGGATGCTTTTTTGTGTTGTCAGTGATGTTTGGCTCATGTTGATATGAATCAGAAAAAATGTTGTAAAGAAAATTGTAAAAATGTTTGGTTATTAGCTGATTAATTAGTAATTTTGCAACGTTTTTCGGACTGAAGAGATGTCATGTTATTGCTAATCCATTGAGGGAGAGGGTGATAGCTGGCATTTTGGATGTGTGTAAAAGTGAGAATAAGTAATTATAGAAAGTATAAATTTTTTAAGTAACAAACAAAAAGAACTAAGATGCCTACTATTCAGCAATTAGTAAGAAAAGGACGTGTTGCTCTTGAGGATAAGAGTAAATCACCCGCACTTGATTCTTGTCCACAACGTCGTGGCGTTTGTGTGCGTGTGTACACTACTACTCCCAAGAAACCTAACTCGGCTATGCGTAAAGTAGCCCGTGTGAGATTGACTAACGGTAAAGAGGTGAACTCTTACATCCCCGGTGAAGGTCACAACTTGCAAGAACACTCAATTGTTCTCGTTCGTGGTGGTCGTGTTAAAGACCTCCCCGGTGTACGTTATCACATCGTTCGCGGTACACTTGATACAAGTGGTGTTAAGGATCGCACACAACGTCGCTCAAAATACGGAGCAAAGCGTCCTAAAGCAGGTGCAGCTAAGAAGTAATCAGCCCCCAATAAGCTGGTGAAGTAACTAAATCGCACAGAGAGAATTATAAGGAAAACAAGTTTTTAACTTCGTTTTTGATTTATTGGAAAGCTGATTCAGGTTGAGTAAACTGCCGTTGGAGAACGTGTGGTTGAAGATAGAAAGAAAAAGCAACCAAGCAAACAAAAACACAAACTGAAAGAACAATGCGTAAAGCAAAACCTAAAAAAAGGGTAGTATTGCCCGATCCCGTCTTTAATGACGTTAGAGTTTCTAAGTTTGTCAATCATTTGATGTATGATGGCAAAAAGAATATTTCTTATACAATATTCTATAACGCACTTGAGATTGTGAAATCTAAGTTGCCTAACGAGGAAAAAACCGCGCTTGAAATCTGGAAAAAAGCGCTTGAAAACGTTACTCCTCAAGTGGAAGTTAAGTCTCGCCGTGTGGGTGGTGCTACTTTCCAAGTTCCTACTGAAATCCGTCCTGATCGCAAGGAATCAATTTCAATGAAAAATCTTATCCTCTATGCTCGCAAGCGCGGTGGTAAAACTATGGCCGATAAACTTGCAGCTGAAATCGTGGATGCTTTCAATGACCAAGGTGGTGCATTCAAACGTAAAGAAGATATGCACAAAATGGCAGAAGCTAACCGTGCATTCGCTCACTTCCGTTTCTAATTTTTTCATTGAGTTAAAACTATCAGAAAATGGCTAAATCAGACGAATTATTAAAATATACCCGTAATATCGGTATTATGGCTCACATCGACGCCGGAAAGACTACTACTTCTGAACGTATTCTTTTCTATACCGGTCTTACTCACAAAATCGGTGAAGTTCATGATGGCGCTGCTACCATGGACTGGATGGAGCAAGAGCAAGAACGTGGTATCACTATCACCTCTGCTGCTACAACCGCTTTTTGGAAATATAATAACGAGCAATATAAAATCAACCTCATTGACACTCCGGGGCACGTTGACTTCACTGTAGAAGTAGAACGTTCTCTTCGTGTACTTGATGGTGCTGTCGCTACATATTGTGCCGTTGGTGGTGTGGAGCCTCAATCAGAAACAGTATGGCGTCAAGCTGATAAATATAACGTACCCCGTATGGGTTACGTTAACAAAATGGACCGCTCTGGTGCTAACTTTTTTGAAGTGGTTCGCCAAATGAAGGACGTGCTCGGTGCAAATCCTTGTCCTATCCAAATTCCTATCGGCGCTGAAGAAACTTTCAAAGGTATCGTTGACCTTGTAACAATGAAAGCTTACTATTGGCCCGATGAAAAACAAGGCGCTGACTATGTTATCGAAGAAATCCCTGCAAATCTTCAAGATGAAGCAGAGGAATGGCGCGATAAAATGCTCGAAAAAATCGCTGAGTTTGATGATGTGTTGATGGAAAAATACTTTGACGATCCTTCAACTATCACAGAAGAAGAAATTCGTGCAGGTATCCGCAAAGCAACCCTTTCATTGGATATCGTTCCTATGACTTGCGGTAGCTCATTCAAAAACAAAGGTGTTCAATGTCTTCTTAACAACGTATGTGCTTATCTTCCTTGTCCTACAGATGGTGGCGCAATTGAAGGTCACTCTGTGGATAACGCTGAAGAGGTGATCACTCGTGAGCCCTCAAGCGATGCTCCTATGTGTGCGCTTGCGTTTAAAATCGCTACCGACCCTTATGTAGGTCGTCTTTGCTTCTTCCGTGTTTACTCTGGTGACATGGTTGCAGGTAGCTATGTGTTGAACTCTCGTTCAGGTAAAAAAGAACGCATCTCTCGCTTGTTCCAAATGCACTCTAACAAGCAAAATGCAAAAGATGTAATCGGTTGTGGTGATATCGGTGCAGGTGTAGGCTTCAAAGATATCCGCACTGGTGACACTCTTTGCGCTGAAGATGCTCCTATCGTACTTGAAGCAATGGAATTCCCCGAACCGGTTATCGGTATCGCGGTTGAGCCTAAGACTCAAAAAGACCTTGATAAACTCGGTGTAGGTCTCCAAAAACTTGCTGAAGAAGACCCCACATTCCGTGTGCAAACCAACGAAGAAACCGGTCAAACGGTGATTTCTGGTATGGGTGAACTTCACCTTGATATTATTATCGACCGTCTTCGTCGTGAATTTAAAGTAGAATGTAACCAAGGTCGTCCTCAGGTTACATATAAAGAAACCATCACTCAAGCGGTTGAGCTTCGTGAAGTGTTCAAGAAACAAACCGGTGGTCGCGGTAAATTTGCTGACATCATCGTTCGTGTTGAGCCGGTTGACGAAGGCTTTGAAGGTAACCTCCAGTTTGTTGATGAGGTGAAAGGTGGTAACATTCCTAAGGAATTTATACCTTCTATCCAAAAAGGTTTTACTACAGCAATGAAAAATGGTGTTCTTGCTGGTTATCCGGTAGAGCAACTCAAAGTTACCGTAATTGATGGTTCATTCCACCCGGTTGACTCTGACCAACTTTCATTCGAGCTTTGTGCTATTCAAGCATTCAAGAAAGCGTGTGAAAAGGCAGGTCCTGTATTGCTTGAACCAATCATGAAGATTGAAGTTGTTACCCCCGAAGAAAGTATGGGTGATGTTATCTCTGACTTGAACAAACGTCGTGGTCAAGTTGAAGGTATGGAATCAAGCCGTAGTGGTGCTCGTGTAGTTAAGGCTAAAACTCCTCTTGCTGAAATGTTTGGTTATGTAACTGCATTGCGTACTATTACTTCAGGTCGTGCAACTTCAACAATGTCATTCTCTCACTATTCAGAAGTGAGCTCATCAATTGCTAAGAGCGTCTTGGAAGAATGCCAAGGTCGTGTTGATTTATTGAAATAACAATTTATTCATAAAATAATATGAGCCAAAAAATCAGAATTAAGTTAAAATCTTACGATCACAACTTGGTGGACAAGTCGGCTGAGAAGATTGTTAAGACTGTGAAGGCTACAGGTGCGGTGATAAGCGGTCCTATACCCTTACCTACTCACAAACGTATCTTCACTGTGAACCGTTCAACTTTCGTGAACAAAAAATCACGTGAACAGTTCCAACTTTCATCATTCAAACGTCTTATTGACATCTACAACTCAACTGCAAAGACTGTTGACGCTCTTATGAAGCTCGAACTTCCCAGCGGTGTAGAAGTAGAAATCAAGGTGTAATCAAGAAGAAAAAACAATTATTTTTAAATTAAAGAGAAATGCCAGGATTATTAGGAAAAAAAATCGGAATGACATCCGTTTTCAGTGCCGACGGTAAAAATGTACCGTGCACTGTTATCGAAGTAGGTCCTTGTGTGGTTACTCAAGTAAAAAATCTTGAAAAAGACGGCTATGAAGCTTTGCAACTTGGCTTTGTTGACAAAAAAGACAAGCACACTACAAAGCCCGAAGCTGGTCACTTCAAAAAAGCTGGTGTAACACCCAAGAGACACTTGGCCGAGTTCAAAGGATTTGAAGGCGAATACAAACTTGGTGACACTATCACCGTTGATGGCCTTTTCAGCGAAGCTGACTTCGTTGACGTAGTAGGTACTTCAAAGGGTAAAGGTTTCCAAGGTGTTGTAAAACGTCATGGTTTTGGTGGTGTTGGTCAAACAACTCACGGTCAACACAACCGCCTTCGCGCACCCGGTTCTGTTGGTGCATGTTCTTACCCCGCTAAAGTATTCAAAGGAATGCGCATGGCAGGTCAGACCGGCAACCAACGTGTTACTGTGCAAAACCTCCAAGTATTGAAGGTGATTGCCGAGCACAATCTATTGATGATTAAGGGATCTATCCCCGGAAGTAAAGGTTCAATCGTAATAATTGAGAAATAATGGAACTCGCAATATATAACATTAAAGGAGAAGACACCGGTCGCAAAGCAGTTTTGAACGATGAGGTGTTTGCAATTGAAGCTAACGAGCATGCCGTATATCTCGATGTTAAGCAATACTTGGCTAACCAACGTCAAGGCACTCACAAATCAAAAGAGCGTAGCGAAGTTTCTGGTTCTACCCGCAAGCTCCACAAGCAAAAAGGTGGTGGCGGTAGCCGTATCGGTGACATCAACTCGCCTGTTTTGGTAGGTGGTGGTCGTGTGTTTGGTCCTCGTCCCCGTGATTATCGCTTCAAACTTAACAAAAAACTTAAAGCTCTTGCTCGCAAATCGGCTTTGACGTTTAAGGCTCAAGATAACCAAATTGTTGTAGTTGAGGATTTCAATTTTGAAGCCCCCAAGACCAAAGAATTTGTAAATATTACTAAAAAATTACAATTATCTGACAAAAAGGTTCTTCTCGTTTTAGCAGGTCAAAATAAAAATGTATTTTTGTCTGCTCGAAATGTGCCCAACGCAAATGTAATGTCTGCGTCGGACATAAATACTTATGCAGTACTCAACAACAAAGCTATTATCCTTACGGAAAGTAGCCTTGACGTTATTAATAAACTTTAAACCCATCAGGAGGAAAAGAAATGGATATAATGATTCAACCTATCGTTACTGAAAAAGCAACTAAGCTTACTGAAAAGCTTAATCGCTACACTTTCCGTGTTTCTCCCGATGCCAACAAGTATCAAATCAAATCTTTGGTTGAGAAACTTTACGGAGTTAAAGTAGTTAATGTCAATACTCTTGTTGTTAGAGGTAAAAACAAGTCTCGCTGGACAAAGAGCGGTCTTCTTCGTGGTAAAACAAATTCCTACAAGAAAGCATTCGTGACTATCGGCGATGGCGAAACTATTGACTTTTATAGCAACATATAATTAAGAAATGGCAGTAAGAAAATTGAAGCCCACAACACCGGGGCAAAGACACAAAATCATTGGTGTATTTAAAGGTACAATCACTGCTTCTACACCAGAGAAATCTCTTACAGTCGGTAAAAAAGCATCCGGAGGTCGTAACGCCGAAGGTCACCTCACCACTCGCTACCTTGGTGGTGGGCACAAACGCAAATACCGTATCATTGACTTTAAGAGAAACAAAGACGGTGTTCCCGCAGTAGTGAAGTCAATCGAGTATGACCCCAACCGTTCAGCTCGCATTGCACTCCTTTACTACGTTGACGGTGCAAAAGCTTATATCATCGCACCCAACGGCTTAGAAGTAGGTCAGACTGTAATTAGCGGTCCTGATGTGGCTCCTGAAGTAGGTAACGCTCTTCCTATGAGCAAAATTCCTGTAGGTACAGTGATCCACAACATCGAATTGCGTCCGGGTCAAGGAGCGTTTATGGCTCGTTCAGCCGGTACATTCGCTCAGTTGACTTCTCGTGAAGGCGACTATGTGATCGTTAAATTGCCTTCGGGTGAGACTCGTAAAATCCTCGCTGCTTGCAAAGCAACAGTAGGTGTTGTAGGTAACAGCGAACACTCTCTTGAACGTTCAGGTAAAGCAGGTCGTTCTCGTTGGTTAGGACGTCGTCCTCGCAACCGTGGTGTTGTAATGAACCCAGTTGATCACCCAATGGGTGGTGGTGAAGGTCGCGCATCAGGTGGACACCCACGTTCTCGTAAGGGTCTTTACGCTAAGGGTCTCAAGACTCGTGCTCCGAAGAAACATTCTTCAAAGTACATTATTGAAAGAAGAAAAAAGTAATCTGATTTAATTAAGAAACTATGAGTCGTTCATTAAAAAAAGGCCCATATATCAGCGTGAAGCTTGAAAAGAAAGTCACTGCAATGGAAGAAAGTGGCAAAAAGTCTGTAATCAAGACTTGGAGCCGTGCATCAATGATTGCACCTGAATTTGTAGGACACACTTTTGCTGTACACAATGGTAACAAATTCATTCCTGTTTACGTAACTGAAAACATGGTTGGTCACAAACTTGGAGAATTTGCTCCTACTCGTACCTTCCGTGGTCACGCAGGTAACAAGAAGAAATAATAAGGGCCCAATAAAAAAATAATTTTGATAAAAAAAGAAATTAAATAAAATGGGTGTAAGAAAAAGACAATCAGCCGAATTAATGAAGGAAACCCGCAAGACCCAAGCATTTGCTAAATTGGTCAACGTGCCTTCATCACCACGCAAAATGCGCCTCGTCGCTGACATGGTACGTGGTAAAGAAGTTTTCCGTGCGTTGGGTATCCTCAAGTTTTCCAATAAAGAAGCAGCTGCTAAAGTTGAAAAACTTCTCCGCTCTGCTATTGCAAACTGGGAAGCTAAGAATGAAAGAAAAGCTGAAAACGGTGAACTTTATATTAGCACAATTTTTGTAAACTGTGCTCCTATGTTGAAACGTCTCCGCACAGCTCCTCAAGGAAGAGGTTATAGAATTCGTAAACGTTCAAATCACGTTACATTGTTTGTTGATACAATTAATAACGATAAAAAAGAAGCATAAGATATGGGACAGAAAGTTAATCCGATAGCAAACCGCTTAGGCGTCATCAGAGGTTGGGATTCTAACTGGTATGGCGGAAAAAAATACGGAGATACTCTTCTCGAAGATTCTAAACTTCGCAAGTATCTTAATGTGCGCTTAGCAAAGTCTAGCGTATCACGTATCGTTATTGAGCGTACATTGAAATTAATCACTATTACTGTTTGCACATCTCGCCCCGGTTTGATTATCGGTAAAGGTGGTTCTGAAGTTGAAAAACTCAAAGAAGAACTCAAGAAAATCACCGACAAAGATGTACAAATTAATATCTTTGAAGTTAAGCGTCCCGAGCTCGATGCTCAAATCGTGGCTAGCACCGTTGCTCGTCAAATCGAGGGTAAAATAGCTTATCGTCGTGCAGTGAAAATGGCTATCGCATCAACTATGCGTAGCGGAGCTGAAGGTATTAAAATACAGATTAGTGGTCGTCTTAACGGCGCTGAAATGGCTCGTTCAGAAATGTTCAAGGAAGGACGTACTCCTCTCCACACACTTCGTGCCGACATCGATTACGCACTTGTTGAAGCCCACACCAAAGTTGGTGTTATCGGCGTAAAAGTGTGGATCTGCCGTGGCGAAGTTTACGGAAAACGCGATCTCGCTCCATCATTCACTTCTAACGCTAAAGAAGGTCGTGGTGCTGGCAATGGCGCTCCCCGTCGTGGCGGATTCCGTAAATCAAAAAACAACCGTTAAACTTTTGAATTAAGACAACAATGTTACAACCAAAGAAAACTAAATTTCGCAGACAACAGAAAGGCCGCATGAAGGGCAATGCTCAACGCGGTAATCAGTTGGCATTCGGTTCTTTTGGTATAAAGACTTTGGAATCTAAATGGATCACAGGTCGTCAAATTGAAGCTGCTCGTATCGCGGTAACTCGTTACATGCAACGTCAAGGTCAAATTTGGATCCGTATTTTCCCAGATAAGCCTATCACCAAAAAACCTGCTGAAGTGCGTATGGGTAAAGGTAAAGGTAACCCCGAAGGTTTCGTGGCTCCCATCACCCCGGGTCGCATGATCATCGAGGCTGAAGGTGTTCCGATGGAAGTTGCCAAGGAAGCACTCCGTTTGGCGGCTCAAAAGCTCCCCGTTACTACCAAGTTTGTAGTGCGCCGTGATTATGATCCAACTCAAAATGTGTAAAAGATTATGAAGAAAGAAGAAATCAAAGAGCTTAGCACTCAGGACCTCAAAGACCGTTTGGCAGAAATGGAAAAAGATTACCTTCAACTCAAGGTAAATCATGCGGTTTCTCCACTCGATAGCCCTGCTAAGATTACACATAGCCGTAAAATGATTGCACGCGTAAAGACTGAGTTGCGTCAACGCGAACTTAATAATAAATAATCCCAAGAAATGGAAAAAAGAAATTTAAGAAAAGAACGTATTGGGGTTGTATCGAGCAACAAGGGTGACAAAACCATCACTGTAACTATCAAGTGGAAGGAAAAACACCCTATCTATGGTAAATTTGTCAACAAGACAAAAAAATACCACGCTCACGATGAAAAGAATGAGTGTAGCGTTGGCGATACAGTAAAGCTCATGGAAACTCGTCCTTTGAGCAAAACCAAAAGATGGAGATTAGTTGAAATAATCGAAAAAGTTAAGTAATTATGATACAGACTGAATCACGTTTAACTGTTGCAGATAATAGCGGAGCTAAAGAAGCACTTTGCATCCGCGTGTTAGGTGGTACAGGACGTCGTTACGCTTCGGTAGGTGACATCATCGTTGTTACGGTGAAAAACGTTATTCCCTCTTCCGACGTAAAGAAAGGTACTGTATCGAAAGCTGTCGTAGTGCGCACTAAGAAAGAAATCCGTCGTGCTGATGGTTCTTATATCCGCTTTGACGACAACGCATGTGTGTTATTGAATAATGCCGGTGAACTTCGCGGTACGCGTATCTTCGGTCCCGTTGCTCGTGAATTGCGTGCGACCAACATGAAGATTGTTTCACTTGCTCCCGAAGTACTTTAATCGTAAGAAACAAATTAAGTAATGAGTAAGTTACATATCAAAAAGGGCGATACCGTTTACGTTCTCTCTGGCGAAGACAAAGGTAAGCAAGGTCGTGTGCTTTCAGTGCTTGTAAGCAAAGAACGCGCGATTGTTGAAGGCGTAAACTTCGTGTCAAAGAGCACTAAGCCCAGCGCAAAACATCCCCAGGGCGGTATCATTAAGATGGAAGCCCCTGTGCACATCTCCAACCTCAGCCTTATCGATCCTAAAAGTGGCAAACCCACTCGTGTAGGTACTCGTAAGAATGATAAGGGAGAGACAGTTCGTTATTCTAAAAAATCAGGAGAGGAGATTAAATAATGAGCACAACACTTCAAAAAGACTATATTGAGCGCATTGTTCCCGCTCTTATGAAAGAATTCAACTACAGCACTGTTATGCAAGTGCCTAAGTTGAAAAAAATTGTGATTAACCAAGGTCTCGGTCAAGCAACTCAAGATAAGAAAATCATTGAAACTGCAATCAACGAGCTTACAGCCATCACCGGTCAAAAAGCTGTTGCGACACTTTCAAAGAAAGATATTTCTAACTTCAAGTTGCGTAAAAAAATGCCCGTAGGTGTTATGGTGACTTTGCGTCGTGACCGCATGTATGAATTCCTCGAACGTCTCGTTCGCATCGCTCTTCCTCGTATCCGTGACTTCAAAGGTATCGAAGGCAAGCTTGATGGACGTGGAAACTATACTCTCGGTATCACTGAGCAGATCATCTTCCCCGAAATCAACATTGATAACATTACCAAATTGCTCGGTATGAACATCACTTTTGTGACTTCAGCCAATACTGACGAAGAAGGTTATGCTCTACTCAAACAATTCGGTTTACCTTTCAAAAACGCTAAATAATTTATCGTATGGCTAAAGAATCAATGAAGGCTCGTGAAGTGAAGAGAGCTAAACTTGTTGCTAAATATGCTGCTAAAAAAGCCGCGTTGAAAGAAGCAGGTGACTACGAAGCTATTCAACTCCTTCCGAAAAACGCATCATCAGTTCGCCTCCACAACCGTTGTAGCATCACCGGTCGTCCCAAAGGCTATATGCGTCAATTCGGCATCTCACGTATTCAATTCCGTGAAATGGCTTCAGCTGGACTTATCCCCGGAGTTAAGAAAGCAAGTTGGTAATCATCTCTACAACTTCACAAAATAATAAACAGAGAGTATTAAATATTGTTCGGATTATCCGAATCAATTTAAACAATTAATAAAATGACAGATCCAATAGCAGATTATTTAACAAGATTGAGGAATGCGATCAAAGCCAACCATCGTGTGGTTGAGATTCCTGCCTCAAACTTGAAAAAAGAAATCACTAAGATTCTTTTTGAACAAGGCTATATTCTTAATTACAAGTTTATAGAGGGTGAAACCCCCGCAGGAACTATCAAAGTAGCCTTAAAGTATGATCCGGTTGACAAAGTCAACGCGATCAAAGGCCTTAAACGTGTTTCACGTCCAGGTCTTCGTCAATATACAGGTTACAAAGATATGCCCAGAGTGTTAAATGGTTTAGGTATTGCCATCCTTTCTACATCTCAAGGTGTGATGACCAACAAAAAGGCTCGCGACCTTAAGATCGGTGGTGAAGTACTATGTTATGTTTATTAATCTTATAGGAGGTATATATTATGTCAAGAATAGGTAAAGCTCCCATTGAGATTCCTGCAGGTGTTACTGTTAAGGTAGAAAATAATGTAGTTACTGTTAAAGGTCCTAAGGGCGAACTCGCTCAAAGCATCAACCCCGACCTCGAATTGAAAGTAGAAGACGGCGTGATCACACTCGCTCGTCCCACCGATAATCGCGAACATCGTGCTCAACACGGTCTTTATCGCGCTTTGATCAACAACATGGTGGTTGGCGTGTCAACAGGCTATCGTAAAGAAATGGAATTGGTTGGTGTAGGTTATCGTGCTTCAACCGAAGGTCAAGTACTTGAGTTGTCGCTCGGTTTCTCTCACGCGATATATATCAAACTTCCCGCTGAAGTTAAAGTAGAAGCTAAGACCGAACGTAACAAAAACCCGCTCATCATCCTTGAAAGCGCTGATAAGCAATTGCTCGGTCAAGTGTGCGCTAAAATCCGTTCACTCCGCAAACCAGAACCTTACAAAGGTAAAGGTATTAAGTTTGTTGGCGAAATTATTCGTCGTAAGTCAGGAAAATCGGCAGGTGCTAAATAATTAAAATAGACTCACTATGATATCGAAGATACAAAGAAGAAATAAGATCAAGACACGTATCCGCGGTAAAGTGTCTGGCACCGCCGCTCGTCCTCGCATGACGGTGTTCCGTAGCAACAAGCAAATATATGTACAACTCATTGATGACTTGGCAGGTAAAACTTTGTGTGCTACCTCGTCTAAAGGCATCGAAGGTGGAACCAAAATCGAAATCGCTGCCAAAGTTGGTGAAGCTATCGCACAAAAAGCTATCGCAGCCGGCATTAATGAAGTGGTTTTCGACCGTAATGGTTACCTCTTCCACGGTAGAGTAAAATCATTGGCTGACGCCGCACGTAATGGCGGACTTAAATTTTAATAGATTATGGCAAAAAGAAATAATAGAGTAAAATCAACTAACGACTTAGAGTTAAAAGACCGCCTTGTTGCCATTAACCGTGTAACTAAGGTTACCAAAGGTGGACGCACATTCACTTTTGCCGCTATCGTTGTAGTAGGTAACGAAAACGGCATCGTGGGTTGGGGTCTCGGAAAAGCCAACGAAGTCACTGCGGCTATCGCCAAAGGCGTTGAGTCTGCAAAGAAAAACCTCATCAAGGTTCCTGTTCACAAAGGTACTATTCCTCACGAACAAATCGCAAAATTCGGTGGCTCTCGCGTAATCCTTAAACCTGCTTCACAAGGTACCGGGGTAAAAGCCGGTGGTGCGATGCGTGCCGTTCTTGAAAGTGTAGGTATTACCGACGTGCTTGCTAAGTCTAAGGGTTCTTCTAACCCCCACAACTTGGTTAAAGCAACTATCGCTGCTCTTGATGAAATGAGAAGCCCGGCTACAGTTGCTCAAAACCGCGGTATTTCTGTAGAACAAGTGTTTAACGGCTAATTCATTTACTACAATGGCTCAAATTAAAATCAAACAAGTAAAAAGCCGCATTAAGTGTCCCGCAGTGCAAAAACGCACTCTCGATGCGCTTGGCTTGAGAAAAATGAATCACGTGGTAGTGAAAGAAGACACTCCAGCAGTGATGGGTATGGTTAACAAAGTTCGTCATTTGGTAGAAGTGACCAACGCTTAAAAATAAGTAACAACTATGGATTTAAGTAATTTACAACCCGCAGTAGGCGCTACTAAGGCCAAAACTCGTATTGGTCGTGGACCAGGTTCAGGTAAAGGTGGAACTTCTACTCGTGGACACAAAGGGGCTAAGTCTCGTTCAGGTTATAGCCGCAAAATCGGTTTCGAAGGTGGTCAAATGCCTCTTCAACGCCGTTTGCCTAAATTCGGTTTCAAAAATATCAACCGTGTTGAATACAAAGCTATCAACCTTTGCGACCTTGAAACTCTCGCAGCAGCTAAGAGCTTGGAAAAAATCGGTATCGAAGAACTTCGTCAAGCCGGTTTCATCAATCGCAAGCAACTTGTGAAAATCCTTGCTAACGGTACTGTAACTCGCAAACTCGAAGTTGAAGCCAACGCTTTCTCTGCTGCAGCCGAACAAGCTATTGTTGCAGCCGGTGGTTCAATCAAAAAAGTCTAAAAAATAATGAGATTTATTCAAACATTAAAAAATATTTGGGCGATCGAAGAACTCCGTAAGAGACTTATCGTTACATTCTTGCTCGTCTTGGTTTATCGTCTTGGTTGTTTCGTGGTTTTACCGGGAATCAACCCAGACCAACTCCAAGCTATGAAAGATTTCACAAGCAGTAGCGGTCTTATGGATCTTTTGAACATGTTCTCTGGTGGCGCATTCTCACAAGCCTCAATCTTGGCGTTGGGTATTATGCCCTATATTACAGCGTCAATCGTTATTCAGCTTTTGGGTATGGTGCTTCCTTCATTCCAGAAAATGCAACGTGAAGGGGAGAGCGGTCGTCAAAAATTGAACCAATACACTCGTTACCTCACAGTGCTTATCCTATTGCTCCAAGGTCCCGCTTATTTGGTTAACCTTAACATGCAATTGGGTGGCGCGTTGAATTTCGGTTTTTGGAATATAGCATATCTTACTGTAATCCTTGCCGCAGGTTCAATGTTTATCATGTGGCTCGGTGAGCGCATCACTGATCGTGGTATTGGTAATGGTATCTCATTCATCATTTTGGTGGGTATCATCGCACGTCTCCCGGAAGCTCTTACATATGAATTCATCAGCCGTCTTCCCGGTTCAACCGGCGGTCAAGGTGGTCTTGTGATGTTCATTGTAGAGGTAATCCTTCTCTTTGCGGTTACTGTTTGTGCGATACTCCTTGTTCAAGGAACTCGCAAAGTGCCCGTGCAATACGCAAAACGCATTGTCGGCAACAAACAATACGGCGGAGCCCGTCAATACATACCTTTGAAAGTTAATGCGGCAGGTGTAATGCCTATCATCTTTGCTCAGGCAATCATGTTTATCCCATTGGCTTTTGCAGGCTTCAGTGATGAGGGTTCTTCATTCTTAGACATTAATGGTTTCTGGTACAACCTTGTGTTCTTTATCTTGATTGTAGCGTTCACATATTTCTATACCGCTATCACAGTGCGTCCCACTCAGATGGCAGAAGATATGAAACGCAACAACGGATTTATCCCCGGTGTTAAACCCGGCAAGAAAACAGCTGAGTACCTTGATACAATTATGTCTCGTATCACTCTGCCCGGTTCTATCTTCCTTGGTATTGTAGCGATACTTCCCGCTTTTGCTCGTTACTTCGGCATCAGCCAAAACTTCGCTCAATTCTTTGGAGGTACATCACTCCTCATTATGGTAGGTGTAGTGCTTGATACCTTGCAACAAGTGGAAAGCCACTTGATGATGCACCACTATGATGGTTTGATGAAAGACGGCAAAATTAAAGGTCGTACAACCGGCAGTGCCTATTAATTAATCAGTAGAAACGTCAAAACAAACGCTTAAGAATATCTCTGAATGATTTATCTCAAAACACCTGAAGAAATTCAACGCGTGCGTGAAGCAAGCATACTCGTTAGTCGCACACTTGGCGAAGTCGCCAAGTGGGTGGCTCCGGGCGTGACTACGCTTAAACTCGACACTATTGCTCGCGAGTTTATTCGTGACAATGGCGGTCGTCCGGCATGTTTGGGTTATGGTGGTTTTCCCGGCTCGATATGTGCCGAGGTAAACGAGATTGTGGTTCATGGATTTCCTTCCAACTACACACTCCGTGAAGGTGATATTATTGGAACTGATTGTGTTGTTGAACTCAATGGCTATATGGGTGACACTTGCTATACATTTACAGTAGGCGAGGTTGATGAAAAAGTGCTTGCGCTTTGTAAAACCACAAAAGAGTCATTATATAAAGGCATTGAGGCATGTAAAGAGGGTAAGCGTATCGGTGATATTGCAAATGCGGTGCAGACCTATTGTGAAGCTCGTGGTTATACGATCGTTCGCGAAATGTGTGGTCATGGTATCGGAAAGGGTATGCACGAGGATCCGGAGGTCCCCAACTACGGACGTCGTGGTACCGGTGCATTAATCAAAAACGGCATGTGTCTTGCAATTGAACCTATGATTAATCTCGGAAGTCGCAACGTCGTTATCGAAGCCGACGGATGGACTTGTCGCACCAAAGATCGTAAGCCTTCGGCTCATTATGAGCACACTGTGGCAGTGGTCGATGGCAAAGCCGAGATATTGACAACATTTGAGTATATTCAGGAAGCGTTAGGCGATAGATTTATTTAAGATTATTATATGGCAAAACAATCAGCAATCGAACAAGACGGAGTCATTGTAGAGGCACTCTCTAATGCGATGTTCCGTGTAGAACTGGAAAACGGGCATGAAATCACTGCCCACATTTCAGGAAAAATGCGTATGCATTACATTAAGATATTACCCGGCGACAAAGTGCGCGTCGAGATGTCTCCCTATGACCTCTCAAAAGGTCGAATTGCATTCAGATACAAATAATAAAAACTAAAAGATATGAAAGTAAGAGCCTCAATTAAAAAGCGCACCGCTGACTGCAAAATTGTACGTCGCAAAGGTCGTTTGTATGTGATCAATAAAAAAAATCCCAAGTATAAACAACGTCAAGGATAATTTTTTGTTATTTTTGCAAAAAAAATAGTCAATAGAATATGGCAGTAAGAATCGTGGGAGTTGACCTCCCCCAAAATAAAAGAGGTGAAATCGCCTTGACTTATATCTTCGGCATCGGTCGTAGCGCCGCAAATACCATTCTTGAAAAAGCCGGTGTTGACAAAGACATCAAAGTAAAAGATTGGACCGACGCTCAAGCCGCTAAAGTGCGTGAAGTTATTGGTGCCGACTATAAAGTAGAAGGTGATCTCCGTAGTGAAATCCAACTCAACATCAAACGTTTGATGGACATCGGTTGCTATCGTGGTATCCGTCATCGTATTGGTCTTCCCGTTCGCGGTCAAAGCACTAAAAACAACGCTCGCACTCGCAAGGGACGTAAGAAAACTGTTGCTAACAAGAAGAAAGCTACTAAATAATAATAAGATATGGCAAAAAAGACAGTCGCAGCTAAGAAGAGAAATGTTAAAGTTGATGCCGCCGGCCAACTTCACGTTCACTCATCTTTCAACAACATCATTGTGTGCTTAGCCAATAGCGAAGGCCAAGTTATCTCTTGGTCAAGCGCAGGTAAAATGGGCTTCCGTGGTTCTAAAAAGAACACTCCTTATGCAGCTCAAATGGCAGCACAAGATTGCGCTAAGATCGCTTATGATCTTGGATTGCGCAAAGTAAAAGCATATGTAAAGGGTCCCGGTAACGGTCGCGAATCTGCTATCCGTACAATTCACGGCGCAGGTATCGAAGTAACCGAAATCATCGACGTTACTCCGCTTCCACACAACGGTTGCCGTCCTCCCAAGAGAAGAAGAGTCTAATCAATAGTTTTAGATCATTACATTTCGTCTCTTTTAGTGACTTTTATTTATTAAACATGAGATATTCCGGCTTGCTTTGAATGTGAATAGACCATAATTTTTATCACCTCTCTATGGTCGCGGCTGCACTAAGAAGTAAAGAGGTATCTCGAAAACAAAGAAATTAAAAAAAATGGCAAGATATACAGGTCCTAAGACCAAAATAGCTCGTAAATTTGGCGAACCTATCTTCGGAGAAGACAAGGTTTTGGCAAAGAGAAATTATCCCCCGGGTCAACACGGTGCCAACAAGAGAAGAAAAACATCAGAATATGGTGTTCAGCTCCGTGAAAAGCAGAAAGCCAAATATACTTATGGCGTTCTTGAAAAACAATTCCGTAACCTCTTTGAAAAGGCTTCTCGCATTAAGGGGGTTAAGGGTGAAGTGCTTCTTCAACTTCTTGAATCTCGTCTCGACAACGTAGTGTTCCGTCTTGGTATCGCTCCTACTCGTGCAGCTGCACGTCAGTTGGTGCTTCACCGTCACATCGTTGTTAACGGTGCAGTTGTTAACATTGCTTCTTACTCTGTTAAGCCCGGTGATGTTGTAGGTGTTCGCGAGAAAGCTAAATCTCTCGAAGTTATCGCCGATGCGCTTGCTGGATTCAATCACAGCAAATATCCTTGGCTCGAATGGGATGAGTCAACCAAGTCAGGTAAATTCCTTCATGTACCTGCTCGTGAGGACATTCCCGAAAACATTAAAGAGCAGTTGATCGTCGAGTTGTATTCTAAATAATAATTAAAAAATAAGATCCATGGCTATTTTAGCATTCCAAAAACCGGACAAAGTGCTCATGTTGGAAGCCGACAACTTCTACGGCAAGTTTGAGTTCAAACCCTTGGAGCCAGGCTATGGCATCACTGTCGGAAACGCATTGCGTCGAGTATTGCTCTCTTCTCTTGAAGGTTATGCAATTTCGTCAATCCGCATCGATGGCGTTCTTCACGAGTTTGATACCATTCCCGGAGTAAAAGAAGATGTAACCAACATCATTCTTAACCTCAAGAAAGTTGACCTTAAACAAGTTGTTGAAGGCACTGAGTTTGAAAAGGCTACAATTACAGTGTCCGCACAGGAGGTGTTCAAAGCCGGTGACATAAGCAAAGCTCTTTCTGGATTTGAAGTTTTAAATCCTGAGTTAGTGATATGTCATTTGGATCCTAACGCAAGTTTCAACATCGAACTTACCATTAACAAAGGTCGTGGTTGGGTGCCCGCAGAGGAAAATCAAACTCCCAATGATGATGTAAATGTCATTGCGATTGACTCTATCTACACCCCCATTAAAAATGTTAAGTACACCGTAGAAAACTTCCGCGTTGACCAGAAGACCGACTACGACAAACTCATTATTGAAATTACCACCAATGGGTCAATCCTTCCAAAAGAAGCATTGAAAGAGGCTTCTAAAATCCTCATATATCACTTCATGCTATTCTCTGATGAGAAGATTGCCCTTGAGACTACTGAAAGCGAAGACAATGAAGAATTTGATGAAGAAGTGCTCCACATGCGTCAACTTCTCAAATCTAAGTTGACTGAAATGGATCTTTCTGTTCGTGCTCTCAACTGTCTCAAATCTGCTGAAGTGGAAACACTCGGAGAATTGGTTGTGTTCAATAAAACCGACCTCTTGAAATTCCGTAACTTCGGTAAAAAGTCGCTCACAGAGCTTGATGAGCTTTTGGCTAACTTGAACCTCTCGTTCGGAATGGATATTTCAAAGTATAAATTAGATAAAGAGTAATAAAAGATGAGACATAATAAAAAATTCAACCATCTTGGCCGTAAAAAAGCTCACCGCGAAGCGATGCTTGCCAACATGACAATCTCTTTGATCGTCCACAAGCGTATTTTCACTACTCTTGCAAAGGCTAAAGCTCTCCGCATATATGCTGAGCCCATCATCAACCGTGCCAAAGAAGACTCGATGGCTAATCGTCGTCTTGTTTTCAGCTACCTCCAAAACAAGGAAGCCGTTACTGAACTCTTCCGTGAAGTAGCTCAAAAAATCGCTGACCGCCCCGGTGGTTACACTCGCATCATTAAGACGGGTAACCGTCTTGGTGACAACGCTCAAATGTGCTTTATCGAGCTTGTTGATTACAATGAAAACATGCTCAAAGAAAAATCAGCTAAGAAAGCAGGTCGCACTCGTCGTTCTCGCAAAGCAGCTCCTAAAGCTGAAGCACCCGCAGCTGAAGTTGAAGCAACAGAAGCACCCGCAGCACCCGCAGCCGAATAATTCGTTATTCAATCATAACTGCAATGCAAACCCTCGATTACAATTGGGGGTTTGTTTTTGTTAAATAATATCACTAAATTTGTGGCAAATTCAATTAATACCGAAAAAACAACCTAACAAAAATAAATCTATGTGTAAAATGAAGAAATGGCTGTTTTTAGCCATTATGTTGGTGGTTGCGACCGGTGCGACCGGCGCTGATTTAGTTAAGCGTGAGTTTCGCTCGGCATGGATAGCCACCGTTGCCAATATCGACTGGCCTAAACAAAAGGGTGCTTCGGCATCGGTTATCGCTCAGCAAAAGGCCGATCTTATTGCCTATATTGACAAAATGGAGGAGATGAACCTCACTTCGATATGCTTCCAGGTGCGCAGCATGTGTGACGCCATGTATAAATCGAGTTACGAGCCATGGTCCTCTTATCTGACCGGTACTCGTGGCGCCGACCCCGGATGGGATCCATTGCAATTTGTCGTAGATGAGTGCCATAAACGCGGTATTGAGGTCTATGCGTGGGTAAATCCCTATCGTTGGTCAAGTACAGGAAAAACAAGTACATGGAACACCGATTTCGATACAACCGTTAAAAACAATGGCTGGCTCATAACAAATGGTTCATATACGGTGTTAAATCCCGGTCTTAAGGAAACCCGCGATCACATTGTAAAGGTGTGTAAGGAAATTATTACAGATTATCCTGTGGAGGGTATGATTTTTGACGACTATTTTTATCCGACCGGAGGTACTGCCGAAGACTCATCGGCTCCCGACTATCAATTGTGGAAAAACAGTGGCACGTCACTATCTATTGGTGATTGGCGTCGTGAGAATGTTGATAAAATGATTACCGACGTTTACAATATGGTGCAAGAAACACGTCCCGAAGTGCGTTTTGGTCTTGCTCCTCCCGGAACAGCCGGAGCTTCAGCGAGTAAATATGGGCTATCGATATGGCCCGGTGGCTATGACACCCAATACACGTCACTTTATTCCGACCCTCTATCGTGGATGAATAAAGGTATCGTGGATTTCATGTCTCCACAGATTTATTGGCACAATGATCACAGAATGGCTCCGTTTGGCACCGTCTCAAATTGGTGGTATAGTCTTGCCGCGCATTTTAAAAACGTGCATTGCAGCGTCAGCATAAATGTTTATGACCTTGCGCAATCAATGGGCTATCAAGAGGAGCTTGGAAACACTCAGGCTCATTGGGATGAGCATGTCGATAATATACTTCAACAGCGCACCTATGCGGCAGCCAATGGGGTAAAAGCCTTTGGCTCAAATTTCTATAGCATTCAGTATCTATGTGGCACGTATGACGCTCATGGTGATTATCTTGCCGAAAAATGTTTCCCCAACAAGGTCCTTGTGCCGGAGGTCGATTGGAAAACGACTACTGCATATAGCGCCGTAAATAATCTGGTTAACACCAATGGCACATTGTCGTGGACTGCGGTAACCGGTCCTCACAAAAATACGATTATCCGCTACTCGGTTTATGCAGTTCCCTTGACGGTTACTCATGAGGACGCTATGACCTCTGACGGAATTGATGGGCAATATCTGTTGAATGTCACCTATTCACCCTCATACTCTTTGCCGGCAAATCTTCAGTCGGGTTATTGGTATGCGGTGTGTGTATATGATGGCTTTGGTAAGGAACATGCCATTGCCTATGTCAATTATCCCGAAGGGGAAGCCGACAAGGTGACGCTTACGGCTCCGGTCAATGGCGCAGCCACCTCGTGGACGCAAACATTCTCGTGGAGCGTGATTGAGAACGGCACCTATGACGTGCAGATTTCTGCCGACCAATCATTTTCCACTTTGGCATATAGTCAAAGCGGATTGACTGTTAATTCGACTATTATCGACCTCACCACTCTTGAAAGCGGAAAAACTTATTATTGGAAAGTCGTGTCGCTTCAACCGGGCAAACTATCGGCGTCAAGCGATGTGGCGACATTTACCGCTCCTGTTAGAACTGCTGCGCCTAAAGCCGTGCTCTTGTCTCCCGATAATGGCGCCGAACTTGAAAAAGAGGTCACATTCTCTTGGACATTGACTGATGCCAATGTTAATGGATATACGCTTCAGATCGCTAAATCGGCTGATTTCTCAAATATCGTAAAAAACAAAAACGTCGATAAACTCCATGAGGGAACCACAACCACCATAGTTTCCGCTCACGAGATTGGGAAAGGGATCTTTTATTGGCGAATAATTTCAAAGGGTGGGGTATATAATGACACCCCTTCCGATACTCGCACGTTCACGATAACCAACATCGGCTTGGGAGAATTTGAGACAGGTTATACGATAATGACCGATCCGGCGGGATATGACAATGTCGGCAACTTGCAGGTTGAGAGCGCGTGGATGCGTTCGGTGCGCGGGGACTTTGGAAATATAGTTTTTGCCGGCGATGGAACCTACAATCGCTCAATGGTGGCGGTTGGCGACTATGTGTATTTGTCGGGACGCACAGCCAATAGCTCTACAGCAACAGCCTTCCTTGAAAAATACAGTGCATTGACAGGAGAGCATATAGGTCGTGTTACTCTTGGCAGTGCGGCTACAATGGGCTATTATCCCGGAAACAATGTTACAAAAGACTCAAGTGGAAACATCTGTGTGTCAAACTTGACCATGATGCAATACAACCCCTTGGTCGTGCATCTTGTGGATGTGGAAACCGGTAATGTGACCGAAGTCGCTCGCATTCAATCGAGCAAACTTCCGCAAGGTAGATTTGACTATATCTCAATCGTTGGAGATGTTACAACCGGCAACTTTACTATTCTTGCCGTGGCTGCCAACTCTGCCGATCTTGTGCGTTGGACATTCTCCGGCGGTAGTTACACCGAAGAGGTGAAAACCATAAAATCGTTCTACCCATCACAAGCTACAGCCTTTGGCATTGCGCCTCGTGTCATTCCGGTCACTGTTGATGATATGTTTGTCGATGGCGGAAGCACCGACCTTACTCGATACACTTTCTCTACCGGTGCTCGTTCAGGCTCATTCTTGGCAAATGTTGCAATGGCTCCCAATGGCAATAATAACAATGGTGGCACATTCTTTACATTAGGTAATAACACATTTATAGTTTATGCCTATGATGACCACTTGACCAACTATACTCATCGTTTCAATGTGGTGAAAACCACTGCCGACCTCACATATTCAGGCATGGAGCAACTTTGGACTCTCCCTCAAGATGGTGTTGGCAACGTGTTTAGTCAGACCTATAGTGTGTCGGCCGACTATCTGCCATTGGATTTAAACCGTGTGCGCTTGTTCCTCTATGTTCCCGGCAATGGCTTGTGTGCCTATGACATTGTTGATGCGGGAATTACCGGTGTTGATGATCTTGAGGCAGAAGAGGTTGAGACCACTATTGAGTATTTCAACTTCCAAGGAGTGAAGATGTCGCCCGATAATCTCGTCCCCGGTATATATGTCAAGAAACAAGGCGACAGAGTGTCGAAAGTCATAATCCGTAATTAATTGAAAAATTTTGAAGTAATTATGAATTATGAATTATAAATTTTGAATTAAAATTTGTATCTTTGCACTTGAATTTTCAGACGAAAATAATCAAATCAAATATTTTACTAAGTTCTTAAGGTAAACTGAATTATGAAAATTGAAAAAATCATTGGTCGTGAAGTCCTTGACTCACGCGGTAACCCCACAGTGGAAGTTGATGTAATCCTCGAATCAGGCGCACGCGGTCGTGCTTCTGTTCCCTCTGGTGCATCTACCGGTGTTAACGAAGCTCTTGAACTCCGTGACGGCGATAAAGCTCGTTACATGGGTAAAGGTGTCGTTAAAGCAGTTGCCAACGTTAATGGTCCTATAGCTGAAGCTCTCGTTGGTATGAGCGCGCTCGATCAAATCGCTATCGACGAAAAAATGCTTGCGCTTGACGGTACTGAAACTAAATCAAACCTCGGTGCTAACGCTATCCTCGGTGTGTCTCTCGCTGTAGCTAAAGCTGCTGCCGACTATCTCGACCTCCCCTTGTATAAATATATCGGTGGTTGCAACTCATACGCGCTTCCTGTGCCTATGATGAATATCATCAACGGTGGTGCTCACTCTGACGCTCCTATTGCATTCCAAGAATTCATGATCCGTCCTATCGGTGCTTGCTGCTTCAAAGAAGGTATCCGCATGGGTACTGAAGTGTTCCACAACCTCAAGAAAGTGCTCCATGATCGCAACCTCTCTACTGCGGTAGGTGACGAAGGTGGTTTTGCCCCCGCTCTTGATGGCACCGAAGACGCTCTCAACGTTATCATGCAAGCTATCGAAAAAGCAGGTTACACTCCCGGCAAAGACATCACTATTGGTCTTGACTGCGCTTCTTCTGAATTCTACAAAGACGGCGTTTATGACTACACTTGGAAAGAAGGTGACAAAGGTGCAAAACGCAACTCTCAAGAACAAGCTGAATACCTCAAACAACTCGTTGAAAACTATCCTATAGACTCTATCGAAGACGGTATGGCTGAAGGCGACTGGGAAGGTTGGAAAATCCTTACCGACCTCATCGGTAACCGTTGCCAACTCGTGGGTGACGACTTGTTTGTAACCAACGTTAAATATCTCCAAAAAGGTATCGAACTCGGGTGCGCTAACTCTATCCTCGTGAAAGTTAACCAAATCGGTTCTCTTACTGAAACTCTCCGCGCTGTAGAGCTCGCTCAACGCAATGGTTACACTGCGGTTATCTCTCACCGTTCTGGTGAAACTGAAGACGCTACTATCGCCGACATCGCAGTTGCTACCAACGCCGGTCAAATCAAAACCGGTTCTGCAAGCCGTTCTGACCGTATGGCTAAATACAACCAACTTCTCCGCATTCAAGAAGAACTCGGTGAAGCTGCTGCTTACGGTTATGGCAAGCTCACTAAAATGGCATAATTTTTTCATAAGTAATAAAGCTTTGATTGGCAGTGCCGATGCAAATTGCATCGGCACTGTTTTTTTGGGGCATCTCACCACAAAGCGCATTTTGAAATAATGCTGATGCTCTACCATGTTTTGCGAAGTAATAATTGATAGATAGTGCATTGTTGACCACGGTAAAAGTCGATAAGGTAAATGCGCCTGCATGGGCGCAAATTAACATATACATACATCGTCGTCAAAGCGATCTCCTGTCGGATATGCAGTTTCATGGGTGAACTCTTTGATGTTGCCTGTTTCCATTGCGTAACATAACTTATTTCGGGGGATTGCTCTATAATACACTGTTTTTTTGCGATATTTTGAATAGAGTTAGTAATTATTAACCTTTTTAGGAGGGGTAAATGTGAAAAAAGTTGTAATTTTGCCAAAACCATAAATGAAATCGCCTTGTTTGTGATTTTATTTATCTGCTGAAAATTAACAAAATAACAACATAAAACATTTTTATCGAGAAATTTCCATGAAACGTCTTATTCTAAATGCACTATGCATCGTTGCATCCATCTGTTGTGGATTATCGGCTAATGCAGCTGTGGTAAATGTTAACGGGATATCTGTGAACACCACGCCTGTATGGACAACAACATTTGCAAATCCTACGTATGGAGCTCAAAAAGCATCGGTTCATCCTAATGGTTATACTTATGTGCTTGGTGGAAACTCAACGGCAAATCAGGTGAGTGGATATGTAGGTTATTATATGATTAATGGGACTACGAATAATCTCTATTCAACAGGATTGAAGACTGCTGGATATGCCAATGCATTCGACGATGCTGGTAATTATGTGTTTCAAGCCGCAGGAACAGCCGGTCCAAGTCAAGCATATAACACCGCCCCAACAAAATTTGCAGTTAGAACAGTTGTTGATGGGGGTAGATTGAACCAAAATTATTATTCTTATATTGTGCCATCCGGAACAATGCCGGCGGTAAAGTTTATTGATGTTACAGGTGATGTGACAAGTTCGCAAGGTGGTTATGTGTGGTTTGTTCCAGGTGTTACAAGTAATTCTACGGAGTTGAAAATCTATGCTCAAAAGGTGGCGAATCTGAAACCGACTACCGACCAAGGTGCATCCTATACAGCGACGCAGATTGAGATTTCTACCGGAATGAAATTTACAAGTTCCGCAGAATTGGAAACAAAAGTTGCAAGTGAAAACTATCTTCAATTTTATGATACGTCAAATCTTAGTGCATTAAAGGCTTTGTTGGTTGTACAAACTTCAGGTATGTTTGATGTCACTATTGATGTGAATAACAAAAGGATTTCGGCATGGAAGCGTATTACTGATAGTAATGCGAATTATTTGAGCACCGGGGCACACATTTTTATGTTGAATGGTAAAAAAGTGCTTGTGCGTAATACTCGTTTGAATAGTTCTAATCAAAGTACTCAATTTGAATTGTTGGATATTACAAATGGAGTTGCGTCTCCTGTGAAAATTGCTACTATTCAGCCAACCTATGGAACGGTTTCTGCCGGTTCTACTAATATAGGTTCTCAGATCCATTCGGTTAAGGTTAGCGATACTCAAGTTGATATATATGCATACGCTCCTGGAGCTGGCTTGGCTAAATATACTATTAGCTATGTAATGATGGATCCATTGGAAAACGTTAAAGGAGTAGTGGAAGTGAATACAACTGATGCTCCAAATCGTCAAGATGCAGTATTTACATGGACTAAACCAACCGAATATACTCCAACCGGATATAAAATTACTGCTGCAGCTACTTATGTTAATAGTGCTAATGAGACTGTTACGGATAATTATGATTATGGCACGATAACTGCATCTGAAATTGAATCAGATACTGAATTTAAGTGCCGTGTTCAAAACCTCCGTTGGGTATATTCATCTAAAGTAGTAGAAAATAGAAAGTGGTGCCCTTATACTTATGTGTTTAGTATAACTCCGGTGTTAAGTGGCGGTTCTCTGGGATCTACTTCTACTGTTACTCTGACTCCTGAGTTTCTTCCTGTTGCTCCTGTGTGGACCGCTATATTGGAGTATGACGGATATCAAAAGAACCAGATTTATTGGTCGGCTCCAGGATATGGTCAAGATCCAAACTTTTATAATGTATATCGCGATGGGGTGAAAATCAATGAGGGTCCTATCAGTAATTATAACTTCCTTGATGCTCACGTCCCTGTTGGAGATCATTCATATTATATAGAGGCTTGTTATATCGGGAAAACTGAAACTGCCGAAAATTCTCCAAGAACTGTAACGGTAGGGAAACGTAATCCCAATAAAACAACATATACTGTAGAGGAGATTTATAACTATATGATTGGGACCGGTTCCGGTCAAGTTAATCCTCGCGGTATTTGTGACAACTTGAGTGCTAAATTGCAGTATAAGCAAGGGGTTTATTATAAGGGTAAATGGTACATAATGCAACAATATACTACCGACTATAAGACAAGTGGAGTCGTGGTATTTGATGCTAGTAAAAATGGTATTCTTTCATCTACTCCTACCTATGCTACAAGTTGGGCTAATCCTGTCGGTTCGGGTCGAAGTGTAGGGGTTGCGATGGATGGTGGCGGTAATATCTTTGTGCGTCAGTATGGATCGCAATCTGCTACCGGTCCTGTATTGGTTACGACGCCAGAGGTTGCGACTCGTTTAAGCTATTATTTTGAACTTGGTGCTGGCGCTATATATTTACGCAATGCAGATGGATCATATAATCAAACTCCAATTACGGTGGATTTAACACAGTGTCAAATTTATGACACCTACGATACTCTAGATCCATTACATAGTGTGTATTATGGGCGTGTTGAATACTTCAATATGACCGGAGACCTCTCTAAGGTTGGAGGCGAAGCATATCTATGGGTGTCAAGTTCGGCAATGAAGCGTTGTAATAAAATCAAATTGACAAGAACCGCTACTTCTACAATTACTGCTACCCTTATTGATAAGGTTGATATTACCCTTAAGGATCGTTTGACCGGAGCCGATTTTGAGACTAACAATGAAAACTATGTTTTCCCGGTGAAATATCTCAAGAAGACACAAACCGGAACCGATGGATATGGCAATCCTGTTTATTCTTATAGTGAGCAGTGGCGCGATGACTTTATTTTTAACCTTCGTAGCCGTGTCTATGCCAATATCAATCCCAACAATAATCCTAATGACCTTACAGATGTTCAAAGGACGATTTATGACACCAAAGGTCGTGTAAATAATGCCGGTGGTTGCACAATCGGGTTTAATGATGAGATTTTCTTGATCACTCCACAATGTACATATTCACAAAACATGGGTAACTTCTATATCTCAATGGGAGACCGTGTAAAATATGATGCCAATGGCGATGCTGAGGTCGATGAGATGCAACAGCCCATTATGCAAGATGCGCTTTATGCCGATTTGACAAAGCACATTCCGGTAGCGCAGGTGACTCAAGAAGAGTTGGAAGATAATCAATATAGCGATGCCAATGGTAACTGGATTTATGCCGTGCTTGGTAAGGTTGATGGTGAGGCTGAATTGGGAATTAATTTCAGCGACCCTGGCGAGGCCGATTGTGTATATATCTATCAATACATTCCCGGTGTGCGTTTTGCTAAGTATCGCTTGCTACCCAATAACTATTTCCCTCCGACGCCTGTCGATTTACAGATTAAGTCAAACTGTCAGGAAACAACCAATAATCCATCTGGCGATTTGAAAAGTTATGATGGCGCTGCTGTATTTGGTGTGGCAATTAATGGAGAAACGACATCTTCGGGAAATGTAAACTATAGAGTTAAGGACTACACCTATACATTTAAAAACGAAGCTGGAACCGATGTGTGGACCTATACAATCAGTCCCAATGGTGATTACTCTTATACTCGCAATCTCAATGGCTCAACATCGACCGGTAGCGGTTCGGGAATATACTCGGCAGTGGTTTATGAGGATGTTGACGGAGTGGAGCGTAATGGTTGCTTCAGATTGTCTCACCCCGATCTTGTACGTGGAGATATTTATGAATCAGCGGTGTCTGTTAACTATGTGAATGTGTTGGACGAGGGTGATATGCATGAGAGTGAAAAAACAACCGACCGCGATATACGCGATTATGATCCTAAAGCACTTGCTGTTCAAGTGTCGGTTGCTCATAGCGATATGATGTCGGAAGATGGTTTTGATGGTGTTTGGGATAATCAAGGTGTTCCCGTTGATGTTTATCGTGTCGAAATTAATATCAACCACGATGAAACTACCGAGCCGGTTTCATATTATGCTATCTCGGCTACGACATCCGACAACGCGAGAGCTGTAGTGCCGGTAGAAAACTTTGACTTGATGGTGGATGGTCGACCCACATCGGGAGGTCTTTATGATGTAGTCCCCGGAGACTATGATTTCGCAAATAATGAAGCCAAGTTTGAGGAAGCGTCGGCTCATGCAAGTACAGCTTTGTGGTATCATATTGTAGATGACGGCACATATACAAATGGTGTCAATGACCCATCGACATGGAAATATACCGTTACCGCCGTTTATGCGAGTGAGGCGACCGCAGCAAGTAAATTGAGCGAAACCGTGTCGGCGACAGTTGAGGCCGGTTCGATTATAACAGGTATTGAAGATGCGATGAGTGGAGGGCTCAAAGTTTATCCTGTGCCGGTTGAGACAATGCTTAATGTAGAGTCGCCGGTAGCTCTCGAAAATGTTGTGATTTTCAATGAGGCCGGAGTGGCGGTTAAGAGCATTTCATGCAATGGCGAGTTTATGATTGCCATTAATGCCGATGACCTTGCCTCAGGTCACTACATAGTAGTGGTAAATAACCAAACTCCGATTAAATTCATAAAGAAATAACGTAGATAAAAACAATAATTATATGCAATGGTGGGCGTTGTCGAGAGATAATGCCCATTCGCTTTATTGGGCGGTGACGTCGCGGGGGATAGGGGAGAGCGTGCCGGTTCACATGAGGCTATATCGAAATTACATTCTTCAAATGCGGTTTGTGTTGTGGATTTCCGGTCGTGGTGCTTGCTGTCGCTCACTTACGGTCGGTTAATATGTGATATCATGCCTCCGGCATGGGATATTGCCCTTGAGCAATGGATGATAAAATCTTGTGCAAAAGCCTATCTAACCATGTTTTGCAAAGCAATAATTTATTGGTAGCACAAGGTTGATCAAACCGCATTGTGAAACAAAAATTAACCGATAGCACATTGTTGGTCAAAGCACATTGTGAAACAATGCTTTATCGATAGCCGTGTTTTGCCGACGGCAAAATATGGTTTTGATTGTCATAAAAGGTTGTGTTTCTGGAAGAAACATTAATTAATCAATCTTTCAGATTGTCATTTTTATTCCGATTCTTACTGGGCTTTGCCTAATGGCAAAACCCGGCTACCAGTTAACCATTGCTTCGCAATGCGGTTTGTTCAGCCCCCCCTCCGTGCCTTCCTATGGGTAAAACCTGGTATGTAATAATGGATGCTTGTATGTCATTCCGGTAAGAATGATAATTTGGAAAAAATAAGGAGTGAGGTCTCTGCTTCTCTCTCAGGGATGGCTCTCTCAAAAAAAACATGTTTTACAACATAAAATTTTTAGGGGTTTAAAATGTTGTGAGCCAGGGTTTAATCTCTAAACGCGATAAAATTTTCATAAAATTTGCTGAAAAAAGGGGATAAAAAATTTGGTGGATTGGGGGAAAGTTTCT
>JAFQKI010000015.1 GCA_017396945.1 Muribaculaceae bacterium | reverse complement strand
GGGCAGCCATGGAATGCCACCAAAGTGGTAACACCCTCGCCGTCGGTAGTCAAGCGATGTCGGCAAATCCCTATTATGTGAGCAGCATCGTTCATCGATTGCAAATATAGTGATATTATTGGAGTGAATAGCTGTATATGTGAAAAAAAACGATGTGTCAATCTTTTGATTAGACACATCGTTTTAGCTAAATCTGTTGAATATGAGTTAGAATGTGTAACTTACACCTAAATTGAGATATAGGTTATAGTTGTCCATATCCATCTTGCGCTTATCGGGATCAAGCACGCTTATAAAACCCCATGTGAAATTGGCTTCAATAGCAAGGTTACGATACACTTTGCATGCTGCGCCTATTTCAGCGCCAACGTCCCACTTTTGTAGATCGTCGGAGTAGTTGTAGTCGGCTTTTGTGATACCAATGATAGGGGTGAGAGGGGTCTCACGAATTTGACCTTGTACCACTTTGCCTGTAAAGTTGTAATCAAGGGCGTATGCGGCATAAATACCGGCATGGAAATCCCATTGCTTGTTGAGTCGATAAACGGCACTCACCGGAATGGTTAGGTATCCCATGCGAGTTTTATTTTTAATGTCGCCGGTAAAATAACCTGTTTTTACACCTGTTGCATCGCCTGATTGAATGTTGACGGTCATTTTGTAGTTCTTTACATTAATGCCTGTTTCCATTCCTTTGTTCTCAAAGCGAAGCCCGGCTTTCAATCCCCATGTCGGGTTAAACATTTTTATTGCATATCCGGCGATTGACAGGTTGGGGGTGGGTTTGTAGCTGTTAATGTCACGCACCTCGGCAGGAAGCCCGATGGGAGATGTTCCACCAATATTAAATCCGGCTGCAACTTTATATTCCATTCCATTGCGATTTGAGGCAATAGAGTCGTTGGCTGATGACGATAATGCAATGCCAAAAACCAATGCAATTATAATAGTAATCTTTTTCATGTTGAAGCTTGATTAAAAATTAGTGTCACAAATAATCTTCACATCATCAACGAGCATAACGCTACCCGGAGCTCCATCGTAGGTGTCACCTTTGCGACTTGCCGAGAAGATAACAGCAAGGTTATAACCTCCCGATTTTAATATATCGCAGTCGATTTCTTGGGTGTATATAAATTCGAAATCGAAATATTTATATCCCTCACCCGGGGTGTCGGTTCCGTCGTCGGTCATTTCGGCACGAGCCACGATGTTAGGACTGTTTTTAATAGTGTAGCCGTTGAGATGTTTTACATTGGCATCGGTTTTATATAATACCGCTTGAATGCGACAGCTATCGTCGGATTGAGTGTGATATGTTTTCCCTCCTGAACGATATTTGTATTTTCCGGTAATGCGAAGAGGCTTCTTCATAAAGGGTAATCCAAATTGTGTTGATTCAAGGGGATCATACTTAGATGCGTCAAATTGTCCGATAAACAAGTTGCCGGCAGCGATAGGCTTGTAATAGTCGCCGGTGAGTTTTGTCTCAAGTTTTACGGCATAACTACCCTGACAAGCCTCTGTGGTGGGTTGAGTGGGGAACGTTGTGTAGTCATCATATTTGTTAGTGATGAAAGCGTAAGGCTCATTACCACAAGACCATATAAACAACGAGTCGCCCGATTCTGAATCTATATCAAAAGGCATTTTATATCTTTCACCTTCGGGTTGATACCAGTTTTCAAAGTCAAACTCAGAGGGTAGGTCTTTGAAAATGATGCGCACTTGATAAGTTTTAGTCCATTCACCATCTTCACTTGTAACGATAAATGATCTAGGAGTGGAATAATCACTCACCCCTTGTGGATCGGGTGAAATTGTAGCACCTTCCGAGATGAGATAACTAAAAGTGATGTTCTCGGGATCGATTTTAGCCGGGTCGGCATAAATGTCAATGCTTGTTGATTGATATACGACATTCAAGATGCCCTCCTGTGGGGAGAGCACCTCGATAATGTCGGCTTCAATATTTGGTTTTTCATCCTTGATGCAACTTGAAAAGCATAAGAGCATCAAGCATGCAAGGATTGAGAAATATTTCATGAGTTGAAGCTGGAAGGGTTAATTATTGTGCTTGTTGGCGCAAAGGAATATTTCCACCTGCTGCAATAAATTGGGTAGTGGTGATTTTTGCTCCGGTAGCGCCCCATTGACCAAGACCTAATACGGCAATATATTTTGCTGGATTAGCCATAACATTTGTGCCGGGACCAACAGGATCAAGTAAACGCATAGAGTGTGCATAGTCGTCGTCAAATACCATGTTGCGATATAGAATCATCACACCTTTTTTCCAAGCATTGCCGTCCCATTCAAGGATGTTGTAGCCTTTTTCTTCAGCGATGCGTTTTACTTCGGCATAATTTGCTGAATTCTTGTCGGCAAGGATATAGTTTGCAAAGCCGTTGGCGTCGATTTTAGTTTGGTAGTCGCTTATAGCAAGAGGAGTGTATGTGTCTTCATTGCCTACACAAACAGACCAATAACGCATATC